>NZ_JBMPIY010000004.1:0-328750 GCF_049340005.1 Peijinzhouia sedimentorum
TCTCTAACGAGTCCTTAAAACGGTTTGCTGTTTATCCTATCCATCTTTTCAAAGAACTTTTCAGCACAACCCTTCCGATTGTACTAAATGATCATATCCCTATGATTGTTGCCGATTTCTCTCGATTACTCGTCACTCGTTTCCCGAGCAACTCCTCCGCTCCGATCCTTTCCTCCCACCTTCCTTCCAAAAGCGGATGCAAAGGTAAGAAAAAACTTTCTCTTAATCCAAATGAAATCGCAAAAAAAAGAAAGAAAAAAATTACACCACTCAACCAACTCCGCAATCTTCACCTTTTCTATCCGCCATCCGCCTGATGGGAGGACAAAGGTAACAGGTCATTTTTTACCTGCAAAGGTTTTCCAATAAATAGTTGAAGTTATTTTGCTTAAAAAGGCCATCTACCTGAAAGCCTGAATATTATTTTTTGGGCGCTTTGTAAATAGGCACGGTGCTGCATGGCTCACCATACATTAAACTAGAAACTACGGGTTGAAAATACTTGGTCGCCTCCAAATAAGCGAATTCTGGAGCGAGCAAACTCGAGCAACCTTTTATCACAACTTTTGCATTTTCGAATTCCTTTGAAAGCTTTTTTAGAATATCTGTAATTATCAATTTTTGCAAATCTGCATCCGAACCAAAGGTGAAGCCCTTCGCCACTGGACTAAGATAGATGCTCACAAGCATGAAAGCCCACATCGGCACAATGGCATCAGCAGAACAATGAACCCTCACCCAGCTGCCTTTATAAACAGACCAATCATAATCCTTTAAGTATTGACGGAAATCCTTTTCCCTTAAAATCAATTCTTGAAACAATGCCTTCTTAATATCAAACTCAGCCGTTGGCTCATTCTTGAGATATTCAGAGAGGTCAATTGTTTTTAATGGACTGCTTGCTACTCTATTGATAATTTCTATTTCACTCATTTCTAAAATAATTTTTTAGGCTGTGTGGTTTTATAGGCTTTTAGATAAAAGGGCTCAAAGTATGCCACATCTTCAAACTCTTGGTTCTTGAATTTTTCATTTGCCAACACGCCAATACTTTTGGCATCAGGTCTGAAACCCTCCCAAATATGAAAATTGCTCTTACCCTTAAAGACCTCCTGAAGCTTCTCGGCTCCGTCACCAAAAAACACCACAGTCGAATCTCCTAGTTCCATAAAACTTGATTCATCTATAATCTCAGGTTTTGTATCTGAAATCACAGACCCTCCCGCTTCTCCTACTAAGCAATAGACTTCCATACGGCGCGCATCAATCATTGGGACGTAGTACTGAAAGTTGCTCTTATACTTAACCGCTGAATGCAACATTCCCTCAAGAGAGTTGATTCCGATCAATTTGCAATTACTCCCTATACAAATTCCTTTTGCTGTGGAAACACCAATCCGCAATCCCGTATAAGAACCTGGACCTTTTGATACAGCCACAGCGTCTAATTCATCAAAAGCTACACCAGCATATTCAAGACAGTGCTTGATCATCAATGTTAAATTACTCGATTGGGATTTCTCAACTCTCAATTCACTATAGCTCAGCAACTCTTCATTTTTGAAAAGAGCAACAGAACAAACCGGAGTGGACGTTTCTAAAGCAAGGATTATACTCATTATATAAACAGATAATCGAAAACGATTTTGGACAAAACGATAAACAAAAATCCAATAAATATTCGGCTTATCAATTTTGATGGTAATTTATTCGAAAGCTTCACACCCAATGGAGCGCCAACTAATAATCCAAAAGTCATCGGAATCATTACTGGCAAAATTATCAAGCCCAGTTTATCGTTTGCTGAAATTGCAGCATCTTCGAAACTGTAGAAGAACATATTGGGAATAGTCAGCGCAAATGAAATCACCAAGATCACTCCTAGTGAAATGCTATTCGCTTTTTTTATTGGTAGCTTAAAGTAATTATTGAGCAATGGAATTAAAACCACTGCACCTCCTAATCCAGACAATGCTGATGCTGTTCCTGTAACAATACCAGACGATACATATTGACTGTTTTTGAGATTCTCTGCTCCATCAAGTTCCTTCGACTGAAATTGTGAGCTTATCTGTTGCCATAAAGCAAATAATAAAATCACAAATATGAGTGCATTGAAAAAATCTACGGAGTAGTAGCTGGTATTTACATATACATATTGAAGGAATACCGAAGCAAATAATGCTGGCAAACCAACCAACAATATCTCTTTTGGGAAAAATCTCCCGCTTCTTTTCAAAGTAATAGTGCCTACAAGTGAAGCTGCTAGGATGGCAGCCATGGAATTGGCAATAATTAAAGAACTCATGAACTCTTCTTTTATCCCCATAGAAAAAAATATCTCTGGTAAGATGGAAATGAAAATAATTCCTCCTCCTACACCGAGCAACCCGGATAGTAAGCCAGCTGCTAAGCCTATCGCAAGCAGCCAAAGAATATCAATCATTATTGATGCTTAAGGATGGAATTATAGCGGGAGGTTTCCTTGAGTACGTTCAATGCCATTTGCACATCTTCATCTTCTTGAAACGATGCACGAATTTGCCCTTCCTTAAAAAATTGACGAGACACTAATTCTACTTTCAACATTTTCTTAATATCAGGCTTGAAGGTTTGTAAATCTTGATCTTTGTTATGCATTACCTTTTTAGCCAGTTGATCCAATTCGCCTTTTACTCCTGAGTAATATTGTTCCTCTTTTGCTATATCCTCTAATACTTTGATGGAGGATTCCATACGGGTGGTATAGTCAAAATCCTTATCGTTGAGCCAATCAATAAAAGCATTGTAGATTTCATCCGTAACTTCAAAATCTTCTGGAGAAGTAATGGCTGGCAAGTTCTTTTGATATTCCGTAGCGAAATCGAAAATCATGTTTTGCTGATCCAAACCCAGAATTATAGACGGAATCTCCTCTTGGATTACAGGTACATCAGGGTCAATTCCTGCACCATCATAAACAATTCGACCATTTTGGGTGGTAAATGCCACTTTCAACGAATCAGGTAATTTTACCGCCTGATTATTTGCGTAATCTATCGCTTGAATGCATCTGCCGCTTGGGATATAATATTTAGCTGTAGTAATCTTCAATTGAGAATTGTAGGAAAGGGGTCTTGTCGCTTGAACTAAGCCTTTTCCAAAAGTTTTCTGGCCTACTAGTATGCCTCTATCATAATCCTGAATAGCACCCGCAACAATTTCGGAAGCAGAAGCACTTCTCCCAGAAGTCAATACTGCAATTGGGATATCTAAATCTACTGGTTGATTTAAACCATAATAGGTCTTATTCCAATCATCAATTTTTCCTTTGGTACTCACAATCTCAGCACCTTTAGGCAGAAACAAATTGGAAATATTAACCGCTTCACTTAATAAGCCACCTGGATTATCTCGCAAATCCAGTATTAGTTTCTTCGCACCCTTCTCCTTCAGTTCGATGAGTGCGTCTTTCACTTCCTTAGATGCATTGGTTGTAAAATCACTCAACTTGATGTAAGCAACTTCCTGATTCACCATTCCATAAAAAGGTACATTTGGAATGGTAACCTTTTCTCGCTTGAGCATGAAATCTAATGGAGCATTTTCACCAAAGCGCTTTACCGTAATTTTCACATCTGAATTTACTTGGCCTTTTAGCAACTGACTAATCTCGTCATTGCTTTTGCCTTTCACATCTATATCGTTCACCGACAATATTTCGTCGCCAATACGAATGCCCGCTGAAGCTGCAGAAAATCCTTTATGTGGCATTATCACAATATTTTTATCATCGTGTGTACCTACAAGCATTCCCACACCTGCATACTCATTGGTAGTCATCGTGCGATAGTCCTCTATCTCTTCCTCAGGATAATAATTGGTATAAGGATCCAAAGACATCAACATCGAATTGATTCCGATATTCATCAGTTTACTTGGATTCACATCGTCCACGTAAAACTGGTTTACCTCTTTATATAAAGTGGCGAATATGTCAAGGTTTTTGGCTATTTGGAAATACTTCTCTCCTGGGTCGCTGAACGAGAAATATAATATACCAGTGCTTATTAGTAATCCTGCCGCAATCTTCTTTGTCGTAGCTCTCATTGAAATAATGTTAAATCAAAAACGCATGATGTAGACTATAAATAATCTTTACCTGCGTTCTTTGTTCAAACGCTTAAAAGCTTCAATAAATTTCTCTTGAAGGAAAGAAATTGGATGCTCTTTTTTAGCAATATAAAGAATTGCTATCAGAAACTGAACATCTTGGCTATGAGTGGATAATTTGGGTTTTTGAAGGCGATATACCTCCCGCAACAGACGTTTAATTCTGTTGCGATCGACTGCCCTCTTGAAACTTCGCTTCGAAACAGTGAACATAACCTGAGCTTCAGGCTGCTGTTCATCTACCTTAGGAATCTCTAAAATGAGGATCTTGTAGGGATACAAAAAAAAAGAGGAACCTTTTTCAAAAAGTTCCTTAATAAGCTTTTTGCTATGTAATCTCTCCGCTTTGGAGAAAGAATAAGGCTTGAACGTAGTCACAGCCCTAATCTAACAAAATTATTGCTTATGACGACGATTGGAAGAAACAGTAAGCTTGTGTCTGCCTTTGGCACGACGACTAGCTAATACTCTACGACCATTGGCACTGGCCATTCTCTCACGGAAGCCATGCTTATTTCTTCTTTTCCTATTTGAGGGTTGAAAGGTCCTTTTCATATCTTGATATCTTTAAATTTGAGCCAATGATCGTAATCGGATCAATTATTTTTCGATTACGGGCTGCAAAGTTAATTACAGTAAATTAAATTTCAAATTATTTACCGAAAACTAAACGAATGATTTTCTACCAACTACATATTGCCAAGCCAACTAGCCAAATTCTAGAAGTGACAATAAGCTTCGAAACTGCCCTCAAAACGACTGATTGCATATTTATACCTTACTATAGACCTGGCAGATATCAGTATGCAAGCTATGAAAAGAATATTAATTGTTTGACTGCAACGGATGCTAAAGGGGAGAATATTTCATTGAGACGATGTGATTTGAACAAATGGCAACCCGAATTAGACGGAATCACTCGAATAAGCTACCAATATGATTGTAGCAGAATGGATGCGGGAGGTAGCTGGATCGATGATGAATTGGTCTATCTCAACTTTGTAAATTCTCTGATGATGGTGGAAGGTAGAGAAAGTGAAACCATTAAAGTAGAAGTAAGCTACGATAAACCAATTGAAGCTATTTATCCCTCCCGCTCTGCATCATTGCAATACGACAATTATTTCCAGCTGATAGACGAACCCTTTACCGCAAGTGCAAACTCCTCCACTTTAGCCTTCGAAATTGATGAAATTCCATTTAGAATTATCACCATCGGTAGCCTCCCATTGCCCGAAGTAGATTTGGCAAATCTTTTCAAGAAGTTTTCTATAGCTCAGAAGAATGTTTTCGGCGAATTTCCATTCAGCTATTACGATTATATAATCTTCTGCAGCGACCGAACACCTTATCATGGAGTAGAACATGCCAATTGCACGGTAATTACGCTTCCTCAGGGCAAAAGTCCAGAGGAGAATTTGAATAGCCTGTTGGGCATCAGCTCCCATGAGTTGTTTCACGCTTGGAATGTGTGCCGAATTAGGCCACGGGAATTATGGCCGTATCGTTTACAATCTCCAGTGATTTTTGATACCGGCTATGCGCTGGAAGGATTTACAACTTATTACGGCGATTTGATGCTCGTCCGCTCTAGGGTGATTGATTTGGATGCTTTCTTAGCCGAATTGAATTTGCGATTGGCTCAATATTTCCAATTCGATGGTCGGCATAATGCTAGTTTGCAATCCTCCTCCCGCGCCCTTTGGGCAAATGCATACGATAGAGCTTCCTTGGAAAAAGAGGTTTCCATCTATGGCAAAGGCATGCTTGCCAGCTTAACGATCGATTTGTTTCTGAGAAAAAGTAGTGAAAATCAATTTTCATTAGATGAAGTAATGAAATGGTTATGGAGGGATTTTTACCTTCAAAACAAACCATATTCCCATGCTGATATTCTACAGCTAATGGAAAAAGCGGGAGGTAAAGAGGCTGCAATACTCTTTCAAAAGCTTGTGGGTAGCACAGAACCTATAGAAAATTTCCTTACAGAGCTTCTTCCATTTGTTGGTTTGCAATTGAAGCAGCTAAACAATAACTCAAAACTGATACAGCATTTGGGTATTGTTGCTCAAATGGATGCCGACAAACTCTCCATTGTAAAAATCTTTACCGAAAGCCAGGCTTACGAGGAATTGATGAGGGGGGATGTACTTGTAAGCATCAATAATATGGCGCCATCGGAATATAATGGCGAGCAACAAGTAACTGTGGAAGTACTAAGAGGAAACCGAAATCTAAAACTTGCTTGGACAGAAAAAATTGACTCATTTGGCTCCTATTATGAGATTCAAAAAATGGATCAGATTTCAGAAGAGCATACTACTAATATGAAAATGTGGATTGGAGTTTAATAATGACTTTCGCATTAGTATGACCAACTGTTCGACATTTGCAATGTCGTACTGCGGATAAATAGGATTTGTAATCCGATAAGCAATTCATTGGAGATTATCCTCTGCATTTGTCTGAATCAGCCTATCGACCTAAGGTTCGCCAAAAAACCCGCAAGGTTTTGAAAACCTTGCGGGTTTGTCTATCTAAAAATAAACCAAAAAAAGCCTGCTTCAAATAATGAAACAGGCTTTTGCTATTCTTAAGTGAATCGCTAATTAATATTCGATCTCGAACTGTACAAGATCTACAAATTCTTGAACGCGGCTTTCGACTGCTTTTTGATCTAGTTCGAATAGGCGATTAGGCCCAAATTTTTGAACACAAAAGGAGGCCATCGCTGAACCATAAATGATCGCGCGCTTCATATTTTCGAAGCTTGTATCATTGGTGCTGGCTAGGTAGCCGATAAATCCTCCCGCAAATGTATCACCTGCGCCTGTAGGATCGAAAACTTCTTCTAACGGTAAGGCTGGGGCAAAGAAAATCTGCTCCTTATTGATCAACAAAGCTCCATGTTCACCTTTTTTGATAATTAGAACTTTTGGACCCATTTCAAGGATCTTTCTACCTGCTTTCACCAAAGAATACTCTCCTGATAATTGTCTTGCTTCTTCATCATTGATTGAAAGCACATCTACCATTTGAAGTACCTCAGCCAGATCGTCCATTGCAATGTCCATCCAGAAATTCATCGTATCTAAAAGGATAAGCTTTGGTCTGTTTTTTAACCTTTTGATCACCAATTGCTGTACCGCCGGAGCCAAATTACCAAGCATTAAATACTCTGCGCCTTGGTAGCCTTCTGGAATAATAGGATCGAAATTTCCCAACACATTCAGTTCTGTAACCAATGTATCGCGGGTGTTCATATCGTTGTGATAGCGGCCTGACCAAAAGAAGGACTTTTCATTTTCCTTTATTTGTAAGCCAGTTGTATCTACACCTACAGATTCGAATCGCGCAATTTCTGTCTTTGGAAAATCGCCGCCAACTACTCCTACTAATTTGATGTTTTTAGTGAAAAAGGAAGCCGAAAGCGAACCATATGTTCCAGATCCTCCTATTATTTTATCCACTTTGCCAAATGGCGTTTCCAGTGCATCAAAGGCCACTGAACCTACAATTATCAAGCTCATATTTACTTATTTTCCAATGAAAGGATATCGTTTAAATTCTTTTCCCCTATCAAATAAATAGCGATAGGTAATATGTGTTTTGTATATTTTACCACCAATTTGCTCCGCTACTCGCATCATTTTCGGATTGAAATCTCCAATCCAATTCATCTCTGTCGTATCATAAGGAAAGCCCCTTTCGAAAATCATTTCCTGAAATTTTCTCACCATCGCACTTTCTACGCCTTTACCTTGATGTCCCGGCACTACTCCAAATACCAAACTGAGCATCTTCGTGCTAGGCTTAAATTTCTTGTAATACAAAAACTTAAGCTTGCCCAGCCAATCTAATTGGCCATCCAAATGTTTGAAAATCTGGTTGAGTTCGGGCAAAGATATGAAGAAACTTACTGGAGTGCCTTTATAAAAGCCAAAGTATATCAACCGTGGATCAATCACGGGTTTCATAGACTTGAACATGGCGAGCGCCTGTGTTTCGCTTAGTTCTTTTACACCGGCATGGCCGCCCCAAGCATTATTATACACCTCTAGAAAATAATAAGGTGCTTTGTGCATTTCGTTCATCGGAATGTAGCGAAACTCGTAATCAGGATCAGCAAGAATTTTTGTGGCTCTATCCTTATACTTATCGGTGGCTTGGTCTACCTTGGTAGCTCTTGCGTAGGTATATTGATTGAAAAATAGCTGAAAACCGTAATTCTCGAACAATTGCCGATAGTACGGGAAGTTGTAATGCATACAATAATTGGGCTCCGTAAAGCCATCGACCAATAGCCCCCACCACTTATCTCTTTCACCAAAATTTATTGGGCCGTCCATTGCCTCACATCCACGTTCAGCTAGCCAATTTTTACAAGCATCAAAAAGTAAATTCGCCGCTTCTTGATCGTCAACACAATCGAAAAAACCCAAACCGCCAGTAGGCTGATCATTCTTATCTTTAGTCTTTGGATTGATAAAAGCCGCTACTTTCCCAATGGTTTCACCCTTATCATTTACTAAAATCCATCTGATAAAATCAGCAGATTTCATTCGGGCTACTTTATTTTTTTCTTTATCGAATACAGACTCAATATCCTTATCAAGTGGACGAATATAATATGGATCGTCTTGGTAAAGGCGGGAGGGAAATTCGAGAAACTCTTTTTTGGTCTTCTTATCCTTTACTTCGATCAACTTCATAACCAGTCTGTTTTGTCGGCGAGTGCATATACAGATGAAATTCCCTCCTTCAATTCAATTTTATGCTTCCAACCAAGTTTATGTAGTTTGCCTACATCCATCAATTTTCTTGGCGTTCCATCTGGTTTGCTCGCATCAAAAACCAACTTACCTTCAAAGCCAACAACTTCACCAATAAGTGTAGCCAAATCTCGAATGCTGATATCCTCACCCGTTCCGATATTGACTAATTCTGCTTCATGGTAATTCTCCATTAGAAATACGCAGGCATCTGCCAAATCATCGGCATGAAGGAATTCTCTTTTTGGATTGCCCGAACCCCAAACTTGTACTTGGGATTCTCCACGGATTTTAGCAGTGTGAAATTTCCTTATCAAAGCAGGTAATACATGAGAATTTTGAAGATCGTAATTATCGTTTGGCCCATACAAATTGGTCGGCATTACCGAAATGAAATTACAGCCGTATTGGTCACGATAAGCTTCGCACATTTTGATACCCGCAATTTTTGCAATTGCATACGGCTCATTGGTATATTCCAGTGGCCCAGTAAGCAAATAATCCTCCCGCAAAGGCTGCGGTGCTAATTTGGGATAAATACAAGATGATCCAAGGAACATCAGTTTTTTTACTCCATTTACATAACTCTGATGAATTACATTATTCTGGATCATCAAATTATCGTACAAAAACTCTGCTCTGTAGGTATTATTCGCATGGATTCCACCCACCTTTGCCGCAGCCAAAATCACATAATCAGGTTTTTCCGCAGCAAAAAAATCAGCTACCGCCTGTTGATTTCTTAAATCTAATTCCTTGCTCGTGCGAGTAATAAAGTTTGAATATCCATCCGTTTTCAGTCGGCGATGTATGGCAGAACCAACCATCCCCCTATGACCTGCAATGTATATTTTTGCGCTTTTTTCCATCTATTCGTGGTAGTTCAGTACAGTATGTCCGCCTTTCAGCAAAAGTTTATCTTTTTGAAAAATATTCAAATCTGAAGCTACCATGTCCTTTACAAGTGAGGCCAAATCATGCTTTGGTTTCCAGCCTAGTTGAGTATTTGCTTTGGTGGGGTCACCTATTAGCAAATCAACTTCAGTTGGTCTGTAGTAAGTAGGATCTACTTTTACAATTACTTGCCCAGCTTTCAAAGCATACTCCGGATTAGAGCAGCTTACTACTTTTCCAACTTCTTCTTTTCCCTCTCCTTCGAAGCCAATTTCAATTTGCAATTCAGCAAAAGCCATTTTCACAAAATCGCGAACTCTAGTAGTTACGCCGGTCGCAATTACATAATCCTCTGGAGTATCTTGCTGAAGCATCAAATACATGGCTTCCACATAATCCTTGGCATGTCCCCAATCACGCTGTGCATCCAAATTGCCTAAATAGAGGCAATCTTGCATCCCCAAAGCGATTCGAGCGGCTGCTCTAGTAATCTTACGAGAAACGAAAGTTTCGCCTCGGATCGGACTTTCATGGTTGAACAAGATGCCATTTACTGCATACATTCCATAAGCTTCACGATAATTTACTGTGATCCAAAAGCCATACATTTTAGCCACACCATAAGGCGACCTTGGATAAAATGGCGTGGTTTCACTCTGCGGCACTTCTTGTACCAAGCCGTAAAGTTCCGAAGTTGAAGCTTGATAAATACGGCAAGTCTTGGTCATATTAAGTAAGCGTACGGCTTCTAAAATTCTCAAAGTGCCAAGCCCATCTACATTAGCAGTATATTCCGGCGTATCAAAACTCACTTTCACATGCGACATGGCACCCAGATTGTAAATTTCGTCCGGCTGAACTTCTTGAATAATGCGGATAATATTGGTAGAGTCCGTCAAATCTCCATAATGAAGCTTTAAACGAATGCCCTTTTCATGCGGATCTTGGTAGAGATGATCTATACGATCGGTATTAAATAATGAACTTCGACGCTTGATGCCGTGAACTTCATAACCTTTGTCCAGCAGCAACTCTGCTAGGTAGGCGCCGTCCTGCCCGGTAATACCTGTAATTAATGCCTTCTTCATAACAGACAAAAATAAGTTTAGCGGGATTGAAAATCCTAATTAAACTCTTTCAAATTAAAAAGAATTAAATTAAGCCTATATTTTCGAGGCGAATCAAGAATTGGTATTTTGGGAGAGCAGAACAAAACACATATAAAAGCGCAAAAAGGCTGGGCTGAGATTCCATGGAAGGAAATATGGGATTATCGAGATCTGCTGTACTTCTTGACCATCAGAAACCTAAAGGCAAAGTATGCCCAAAGCATATTGGGTACTGGCTGGGCGATTTTGCAGCCGCTTTTGTACATGGGTATTTTCACTTTAGTATTTGGCAAATTTGCTCAGCTCGACAGCGAAGGTAGACCTTATGCGCTATTCACCTTAGCGGCTATTGTGCCGTGGAGCTTTTTCTCCGCCATACTTACGGAGGGCAGCCAAAGTTTGGTTCAGCAAGCGCCCATGCTGTCCAAAGTCTATTTTCCCAGAATTATCCTCCCGATTTCTGCGGGTCTGGCAAAAGGTTGGGAGTTTATTATTGGCATTCTAATCCTCATATTCTCCACCTTATTTGTAGGCATTTTTCCTGACGTGGATTGGCTGTTTTTTATCCCGATGATTTTCCTGTTATGCATTGCTGCATTTGGTCTCGCATTTTTCTTCGCCGCATTGGCTATCCAATTTCGGGATGTCAAATACGCGCTGCCATTTCTTATTCAGCTATTATTTTTCGCTAGTCCAATTGTCTATTCCACCAGTATTGTGCCTGAGGCCATCCTCCCGCTTTATGCTTTCAATCCATTGGTTGGCATAATTGAGGGTTTTCGAGCTGCCTTTTTTCATAGTCCTGTGCAGTGGCATTTGGTAATACCGGGTGTATTTACTGCATCGGGTTTATTCGTATTTGGTCTCTTGTATTTTCACCGTGCCGAACGAAATTTTGCCGACCTAGCCTAATGAAACACGAGAAAGCCATTATCGTCGAAAATTTATCCAAAGCCTATCGCATTGGAAGCGCGCAGAATTTCCCTCCTACTTTGGCTGGACAGCTAATCGACACTTTACGAAATCCACTAGATAATTTTCGCAGAATTCGAGGGATTTCCAATGTCGAAAGCCCGTCCGCGGATATTCATTGGGCATTGCGAGAGGTAAGTTTTGACGTGAAAAAAGGTGAAGTGCTGGGTATAATCGGTAAGAATGGATCCGGGAAAAGCACTTTGCTGAAAATATTGAGCAGGATTACGCCGCCAACAAATGGAGAGGTGGAATTATATGGAAAGACTTCGTCGCTTTTGGAGATTGGGACGGGCTTTCACCCTGAACTTACCGGCAGAGAAAATATCTATATGAATGGCACCCTACTCGGCATGAAAAAGCGGGAGGTTGAAAGGCAATTAGATGAGATCATCGACTTTAGCGGAATCACACATTATATAGATACACCTGTGAAATTCTATTCATCAGGAATGAAAGTGCGATTGGGCTTTTCGATTGCCGCATTTCTGAATACTGATATTCTATTCGTGGATGAAGTGCTGGCAGTCGGCGACCTTGACTTTCAGCGAAAATGCCTTGGGCAAATGGACAATATCGCCAATTCGGGCAAAACGATTCTTTTTGTAAGTCATGATATGTCGGCCGTGCAGCATTTGTGCAAGCAAACTATATTGCTGGAAAATGGCCGATTAATAAGCCAAGGAAATACTGATGAAGTAATCAGTCGATATGTTGCGAACTCGTATTCCGAGGAAAGCACATTAGAAAATCACCCGAATAGAAAAGGGACTGGCAGCATCAAATTCAAGAAAATTGAGATTAGTAATGGCAAAAAAGAGCCATTGCCTTTGAGCTGTGGAGAGGAAATAGTGATTGATATTTGGCTGGACAATCCAATCAGCAGCTCTAAACCTAGAGTAGATATAAGAATAGATAGCGCAGTAGGACAGCGATTGATTTGGCTTAGTAGTAGTATTTATGGAGAAAGTCCGCTGGGAGCAGATCGGCTACAGTTCAAAATAGAACGCAACCCGCTCACAGAAGGTCAATATTATATCAGCTTTCATTTGAGTAATTTTGGCGAAATATGTGATTGGATCCCGCAAGCAATGCGAATAAACATATCAGCTGGCAATCCATTTGGCAATGGCAAATCCATTCCGCCTGATCAAAGCAAAATGGCAATTCCATTTGAAATCAAATACTCTTAAATTTCATTGAATGTTCTCCAAAATAAAATCCACCCTTAGAAATACACTCCTACTGCCAGAAACACATCCTGCAGATTTGCTGGCATACGAGATGATCCGAAAATATGAGAATTTGGGCTATATGCCTTATACCAATTACTCCTTGAAACCTTATGTTGTACAGCAAATTCTCAATGATATTACGATTCGTAAGCCTCAAGTAATTATCGAGTTTGGCAGCGGTTGGTCCACAAGTATTATTGCTAATTTCATATTGCAAGAAAACCTCAATTGTAAATTATACTCCTTCGAAAATCAAAAGGCATGGCATCAAATGCTATTGGACAAAATGCCCTTGGCAGCTACAGATCCTCGTATTCATTTCCAATATACTCCATTAGATAAACTAGAAAATGGCTTTAAAGGCTGCAAAGAATGGTATGATCCTAAGCTTGTAAAACTGGCATTGGCGGGAGTGAAGCAAGCAGATCTAATAATCGTAGATGGCCCATCGGACAAAGCAAAATCCTACATTCGCTATGGGTTCTTCTTGCAAATTCGTGACTTGATTCACGAGAATACTGCGATATATATAGACGACACCAATCGCAAAGAAGAAAAGGAAATCGCCATGGATATTAAGGCTAGCCTAAATCTGAAAAGCAGGCCAATGGGTAGAGCTTTGAGGTTGGGGAATGATGTTTTTTGAAGATTTTATTTTTGCTAGTGATGGTGTAAACTACTAGCTGTTGGACATTTGCAATGTCAAGCAGCTGATAAATAGGATTTGTAATTCAAGGTATATTGAGAACAAATCATTCTCACGTGTTTGTCTGAATCAAACCTGCCTACCGCAGGCAGGGATTATACAGATTTCCAAATTTCACGGATTGTATAATTTCCTCTACCACGCCAATAAAACAATCCAGTTTCAATGTAACCATAGCGATTCCGCATATTCATGTAGGGACAGGTCGCGACCTGTCCCTACATGAATGAAACCAAATTGAATAGGAATGCGGCTTTAGCCCATTCTCAATGTAAAGCTGAAACCGGCTTTAGCCAAATAATGATGAAACTATTCATTGCCATATTATCAACATAAATAGCCGGACTTTAGGCTAAAGCCAAAAAATGCACAATTGACTTCCTCCAGATAAATCTGGAAGCAATTCAATTTTCAGCATATCCTTTATAAACTTTAAAGCTAATTTTCCATCATCGGGGTAAACACCACATAATCCTCAGGATCAAGACCCAACTCTTCATTAATTTCTGAAATCCGATATGGACCATATTTTGGATGGAAAAATTTGGCAAAATATAAATTCATATCAGAAATAACTGAATAATCCCCTCTCTCTAGATCAATTTCAAACGCTTGGTAATAAATTTTATCTCCATTTAAGCTATTATAATTTGTCTCATTTGGCCATACAGGAGGTGGATCATTTCTACCATAGCGTTGCCCAATTTGAGCTAGCCGCAA
The DNA here is from genome assembly GCF_049340005.1 of Peijinzhouia sedimentorum. Classification (NCBI taxonomy): domain Bacteria; kingdom Pseudomonadati; phylum Bacteroidota; class Cytophagia; order Cytophagales; family Peijinzhouiaceae; genus Peijinzhouia; species Peijinzhouia sedimentorum. Next base: position 14,561 of record NZ_JBMPIY010000004.1, read on the forward strand.
TAAGGAATTACTTGCTTTGTCAAAGTAAAGACCGTTATACCAAGAGTTAGTAAGATAATAATAAGTATGATCTATGCCTTCACCACCTTCGAAGGCAGTAGGTTGAGCCACTAAATCAGATTCAAAATGAATTTCATCCCAAGTATAATCTGAAAGATCAAATGAATAAAGATTTGATTCATAAGGGAAAGAAAAATAGACTTTCCCCAATTCAGGGATAAGACTTGTATAGAGTTTATACGTTTCGTTACTATATTTTTTTAGTTCAAAAGATGCCGGATACTCTCCATAGTAATCTCCTTTTCGTTCTGCTAAATCATAAATAAATAAAGGCTTATACTTGCTTACATCTGTATGGGCATTAATCGCTACTGGAAGGATTACTTTACCTTCATGATAAAACATGGTGCTACCATTAACTGCGTGAGTTTTACTAAATTTATTTGGATCTTTATTATGCCCATTTAATAAATCAAAAGTTCCCAAGACTTCACTTTTATCATTGATTATAAACACATCCGAGATACTGCCTTCATATCCATAATTACTAAAAATAAATATCGAATCCATTGAGTGGATGTAAACTTCACTTACCGATCTGAAGTTTATCGATTCATCTAAGGGTACTTTTACAATCTTTTCAGGAGTGTTAATGTCTTTGTCGAGAGAATAGAAATAAAGAGACTGATTGAAGTCATTATAAAAATAGTAATAATTATCAATGTAGCTAAAGCCAGTTATGCTATTTTTTGCTTTTGAAAACTCATCCAATTCGATTATAATCTGTTCTGGCACTTCTGATTCCATCGATGTTTCTTCTACTATTTTGCTTTTTTCCTTTTCACCACAAGAAATTGTGAAAATTGCAAAGGCTAGTAGTATAATTGAGAATTCTAAATACCTCATATAATATTTAATTCGAGTTGGTAAATACATAATTCTTGATAATTTTATTCAATTATGCTAATAAATACATATTACCAAATGCTTTAAAACAAAAAGTATGGATATTCTTACGTTTATATTCTGAAATTGATTTTAAATAGGCTAAAAAAACCAAATCAAACCTTCGGCTCAATCCACAAAAGCATCGCTAAAATCAGCAAAATACCTAGCCAAACTCCCTTTGGGAGCTTTTTGGATAATTGGGTATTGATAGGTTCCTGATGATGAACTTTTATAAAGTTTATCATCTGTTTGCGGCCAGATTGCAAAGGCAGCTCATCCTGAGAATAAACATATACTTCCAAACTATCGGCAAAGGTTTGCCAACCATTGTAAGGGAAATTAAATTCAGAAGAATAATTAAATGAATTTACAGCGGAAGCTTGAAAATAAACAGAATCCTCATTCTGCGGGATGATTTGCGACAATTCGGTTTTAGTATTTACTGCTAGCTTCTCTGGAAAATCTTGAATAAGGGGTGCAGCTATTTGCCAATTTATATCTGCTGCAGGCAGCATCTCATTGCTTAGTTCAGTCCAAAGCTCATGATAGAGAATGCTGTCTCCTGCAAACTGGATTGGGTAAGTATCCCACAAAAGGCTTAGCATCACCTTTCCCGTTCCAATGTTTTCCAAGGCTACTTTATTATCTAAAATCTGCTTTTGACTTGCCTTATCTCCAAAGGAAAATGGCAGTGCATCAATATTATTGCTAATCTTTACTTTCTCCTCATCACTCAGTTTCTGTATGGTGAAATCCGTTTCCAATTGCTGGTTTATTTTCGAAATCTCCACTTCAGGCTGGGTAATAGGAAAAAACACAGTCCCTCCCTTTTGTAAGATTTCCCTGACTCTGGCATCACTTACAAAACTAGGATCAGCAATCAGGATATCACTGCTATCAGACTGATTTATAGAAACCCCTACACTTGCATCAGCAGACGTCTGAGTAATGATTTCTACTTTGCTATGCTGCTTTCCTAGCCATTGAGCCAATACTCTAAACTCAGTTGTTGGGAAAGATTGAAGCATCAGATAAGATGCGGGAGGTCTTTCTATGCTGTAAAAATTGATTTCTAATGTGTCTGAATTGTAGTCAATCAAATTCCAGCTATTTCTACCCAATGTCTTTATGGGCACTTCTAATTCTATCGTATTGAAACCTGGGACTAAAGTAATGGAATCAATGAGCAGTTCACCATCCATTAGTGGCAAAATACCTGCGCTCGTAGCTAATATTTCTGTCTCAATTTTCTGCTTTTCTCCTTGGTACAGAATTGCCTTCCATTTCAAATTCTGCAAAGCATCCTTTTGATCCAGAGGCACCCATTCTACCTCCCGCAACCTCAAAGTACTTAATTGCTCTTTAGTCCATTGATTACCAAAAGCGACTACTTTCAAATCCTCCTTTGCCAACCTGTCAATCGGTATAGCTCGTCTTATATCTCTTTCATTTTTCAAGCTATCCAAATGCTCATTTTTCACCTCATCGCTATAAGCAATGATCGTAAAATTCCGCTCCGAAATAGGGAAGGTAGGCTGAAGAATAAAGCCAGCGAGGGCGCTGATAAACAGCAAATTTAGCAATGCTCTAAGCGATTTTCGGCGGGAGGAAAGCCGATCATCCTTGAAGATAAAATAGAACTGCCAAAACAGTAATAAGAGCAAAATGCTGCCAATTATCCAAGCTAGTGCTATGGAATACGCCCAATCAAATCCCATCTTTTAATCGCTTACGGAAGGCTTCTTCCAGTTTCTGATTGGTGATAAATGATCCATCTAAGCCGCTTGGATTTAGCAAAAGCGATGAAATCCTCTTTTTCAACATCAACTTTTCAGTTTGTGTCAATGCCTCATTGGTGGCGATTTTCTGAATGCTACTAAGATATTTCCAATCATCGAGCTCCGATTGCAGCATCCATTCGCTCCAAAGTAAGCCCAACTCCTGGAATGTGTTCAACTCCGCTCGATTTAAATTTTCCTTTTCAAGCAAGCCGTTTACTTGCGCTAATCGTGTTTGGAATAGCGCAGGCTCAAAGCTCAAATTCTTATCAAATTCCTTATTTATATCCTCCAGCTTGCCAGTAAGGCGTTTTTCATCTTCTTTGATGGGAGGTGGATCATAACCAATCCGCTTTACATAAACTCTTGCTCGCTGTTGAGCCGTTTTCAAATATTCAAGTGCTCTCTGCTGATATGGCAAAGCATCTTCGGGATGATACAATCGCATGTGCAATTCTGACTGCCACATTTCTTCCAGAGCCATTTTCAGTAGACTTCTGGTAGATTGCTCAAAGTAGGTATTTTTCTCACCCGAATCATGGTCGTGCAAATAGCTGGACATAAGTGCTGCCATGGGATCTTCCTCCTCACCTGTTTCCAATCCTCCATGGTCGTGCAATTCTTCAATCGCATTACCTTCCTCTTGTTCTCCAGTATGATTATCTTCTTTCTCTCCACCATCATGGTCGTGCACAAATCCTGACAATAAAGCTTCAAGCGAAGCTCCTTCCGGTATTGGTTCACCATTTCCAGCCGTACTTTCAAACTCTTCTCCCAAATATTGGCCATAGCGGAGTCGTAGTACTTTTTGGTCGTAACCAATCTCGTTGGAAGTGGAATTGAATTCCTGCTTTTCGAGCGACTCTTTATCAGCAATCAATTTCTCTGTATCGATGATAATTTGCCTTTGGCTGCGGAAATAATCAGGCAATACATTTATGGCCATTGTGGCCAATTCCGCTTCTGCTAGTTCTGTAGAGTCTTTGTAAATAAGGAAGTAGGTATCTGATCGCGATATATTTGGCTCTGGTCTTTGATTATCTACCGCCACCCAAAAATAGTACAACTCATCCCCTTTGTTGAAATCCATCGATTTCAAATCAAGCTTTTTCTCCATTTGGGCAGACTGGAAATTCTTTCGATCAAATGACAATCTTGTCTCGCGAAAACGCACATTCTCACCAGAACCACGCGCCAAAGTTGCTACTAAATAAACTTCACTTACCAGAAAATCATCTGAAACTTGCGCTTTCACACTATATTCTGCGCCATCCTTTTCAGTATAGTTCGAAAATAGCTCCTTAGAACTCGGCTCGATCTTAGGCGCTAAATCCGGAATGGCCTCAATTCTGTATTGATCGGAACTGTAGATTAATGAGTCTGCATGGAACGCTCGGATATTGTAAAGCCCGCTAGAAATTACGTTATCCTCCCGCCTATACACATCGCCCTTTTTCTGGAAAGCAATTTTTTGGTTCTTATTATTTACCAAGAAAACAGAAAGGGAATCCGCATTCGAAAATGAAACTTCCCAGCTTAACTCACTATTTACAATTGCCCTCACATTCAAATCTTGCCTTTCCTCCTCCACCAAGCCAGTATAGGCGGGAGGTGAAACGGTGACTGTCGCATGTTGAAATTGCGGCAAATAATTCTTGGGCTCGTTATCAACTATCGGGGCAATTCGCTGAGTAGAAATTCCAAGATTATTGGCGGGTAAAATATAATCTGCCAATGCATAAAAACTCACCGAAACAAGCAAGCCTATCACAAAAGGCATCAATTGCTGAAAAGCATAATTTGGAAACTGAATTTGAGAAATACGATTTCCTAAGCGCTCCATTTGCAATTGCTCGGCAAGGTTCAGCTGTGGCTTATACAGCAAAGCCGAACTATATTCCAAATCAGGCACATCTTGGTGTACAATTGCTAAGACCTTTTGCTGATTGGAGTGAAATACCCTAAAACGAAATGCAACACCCAAACCAACTATAAGAGCCAAAAGCAAACTAAATATTGCAGCAAGCCCAAATGCAAATAGCAAAAGCCCGACAATTATCGCTGCCAAAAAGGACTTCAGCAAAGCGTTAATCATCAACTGATTTTGGATATTCGATATGGTTTTGCGGAGCGTATTCACCTGTTTCTATTCAATGCTACTATTCTTTCTGCACCAACGCAAAGCAATAACAAAAGAATGGGCCATTCTGGTTTTTTTCGGTTTTCATCGGCGTTTTCAATCGGCGCGAAAAAACCAGCAAATTGCTGTTGACTTGTCTTCACAGGCCGCCAATCTATATCAAAATGTTCAATAATAATCTCTAGAATTTCCTCCGGCAATTGCCCCGCTTCAAACCGTTGATTTTCTTCTATCTCCAATGGAAATAAATTCTTATTCAAAATCAGTTCTTCGCTATTAATAAGGACATAACTTATGTCTTCATTCAGTTCTTCAGGCAAAGACTTAGTAAAAATCAAATCAGGATTCCTATCCGCTTCGAATACAAATTCCATCGAACAAACCTCCTCAATGGCTCCAATAGCCGTTTTTAATAAGTTCTCTTCTTGAGCAGATACGGCCTCAAACACAAGAAAAATAGGGCCTTGATGAATGATTTTGGCATTAGATGGCAGGCTTGAATTAGCTATTGTTTGCAGCAATTCATCCTCAGAAACTAGCAAAGCATTATCTGCAAACTGAATGGCAGGAATACCCATATTGGCTCCTAGGTTTTCACTTAAATGCAACTGAAACTGATTTGGAATAAAATAATTTTTGGCAGACAGCTTATTAACATCATTCTCCAAATAGAAATGTAATTCAACATTCGGATCGCTAAAAGCATCGATATGTTTTTGCAAATCGAGCTTTTGATTTTCGGATACGGGCAGGTTCTCAAGGCTTGTTAATTCCTCAGTTGAAGAGTTGAGCCAATAGACTTCATCACTTTGCTCAAACGCTTGACTCAGCTCAAATCGAAAATCTTCTACCACATTTTGAGAAGGTGCTACAAGATGAATTTTGCTAATAGAATTATCAGTATAAATGGCATTTTGAATAGGTTCTGCTAGCAAAAAGGCGATGATAATTAAGATAAGGCATCGCAAAACCAAGAGCAAAATATGATCGAGCTGAAAACCGCGGGAGGTTTGATTTTCCTTTTCCTGCAAAAACTGAATCGTTGCCCAAGGCATTGGTTTGCCTTTGCGGGCATTCCACAAATGGATGGCTATCGGAATTGCAATTGCCGTAGCAGCCCATAGCCAAGCCGAATTGAAAAAGCTCATGATTGCTGATGTTTAAGCACACAATCTCGAACGGCCTCTGCAATGGGTGTTTGCAAAGAAATGCGCAAATAAGTGAGGTTTGGAAAACGCAATTTATCGTCCAGCATATCCAAATAAGCTCTCATTGCTTTTAGATAATCTGCTCTTACGGAGCTTGCATTCAATTCTACGTGCTTCCCCGATTCCAAATCCTGAAATCGATAAAATCCTTGTATAGAAAAGTCAAGTTCCTGCTCTCCTAGAAGCTGCACAATAATGATTTCTCTACGTGGACTGATCAGAGACTTAATGGTTTGGAGCCACTCTTCATTTACTTGCAACAAGTCGGATACAAGTACAAGTATTTCTTTTTGCTTATTGATTAAGGAAAAATAGCCCTCTTCCGGTGCAATCCATTTACCTCCCGCTTCGGCTTTTTCCAATTGATAAAGCGCCATCCGAAAAGCCTGTTTGCCGGGTTCTGTGAGCACTTCTATTTGCCCATTTTTCAACCCGAAAAGTGAGAGTTCATCTCCTTGTCGATAAGCCATATTGGCCAATGACGCAATAAGCATTTTGGCATAATCCAAGCGAGTAAATCCGCCCTCTTCATAATTCATGGAGCCTGACAAATCTAGCATAAAGCGGAAACGCTGATGACTCTCAATGGCAGATTCTTGCACCATATATTTACCAGTGCGAGCCAATCTTTTCCAATCGATACGGCGAGGATCATCACCTGCTTGGTAGTGTCGGTATTGCTCGAACTCTGTACCCATACCCGCACGGATACTTGGATGCATACCCAATTGCAACATATCGCTGATCTTTTTGCCAACGAGCTGCAAATTGTGCAAGCGTACCAAATCGAGATTGCCGACTTTCATGGCTTCTAAATGCTTTTGATAAGATTTGCGATTACATCATCTGTGCTTATCCCTTCCGCTTCTGCTTTGAAGTTGAGCGCAATACGATGACGCAGCACCGGGAAAGCCAAGGTTTTAACATCCTCTGGCGTTACAGAATATCGCTCATGCAATATGGCTCTGGCCTTTGCGCAAAGTACTAATGCTTGCCCAGCTCTTGGCCCAGCACCCCATTCTGCCCATTGTTTCACAAACTCAATTTTAGTGCTTTGTGGTCTTGTCTCACGCACCAATTTATTGATCATCGTGAGCAATTCATCGCTAATATGCACTTGGCGGGTGAGCTTTTGGAGGAGCTCTATTTCAGCGCCATTTATTACGTTTTCTATTTTGACTTTTTGCTCGCCTGTGGTTCTTTTTAGTACTTCCAATTCTTCCGAATCGCTTGGGTAAGCCAGCTTTATATAAAGTAAAAATCTATCCAACTGAGCTTCTGGAAGCGGATACGTTCCTGATTGCTCAATGGGATTTTGAGTGGCAATAATCAAGAATGGCTTGGCGAGCGGATAGTTTTTGCCCGCATAGGTTACGCTATATTCTTGCATCGCTTCAAGCAATGCCGATTGCGTTTTCGGTGGAGTTCGGTTGATCTCATCAGCCAAAACGATATTGGCGAAAATAGGCCCTTGTTTGAAATCGAAAAACTTCCTGCCTGTTTCGGCATCTTCTTCTAGCATTTCCGTGCCGAGTATATCACCTGGCATTAGATCAGGTGTAAATTGGATTCTGTTAAATTTCAAATCCAAAGCAGAAGCCATCGTTTTCACCATCAATGTTTTGGCTAAGCCAGGCACGCCTTCGAGCAAACAATGTCCTCCCGCCATTAGGCTGATCAAAATCTCTTCTACCACTTCCTCCTGCCCTACGATTACTTTGGCAATCTCGGTTTTGAGTTTGGGTAGTTTTGCTACCAAATCTTTGGTAATACTTAATTCTTGTGTTTCCAATATTATACAGTTAATGCATATACGACGATGTTCACGCCAAATCGCGTATTGTCTCTAGCCAAAAATCTCTTATTTCTAAAATCATAATCCCATTCACAGCCATAGTCTTTATTGCTATACAGCACGCCAATTCTACCATTGATGATGATCGCTTTCAAATAATCATGCACGATATCATCTCCCCAGCCATTCAGCTCGAAAGAGGTGGTTGGTGGGCCATCTTCAAATTTGAAAAAGCAATTGTAAATCTCATGGTCATTCGGAATTTTTTGAAGCTTGTCTTTCCCAAAAGTTCGCTCCATTTCCTGCTCAAATGACTTGGCAAAAAGCCCATCAATATCGTGGTTGCAGTCATCGGCAAATACGAAACCGCCATTTTCAACATAGCTTTTAAAATTCTGCCTTTCTTCCGTCGAAAATTCCACCAACTTATGCCCACTGATATAACAAAACGGACTACTGAAAATCTCAGTACTGCTAAGCGGGATTACTCGCTCTGTTTCATCAATAGGAATGGTCGTATACTCCACCAAAGAATTGAGCAAATTGGAAGGCATCCGTTGGTCGGTATCCCAATTGCCTGAGTTGTATTTTAGTCTGGTGAAAAAGAATTTACGCATCTGAAATTGAGCAAAATTTGACTTGCCAAAAAAATGGAAGGCACCTTTTCCGATTATTCAATAATGTGTGAATAATGTTCTCGAAAAAAGGTGCTTTCCTAATATTTACCCTTCGAGTAAATCGAAGCGGGAGGTGATATTATACTGCGTCAGACAAACTGGTAAAGGTGAAATCTCGAATTTTCATTGGAGGAATCATACTACCACCCACCCGCTCAGGGCGACCCATTGCTTCTATATTGTTAAGCATCACTATTGGGCTTTCGTTGAAGCGGAAGTTCTTTACCGGGAATTTGATTTGCCCGTTTTCGATAAAGAAAGTACCGTCACGAGTAAGTCCGGTAACGAGTAGCGTTTGAGGATCGACTGATCTAATATACCAAAAACGAGTAACCAAAACGCCTCTTTCTGTAGAGCGAATCAAGTCTGCAAGGCTATCATTTCCACCTTCCATAATTATTGCTCCTGGCGATGGAATTGGTTCTACACCGTTTTTCTCAGCCCAATAGCGAGAATAGACCATATTTTTCACCACTCCATTTTCTATCCAAGTCATTTTCTTGCGTGGAAGGCCATCTCCAGTCCAAGGGGATACAGGTACTTCAGGGTGAGTTGGGTCTGAGTAAATATTTACTCTTTCATCGAAAAGCTTTTCTCCTAAACGAGTTCCACCGCCTTGCTTGCTAAGGAAACTTCTTCCTTCATCTGCACTTCGGGCGTTCATTTGGTTCACAATTCCACCCAATAAGTTGGATGCTGCCAATGGCTCCAATATCACTGTGTATTTACCTGGCTCAATGGCTTGCGCTTCGGCAGAAGCCTTAGCTTTTTGGATTGCCACACTAGTAGCTGCACCTGAATTGAGCTTAGATGAATCATTGTAATCTTTGGAAACATAGCCCGATCCTCTGCCATCGTTGGTTCGAACCGTTACAGAGAAATCTACACTTGTGGACCTGTTATATGCAAATAGGCCTTTCGTATTACCTATTGCAGAAAAACCTGCCGAATCTTCCAAATAGCCTGCAGCAGTTAACCCGCCATCGATACATGGCTGAATGCTATCAATCGCCAATTTGGCTCTATCCTCCGCCGAAATATTGGCAGTGGCATTTGCAAATCCTTGCGATTCCAAATATTGCTGCGGCCCAAGAGCTGGCAGAAATTCTGGATTCTCAGGTGCAAGTTTTGCAATTTCTTCGGCTCTTCTCACTGTTTTCTCTAGCGACTCATCATCAAATTCGTTGATCGTTGCTGAGCCTGATTTCTTGCCATAAACTGCCGTTACAGCCAAAGATAAATCATCGGTGATACCTGCTGTGGACACCGTATTTCGGGCATAACGGATATTACCCGTCCTCCCGCCACCTAGACTTACATTGAGCTCATCACAATTGGAATAGGAGAGCACCTTATCTATAATTCTTTTAGCTTCTTCTCTAGTTAAAATTGCCATTTGATTTTCTTTTAGATTTAAATCCTACGTCCTGTGTTGATGACATTTACTCCATCAAAGCGAGTGGTACTGCTACCATGCGAAACTGCACTCACCTGTCCCGGCTGGCCTTTTCCATCGAAAAATGAACCGAACATGCGGTAATCATCTTTATCACAAATTTGCGTCACAGAATTCCAAAACTCTTGGGTATTAGACTGATAGGCAACATCATCAAGCATGCCTACAATCTCTCCATTACGGATTTCATAGTATAGCTGTCCGCCAAATTGGAAATTATATCGCTGCTGATCTATAGAATAAGATCCACGTCCAATTATGTAAATTCCTCTTTCTACATTTTTAATCATATCGTTTACCGACATTTTAGCTGCACCAGGTTTCAAAGAGACATTCGGCATACGTTGAAACTGAACAGAACTCCAACTATCCGCATAGCAGCATCCATGAGATTCTGCCTCATCAATTATTTTCACTTGATCGCGAATGGCTTGATAGTTTACCAAAACGCCATCTTTTATCAAGTCCCATTCCTTGCATTTCACGCCTTCATCATCATAAGCCACATAGCCTAGAGAGTGCTTTTGGGTTTTGTCAGCAAAGATATTTACAAGGTCACTACCATATTTGAAGTTGCCAGAACGCCATTTGTCCAAAGTCGCAAAACTGGTTCCTGCATAGTTGGCTTCATAGCCCAGCACTCTATCAAGCTCAAGCGGGTGACCTACAGATTCATGAATGGTCAGTCCCAAGTGATTCGGATCAAGCACCAAGTCATATTTACCCGGATCAACTGATTTCGCCGTAAGTTTTTCTTTTGCTTGCTGTGCTGCCATAATAGCATCTTCCACCATATCATAAGAATTGCGATAGCCTATTAAGCCATTCGGGCCGGCAATTTTTTCCGAAGCTTTGCCATCCAAATATTCGAAGCCCATGCCCATTGGAGCACTTATGGCATCACGTGTTTTGAATCGGCCGGCAGCTGCATCTACAGCCGTAACAGTAAATGTTGGCCAAATACGGTGTACATCCTGATCGATGTATGAGCCATCCGTTGATGCAAAGAATTTTTGTTCGTTCACCATAAATAGATTGGATGTAACGAAACCTGCACCATTTTTCATGGCTTCACCATTCACATTCATCAGCAAGTCAATCTTTTCTTGGATCGGAATTTCGAATGCATTTTTCACAATTGGCGTTCTCCATTGCACATCACCTGCGCCAGTCACCGGGGCAAGCTCAACCGGCTCAGTTTGTATTTTGGAATTAGCCATAGCAATTGCCACTGCATTTTCTGCACATGCCTTTATTCCGTCGGCACTCACATCACTTGTAGAAGCAAAGCCCCAAGTGCCATTGGCAATTACTCTAATGCCCACACCAAAAGATTCAGCATTGCTTATATTTTGAACGTTTGCTTCTCGCGTAAACAAAAACTGCTGTAAATATCTACCAATTCGCACATCTGTGTATGTAGCACCTTTAGCTTTAGCCGCATTAAGAGCCACATTACCTAGTTCTTTTTTAGCTGCAAAATCTAAACTGGGATTAAGCAATTGCTCAGCCGACACCTGCCTGCCCATCAATGGGATGGACGACAACATCAAGCCTCCCACGCTCATGCCAGATAAAGCTATAAAATCTCTTCTTTTCATATCGTTAGATTAGGTTTATGATCAACAAATTGAACTTTGGTTTTGGCTAAAAAGGAAATTTAGCACAACAAACGAAAGTCAATTAAAAATATGGGCAAATTGATCAGAAAACAAATAATATAATGCGATCGGAAGTTTAAGAGATTGAAAGGTCAGTGAAGCCCAAAATATCGGCTATCATCAGCGGGAGGATAGGATGATAAACCAAATTGGAATGGAGTAAACGTCAGGAGATGAAATGGATTTCCAAGGTCTTTTATAATCAAAATTCACTCAAAATTTAAGACTAAAGTAGAATCACTTCTGGAAAGTGGCAGATTTTATTACTTCCCAGTTTCCACTATCAGACTTTTCTAGATAAACCAGCGCACCAAATTCATCCGTTTGATATCGCCAATCTACGCTTTCACCATAGTAATAATGAATTGCTGTAATAGCCTGATTGTGCGATTCATTCATTCCAACCTGACTGAACATAAACAAGCTATAATTGCTTGTCGGATAACTTTTGCTAAAGGCTTCCCAAGCTCTGTGCTCATCGTCTTCTGAGAAGTAAAAGTTAAATTCTTGATTAGGAATAAGCTTGATCACCTGCTCTTCAGCCGCCACTTTATCGTCCAATAGTTTTTGATCCACATTCACATCTAAAAACTTCTGATAAAGATTTCCCTCCATATTTTGGAGTTCAGAAAGATTGAAGAACAAAGTAAAATTTTCCTCAGCGACTGTATAATTACTCGTCTGCTGTAGAATTGGATAAAAACCTAAATCGTAATGCTCAAGAATAGCCGCATAAACTTGATAATCTGCTTCTGCAAAAACATCAGGCTGCTCAAGGGCGAATTCTTGTGGTTCTACTTCTTCATCAGTGCAGGCAGATAAAAAAATGGTACTACACACAGCAATCAAAAAAATCGAGATTCTCATACAATTCAAATTGAATGGCAAAAGTATCTCTCAATATCCAGAGTTCGAAGAAAGATTTGCAGTATTTCCTTTGGGATGTGTGGCATTTGAGATTTGGGTACTCTAGGTGAAGCTTTCTATTAAAATGGATTTTTCTTAAATTGAAGAGATAGACTATTATTTTATTAATGCACTACAAGCCGAAATACAATCCCAAAATTCACAAAAGGAAGTCGATTCGATTAAAAGGCTACGACTATTCACAGGCGGGTTTGTATTTCATCACAATATGCTGTCAGGACAGAATCTGCCGATTTGGACAGGTGGTGAATGGGGAGATGGTGTTGAATGAAATAGGAAAAATGGTGGAATCGGAATGGATGCAATTACCTGAGCGATTCCAAAATACCCAATTACACGAATTCGTAGTGATGCCAAATCATTTCCACGCCATTTTGGAAATTGTTAAATCATCGAACACCATCACAAATCCCCCAAATGCAGGAGCGACACTCATGGTCGACCCGAATACCCTCGTGGTCGACACAACGAACAAAACACAAGCACAAGACAAAGAAAACCAGCCGCAAGAAGGGCAACCCGTAAGGACGACCCTCGTGGTCGACCCCAAAAACTCGTCGGCAGAAACCAACCCTCAGGAAGGAACATCTCCCACAGTCAACCCAAAAAACCAACCAAAGCAAGAAGAAACCCAGCCGCAAGAAGGGCAACCACAAGGGATTGCCCATACTGCCAAAACAGCTAGAGAGAAAGGGAAGAAGGTTAAAACGGTCGGTGAAATAGTTGGTGCGTTTCAGTCCATTGTTACGGTAAAGTACATCCGTGGCGTAAAAACAAAAGGGTGGCCACAGTTTAAAGGAAAGTTATGGCAGCGCAACTTCTACGAACATATTATCCGGAATGAACGCGCTTATCACAACATATCGAAATACATAATCAATAACCCAAGGAAATGGTCCGAGGACAAATTTTGCAAATAGTAACAGACCCTAAATTCATTTAAATAATCGAAATCCTTGATGATCTCCAGTCTTGAAAATTGAAAATCTATCCATTAACTTAATCCACCTTTATCATTGAGGCTATTTCTATTGCTCGATTTTTTATGGTCTGGACATCTGTGCCTATTTTATCATAAGCCAAGGCTACAGCCATTCGGCGATAAGGGCGAGTGTTTAGTTTTCCAAAAATTTTAAAATCAGACTTATCAAAAGTAGATGCCGTTTCCAATCCTGAAAAAATTGCTTTCTCAGCACTTTTTGTTGCTAGCACTACTGCACTTGCTCCATAGCGCTCTAAAGTAATTTCAGGGATAGGTAAGCCCAATACTGCTCTTGCGTGCAATTCAAATTCATTGAAATTTTGTGTGTTGGCTAGTGTTACCATTCCCGTATCATGTGGTCGTGGAGACAACTCGGAAAACCATACTTCAGTTTCGCCTAAGAAAAACTCGACGCCCCAAATACCGGCACCTCCCAATGCTTGAGTCACTTTTAATGCCATATCCTGAGCCTGTTTTAATTGTACATTGCTCACAAAATGTGGTTGCCAACTTTCTTGATAATCGCCCCGTTCCTGACGATGACCAATGGGAGCACAAAATAATGTTGGTCCATTTTTTTGCGTAACGGTAAGTAAAGTAATCTCCGATTGAAACGGTATAAATTCTTCAAGAATCACCTCTACGATATCACCCCTAGAACCTTCCACAGCGTAATTCCACACTTCTTCTACTTGCCTCAATTCTTTCAACACTGATTGACCTTTACCACTTGAGGACATCAATGGCTTTACCACACAAGGCAACCCGATTTTTTCAGCTGCTCCTTTTAGTTCTTCTAAGGAAGTCGCATAAGCATATTTGGCTGTTTTAACACCCAAATCCTTCGCTGCCAAATCGCGAATGGCTTTACGATTCATGGTGAAATTGGCTGCTTTTGCACTTGGCACTACCTGTATACCTTGAGATTCGTAATCGTAAAATCTCTCGGTACGAATTGCCTCAATTTCTGGCACTATGATATCAGGTCGATGCTTGGCGACAATTGCGTCTAATGCAGCTCCATCGAGCATATTAATGATTTCATGCTCATCAGAAACTTGCATTGCAGGGGCACCTTTATAACTATCAACCGCAACTACATATTGACCTAAACGCTTGCAGGCAATTACAAATTCTTTACCCAACTCACCTGCACCCAAAAGCAATATTTTCTTTAGCATAAAAATCATTTATTGTAAGATGATAAATGTAGAATCTGAAAATAGATATAGCAAATATTTCATGCTTGAGTAATTGTTGCCTCACTTATTTTATAGAGCCGTTGGCTATTTTTGATCCAATCAAACAAAATAAAAAAGCCTTACAATCATTTTAGATTATAAGGCTTTTTGTGATGTGGGAGTAGTAGGATTCGAACCTACGACCCCCTGCTTGTAAGGCAGGTGCTCTAAACCAACTGAGCTATACTCCCCTTTATTTTCGCAGTAGCGAATTGGGATTGCAAAGGTAATATCCGGCTTTAATTATGCAAGCATTCAGACTAAGATTTTTTTAAATATTTTACTCATTTTCCATCGCCAATCTCAAATATTGATGCATTGGCAGCATAAGTGAAAAATAATCAGCGACTTTGCTTATAAAGTTCGGCTCAACTACTTCTTTATCGCTGAGTGGATGCTGTATGATAAAACTCTTCATTTTGAGAAGATCAATCTGTGGATGGTCTTCTGCATAGCCTTTGGGTGGACGAATCAATGACTCGCCGCTAATACTCCCATACAATCCCTTCACCCTTTTATCTGCTAGAAATTCGGTAAATGGCTCTGGATTATAATCAATTTCTTGTCGAATCTTTTTAAGCACATCATTCGGCGGCATGTAAATACCTCCCGCTAAAAAACATTCGCCAGGCTGTATATGCAAATAATAGCCTGGGCCCATCGTCTTCTTCCCCTCAGGCGAAATAAATGCCGACATGTTGATTTTGTATGGACTTTTATCTTTGGAAAAGCGAACATCACGATTGATTCTGAAAATGCATTCCTTAGCCGTGATTGCTGACAAAGCAGGATCATACTTTTTGAGCTCCAGCAAAAGCTGATCTATCGCTCCAATAAATTCCTCGCGTACCTCAGTATATCGCTTTCTGTTTTCATCCATCCACTCTTTGTGGTTGTTGGCTGCCAGTTCTTCCAGAAAACTTAAAATATTATTCATAATTGATCGATTTAAGCAATTTTTCTAAACCCATTGCGCGAGAACCTTTGATAAGAATAACTGCAGCTTTTGGATTTTGTTGAGTCAATACATTTTCTAAATCCTCCCGCTTTTCGAAGCTTAAAATAGCTGGAGAATCCTTATTAATAGAATGAAATTTCTTTCCGCACAAAAAGACCTTGTCAAAAGCACTTGATCTTAATCGATTTATGATTGACTGATGTTCTTCTTCACTTGTATCGCCCAATTCATACATATCACCCAAAATCACCCATTTCTCTATATAGCCTTCCATTTTGTCCATATTATCCAAGGCGGCATTCATCGAAGTTGGGTTAGCATTGTAGGCATCCAAAATAATGGTCGCCCGCTTGCCCTTCACCAATTGCGAGCGGTTATTTTCAGGCCGATAATTATGGATCGCCAGTGCTGCCTTTTGCATATCCACTCCGAAATATTTACCAATTGCTAGTGCTGCGGCAATATTTGGAAAGTTGTAGCCACCTATAAGCTGGGTAGAAATTGGCTCAGCTAGACCTTCGATTTGCACCTTTACAAAGGGGGAAGCCTCAACTAATTGAGCAGCAAAATCATCTGCTTGATTTGGAAATGCAAACTCATTTGAATATGTGCCTTTCATCTCTGCAAGCACAGGATCTGCGGTATTCAGGAAAATAGTGCCGCCTGTTTTCTGCAAAAACCTAAACAGCTCCGTTTTGCCTTTGATGATGCCCTCCACCCCACCAAAACCTTCCAAATGTGCTTTTCCTATATTGGTAATCATACCGAAATGTGGCTCAGCAATTTCACTTAATTGTGCAATTTCACCTTGATGATTTGCACCCATTTCGATAACTGCAAACTCGATTTCAGAACCAATACTGAGCAAAGTCAATGGTACACCAATGTGGTTATTCAGATTTCCTTTGGTAGCTAATACGTTGAATTTGCAAGCCAAAACCTCACGAATTAGCTCTTTGGTGGTGGTTTTGCCATTGCTGCCAGTAATTGCCAATACAGGAATATTGAGCTTACTTCGATGCAAATTTGCTAATTGCTGCAAGGTTTTAAGTGCATCTTCTACCACTTGCACACCTTCTATTTTGGCATTTGTAGGGTCATCCGAGACCACCAAAATGGCTCCTTGGCGAATGGCTTCTTCCGCAAAACTATTCGCATCGAAATTGGGACCTTGCAAGCAGAAAAATACCTCCCGCTTTTTTAATGCGCGTGTATCAGTGCAAACTCCAGCCGACTGGAGATATATTTCGTAAATACTTTCTAATTGTGTCATCTGTATTTTTACAAAAATTTTGGAACCCTATTCAGGCTTTCGCATTTAATAGATTAAATATAGCTTTGGCGAACGGTTCATTTCAATTTATCGGAAATTTAAAAGGCTTGAAGCAATTCATTCTACTAATTCTGTTTATTTCTTTGGCTTTGCCCAATTATGCACAATGGAAATTATTCCACGAAACGGAAATTCCATTGACCGTGAATGGCCAAGTAGTGCAAAACCCTTGGGCGGGAGGATTGAATTCCATGCAGTTTAGCAATTTCGATTTTGATGGCGACGGCACCGACGATTTGTTTGCCTATGACCGCACGGCAAATAAAGCCAGCATATTCCTTCGCAAGAATAATCAATGGCAATACGCTCCCGAATTTGAATACTTGCTGCCGGCTAACCTTAGCAATTGGGCAATATTTGTAGATATGGATTGCGATGGCGAAAGGGATTTATTGACTGGCTCACCTTTTGGTATTAGGATTTTCAAAACTTCACGCAACGTAAAATTAGTGCCGAGCTTCGAGTTAGTTCGAAATCCCCTGTTGACGGAAGGCTCGTCTGGCAAAATAAATCTGCAAGTTTCCTCCACCGACGTGCCTTATATCGGTGATGTGAATGGAGATGGATTGCCCGATATTCTTGTATATAATTTCGCCAATGGTGGTTTTGTAGAATATCATAAAAATATTTCGCTGGAAGTTGGGATTGATTGTGGCGCGATGGAATTTAGAAGGGAAACACGAGAATGGGGCGATTTTGAAGAATGTGATTGCAATGAATTTGCTTTTGGTGGCGAAGGCTGTGGCACATCAAATGCCCGAGTAGAACATGCGGGAGGTAAAAGTCTGCTACTAATCGACATGAACCAAAATGGCTTACCCGACTTGATTACCGGCCATGAATTGTGTGAGGAATTGTACTATTTGGAAAATACCGGCAGCAGCGAAACCGCCAAGTTCGATAGCTTTGTAAACCAATTTCCTAATCAGCAAAACCCGGTAAACAGTGATTTATTCCCAGCGCCCTATTGGGTAGATGCGGATAATGATGGCATCAAGGATTTGTTGGTTTCTACAAATCTGGCATTCAACCAATTAAATCAAACTGATTTTCAGAATTCCATCCGCTTTTATAAAAATATAGGAAGCAATGAAGCTCCCAATTTCGAATTTGTGCAAAGGAACTTCTTGCAAGACCAAATGCTAGACTTAGGTGAAAATAGCTACCCAACGAGTGCTGATTTGGATGGTGATGGTCTAGTGGATGTGCTGATTGGAAATCGTGGACAAATGATTGAAGGGAGTTTTAAAGCACAACTGACTTTGCTTAGGAATATTGGCACTGCAGAAGCACCTGCTTTCGAAGTCGTTGATTCAGACTTTGCCAATATTTCATCGCTAAACTTAAGTAACCTGAAACCTACTTTGATCGATTTTGACGGAGATGATATTATTGACTTGGTGTTTTCCGCTACTCAAAATAACCAAACACAAGTTTACTTGATTGCTGGAGTAGCCAATGGGGATGAAATTGAATTTGACCAAAGCAGAGTGGAGAGTATGGGCTTCACCATTGGGTTAAATGATAATGTAGCTTTTCATGATATCAATGAGGATGGCAAAATGGATTTGCTCTTGGCAAAAAGCAGTGGCAGTTTGAATTATTACCTGAATACTGGCGAAGCAAGCAATCCGATTTTCACACTCGAAACGGAAAACTATCTCGGCATTGATGATAATAATGTTGCTTCAAACTTAAACGTGGTAATTGCGGATTTCACAGAAGACGGCAAAGCAGATTTGCTTACCAGCGATCTCAGTGGACGGCTAACACTTTATGCTGATTTCAAAAATGGAGAAGCGAATCCTCAGCAGAATTTAATAGAACTCAATGGAAATTTGAATTTCTCTCGTTTGGCGAATCGCAGCTTTTTAAGCACCGCCAAATTATACCAAAATGAAGCTCCGGTTATCTTGGCTGGTTCGGTAGCGGGTGGATTGCAATTATTCAGAAGCGAAGCAATTATCACATCCATTGAGCCTACAGATGGAGAAAAATTAGCGGCTCAAATATATCCCAACCCTAGCAATGGCGAGCTATTTATCAATAGCCCTAGCAAGGCAAAAGCAAGTATTATCACTTTGCAAGGGCAAATTGCTGTTACGGATATCAAACTCACAAACGATCAAAATAGAATAGATATTAGCAGCCTTAGTGCAGGTATTTATTTGCTCAGGATTCAATTTGAGAATGGCAGTAGACAGAGCATTAAAATCATAAAACGATAGAAAATATGCCTCAAAAAGCGCTGCTACATATTCGATTGGGCGAAGTGAATACATTACCTTATCAAAACTCATTAGCTGAGACAATAAATAATCAATTTCCCAATTGGCTTTTTGTAGACTTGGATAATCATGTGGAGAGTTGGCTGGTAAATAAGAGTGCCGAATTACTTCAAGCAGCAAATCAAGTAATTATTGCCATTGAGAATTTTGGGATTGAAAGTGGAATTCGACCTTTCTTAAACTTGCTTAAATCTTTGCACGAAAGCGGAAAATTAGAAAGAATCTATATTATCCATGATCCCTCCACAGCGCAATATTTAGAGGGCTTTTTTGATGGGGTAGATTTAATTGAACTTAAGAATTCGGATAAATTGGCTGACATTCTTGAGATTAAAAATACTTAACTCAATAGCTCCCAACCGATTAAAGCATCTCAGATTTTAATCAAAGCCATATTCTTTAAACTTATTTAGCCCACCACTTTAATTCTGGGTAGTCCTTGGTGAGAATTAAGTCCTTCTTTTTAATATTTGGGTCTATTTCTTCCACTGTGAAGGAGGCAATATTCTTTTTCTCAACATCTTGTTCAATTAGGGCATAGTTTGAAATTTCCTCAATATCTACTCTCTTTAAATATAAAAGATTATCAACGTCGAAGTAATTTAAGGTAATCTTATAATTGCTGTCGAGTCTTAAGTTCTTTTTATTGAGTGGAGTATTCCCTCTATTTCTTTCTATTCTCTTTATAATCTTTTTTGAAAGTTCTTCTGTATTCTTTTCTGATGACTTTGAAGCATAATCTCGCTTTCCTATAAAATTTATTTGCCGAATTTTAAAATCCTCAATATCAATCCAATATTCTAATAGCCAATTAATAGACTCATTACTTCTATCATCTCGAACTAATACATACTTTTTATCACCCACATCTTCAAGGTTTATAAACATCCAGTTTATCCTCTTCCATGAGTCATCAGAATTAAAAATAAACTGACGTTCCAAGGTAGCCTTTTGGAATAATAAACGTTCAAGAAATGAATCTACCGTGAAGTTATTATTAGTCAATAATGGATTAGAAGTGCCTATCTCATAGGCAGTATGAAACTTTTGCTCACCTTGTGTTTCAATTAGTCTTAATAGGTATGCATTGTCATTTTTTGTGTTTTGATTTTTACCAAACATCTTATTAAGCCCTTCTGCTTCCAGCAATAGCTCTGCCTCTATTTCCAAACTTAATTCTTTATTCTCAAAGGTCTTTTGTTCATAATATCCTAATGCGTCATAAGATTTTCCATAGAAGTTTGATTCTAAGTTTTCAGCAACCAATTTCATAAAATCGTTGGGCGAAATTCCGATATCTATCACATTGATATTGTCCAGCTCTTTTTCTGAGGGAACGAGGATTACTTCATTGATTTGCTGCGTACTCAGCGTTTCAAATCGGATGATTTTTGTTTCATAGCCCACATGAGAGATCAGAAGTGGATAGTTCAAAAATGAATCAGCAAGCCGAATAGAAGCAATACCATCTACATCGGCAACAGCACCTTTCAGGGTATTTTCTACTTGCAAATGCACAAAGGGTAAAGCATTCCCATTTTGATCCTTTATCTGAAATACATATTCTGCTTGTGCAATTGCCAGTAAAGAGCAAGTGCTAAAGAGCAATATCAATAGTAAGGTTCTCATCGCTAGTCGATTTTAAATCTGTAAATCAATATTTCTTCATTATCTGGATTTTCTCCCGAGCCATCCCCATAATAATATTCGCCAATCTTTCCTATTACCTTGAAATAAGTTGGAACCTCTACATCACCAATCAATTGGAAATCCTTAAATATTTGGAGTCGTTTTGGATTGTCTCCATAATTCAATATTTCCTGATTTTTATTGCCTAGCGTGTAGGTTCTCATAACTACATTATCTTCTTTCGAACCATATACATGCTTGTAATAACCCTTTTTTGCCCAAGCATCTGGAAAACTGGTGGAATATTCTTCAATTTCTGACATTTCTCGATATGCCTGATCCATCTCTATTCCTTTTGCACCAAAGTATGATTTTAGATTCAGCCTTTTATCAACTATATAAATTGCTGAGTCTGGGTGAAATGATAAGATAAAATCGTCGCCATATGGCATGAGGTAAAAAACATCATTGTGGGGAATAAATTTATAATTGAGGTATATAGGAGGCTTTCTACCAAGTATGTTTTCAACTTCCCCAGTGTTAAGATTAACTTCACCAACTATTCTGGAATCGCGATAATAGCTTTCATGCATAAGGAAATTAAACTTAGGGTTGGAGGATTCAATATTAATCCAAAGCTTATCATCAACTATATGAGGTTGGTTCTCCCAGTACTTTAACTCATATACTCCAATCATTTCTCCTTTTGGGTTAGCTTCAATTTCGCTCAATTCATCATTTTCATAAAAATCATAGCTACCTCTATTAATTTGCTCCCATTTTGAATCGTAGATAAAAAAGGCATAACCATCCAAGAAAATCCTCATATCTTCACTATGAGTAAAAGATTCAAATCTAGGGACTTGGTTTGGCCCTTCTCCTTTAGTAATAATCACTTTTTGACTTCCCGTTTCAGGGTTAATTTCCAATACTTCCCCTCTTCCTAGATCAAAAAACAATAGTTGATTATCAAGTACATAAGAAAATCCCTTGCCCACTGGATTACCAATATCCTGAATTTCTATTTTGGAGAGTTCCAAGCTGTAAATTGATTTTGATGGAGATTTACTTATTGATTCAATATTGGCATAGCTAACTTCTTGGACTTCCTCAGTCAGCTCTTCATCGGTAGACTGACAAGAAAACATGAAGAATAGAGGGATAAACAGGAACACTAATACGCTATTTCCAACTAATACATAAGGCTTCAATAAGTCCATATAATCGTTTTATTAAATGCTAGTAATGTGCTTAAGACATGAATTAATCAATTAAGAAATTAATACACAAGTTTTATTGGAAATTTATTTTATAATAAATTGTACTAGATCATACTAATAATTGTCAAATTACCTTAACTCTTCGTTCTTTTCATGAATTTATGAAACCATTTCAAACACAGATGAGTGCTATAATTTTGGATGTTTCTCTGCGATCTCCGCGTCTTCCCTTAGCGCACTCTGCGTTTAAATTCTTCTTTTTCTTAACCGCGGAGAGCGCGAAGATTTACGCAAAAGGCGCAAAGATTTAGGATTCTTCTCCGCGATCTCCGCGTCTTTCCTTAGCGATTCTCTGCGTTTAAATTCTTCTTTTTTCTTAACCGCAGAGAGCGCGGAGATTTACGCAAAGAGCACAATGGCTTTGGATTCTTCTCCGCGATCTCCGCGTCTTCCTTGGCGCACTCTGCGTTTAAATTCTTCTTTTTCTAAACCACGGAGGGCGCGGAGATTTACGCAAAGAGCACAAAGGCTTTGGATTCTTCTCCGCGATCTCAGCGTCTTCCTTTGCGATTCTTTGCGTTTAAATTCTTCTTTTTCTTAACCGCGAAGGGCGCGGAGATTTACGCAAAAGGCGCAAAGATTTTGGATTCTTCTCTGCGATCTCCGCGTCTTCCCTTAGCGATTCTCTGCGTTTAAATTCTTCTTTTCTTGAAACCGCGGAGAGCGCGGAGATTTACGCAAAAGGCGCAAAGATTTTGGATTCTTCTCTGCGATCTCTGCGTTTTTACTTGGCGTGCTCTGCGGTTAAAATTCTTCTACATTAAAGGAATGATAATACTCTAATTAATTTATGAATTAATAAAAAAGCAAAACATTCTAACCCAAATCTAAATGAAAGCTATCCGCATCCAAATGCGCAGGAAATTTCTCTCGGTAGCTAAGCAAATCATCAGCAGGTAAGCTTACTTGAATAAAGCCTTCATTACCTGTCGGTTCAGCTAAGTAATTGCCCTTAGGATCAATTATAGCTGAATGTCCATTGTAAGGAATATCATTTCCATCTGCGCCAATTCTGTTGACTCCAGCAGTGTAGCAGAGGTTTTCGATGGCTCGCGCCTTTAGCAGCGCATCCCAAGCGGACACTCTTGCTTGCGGCCAATTAGCAACATACAGCAATAAATCATATTCCAATTTGCTGTTTCGGCTCCAAACAGGGAATCGCAAATCATAGCAAACAAGCGGGCATATTTTCCAGCCTTTCCATTCGGCAATCAGCCTTTCCTTGCCGGCGGAGTAGTGCTTATCTTCATTGGCCATTCGGAATAAATGTCGCTTATCGTAAGTGTGAAATTGCCCATCGGGCTGCATCCAGATTAGTCGGTTGTATATCCTCCCGCCGTCATTCACGATGTAGCTACCTAGTATCAATGCCTCTGTTTGGGCAGCCATTTGCCGCATCCATTTGAAGGTTGTCAAATTCATAGGTTCAGCCCATTTTTCACCTTCCATGGTAAAACCCGTCGTGAACATTTCCGGCAATACAATCACATCTCCCGCATTGGGCAATTGCCAAATTTTCTCCTCGAACATCGCTCTATTTGCATCTGCCAGATGCCAATGCAAATCTGCCTGTAGCAGCGTAATAGTTAAATCTTGCATAATATTTCAGCGGCTTTTTGTAGGGTTTCATCACTCTTGGCAAAACAGAAACGAAGCACCGAATCTTGCCTTTTGTCACTGAAAAACACGCTAATAGGAATGCTGGCTAGCTTATGCTCTTTGGTGAGCCATTCGGCCATTTCGGTATCGGGTAAATCGGAAATCTGCTTATACGAAAGCAATTGAAAATACGTACCCTTGCATGGCACAATCTGAAAGCGGGAGGGCTTTACCAATTGCTGAAACAGATCTCGCTTTTGCTGATAAAATGCAGGCAAGCTTTGATAGTTTTTGGGCTCTTGTAGATAATCTGCTAAAGCGAATTGCAAAGGAGTATTCACACTAAAAACCATAAACTGATGCACTTTGCGAATTTCCTTGGTGAGATAGGCCGGAGCTACCACATAGCCAGTTTTCCAGCCTGTAGCATGGAAAGTCTTACCAAACGAAAGCACAGCCATACTCTTTTCGCGCAATTCAGCATGGGCAAGTACACTTTGATGCGGCTCTCCATCAAAAATTATATGCTCATACACTTCATCACTTAGGATGAAAATATCCTTTCCGCGAATAATTGTGGCCAATTGCTCTAAATCTTCTTGCTGCAAAATACTACCCGTCGGGTTATGCGGCGTGTTGATAATAATCATCCGTGTATTATCGGTGATCGCAGCTTCTACTTTTTGCCAATCTACTTTAAAGTCTGATTTCCTCAAGCCAATGGGGACAGGAATACCACCATTTAGACGAATTGCAGGAGCATAGGAGTCATAGGCCGGCTCAATTACGATAACCTCCTCTCCTTGTCTAATCACCGCTGCAATAGCTGCATAAAGCGCCGCTGTGCCGCCCGGAGTTACCGTTATGTGCTGATCAGAATCAAAGTGATGATTGTAGGCATCCGAGCATTTTTTGGCAATTTGCTTCCTGAGAGCCGGCAAACCCGGCATTGGAGCATATTGGTTTGCACCTTGTTTCATCCAATAGTGAATTCGATCTATCAATTCTGATGAAACTGGGAAATCAGGAAAGCCTTGGGATAAATTGAGCGCATTGTGCTCTTGAGCCAAAGCGCTCATCACCGAAAATATAGTGGTGCCTACATCGGGTAGTTTAGATTCTAAAGAGAGAGTATCTTCCATAATTGGAAGGTACTAAATGCGGGTGGATTCAGAAAGTGGAAATTCTAAATTTGGCGTAGATGGCTATTTCTTAAAAAGTGAGTCCACAAACTCTCTTTTATTGAAAACTTGCAGGTCGCTCACTTTCTCGCCGACGCCAATATACTTCACAGGAATTTTGAATTGATCGGAAATACCGATCACTACACCACCTTTGGCCGTGCCGTCTAATTTAGTAATCGCCAATGCCGTAACTTCAGTGGCTTTGGTAAACTCTCTGGCTTGTAGAAAGGCGTTTTGCCCTGTAGAACCATCCAATACCAATAAAACTTCATGTGGAGCATCAGGAATGAATTTCTGCATTACCCTTTTGATCTTGGTAAGCTCGTTCATCAGGTTCACTTTGTTGTGCAATCTTCCCGCAGTGTCGATAATCACTAAATCCGCATTGGAATCAACGGCCTTTTTCACCGTATCAAATGCTACTGAAGCTGGATCGGTATTCATGCCATGCGATACTACCGGCACGCCAACTCTTTCGCCCCACAGAATCAATTGATCTACTGCTGCTGCACGAAATGTATCTGCGGCACCAAGCACTACCGATTTGCCTTTGGCTTTAAACTGAGCTGCCAATTTGCCTATGGTGGTGGTTTTACCCACACCATTCACGCCCACAACCAAAATCACATAAGGCTTAAATTCGGCTGGTAATTCAAAATCAGCAAGATCCTTTGTGTTATTTTCAGAAAGCAGTGCGGCTACTTCGTCTTTAAGAATAGAATCTAGTTCGGCTGCATTCAGATATTTATCCTTTGCTACTCGCTCTTCAATTCTCTTAATTATTTTGATGGTGGTGTCTACTCCTACGTCGGAGGCAATAAGGATATTTTCAAGGTCGTCAAGTACTTCTTCATCTACTGTAGATTTACCGACGACTGCTTTACCAAGCTTTGAGAAGATTGATTCCTTGGTCTTTTCTAGACCTTTATCTAAGGTTTCCTTTTTCTCTTTGTTAAAAAAATCAAAAATGCCCATAGGAGTAAATTTTGCAAAGGCAAATTAACAAAAAAAGTCCCATAAGGGACTTTTAATTAAATGTTTTATGAGATGTCCTTATTTTTTTAAGGCATCTTGTACAAGTTCCAAAGGAACCATCTCTTCTCTAAAAGTATAAGCGCCAGTTTTTTCAGACTTAACAGCTTTGATAAGTTTCACGAAACTTTTGTTAGCACCAGCTTTTTTCAGGGTTGCAACTACTTTCTTTGCCATGGTTACTTAATTTCCTTGTGAATAGTATTTTTCTTAAGGATTGGATTGAATTTCTTCAACTCCAAACGCTCCGTTGTGTTTCTACGGTTCTTTGTAGTGATGTAACGCGATGTGCCAGGCATGCCGCTAGTTTTGTGCTCGGTGCACTCAAGGATCACTTGAACTCTATTACCTTTTTTTGCCATGATTGATAACCTTTACTTCCTGTGGAAAATTTTAGAATACGATAAAACCGTTTCTGCGAGCTTCATGCAAAACGGCATAAACTCCTTTTTTGTTAATGGTTTTCAACGCTTTGGAAGAAACCTTTAGAGTTACCCATGCGTCTTCTTCAGGAATGTAAAAACGCTTTTTGTGAAGATTAGGATAAAATTTCCTCTTCGTTCTATTGTTAGCGTGAGAAACATTGTTCCCCACTTGAACCTTTTTTCCGGTGATATCACAAACTCTTGCCATGTCTTTGAACCGCTTTTTCTAATGAGTTTGCAAAATTGAGAAATTACTTCCAGTTTGACAAATATGATTGCTAAATAATTTCAAATATTATGGCATTTCTTCGAGAGCCGCCTTATTTCAACTCATTATGCAACTTTTTGTCTTTACTTAAGTAACCATAAGGGCAGTGGCGGCATCCATTTTTACAGCAATAGCCTCTTTTTAAGTGATAGGTCTTAGTAAAAACCATCGCTCCGTTCGGGTCGAAATAATAATCTGGTTCGGAATCTTTGGTGGATTTATCCATTTTTGCTAAGTATGCCCTGTTAAATCAGATAAGCTGCAAGATACCATTATTATGTAATCTAGGCTTTATTCTCGCAGCTAGAAACTACCTTGCAAAGCCAAATGTTTTACGATAAATAGAATTTTATGACTCCAACAATTCAGAAGAGTGAACAAGCCATCCAATTGGAAGATAAATACGGCGCTCACAATTACCACCCGCTACCTGTAGTCCTTGCAAAGGGCGAAGGCGTATTTCTTTGGGATGTAGAAGGCAAAAAATACTATGATTTCCTATCTGCCTATAGTGCCGTAAATCAAGGGCATTGCCATCCGCGCATCTTAAGCACTCTTTCTGAGCAGGCTGCTACGCTTACTTTGACTTCCCGTGCTTTTCACAACAATGTATTGGGTCCATTCGAACAATACATCACCGAATATTTCGGCTTCGATAAAGTATTACCAATGAATACTGGAGCCGAAGGTGTAGAAACGGCCATCAAACTTGCTCGCAAATGGGGCTATGAAAAAAGAGGGATTCCGGAAAACGAGGCGAAAATAATTGTCTGTGAAAACAATTTTCATGGTCGAACGACCACCATTATTTCATTTTCGAGTGATGAAGGTGCTAAGAAAAATTTCGGTCCATATACGCCTGGTTTTATTAGCATAGAGTTTAACAGTGTAGATGCATTGAAAGATGTATTAGCAAAAGAAGAGAATGTAGTTGCCTTTTTGGTAGAACCCATACAAGGTGAAGCGGGGGTATTCACTCCTGCGGATGATTTTATGCGGGAGGTTGCTACGGTTTGTAAAGCTCACAATGTCCTCTTTATAGCAGATGAAATTCAAACAGGAATTGCACGCACAGGTAGTTTATTAGCCGTTTGCGGTAATTGTACCTGCGAAGGCCATTGCGAAAGACAGACAGCAACTTATGCCAAACCGGATATACTGATTTTAGGCAAAGCCCTTTCGGGAGGTTTTTATCCTGTATCGGCTGTGCTTGCGGATAATCACATAATGGAAGTGATAAAACCTGGCCAGCATGGATCAACCTTTGGTGGCAATCCACTTGGCGCAAAGGTGGCCATCACAGCTTTAGAAGTGATAAGAGATGAGAAATTAGCAGTCAATGCCAGAAAACTCGGCAAGCTATTCAGAGAGCGCATGCAGAAACTAGTGGACAAATCGCCATTGGTGAAATTGGTAAGAGGCAGAGGATTACTCAATGCCATCGTCATCAACGATTCTCCCGATAGTTCCACAGCTTGGGATTTGTGTATGGCTTTTAAGGAAAATGGGCTATTGGCAAAACCGACTCATGGCAATATCATCCGATTTGCGCCTCCACTCGTAATGACTGAAGAGCAATTGCATGAGTGCTGCGATATTATCGAAAAAACCATATTAGCTTTTGAGAAGGCTTGAAATCTGACAAAATAGAAATGGGCGAAAATGGTTTATGTATACCATTTTCGCCCATTTTCATTTAAAACTCCTTCACTTCCGTATCAAATGCTGCGTTCAGGATTTTTCCATTGCGCTTAAACTGCAACCAAATGCGATATTTACCTGCTTCTGGAAATGCATAAGGAAATGCTACAACAGAATGGCCTTCGTGAGCAGGGTCAGTAATATCATGCACCATATCTCCCATCATAATTTCCTCAAGCTCCTGTTCGGGCATTTGGCTATAGCCTACTAAAACTTGATCAATGCTATCGGCAAAAGTCTTAGATACTTTAGGCAGTGCCGCCCAAGCATTTCCACCTTTGGAGAATCGCTCCTCCATTGCTTGCTGCGAACCCATACTGTAATTGCCAACGGGGTGCAAATGAATAAATACTCCCGCATTCTCCCGCATTATTACCGCGTGACCCATCATTCCCAAATAAGGCTCTAATTCCGCAGGCTCACCATCGGGATCTTTGATCAGGAATGTCAATTTGTAAAGCTCATTTGCCACAAAATCGCCTGTGGAAGATGCTTCCAAAATTGCCGTAGAACCATCTGGCAATTCAGTGGCAGAACCTGGTGTACCACAAACTAACATATCAGCATCCAGCAATTGTGGCTGGTCTTTATCAGAGAGTGTATTTGTAACCATAAAAGTATCATCCTTGTCGAGCTGCACAGAATCCAAACTTGCAAAAGCAACATTCATATCGGGAATGTCCACGGTATCTACCAGCGTTTCTGCAAAACCTGTAACACGGGTGATATCAGCAAAAACGTAATACCTCCCACCCGGCAAATTCGGTAGTATAGTTTCGAAAGTTGTGGAATCTACTCTCTTGGGATGCAAATGCGCAAATACATCCATCGTGCCTTTTCGAATCATAAACATGTGCATCAATTTCCCATGATCTGGAATTACCCAATTCATTTTGCGTAGGCTACTCAAATTGGTAAGAGATTTCTCATCTGCTTTGAAAATCAATTTTCGCTGATCACCTTCTTGGATTATTTCTCCTTTGGCAGCCATGGGCTTATACATATATCTGTTGTAATCTTCCGCCCAACTATCCCACCAATTTTTGCCCCCAAATAACAATACAGCCAATACCACTATTGATACAGAAGCTCCAATCCATTTTCTTCTATTAATTCGCTTATCGGGCAATTCACCAGGCTTGAGCATAGCCGTACTTGCACTACTCGCTACGATGGTAATCATAATGGCGACTAACAAAATCGCCAACATAGCTAAGATATACCCAAGGCTGGGTTCCATTTCCTCTTGAGCAGTGGCAATGGCCATTACAGGCACAAACACTGAGGCAACTTCTTCTCCATCGTCGATAGTTACTTCCACACTGGATGATCCTGAGTTCATCATCCAAACTATACCGCGGTACTTTCCGGATTCGCCTTTTACAGGTAATAATTCATCTGCCTTGGGAGTACCTTCATAGCCGGCAAACCAATAAACCGGTTTGGCAGTAACTTTTAATTCTCTTTCGGATTCCACCAACAAAGTGACCAATGAAGTCCCTGGAATTACATTTGGTGGATTAATATTCACCATCACATCGTACTTTCCGGCTTTCCCTTCGAATATCACTCCCGGACTACCTACATGCGTGTAGGCGGGCATGACACAAATGAAAAAGACGATAATCACAACTAAATTCTTTCTCATTATCGCTGTACTTTTTTCATCCAGTTACCCCAAGCCAATCCTAAACGAATGGAAATAAAACCTAAGCCGATAGCGATAGCTGTACCTTGCAAAAGTGCCATTCCACTAGAAACTCGCCAAGGTTGGAAAGCATATCGGTATTCAAAATCAGGTGGCATGGCATAATACCAGCTTTCTTGAGCGAAAAACCAATTTCGAGCATAAGGGCTTTGTAAGAAATCGCCGAAAGGCCATTGAAAAGCCATTAGCACCAACACAAAAGCAAATGCAGTGAGAATTGATAATTTCCAGTCGTTCCAGTTTTGGAATTTGGCAAAAATATAATCGATAGCAAGTGCTGGAAAAATTAATAAAATTGGAAAGTTGAAAGCTTGGAAATTGGTGATTCTATTGAGCACCGGACCAAGCATGGGCTCAGCTGGAAAAAGCGGGAGGATCCAAGCCATTACCATCATAAAAAGTGAGTAGATAGCTGCCATAAATGTTGCTCCCCACTTACCCGGATAGGCTCTGCTAATCGACACCATGAATATTGGGAAGGCCAAAGCAGACACTTGGTAGAAGCTCACATTGTGCATATTACCACGACGAAGAAATTCTGACACAAGTGTAAAAACCATACATAATAAAAAGCCCGCCGATATGGCAAACATAGCCGAAAGTACTTTCTTCTTTTTGGCAGCCATTTCACCTTGGCTTTGGTTCATTACCGCCAACACACTTATAATGGCACCAAACTGCACCATGATAATTCCTAAAGCCAAAACGGTATGTGGAGGAGAAAGAATGGTCACGTCCAGACCATAAGTATTGTGCCACCAATCATCAAATGGAGCTGAAGTGAGCATAGCCAATGCGCCCCAAACACAAAACATGGAGCCTAATGAGCCGTAGAAAATTCCCCAGAATTTCACGCTTTTATCTTTGTCAGCATGATTACCCCAAAAGGAAATCCTGAACACCTCGTATGCCGAAAAACCTCCCGCTATTACCGCTCCCAAATACACAGCTAAATGTGGCGCAGATAATAGCCCATCGCGACCTATAGACATATGCCATGATATATCCCAATTGATGCCCACTGCCACACACAGTGAAGCAAATACGGTAGCATATAAATAAAGCGGAATTCCTAATGTAGCTGCAGCACTTTGAGACAAAACACGCTTATTATTTTCCAATGCAATTGTTTCCATTCCTCCTAATTCTTAATGAATCAGAAAGTTAAAAAATTAAGGTTAATAAATAGTTAAACTGTCAGTTCAATTTGGTGAGAATTAGGATACTGGATGTCTCTTTTTACAAACCACAAATTACTGATCTTGAAAAGGAGAATAAACTAACGTTTTGATAAATCACTGGCGAAATCATTTTTTCAAATTCAGGAGTTGGGGATATTGATTAATCAAATCAATTTAACAAACAGCCAAAATGTACGCTAGTCCGTGATATTATCCATAAACTCATTCAATTGATAGAGTGAATGAAATTTTCCTTAAATTCCTTCACAATTAACGTCCTGTTAAAAATATAAGCGAATGCATACATTATCAGTTGAAAATATTTCGAAGCGATATGGTAGGGAATTGGTGCTGGATTCCATCAGCTTTGCAGTAGAGCCGGGAACCGTACTCGGCGTGGTTGGCCCAAATGGAAGCGGAAAATCAACCCTATTCGGAATAATCCTAGGTTTACGAGAATCTGATAGCGGCAATGTTCAGTTATTCGGTGATAGCAATATTCAAAATAACAAACATCGGATTGGTGTGGCAATGGATCAGGGTTCATTTTATACTGGTTTTTCGGCTAAAAAGAATCTGCAACTTTCAGCAATAGTAAAAGGACTTCCCGATGTAGATATTGATGCTGCATTACAGCAAGTCGAACTTGGCCATACAGGCAGCAAAAGCTACAAAAAATTCTCCTACGGCATGAAGAAACGACTTGAAATCGCTGATGCAATGCTTTCCAATCCGGATTTGTACATCCTCGACGAACCTACCAATGGGCTTGATCCGGAAGGAATCGTATTTGTACGCGAATTGGTAAAGCGTTTACAAGCTGCAGGCAAAACGGTAATCATCTCGAGCCATTACCTCCAGGAAATTGAAAAGATTTGCACCGATATTTTGATGCTTCGCAAAGGCAAAATGCTCTTCTACGGCAAAGCAACTGAGCTAAGAGAGAAGCATGGCGATTTAGAAGAATTTTTCCTCACCAATAAGAACTAATGTAATGCAGCAAGGTATATATTCAGATTTTCCGCTTAAGCGTATTTTTCACTATGAGTGGGCTCGCTTATGGCGAACAGATTCCATTATTCTATCTGCCATATTCTTTATCATCGTAATTGCCATAGGCTATGGCTCTTCATTCGCCGGCAACGATGCCGCAGGTGTTGCAATCGTAACTAATGGAATGCCATCTGTGGGCAGATTGTTCACTGTATTTTTCGTTATTCTGAGTCTGGGAGGCGATTACTCCCAAGGCACTTTTCGCAAAAGATTAATCAGCGGATACGGGCGGGTGGATATTCTATTCAGCACATTTTGGATGCTCATCCAAGGCGTAATTCTATTTGTGCTTTTAGCATTTGTGGCTTTGCTTATTGCTCAATTTGCAACAGGGAATAACTTGTTGAGCTATTTTACTGGCCCTAAGCTGATGAACTTAATGCTTATTCAATTAGTGCATGGTTCACTTGCTGTGCTGCTTATTTCGGTGATTCAAAGAACGGGTGTAGCGATTTTGATCTATTTTGTTGTTGGCTTGGTTGAAGGCGGTATTGCTGTTTACTTTATCATAAAACTCCAAGACCCTGGTTTGAATATTCTCCTCCCGCTTTCTGGAGGAGAAATGCTCGCTTCACTTCCTGATGACTCTCCAAGCTGGAAATATTTACCAACACCACTGTATGTATTGGCCTTCTTTCTAATCTCTTGGTTCAAAATCAAGAAAGCTGAATTTTAATGATATTTTAAAAAATTAAAACCCATGTATAAACTCATTATTTCCATAGCAGTACCAGTCTTGTTGGTTATTTTATTTGGCCAATTTGGCGAAGGGCTGGGCTTAAATATCATGCAAGGAGCTCCCAAACCTCAGCAAGCCGATGAAGCAACACTGGAAAAAGGCTTGCAAAACATATTACCACCTATTGATACCGCCAAGAATCAAGCAATTGTGATCAACCGCTGGGCAACTTGGTGTGGGCCTTGTTTGGAAGAAATTCCAGACTTGAACAGATTAGTTGAAACTTATGGAGACAGAGCCACATTCATCGCTGTGTCTGACGAAAGTAGGGAGCATGTAGCCAATTGGATAAGCGGGAGGGAAAATTTTGAATTCAAGTATAAACTTATTAGTGGTGATTCGCAGTTGGTTTCACTCTTGAACACCCTCGACACCGAAACCCAAGGTTCAGCTATTCCAGTTCATTATCTAGTCAATAGCGATTTCGAAGTTGAAAAAGTATTGCTCGGTGCAATGGAATCCAATATCGACGAAATTGAAACTTTCCTCAAAAAGAAATTGGACAATGTAGACAGAGTGAAAATTGATTTGATGTAAAAAATTTATTTCACTGATAATCAGTAATTAACACACACACTTACCTTTCCTTCCATTTATTATCCGTGCTAGTGGGTATGTCAATTTACACACTATGAGGGATTACTCTGAGTAAGTTTTAGAATGACCTTTACCATAAATTCTAAAATTATGGAAAGGAAAAATATTATCTCAAGTCTTATCCTAATCCTAGCGCTAAGCATAGGGATTCAGGCGCAAGCAAATGACCCAATCTGGAAGCAAAACTTCGACAAAGAAGTAGAATGGACACGATTGGCTCCAAATGGGATTCTGCTAGTTGGCACAAGCGATTGGGGCTTACATGGCGTTGATGCCTCCACCGGCAAACTCCTTTGGTCGAATGAAAAGTATTACAATTCTGCCAAAAAACTCAAAGGAGCAGACGGAAAGAAAATCGATTATAGCGAAAATCTGATCCAAATTCTAGAGCATGAAAGCGATCCAAATGTATCAAACTACGCATTGGTGCGCTATTCAGACTACATGATGGTTCAGAACATGGTGTTGATCGATCTGAAAAACGGCGAGATGATTATCGATCCGGAAACAGCCGGCATGCCTGTAATGCGTATGTTAGGTCAAGAAACCACCTATTTCAATTACAATGGATCCGGTTATGTTCCATCGCTCAAGGGCGTAATGATTAGCGGCGATGGGCAAGACCCAAAAACCGGTAAGGACTTTACAATCACCAAATTTATTGATCTCAACTCTGGAAAAGTAGCTTGGGAAAACAATGAAATAGCAGCTA
The DNA here is from genome assembly GCF_049340005.1 of Peijinzhouia sedimentorum. Taxonomy (NCBI): domain Bacteria; kingdom Pseudomonadati; phylum Bacteroidota; class Cytophagia; order Cytophagales; family Peijinzhouiaceae; genus Peijinzhouia; species Peijinzhouia sedimentorum. Next base: position 49,061 of record NZ_JBMPIY010000004.1, read on the forward strand.
ACATGCTACCCGTGATGACTGAAGATGGCTCCATGCTCGTGGTTGGCAATAAACAAGTAGCCAAACTCAACCCGACAAATGGATCAGTGCTTTGGAGAATGGATGTTGAAGATAAGAAATTGACATTCGAAGCTTTCGACGTGAATTTGAAGCTAACAGATGGCTACTTCTACCAAAAAAGAGGTAATAATGGAATATTAACTGCCGTGGATTTAGCCTCCGGTAATAAGCTTTGGGAGAAAGAACTTTCCACTAAAAAGGCACCTCAATTGACAGCTACTTCATTCGGAGTAATTGTCGCAGACGAGAAAAACTTCAATCTTTTCGATGGTGAAACAGGCGACACAAAATGGACTGCCAAGAAACTCGACGGAATGGTCGTAGATCTCGGGGGTGATAGAGGAATTGTAGTAGCTGAAAAAGAAAAATATCTAACTGTACTAGACAAAGATACTGGCGAAGAAAGATGGTCTCAGAAAGTGAAAGGAATTGCTATTGATCAAATCACTGGAGTAGGTATTATGTACAGAAATGAAGACGGTGATTTAGGCATATTCAGCTTCGATGGAAAAGACCTATGGACAGGAAAAGATAAGCTGAAAGGAGAAGGCTTACTGCGTGCAAAGTCTAGCATCGACAAAGAGGTCTTCTTCAGCGATGGAAGTGTGTTTATGGTTGACTTAGTGAGTGGCAAAAAAGAAAAAATCATAGATGAAGTGAAATTTGAAGAAAGAGAAACTCCTGATAATTTGGAATATACTGGTTCAAATTACCTATTAAGCTCCAGCCAGAATATGATGGGTTTTGATGAGAATGGAAAGGTTATGTACCAAAACCATTGGGCATCTCCGAAAATCAGTTTGGCAGGTAGAATTGCTCTTCGCACACTCTCAGTTGCTACTACTGCTATGGCAGTGGCAGCCGCTGCAAAATCAGGAGATGCCTATGGAGCGGGAGGTTTCGGAAGCATGGCCGGCACAACTGTAGAGCAACGTACATTAGCAGCTCAATCCGAATCGCTATCTGATATGTCAAGTGCATTTTCTCAAGTTGCCAACCAACGATTCAAAGCTTCTAAATCAAAAGGAAATTACAATCTGATATTGACAGATGTAGATGGTAATGTAGGCCTTCGCCAAATCGATAAAGCTACAGGCAAAGAAATGAGCAATATTGTTCTAAATGACAAAAACCCGGTTTATGAGTTTGATCCGGTACAAGGCACCATTTTTTATAAGCCTTCTAAAAAAGAAGTGCACTGCTTTGTAATGTAAAGAATAGACCAATCCATCACAGGGAGAAAGGCCGCCTTCAAAAGAGGTGGCTTTTTTATTCTATCAATCCAAACAATTTACTTCTAGACATTATTACCTCACAACTGTTCGACATTTGCAATGTCGTAAACAGATAAAGAGGATATGTAATCCAACATTGTTTTCATAGTGAATTAACCACCATATAGTATTTGTCTGAACTTTCTTGCCTGTCGTTGGTAGGGATTAAAAATGATTTTTTGATAGACTATGATTTCCAGCTCCAGCGGAGCGAAATATCATTAACCCACGGTGCAGCCGTGGGATATTGTCGAAGCACAAAGCATTTTACCGACCGAAGGTTTACCGGCCGTAGGTGGGTGGGCCTTCCGCCTCAACCATCCAAAAATAGAATTAGACAACCATCAACTGCCATCAAGCTTCTTCTAACCCAATTTATTATTGAGTCAAAATCTATTTTTATACAAAACCCTAATACATAAAGCCAAATAGCCAAACAGGGATAATTGTACCAAAACCAATTTCAATTTCGTCCTTGGCAACATAAGCGTTTTCTAAACGAGCTATTTGCTTTTTGCTTTTGCTTTTCCCACCAATTTCAAACGTATAGGTGTAGTCTATTACAAAATCGGAAATTTCGGAGCGGTTTATTTCGTGTAAACCCTTGAACTGATTCAGAAAAAATGTTTCCCGTACATTGCCTATGTTGGTGTTTTCCTTTGCCAAGGCATACATCAAATTGCTATTGTTCAAGTACAGCTTTTCAGGTTTTGTGAGCAAACCAATACCCGAACCGTCTTTGTATAATTCGTTTACCAAACCAGCACGTTCTAGAATCTTTATACTTTGCACTAACAAATTACGTGATACACCTACTCTTTCGCTCAATTTTGTGATGTTGGGCGTAAATGGTGCACTAGAGGCTATGCTTATGAGCAATTTTTTGAGTTTGACCAAAGTGTCATATTGCAAATCTTCCACTGCATTTATATCTACCTCTATTATCAGGTTGATGGTGTTTTGCAGTTTTTGGATATAAAGACTCTCACTTTCTTTGTAATAGGGATACACACCAATTTTCAAATATTTATCAAACAATGGTATTGGCTTGATTTTACCTAATATCTCAGTGGCAATCTGATTATGATCCTTTATAATTTCTAGAAACGAATATCTTGGAAGGGTCTTTTTTGTTTCAAAAGCAATAAATTCTCTAAAAGACAATTCTTTCAAATGATAACCTACGGCTCGACGGCTCAAATCAGATTCTGATTTATAGATTTCAAGCAATGATGAAGAAGTGAAAATAATATTGAGTTCGGGGATATTGTCGTAAATCAGCTTTATTTCTCTTGACCAATCTGGGTACTTGTGGACTTCATCGAGCAATAAATGTGTCCCACCATATTGAGCAAATTGCTTGGCCAAATGATACAACTTACTTTCATAAAAATAAATATGATCCAAGCTCACATAAAGCGTTGATTGCAGTGGCAATTTTACTTTTGCGAGTTGTAATATTAATGTAGTTTTACCAGCACCTCGGGCTCCCTTTACTGCAATCAATCGGTTATTCAAATCAATTTCACGAAAAAGATAGCGCTGAAAATCTAAAGGTGTCAGTGCGATTTTTGCCTGAAATTCTAATAGTAACTCTTCCATTTTGCTTTACTTAAAAAGCAAAAATGATATTTTTTGTTAAATATAAAAAGCAATATATCTCATTATTGCTATTTGCAAAAAGCACTTATCGGAATAAACCCACTCAATCTGTTTGACATTTGTAATGTTAAAAACTGATAAAAAGGATTCTTAGTCCGATTTCACTAGCGCCCAGTAGAGACAGGGCATGCTCTGTCTCTACAATGGGATGGATTACAAATCCTACAACACCTCTTCAACATTCGCTGCTTTTTGAATCATCTAGCTTCACCGCATTTGTCTGAACTATGATTAAAAATGATTTTTTGATAGACTATGATTTCCAGCTCCAGCGGAGCGAAATATCATTAACCCACGGTGCAGCCGTAGGATATTGTCGAAGTACAAAGCATTTTACCGACCGAAGGTTTACCGGCCGTAGGTGGGTGGGCCTCCCGCCTCAACCATCCAAAAATAGAATTAGACCTCCATCAACTGCTCTCCAAACCCAACAACAACTCTTAAACATTCTCTGCTTTTTTGAATCATCTACCTTCACCGCAATTGTCTGAACCATGATTGAACTGATTTTTTGATAGACTATGATTTCCAGCTCCAACGGAGCACAATCATTAACCCTCGGTGCAGCCCTGGGATATTGTCGAAGCACAAAGCATCCTCCCGCCTCAACCATCCAAAAATAGAATTAGACCTCCATCAACTGCTCTCCAAACCCAACAACAACTCTTCAATATTCTCTGCTTTTTGGAGCATCTACCTTCACTGCATTTGTCTGAACTATAATTAAAAATGATTTTTTGATAGACTATGATTTCCAGCTCCAGCGGAGCGAAATATCATTAACCCACGGTGCAGCCGTGGGATATTGTCGAAGTACAAAGCATCCTCCCGCCTCAACCATCCAAAAATAGAATTAGACCTCCATCAACTGCTCTCCAAACCCAACAACAACTCTTAAACATTCTCTGCTTTTTTGAATCATCTACCTTCACCGCAATTGTCTGAACCATGATTGAACTGATTTTTTGATAGACTATGATTTCCAGCTCCAACGGAGCACAATCATTAACCCTCGGTGCAGCCCTGGGATATTGTCGAAGCACAAAGCATCCTCCCGCCTCAACCATCCAAAAATAGAATTAGACCTCCATCAACTGCTCTCCAAACCCAACAACAACTCTTAAACATTCTCTGCTTTTTTGAATCATCTAGCTTCACCGCATTTGTCTGAATCACAGATTAAACGGATTAATCGATTCCACGGATTTTTTTCAACGGAACGAAATGGATCGAATATATTTGGCATTGTCCAATAACAATCTGAGGAAACAGCCAGCCCTTCAAGGGTTTTGAACCCTTGAAGGGCTTCGTGCGCATCAACATTTATAGATAACATAATTCCCTCCTCTAATTCACCCCCTCAGCCGTAGCGTGCTACGGCTCTACCGACAATCTTGATCCGTCAACTGTAACCCATTTCTTCAACCGTCAACCCATAAATCAACCTTTCCTCCACCCATATCCACAACCTATAACCCATCACCTCTCTCAACCATCCTCTATCCTCCCTCAACTTCTTCTTCAACCGTCCTCCGTCAACCGTCAACAATTCCAACCAATCACCAAAACGGTCAACGTTATTTAGGCATTCACAATTCATAACCCAACACCCATAACTCATAACCCAAAACCTCTCTCAACCATCCTCTATCAACCGTCAACCCTTCTTCCATCCTCCCCTCAAATAAAAATTCCCTCTAAACCCTTCTGTTAGTTTTATAAACTTCCTATAAATAGCCAATGACCCAGGACCAGAACCTCCTGTTTGGCACCCCGCGGATATAGGCTTGCCAGCTCTAGTTAAAAGAGAAGGTCGAGCATAATTACCTTTATGGAAAAATATTTCACTAATAATATGTTCTTCAATGGATTTTAATTGCCCATTTGAGGAGTAATTTTTCTTATTATTCGGATTGCCCTTAGCCGTAGGCAATTCACCACCTCCATTGATTAATAGTGCTCCATCACCTTTGTATTTTGAGTATTCTGCAGAATAAAGCCCTTCGGCAACTGTTCCGTATTTTTCAACATCTGCAGGGATTGTATTTCCCATAATGCTAGCAATTAGACCAGTTTTATGGCTTTCCAGATATAAATCAAATTTCGCCGTATTGATAGGTTCAAAGAGATTTTTATCCCTATTGTGAGTTCCAACTAATACATTTTCTCCTAAGAATTTCATTCTTCCCAATGGCTTTGCTTGAAAATTTCCTACATCATACCAGAAGATATGACCATTGGGAAGTTCAACCCAACCTTTAACTTGAAAATCAGCACCATGATCTCCTAAAAGGAAGTTTAGTTCAAAATTTTTATTTGGATGATTTGACTCTGAGGGCATTTCAAATTCCTTTTAATCTAACCCAAAATAAAAATTAAAGCATTGATTTGCAAATGCTTTAATAATTATGATGTCTCCTCCTCATCTGCCCTCAACCGTCTTCCGTCAACCGTCAACAATTCCAACCAATCACCCAAAACGGTCAACATTATTTAGGCATTCACAATTTACAACCCATCACCTATAACCCATAACCTCTATCAACCATCCTCCATCAACTTCTTTTCAACCGTCAACCCTTCTCCCTACATCAACGTTTGCTATATTCCGTTATCTAAAAATATCCACCAAAAAATCACCAAAATCACCATCCAAAACAGTCCTGAATTTCCTTCAATTTCCTAAGCCTAATCAGCTCATTATCCACGCACATTTTGCCCAATTTCAGACCAAATTATGCCCAAATCAACCCGCCTTTTTGCAGATAGTCATTTTTTCGGAAATATTCAAATATTATTATTTTGAATGCATAAATTTAAAATATGAATTTTTTTTCACTCGATTTTAGCCCATTTTAGTGGGTGTTTACCTTAGGGTTTCCTTGGTGTTTCCTTGCTTTCCCATTGGTGTTTAATTGGTCAATAAGGTTTCAGAAAACGCATAAAGCGAATATTGCGCAAAAAGATATATAAAACGAAGAAAACGAATAAAGCGAAAAATGTGCAATAAACGCATATTGCGAATAAAACGCACATTCATTTTTTTATCCCTAAAGGATTCACCAAATTAGTTCAAAGCCGAAGCAAACCACCCAAAATGGAGGGTGCTGCCAGGCCAAAAAATACGATGATCATTGAGCGAAAAACGACTCAAAATCGCAAAATTTCGCCCAAAGATCAATGCCCAAAATACGTCCAATTTTTTAAAAAGACCCGCAAGGTTTTCGAAAACCTTGCGGGTCTCCCATCGCCACCGCAACTGTTCGACATTTGCAATGTCAAACTCCTAATAATGAGGATTTGCAATCCGATAATCGATCAATAGCAAAATGACCTAATCACAAAATTTCTCCGTTTGCCCTATCAAACCACAAATATGTTTTTTAGACGTGAATTGTAAATCCATTTTATCATTGATTCGGAATTACAAATTCCGAATAGGTGTAAATAGTATATTGGAGCGGGAAAAAATCCTCAGGTTCAAATATCACTCAAGAAAATAAATGGTAAACAGTTAGAAAAAACAGTCAACGTTATTTAGGCATTCACAACCCATAACCCAACACCTATAATTCATAACCCATAACCTCTATACAATCGTCCTCCATCCTCCATCACTTATCGAACTAAACAAAAACTACTAAAGTGCATTGAGTACATTGAGAATTTCAGTAAAGACTAGTCAATTAAATTACACATCTTTCAACTATGAATGTAATATTAGAATTTGAAAGTGATTTGTAATTATCGAAATTCATAAGCTTAACAAATTCTTTAATTCATGAGAACAAAAAGAATATGTATTCACACAAAAGATATCCAAAGACTAACAGGTAGAAGCTTACGGTATTCTCAATTGGCTTTAAAAAAAATGAAAGATTTTTATGGCAAAAAGCAATCACAAGAAATCACCGTTGAGGAATTCGCTCAGTTTTCGGGTATCCCTGAAGGCATTATCAGGCCTTGTTTAGATTGAACAATGGGAAGTCGGTCAAACACCGACTTCCCTTAAACAAATATTCTATCCCTCCTTTTTTCAATTAGTTTTTTCTAATTGAACCTTTTATCCCTCCATTTTATGCCTTTTAGGCAATTGCTTTTTAACACTTAACCCAATTAAAATGGAGAGATCAATAATTATATCAATTTGTAATGACCTAATTTGGTTTGACTTAATCTTCCTATTTGGCTTTATGGCAATCCAACTGTTCGATATTTGTAATGTCGAACTCCAGATAAATCAGATTTGTAATCCGACTTTCACCGCAATTGTCTGAACCATCCCGCCTCCTGGCCGGGCAGGAATTTTTTTGATTAAATGAGAGACTATTGATTTTACATTCTCCATCCATCAACCGTCAACCGTCAACAATTCCATCCTCCATCCTCCATCCTCCATCCTCTATCCTCTATCAACTTCTTCCTCAACCGTCCTCCGTCAACTTCCCCCCCAACCAACCCAACTGTTCGATATTTGTAATGTCGAACCCCAGATAAATCGGATTTGTAATCCGACTTTCACCGCAATTGTCTGAACCATCCCGCCTCCTGGACGGGCAGGGATTTTTTTGATTAAATAAGAGACTATTGATTTTGCATTCTCCATCCATCAACCGTCAACCGTCGACAATTCTATCCTCCATCCTCCATCCTCTATCAACTTCTTCCTCAACCGTCAACAATTCCAACCAATCACCCAAAACGGTCAACGTTATTTAGGCATTCACAACCCATCACCTATAACCCATAACCTCTCTCCTCCATCAACTTCTTCCTCAACCGTCAACTTCCCCCCAATCAACATTCATAGCGAAAAAAACACATATAAACGCAAAATGCGCATAAAACGAACATTCATTTCATATCAAAATCCCAATGATTCATATTAGCAGCTCACCAAATTATTTTTAATCATGGCAAAACAATCAGGTCTTATTAAAATTAAAGGAACGCTAGATGATGTGACCTTTTACAAAAGGCAAAATAGTTTTCTAGCAAGAATGAAAGGTGGAATCGATGGCAAAAGGATTAAGTCCGACCCTCGCTTCCAAAGAACAAGGGAAAATATGGCTGAATTTCAAGAGGCATCTGCCATGGCGAAGTTATTCCGTCAAGCTTTCCAAATCTCCTCTAAAAACATTAAGGATGTTCGCACGCATAATCGATTGTTCGCTTATATGAGTGGGATACTTAAAACAGATCCCGTTAGCAATAGAGGACAACGAAAGGTAGCTTTAGGGGAGATCGATTTATTAAAAGGTTTTGAATTCAATAGCCAAGCAAAACTTGAAGCAACTCTTCAAGCCCCCCAACCAGAAATCACTTTAGATGGTGCTGAATTGGTTCTAAGCTACTTGAATCTTAATCCATCCGCGCAAATTTCTTCTCCGCCTAATACAACTCATTTCAGATTATTAGCAGCGGTAGGAGCAGTTGATTTCGAAAATAAAGACTCAAAAGAAATCTTGAGTTCTACGGAGAATCTTTTGCTTGAAGAAATTCAAGAGAACCTAAACTTAACCTTAAACATTGAAGGCCTAGAATCTTACCACAAATACTTGGCGGTAGGCATAGAATTCCTTGATGAAATTAATGGTAAGTTTTATGCCCTTCAAAATAGAACGCATAATGGGCTTTCCATTATCCATTACATACCTAAAGATGAGGGTTAAACTGCTACGTAGTTACTTTCCACTAGGTGTAAATGGTCAGATATTTATCAATGGGCAATTTATCTGCCATACCATTGAACTGCCTTGGAAGAATAATAAAAGGAATATCTCTTGTATTCCCGAAGGAGTTTATTCTTTGAGAAAGAACTACAATGAAAATTTGGGTTGCTTTGTGGAAGTCTGTAATGTTCCAAACAGATCTAATATCAAAATTGTAGCAGCAAAGAATGCGCTTAAGGAATTAGATGGAAGCATAGCTCCAGTCTCTAAGATAATTGGAGAAGGAATTGGGCTATACTCCAAAAGATGTCTATATAAACTGAGCGACATACTTTTCGCATCAATAAAGGCTGGTAAAAAGACAGAAATACAGATTGCTAACTCAGGGAGTGCCATTTTAAGTACTCCTCAATTCCTCAATCAACCATGGAATGGTTAAACCCAGAAATAGTAGTAGCAGGGTTGTTTACCCTGTTACTCACTATTCTTGCTTATGGTGTTCGCTTGATGGTAGTAGATATCAGAAAAGCCCATAATGAAATTTCTATTCTACGACATCAATTAGAAAAGCAACAAGTTGAGCTTACAGGTGCTATTCGACTCCTTACTGAACGAATAGAGTTTTTAAGATCCCAGACGATGAAATCAAACACAAACAATTATTATCATGAAAACTATCGAAAATGAATTAGTCAGGCGTGTTAAATCGCCTACTCCAAAATTCTTCAAAAGAATAAGAAGAATTGGCTTGATAATCGGAGCAGTGGGAGCAACTATTTTGGCCTCTCCAATTGCCCTTCCCGCTGCGATTACCACAATTGGAGGATACGCTTTGGTCGCAGGAGGTGTATTAACTTCAATATCCTCAGTCACAGTTGAAGATATACCTCCAATCCCAGATGAAAAATTTCCTCCCATAATTCCACCAAATGAATCACCCCCACTAAATGCTCCTGAGAAGGAGAAAGAAGTGGAAGAGGAAAAGAAAGAGGAAATAACAAACACCCACTAACCCAGTAAAAGGTGCCCAATCCGGCACCTTTTCTTCATCCCCAAACTCCAACGCAACAATCCATTTTTCTCTCAACACTCCTTCAACAGTCAACAACCTGTTCGATATTTATAATGTCGCACTCCAGATAAATCGGATTTGTAATCCGACTTTCACCGCAATTGTCTGAACCATGGTTGAATTGATTTTTTGATAGACTATGATTTCCAGCTCCAGCGGAGCGAAATATCATTAACCCACGGTGCAGCCGTGGGATATTGTCGAAGCACAAAGCATTTTACTGACCGAAGGTTTACCGGCCATAGGTGGGTGGGCCTCCCGCCTCAACCATCCAAAAATAGAATTAGACCTCCATCAACTGTTCTCCAAACCCAACAATACCTCTTCAACATTCTCTGCTTTTTGGAGCATCTTGCTTCACCGCATTTGTCTGAACCATGATTGAACTGATTTTTTGATAGACTATGATTTCCAGCTCCAGCGGAGCGAAATATCATTAACCCACGGTGCAGCCGTGGGATAAAGGAATAGCACAAAGCATATTTACCGACCGAAGGTTTACCGGCCGTAGGTGGTGGGTGGGCCTCCCGCCTCAACCATCCAAAAATAGAATTAGACCTCCATCAACTGCTCTCCAAACCCAACAACAACTCTTCAATATTCTCTGCTTTTTGGAGCATCTTGCTTCACCGCATTTGTCTGAATCACAGATTAAACGGATTAATCGATTCCACGGATTTTTTTCAACGGAACGAAATGGATCGAATATATTTGGCATTGTCCAATAACAATCTGAGGAAACAGCCAGACCTTCAAGGTTTTAAAAACCTTGAAGGTCCTCGCGATAAACATCATTTATTTCTAACAAAAATTCACCTCCTCAGCCATAGCGTGCTACGGCTCTACCGACAACCTTGATCCGTCAACTGTCACCCATTTCTTCAACCGTCAACCCATAAATCAACCTTTCCTCCACCCTTATCCACAACCTATAACCCATCACCCATAACCTCTCTCAACCATCCTCTATCCTCCCTCAACTTCTTCTTCAACCGTCCTCCGTCAACCGTCAACAATTCCAACCAATCACCCAAAACGGTCAACGTTATTTAGGCATTCACAATTCATAGCCCAACACCCATAACTCATAACCCAAAACCTCTTTCCATCTTCACCAAATCCCTAAACAATCTCCCCGCACTCCTATAATGCACAAAAAAGGAATAAAACTTCTGTGGCAGAACGATGGCACCCACCTCCCGCTCTTTTTGGCTGCTTTTACTTAGGCCGAGGAGCTTTTTTAGTAAGTAGCCCAAATAGTTAAGTTTGGCTTTATACCACATTCGGAAATAATAAAGCCTAAACTGAAAGGCAGATCGAGATTTGTTTTCTAGCATAAATCTATAGGCTAGCATCAAGGCATGTTGGGCAGGAATAGCCTTTTTCAATTTAAGATAATATGCCCAGTTCATGCGGTTGGCGGGCATAAAGTGGTAGAAGGTGAGTTTGGCCTCATACCAAATTTCATAACCCGCAATTTGTAAGGCATAGCAAAGTTCCACATCGCCACCTGAACTTAAACTTGCACCCTTCCTATCGCTGAGAGCTGAGTTAAAACCTGCGTCATACACCGCCTCCAAAGCAGACTTGCGGAAGAAACAGCCTGCACCATAGACATCGGCAACTGGGCGGTTGATCTTGCCGGAGTGGCTATTCTGTGGGCCGACTGCAAAACTATAATGAAAGCGCTCGAACCAATCGGGCTCCTCTTCTTCGAATAATGGCTTGCCAAAACCGCCCAAAGCACCAATTTGTGGATGTGCTTCCAATAGCTCAAAACCAATTTGCAGATAATCCTCCGCTAAGTGATTGTCATCATCGCAGAAGAGGATGTAGGAATATTGGGCAGCTTGAAAACCACATTGTCTAGCATGACTTAAGCCCGGCTTAGGCTCATGCAATACCCGCAAATGTTCAAACTGATTAGTTTTTGCCCACTCTCGGCAATATTCTGTGGTACCATCTGTGGAGGCATTATCTACCAGCAATAGCTCCAATCCTGCGCCCGCAAGCACACGCAATGCAGCCACGCTCGCAAGTGTAGCCTCCAAACGGGTACGACCATTATAGGTGCAAATGATGATGGAGATGCCTTTCAATTTGAAATTTTATAGATTGGCTTAAAATTAAAGATATTAGCTTTAGGAATTCAATTGATCCGCTTTACAATATGCAATGGCTTAAGAAATTTTTTTATCTGCGTTTTCGTACCTCCTTTGCCAAAGCTGGTGAGGATTTACAAGTTTTTCAACTTTTGAAGCAAAAGCAAAATGGCCAATTTGTAGATATTGGTTCTCATCATCCCATCAAAGGCTCCAATTCATTCTTCTTCTACCTGCGCGGATGGTCTGGAATATGCGTGGATCCCAACCCGGATTTCAAACCTCTTTATCAAAAATTAAGACCTAAAGATACTTTCCTGAATATCGGTGTTTCAGATCAGCCGGGTAGCTTGCAATATTATAAACTGAAAGGAAATCTTTCAGTGATGAATTCATTTTCAGAAGATTATATAAGAAAGCATATTAACCCAAAGGATGTCGATGCAATTATTCCAATTGAAATAAAAACACTGAAGGAGGTTTTTGATAAAGAATTAAACGGAAAACATATTGATTTTTTGACGGTAGATGTGGAAGGTCTTGATCTGCAAGTATTGAAAGGGAATGATTGGAGCCGCTACCGTCCGAGTATTATTTGTGTAGAGTCACATGGACAATTGCGGGAGGATATACAGTCCGAAACCACACAATACATGCTAAATCAAAATTATGTACTTTTTGCTAAAGCGATTCAAGGAGATTGGGTTGGGACTTTATTCTTTAAACCTTTATGAGTAGGCAGGTAATTTTTGAAAAGCACAGCCTTGAAAGAGCATTGCCCGAAAATTATCAAGCACAGGATTTTCGGCATTTTGATGGTGATATTCATAATACCATCCGCGAAATGCATGTGGTGGAATTTAACAATGCCAGCATTCTCCAATATTTCCTTTTTCACAAAAGACGGCTTTTGGATCAGTATTGCGCCACAAGACCTATACATTGGAAAAAGCGCCTCAAAGCCTATGTCAAAAGCATTATCTACCCAAGTATTACAATCAATGAAGCAACTTGGCTTATTGACAACTGGAGTGCAGGCTACTTTCATTGGGTTACAGATGTGCTGCCACGCATATTGGTAGCGAAGCAATATTTACCCTTACGTCCAATTCTGCTACCTGAGAGTTTCCAAAAGCTTTCCTTTGTCCAAGAGAGTATTCAGCTTCTTGAAGTAAATGTCATTTACTATCAGCCTTTCAAAAAATATAAGATAAAGCAATTAGGTCTTACCAGCCATTTGAGCACCTGTAATTTCAATATTGAATTGATGCAACAAGTTCGTAGCTTTTTTGCTTCACAGGATAGCGGAAATTTTAGTAAGCCCAGTAAGAGAATCTACATTTCACGATCAAAAGCAAACAGAAGAAGGGTACTAAATGAAGATGCGCTGATACAATTACTTAGCAAATATGATATTAGCTGCTACTATATGGAGGATCTATCTTTTGTACAACAACGAAAACTGATGGTCGAAACGCAATTTCTTATTAGTAATCATGGGGCAGGACTTACCAATATGACTTTTATGCAGGAAGGTGCAACTGTGTTCGAACTCAAATCCGATTCTAGTAATACCAATAATTGCTTTTTCAATCTAGCGAGAGCATTAAATCACCAATACTATTACACCATCAATTCTGGCCAAGGCGATCATATACAATACGCTGATATTGTAGTGGATTTGGAGAAGTTGGAGAAGGAGCTGGGGAGGATATTATCGCAAAAATAGCCTATTTGCCATAACTCCAAATAAGCCAAATCTTATCCTATTTCGTTGCATCAAATGGCGTCTGAATACACTAGTTAGTAATTCCTTTTTGCTCAAGCCATCAATTGGATTTTTATCGAAGAATTGTGAAAATGAAGGATATATTTCATTAAAAACCCTTTTTAGATCTTCTTTGGAATACCAATAGCGAAACGATAAGTAAGAGCACATAATGGCAAAGTCATTAGACTGATATGTTAAGGAATATTCCGTCGTTTCTTTTCTGAACAATTCACTTGATTCCTCAACTTTTCCTTGCATCAGGCTGACGCCCAAACATTGCAGTAGCGAATTTTTAATTACGGATTTGTAATCATAATCATAATCATGATTCAGTTTCGTTTCGATTTGGATTCGAGCATCCCTTTTTATTGCTCTTTGAGATACACTTTTTAATGCCTCATACATTCTAAAGGCATTTCTACTCATGCTGTCCTTTGAATAGCGATATGCCACGAATACATGCTCAATTTGTTTTACTTCTGCCCCAGCTTTGGCAGCTCTAATCCAAAAATCCCAATCTTCTGCACTTTTCAAACTTTCATCAAAGTCACCAATTTTGCCCACCAGCTCGGTACTAATTACCAAGCTATGACAGGGCCCAATATTGCCTTTGAATATCCCTGGAATTAAAGGTTCTTGTGGGGAATTCAAGTTTTTGCTGTAGATAACTTTTTTGCTTTCCTCCTCCACATATTGATACCCGTATTGTATTAAAGTTTCTGCAGAATGGGCTTCAAATTCATTAGAAAGGCATTGGAAATAGGTAGGCAACAAATAATCATCTGCATCTAAAAATAAAAGCCAAGTCCCTTTTGCTTGCTGAATTCCTGCATTTCTAGCGGAGCTCAAACCTCCATTTTCCTTATCAATTACATTAATGCGCTTATCCTTGCTGGCAAAGTCTAAAGCTAGCTTAAGAGTATCGTCAGTAGAGCCATCATTTACGATAAGCATTTCCCAATCATTAAAGTCTTGGCTAAGTACAGATTCAACACATTCAGTCAAAAAATGACCTTGGTTGTAGCAGGGAATGATTATCGATATGGCGCTAGACATTTTCAATTATAGATTGATATTGAGCAATCATTTTGGGAATAGAAAACAATCCTTCAACTCTTGTTCTATTAAGGTTACCAACAGTTTTCCGATTTTCAGCTTGTAGATAAAATTTCAATATTGCTGCACCTAGACTTTCAAAATTTCCACTTTCAACCAAAAACTCACTCTTGCCTAAAGCCTCTCTAGCTCCATGGATATCTGTAGCAACCACAGGCAATCCAGCGGCCATACATTCCAATATGCCGTTGGGAAGGCCTTCTTTATTGGAGCTAAACACAGCCAAATGACATGTAGCTAACAAGGCATACACATCTTCCACCACATCTAGAAACTGCACACTATCGCTCAATTTGTATTCATCTACAAATGCTTGTAGCATAGGGTAAGTATCAGCCTTTTTTCCAGCCAAAAGCAATCTGGCATTTTCAGGCTTGCTTTCTATAAAGAGCTTCCATGCTTTCAGTAACGTCAAATGATCTTTGTAAGTGTGTAAATTGGCCACCATCACAACACGAAATTGATCCTTAACGAGTTCAGGTTTAGCTGTCTCTATAGGTAGTTCAATTCCATTATGGATTATCTGGATTGCTCTCTGAGTGTATTGCTCCAAAAACAGTTTTCCTTCCAAACTATTGGAAATAATACCTGTACAATTCTCCAATGCTTTCAATTCAAATTGACTTCCGTTAAACCAACGGCCTTCATCTCGTTGATTCCAATAGCAAGCTTTGGCTCCCATTTTCTGCCAATATCGGCTATAAATCACATTAGCCGGATACGTAAAGGGGAGAATAATATCCACCCGCAATTTTTGAATTGTCTTAATCAATTGTCGCTGATAGCGCCAAAATAAGAGATTTTCTTTTATGCCTTTTTTCTCCCCCAAAATCAACTTTTCCCGAAAACCTAATGCTATACAATGAATACCTGCAGCTTGAAAACGATCCCATGCCAATCCCTTGCCTTCTCCAAAAGCAATAACCGAAACCGCATATCCATGATCTTGCAAGCCCTTAGCGAGATACAGAGCTTGCCGCTCCGCTCCACCGGCAGTGTAAAGGTGGAGGGCTATTAGGATATGGTTTTTTTTAGTATTCATCATTTCTTTTACTGGAGCACTTTTGCAAAGTGTGCCGATCTATTCTCTTTTCTCTCCATCACCCTCTTTATTAATTTTGAAATTCTCAATTTGCTGATTTAATTGCTCTATTTTCATTCCTATTGAACTTGAATCAACCCTATTCTTATTAGCTACAATATCCTTAAGAATTCTTGAATTTACTTTAGGTGAGTAATGGACTAAATCTTTGTATAGATCCAAATTGGAACTTATGTCCTCCACAGCTTCAAAATCAAAGATTCTTGCATTTGGATATTGACTAACAGATCTAACAAAATACTCTTTTAGCTTTAATTGCAATTCGTAATCTTCAGTTTCAAATCTATTTAGATGAAACAGAATGCTCGGTGGGCTAAAAATAAAAACAAAGAAAATACTTGGCTCTCTTTTAATTACCTCAATTACATTTTCATCAATATTCTCTTTCCCATTTTCGAAGGAGTTGTTTTCATAAATACCTATGAAATCCTCTGCTTGCCGCCGCATTTCAGCATTATTTTGAAATTCCATTACCTTGTCTGTTCCAAAGTGGGTTTCATCTCCACCCCAATACCCAATATCATTAGGATCATCAATTTCACGGTAAATGCTATTGTTGAGAATAGCGATGGATCGCTTAAAAAGAATAGGATTGAATAAATAAAAGAAATCAGTCAATGGATTCTGATCATACATGTAATTTGGGAATTGATAAAAATCATCATTCACCAATTTATCTGCTTCTGCATTCAATGTATAAGATTCAACAGCCCAAAACACATCTTGTACTTTCCCTGTACTTATCGCCAGCTCCAATAACTTATTTTGTTCATGCAAACTAGAACCTGACATTGTAAGCTTCAAAAACTGCTTGGCAAATAGTGAATCCATTTCATCCATTAGATAATTTTCTGCCATTGATGTCCCCAATAAAACGGCATTGTACTCATAGTTCTTGGCTAAACCGGGATTTTGAAATCTCTGATCTTTATAAAATGCAGCCGGATAGTTTGTCGCCTTTCTATAAAATTGAAGAGGGTCAACCCAATAGTTTATGATAATTATAGGCAATGCACCTACAAGCGTAAGGACAATAAGTATGGAGCCAAATCTTTTCATATTCTAAAACTGAAAATAGATAAACTCCTGTTGTGCAGCACCAAAAAAGAAGATTAGCCAAAATACTGCTAAATAAATGGCTCTACGGATGTATGTATTCCTTACCAAGCTCAAGTCTAAACCAAACTCTTTATCTCTGTTGATCCATTCCACTGCTACTAGGATTACAATAAATGTGAATGGCTTTAAGAAATCAATATTGGGCATTTGCCAATGATGGAAACTCAACATATCTAATGTATAATGAAAGGCTTGGAAAATATTATCTGCTCTAAAAACCACCCATGAAACAAGTACTAAACTAAACGTAAACAGGATTTGAAGTACTTCCTTAAACGAAGGGTACAATTTTCCTTTTTTTACAATTTCTATATTCTTCCTGTTGGCTTTTCTTAAAAGCAATGGTAAAAAGAAAAAAGCATGCATTGCTCCCCAAACTATAAACGTCCAATTAGCTCCATGCCAGAAACCACTAACTACAAAAATCAAAAAGGTATTAAATACAGTTTTTCCTAGTGTTCCTCGGCTGCCTCCTAATGGGATATATAGATAATCTCTAAACCACGTGGAAAGGGATATATGCCATCTGCGCCAAAATTCAGCAATGTCTCTGGAGAAATATGGAAAAGCAAAATTCCTCATCAAATCGAAGCCAAAAAGCCGTGCTATACCTATAGCGATATCGGAATAGCCGGAAAAATCTCCATAAATCTGAAAGGCGAATAAAACTGCGCCAATAAACAATACAGAAGGATTATAGCTTTCAGAATTGGTAAAAATGTCATTCACCAAAATGGCGCAGTTATCTGCAACCACAATTTTCTTAAACAAGCCCCAGAGGATTTGGCGCATTCCATCTACGGAGTTTAAATAATTAAACTTCCGAGGTTTTGAGAACTGAGGCAATAGATTGGCTGCTCGCTCAATGGGACCTGCAACCAATTGAGGAAAGAAACTAACAAAAGCGAAAAAGGAAACAACATCCTTACTTGGCGCTAGTTTTCGCCTATAAATATCAATTGTATAGCTAAGCGTTTGAAAGGTGTAAAAGCTTATCCCAACTGGTAGTATTATATTGATGGTCGATCCTTGAAGGTGAATTCCAAAATTGGCAAACAGCTCTATAAAACTCTCAAGGAAAAAATTGTAGTACTTAAATACTCCAAGGAGGCCTAAATTTACAGATAAGCTCAATATCAAAAGAGCTTTCCGCCTAATGGGATTTGTACTTTTATCAATAGCTAGCCCAATCAAATAATCAACACCAGAACTGAAAAATATTAGCCCTAGAAAGCGCCAATCCCACCAGCCATAAAAGATATAACTGATTACCAGTAGATAGAAATTTTGAACTTTAAGGTTTCTTTGAAAGACAAACCAATAAAGTAAAAAGGCAATAGGTGCAAATAAGGCAAATTCGTAGGAGTTAAACAGCATAATATTTAGTTATTCTGCCCCAACCACTCCTCCAAAAACAATAGATTCCACAACTGATGAGCGCTTTTTGAGCCACTAAGTTTTTTGACGGCCGATAAATCCAAATAGGTATCCAAATGATTTCCGCTAGCATATAATCTGTCTGCTACAGCTTTGGAAGGGTGGCCATTCTCTAGTAGCCAATGGCTTACAGGCGAGGCAAATCCCATTTTCTCTCTATAAACAAAGCCTTTGGGATAGTACCTACACATAAGCTTTTTGAGCAATTGTTTGCCTATCCATTGACCATTGACCTTGCTAATATTCAAATGCTCGGGGATGGTTGCTGCAAACTCAATCACTTGCTTGTCGAGTAGTGGAGTACGTGTTTCCAAGCTGTGCATCATACTGGCAATATCTACTTTCGGCAATATGGCATTGGGCATATACACATTAAAATCTACCGATTGCACTTGCTGGAAATGTCCAAAATCTGCTGCTCGCTCAAATTCCAGCTCATGAATTTCCTTTTCCTCCCGCTGAATTTGTTCGGCTATTTCCTTTCGCCACAATGACCTGCGATTAGCATCACCTTTCTTTTGCCCATACTTTTCCCAATCACTAAATTTTGCTGTCCTCAAAGGAAATTTACTCGACAATAGCGCATTAGCTATTGGATAAAGCTGCTTTTTAGGAAATGCCAAATGCTCAGGCACAGGCTGCACATGTCTGCTCCATCGGCTGGTATAGCTTTCGTAGCCGGCAAATATCTCATCACCCGCATCGCCGGTAAGTACCATCGTTACATGTTTTCGCGCCAGCTTGCTTACATAATAGGTAGGTATGGCAGAATTATCACCAAAAGGCTCACCATAATGCCGCACCAAATCGGGCAATATACCTAGCGCATCAGCTTTTACTATTTCTATATGATGCTCCGTATGCCAGCGATTGGCCACCTGCTGGGCAAATGTGGTTTCGTTAAAAGCACTTTCCTCGAAGCCTATGCTAAATGTTTTCACTGGTTGTTTCATCAGCTGCGCCATATAGGCCACTACTGCGCTGGAATCGACTCCACCCGAAAGGAAGGCACCAAAAGGCACATCGGATACTAAATGGGCTTGAACGGAATCTTTGATTACCGCCTCCAACTCTTCCAACCATTGGGATGCAGATTTGGACTCATTGGGTTGGAAACTTAGCTGCCAATAGCGCTTTAGCTCAATAAGCTTTCCCTGCAAATCTACCCGCATAAAATGGGCGGGAGGTAATTTTTTGATTTCGTGATAGATAGAGCGTGGAGCAGGTATATATTGATATTGCAGAAATAAATCGATCGCTGTAATATCCACATTCAAAGCCACATTGGGAATTTGCTTTAATGCCTGAATTTCTGAGGCAAAAGCAAATACCTGCTCAGTTTGTAAATACACTAAAGGCTTGATGCCGAAATGATCACGCGCCAGAAATAATTCCTGCTTCACAAGATCTAATATCGCAAAGGCAAACATTCCCCGAAGATGATGCACACAATCGGCTCCCCATTGTCTGTAGGCATATAGTAGCACTTCCGTATCGGATTGGGTGCGAAACTGATGTCCCTTAGACTGTAAATCACTACGTAAGGCGATATAATTGTAAATCTCCCCATTGAAGCTAATCCACATTTTGCCATCTTCCGTAGCAAAGGGTTGTTTACCGCCTTCCAAATCTATAATGGATAATCGGCGATGCGCCAAACCTACCTGCTGATGGACAAAATAGCCCTCACCATCCGGCCCACGATGTTGCAGTGAATTGGCCATTAGCTTTAGCTCCTGCTCGGTAACTAATGAATCTTTTTTAATAAGGCCAGCTATTCCGCACATAAAAAGAACTATTATTCAAGTTTAAAGTATCTATTAATCCTTTTTCTATTTTTAGTTGATAAGGAATCATACATATTGAAGAAATGTACTAAAAGATGGTTCTTGACATTAGGATTCTCCTTCAATAGCTTATTTACAATCATATTTTTGTCATTATGAAATTTCAAATCATGAATACTTGAACTTAAGCCTCCTCCTAAATAATCGCATATTATAAGAGGGACATAAACTCGAGAAATTTTTCTATTAAAAAACCAACGTAAATTAAATTCCCAATCTGCAATAATTGGATAATCTAAACTATACACTCCCAGTAGACCAAAAACCGATTTTCTGTAAAAAAGACCTTGATGACAAAAATTCCTAATGAGTAAGCCCATTCCACTCAGCCTATCGCGATAAACTGTGTTCTTATAGCTTTTAATTATAATATCTCCTTGTATAATCTGATAATCGCTATCAAAGTACTCTGCTAATGTATTAAGTGTATCACTTTTATAAATCATATCACCAGCTCCTAAAAAATAGAGCCATTTACCTTTCGCAACCTTTATACCTTTATTCATGGCATCATAAACACCTTGATCTGGTTCCGAAACAAATACAATTTCGATATTTTTCTTTCGGTATTCCTCAACAACATCCTTTGTTCCATCTTCAGAATAACCATCCATTACAACGACCTCTAAATCCTTGAAATCTTGACTCGCAATAGATGCCAAAGTAAGCTCTAATAAATCACAAGCTTTGAAAGTTGGAATTATGATTGAGAGGCTTTTATTCATTTTCAATACTTTTCAGCACTTCTTGAAAAACTATATGTGGAGATCTTGCCATAATCTCTTTCCATTGCAAAAAGTAATTTGGTTTGTCAAAGCCATGAGCGGCCATTGGTAACTCATTCTTATTCATTTCGAATGCTTCAAGAGGATTTAAATCAAAACCAAAGGCTAGAGACTTATTAAATGAAGGGATTCGAAAAAAGGGATAATGAGCAGGTATGAAAAGCGAATAGAATAAATCCTCATTATAAGGCCAATTCCTAGCTTGTTTATTATACAATTTTAGAACTCTCTTAAAGGTCTTAACCTTCCTAAGTGAAATACCACCATTACCAACAAGAAAGTCATGGCCAAAAAGCGCCTTATGCAAAGGTAAGACTTTGGCTTTTAAGAGTAATGGCACATTATTTTCAAATGTTCCCCGAATAAATTTAAATACATCCACGCCTACCCATGGTGGAGCCACATAATCATAGTTCTTATCAAGCCAATAATTTAATTCATTTCTGAAGAGAAAAGCATCCAACTGATGGATGATAATATAATCAAAATCGCTGAAACAATTATAAAAGGAATAGGATAAGCAGAGCCTATTGTAGCTTTCAATATTTTTGAAATAACTGTCGTCAAATGCAATATGATGAAAACCATACCTTACCAAAATCTCAGCATTATCAATATCTAATTCAAATGATCTTGGATGAATGATGATGATTTGAAACTCTTTGCAAATTGAGATAAGATAATCTAAAACACAGATTTGATAACTCTTCAAATGGAGAGAATAAACGGGAATAACAATTGCAAATTTATTGTTTGCCATCAATATTGTTATAGGTAACTATTACCAGTTGAAGTTATTTAAAAAAGTGAAATATCTTTTGAATTTGTAGAAGGAGCTAAAATAAAATACTTGGTTTTTCATTTTTGATTCTGAAAAAATGTATTCAAACGAATGCTTTATTTAATAAATTTTTTAGATAACTTCCTTTTTATCAATGTGATAATTTTTCTGAATGAAATATGATCTTCCATTTTGTCCCATTTTTCTTTCAACCTTTCATAGTTCATTTTCAACTCTAAAGCATTGAAGTCATAAATATCAGAATGCTTATAAATAATATACGAACTCAATTTTACTCTTTTTTCAAAGTTATCATTTAAACTTTTAACCATTGAGTTCAGTTTAATTCTATAATGAAAAATTATTTCATCTTGACGTACAGCAATTCCTCCTCTTTTAAGCATATTAATCCAAAACTCCCAATCTTCCCAGCCCCCAACCATGTTTTCATCATAACCATTATTTATAAGCCAATCACTTTTTCTGAATAATCCAGTACAATAAATCATATTATTAAATTTTAATTTATTGAAGGAGAAATCAGGTAATAGCCATTCTGAATCAGATTCACCAAACTTTTTCGCCTTCCCGTAAACAACTCTAACTTCATTGCTAGATTTTAAGGTTAATAAAGCCTTCTCTATATAATTTTCTGAAATTTTATCATCTGCATCTAGCGGAAGAATATAATCCCCTTTTGAAATACTTATCCCAGCATTTCTTGCGCTACTAAGTCCTCCATTTATCTTTTTATGATACTTTATTCGTGAGTCTTTATTTGCCCATTCCAAAGCTATTACCTCTGTTTTATCAGGACTACCATCATTTACAATAATACATTCCCAATTTTGAAAGGATTGATTACTAACTGAAAGTATGCATTCATCCAGATATTGCGCTTGATTATAACATGGTACTATTACTGAAACCAAGTCTGACATACGTTTTTATTTTATTCGATTAAATAAAAGCATTAACAGAATTTTAACCTTCCTAAAAATGGAAATTTGCCGTGTAAATGAATTGAAAATCAGGTCTACGCTATTTAACTTAAATTTACATTTATTTATGAGGTGAAAATAAATTTGCCAATAATCACCTAATCTTTTTTGAAAGTAGCCACGATTGTAATTGTTGCTATTTTTAACATTAGCTAATAAAAAAAGAATCCAATTTAAGTAAGCCTCAATTTCAATAGGAGTCAATTGGCTTTTTGGAACAACGCCAAAAAATAAATTAAAATGTATCCTCAATTGGGAATCATTCAAGTTATTCAATCCCATAAGTTTCAGATGTAGTTTTTGCGTTTCTTTTACACAGTTATCCTGTTGATCTTTTTTATTTAAACTTATACTCTTTGAATGAATTCTATATTTTATCAGTGGTAATTCAATATTTGCAACTGGGTATTTATATGCTACCTGAGTCCACAAATAGTAGTCTTGAGCAAAAGGAAGATTAACATTATAGCCAATAGTTGCAACCAATGATTTTTTAAACATTACCGAGCTATGGATAAAGTTGTTTTTAAAAAAAAGCTCAGTAAAAATCAGGTCAGATTGGGCTTGTACAGAAACTAATTGATCTCTGAGTGTATCGTTATTAAAAAATATTCCAAAACTACCTACCAAAGCTACCTCTGGATTCCGATTTAAAAATTCGATTTGGGTTGCTAGCCTGTTACATAAACTTATATCATCTGCATCCATTCTTGCAATGAAATCTCCCTTTGAAAGTTCAATTCCTTTATTCAAAGACCTTGTTAATCCAATGTTAGTAATATTATTAACAAGTCTTATTCTTGGATCTTCATAAGCCAATATGATATCATGGCTATTATCTGTACTAGCATCGTTTATTATTAAAAATTCAAAATCAGAAAAGGATTGATTCAGTATACTTTCAATCGCCTCATTTAGATACTCTTCTCCATTATAAACTGACATTAAAACTGATAAAACTGGCTTCATATTATTTAGTAGCGCAACCAATCATTGAAGCCGCATTTGGCAATCTTCTAAAAAGTCTATAATCCAACTTCATTAATCGATTAGAAATTTTTCTAGGAAGGATTCTTTTTTCGACAAGTTTAGTACAAACAAAGGAAAAAAAGTGAGCCCGAAATCTAAATTTTACTTTACTAAAACCTTTTTTTTGCAATAAAGACTTTATCTCAATACTTCGCAATCTTCTCAAATGAGTTGGCTCTTCCCAATGCCACCTTCGATAGCCTTCATCTGTTTTATCTATTTGACCTTTGCTATAAGAATAAATATGTTCTACAGATAGTCTATTAGCACATGGCGTTGTCCATATAAATTTACCACCCGGTTTTAGTATTCTTTTAATTTCACTAAGGTATCCATCAAGATCATCAACATGTTCCATTAC
The DNA here is from genome assembly GCF_049340005.1 of Peijinzhouia sedimentorum. Lineage (NCBI taxonomy): Bacteria > Pseudomonadati > Bacteroidota > Cytophagia > Cytophagales > Peijinzhouiaceae > Peijinzhouia > Peijinzhouia sedimentorum. The sequence goes on from NZ_JBMPIY010000004.1 coordinate 73,252, forward strand.
TTCAATGCTCACTATTACATCAAATGAATTATTAGTGAAATCAGTAATATTTTGTTTAATAATACAAGTTTGACCCTTGACTTCAGGGAAAGTGCTAATTAATTGGTTAATAGCTACTTCACTAATATCTGCAAAAAATAACTTGGAGGTAGGAAATAATTGTTTCCAAAGTTTAACATGCAAGCCACTTCCAGCACCATAATCTAGTACAGCAAGTGGGGTACTTTTTATATTTATTTTAATAAAATCCCTTAATGCTTCCCATCTAGCATATTCATATCCAGTAAGTGCTGTTCTATACCCCTGCTTATATTTTTCATTGTAAACATCTTCTAAATTCCCCATAACATCATGATATATAACCCCAGCCAGGAAGGTTAATTGAATTGAAATTGTTTTTGTTAAAAACTATGTGTTCGATGGTTTTTATTGAAAGACATCTAAAAAAAGTAGCCCAAATATCTGACTCAAACAAAGGAGTCTCCATATAATCCCAGCTACTATATTTATATGAACTCATGTCCTTCTTTCTAAAAACATCTCTCCAATTACTCTTCTTTAATCGATAAGAAAAGCCACGGTCTTTATTTTGAGATGCTTCTATTGTTGACTTCATTTGAATTAGTCTTTGGAATATTTCATCTTTTCGATAATCACTTTGCTTTAAACAACGCAGGTAAATTTCAATAATATCATAATCTTCGCACGCACCACCCTCCAAAGTCTCTATTAATCCATTTGATTTATGCAATTTCAAAGTGCTATCAATTACTTTTTCGATTAGTGGTATTTCCTTACCAAAATAATCGTAGAACAAATAAATATGAGCTGCACCATATGCTTTATGGTACATGCTAGGTGTAATTTTATCATTGCCCCAATACCCATCATTTTTGTTTTGCTTCCTATTAAGAAATTCAAAAACGAGATCAATCTTCCTTAAGATCAATTCTTTATTTGCCTCTAAGTTGTATTTCAATTCATAAGCAAGAAAGTATAATTGAAACATTACTTGATTAGATGTAGCCCAAAAATTCTGAAGCATAGAACTTTCAAGAAGACCTAAAAGCGAATCTTCTGAAAGCTCTTGTACAAAAAAAAGATCTTTTGCTCTAAAGCCTAAAATATCTAAAGCCGTTAGAGAAAAAAAACTGAATTGTGGCAAAACATAATCAGGACCATGATAGATATGTTTATGATAACCATAATTTTCATCTGTGAAATATCCTTCTTCTGTGCGATTGGCAAGTAAATATGAACCGTACGTTTCTTTATTCGTTAATTCAATCTTTTCTAAATGTGAAGTAGATATCGCAAATGAGGTACTTAGAATTGTTTGGTTTGAGTATTTTGAAAACTTAAATCCACTATTTGTTGCAATAGAACTTAAATATTTATCGATCGACAAATTCATAAATAATTAATTTTTAATGTGTTAAATGTTTTGCAACAATATAATACACATTCAAATCATCGACTTCCCTTCTTTGAATTGAATTTATTAGAAAATAAGGAGCTAGTAGTTCTATTAACTCTTCAAGCTTATATTCAATTAAATGGTATGGATTGCCACTATGCTCCTTAGTTTTATGCCTTGGTGATGATAAAAGAAGTAATCCTCCCTTTTTTAATACTCTTGCAGCTTCACTAATAAATTTTTTACCTGTGATAATATCAACATGTTCTATCCCCTCTAGGCATACCACCACTTCAAAAGAATCATTATTAAAAGGAAGTTGGGCCATATTTCCAACTTCAAATTTCATAGTTTTATTTTGATATCGACTTTTAGCATCTTGAATGGCTTCATTAGAGATATCTATTCCAATTATTGTATTCGCATTTTTCAATAATGAAGTCCCCCAACCCATCCCACATGGAATTTCTAACACATCCTTTCCTTTACAATAATCTTTAGCCCATTCATATCTCCAATAAAATGCTTTGCTATATGGAGTGGGATAGATTTGAAGTTTAGGAATAAATCCTCTTCTCCATATGATTTTATACTGTTTTTTAAATCCCTTAATATCAGGTGTTGCACGTTCTGCCATAGCTTATATTTTCATCATTTCCTTGCCACAAACATCCAGTTATCTATTATAACATATTCATCAAAATATTTTTTGAGAATAATAGATATTTCATCAAAAGTAAAAACATGAAGATGATATGGATTAGTCTTACATAATTTTTCAGCTTGTAATTCATTTTCAGGAAAACTTGATGTCCCAACAATAAACCCACCTTTTTTAAGAGCTAAAGCCATTTGAGAAATGTATTTCTCGCCATCACTTTTTGTGAAATGTTCAATTGTTTCAAAAGCTGTGACAACATCAAAGGCTTCACCATCTAAAAATGAAATATCTAGGGCATTGCCTTTTGTCCAAGAAACATTTCTACGATCCCAGTTACTTTTGCAAAATTGAAGTGCTGCTTCCTCCAAATCAAAAGCTACGACAGTGTTAGCATAATTACTTAAAATATATGTGCCCCATCCAAATCCACTACAAGAGTCTAAAACCTTTTTTTCTTTACATAAAAAACTTCCAGCAAAAACATATCTTTTTAGCATTGTTTTATAATAACCATTTTCCATAAATTCATCGTCTCCTGGAAAAGCCCTTTCTTCAATAAAAACTGTATCTACATTCTCACTTTTATATTTCAAAACTTCATCAATCATTTTACTATTGACTAAACATTCTTTCTCATATATGTAGTTAACTAACCACATATTTAACACTTCAAAATCGACAAGCTCCTCATGAACACGATTTTTAATAACCTTGGCAGGAACTCCAGCAGAAATAGTATTTGGTAGAATAGAATCTCTAACAACACTTGAAGCTCCGATTATTGCTCCGTCTCCTATTTCAACACCATCCAGAATAGTTACATTAGCACCAATCCATACATCGTTTCCAATTTTGATCCCCTTTCTAGTTTCTCCTTGTCTTGCAATTGGAATGTCTAGTCTTCCATGTTTATGATTTGCTGGTATTATTACACAATGTGCAGCAATCTGCGTGTCATCTCCAATGCTTACTCCTCCATTACCATAAACGATAGAATAATTATTTATAACTACTCTGTTTCCAATTTCAATTGTACCACCAAGCGTAATGAGATTGGCACCTATACCCATTTTGAAATCGTTTCCTATTATAAGTTTACCTCCTTGATTAATTATCTGAGTGTAAGAACCGAAAATACTGTTCCTCCCAATTCTGAAGTTTTCCGGTATTGCTTCATTAATAATATTTAAACTATATTGATCTGTATTCTGGAATAATTTACTTCGTAAAGACTTAATTAGCTTTTTGGTTTTTTTTAGTAAAGTCACAATCCTATAAAACATTATATTAAATTATATTAAATTAAATCACTCTTGTTTGTACTCAATATCATATCTAATTATACCATTAGAAAGGGATGTGGATAAAAACTTAATAGGTATATTTCTCCACCAGAATATACATTCTGTTCTTTTTTCAAGCCAAATAGCAATAAAGAAGTTAAATGTTATATCATTGACATTAAGGTCACAGATTTTAAAACTCAAACTTCCTGACCCCGCTTTTATATTAATTTCCTTCCCATATGTTCGGTTATTAGCCTGAAAAAAATCAACATTTGTTGCTATTGGCGCACGAAACAAACAATCAATTTCAATTTTATTAAAATCTATCAATGCCTCGTAAGTAATAGTAACTTCCAAATCCTCTTTATCAATTAATATCTTGTTTTGATCCATTGCTGGTTTGAAAAACACATCCTTAACAATAAAATCCTTATTTCCAGTAATCACTTTTTCAATTTCTCCCTCACTATGTAATTTATGAAACAATGCCTTATACTTCTCAATACTTACGCCGACATCACCATAGTGAATAACGTTGCCATGATCAAGAACAAGCCCTTCTGTACAAAAGGTTGTCATATGATGTAAATTATGAGAGACAAAAATTATTGCGACTCCATTTTTTCTCAAATCGCCGAGTTTGTTAAAACATTTTAACTGAAAATTGACATCACCAACGGCAAGTACTTCATCAATTAATAAAATATCAATTTCCATTTGCGAAGCAATTGCAAAACCCAAGCGTACTTTCATGCCACTGCTATAGTTTTGCACGGGCATATCTATAAAGTCTTCAATCTCAGCAAAGGCTACGATTTCATCAAACTTTCTATCGATCTCGGCCTTGCTAAAACCTAATACAGCACCATTATTATACACATTTTCGCGACCAGTCAATATAGGGTTAAAGCCTGCACCTAGTTCTATCAATGCACCAATTTTGCCATGCATTTCTATACGGCCTTCGTCAGGGTTTATAAGTCCGTTTAGCATTTTGAGGAGTGTACTTTTGCCTGCGCCGTTATGGCCAATCAGCCCAAGGCACTCTCCACGTCGCACCTCGAAACTAACATCGCGTACTGCCCAAAACTCCCCCTCCCGCAAATTCTCAGCAGGTGCTCCACCCATTACACTACGGGCAATATCTGTCATCCCATACCATAGGCTGCGCTTTAAGTCCTTACAGAACTTCTTGCTTACATTTTCTACCTTTATCAGTACTTCAGACATGTTAAAAATTGTTGAGGGAGGATAGAGGATGGTTGATGGAAAAATCAATCTTTATTTTCCCGGCCATTCCTTTCAGCCTCCTGCTGTTTTTTTTATTTACGTTTTATTCTTTCAATATTTTCCTATCGCATAGAGCTTTACAGGTCGCTCCTACGGAGCTTCAATTTATTTCTTCCAAAAAAGCCTACTTCTACAACCCATCACCCATAACCACCTCCTCAATCAAACTCTTCGACGCTGGCGCGGGCGTGTCGCTCGTGCCTCCATGGAAAATTAACAGCTCAAAATTCATTATCAAATTCTTAATCATCATTCTAACGTCAACTCTTCCATCAACCTTTTAATTGTCTGAACTATCCCGCCTCCCGGAGGGCAGGGATTCATTTGATTAAATGATGGACTATGATTTCTATTTCCCCTTCTCCATCAACAATCCTTCCTCAACCCATCACCCATCACCACCTCCTCTTCAACTGTCAACCATTCTTCCTCAACCCATCACTCATCACCCAAAACCCATAACCATCTCTTCCATCAATCAACTCCCCCTCAACCGTCCTCCATCAACTGTCAACCATTCTTCCATCAACCCAAAAAACACACCTCTAAATCTCCTCTCAATAGGCGACTTTTGTGGCTGTTCTCCATCAACCATCCTCTTTCCTCCCTCAACTTCTTCCTCAACCCATAACTCATCACCCATCACCCATAACCCCCAACTCAGCTTCCACTACGCTCCACAATCACCGGTAAAGCAATCCTAATCACGGCCAATGCAATAAAAAATAGCACTAACACAATTACCGACCAAATCCACAGTTCGTTGTGCATGGTAAATTCGTATCCGCCTAGAAGGCTTCTGGCTCTTTCGAGAAAAGGTGTCACCGGATTGTAGCCTTGCAACTTGCTAAGCATTCCCGACTCTCGTAATGGGTAGATCACTGGAGTAAGGTACATTGCAAATGGCAATATAATAGGCAGGCCTTTGCCAATATCGCTATATAGCAAGCCAATAGGACTAAGTGCCACTCCAATACTCAAGCCACAAAAGGATAATCCGAATATAGCCAGCAATGCAGGCAGAAAATATATTGTAGGTGGATAGCCCAGCATCCACAATACTGGGATAAGGATAACGAGTTTCAAGCAAAAGCTAAATAGCAAATCGTAGATGGCGGCTAAAACTATCGCTTCGCGCGGGAAATTGAGTTTGCTCATCATACCCATTGCTTGCTGGTAGCGCTGTATAGGTTTGGTGATAGACTCAGAAAATAATGACCAGATGAGTGTGCCACAAAGTGTGAATCCGGCATAAACCATGGGTGTATCTTGTATGCTCACCACATTTTGCCCATTGAGGAAAATCCAAATACCAGCAGTAGCCAATGGCGGGAGGAACAACCAAAATATACCTAAATAGGACTTGCGATACCCAGCTTTGAGGTCACGTACAAACAATCGCCAAGCTAGCTCCCGTCCCTCCAAAAATCCCGATAAAATCCCTCCAAACAAATTGGCAATAGACTGCTGGCGGCGGGGCGTATATATGCGTACTTCTTTGTTTGTCATAAAAAATATGCCCTCATCCTCTTAATTGAACCAAAGATGCAAGCTAGGCAAATATAAACCATTATAAACGGTCGCAAAAGACAGAATGAATTATGAAGAAAAATTGATCTATTTTTGGTTGACCATTGAAGAACGGTTGCCCGTTGACAGATCATGTCCACGTAGGATCGAAAAATCTTTCGCCCTATAATTTCGCCCTGTACGATTACATTCAACATATCGAAATGTAATACACAACAAAAACATCATTGAAAATACCCAACATGTAGAGACGTAGCATGCTACGTCTCTACCCAATTCCTACGAAGCAACAAATCGCAATTTCAATAAACATATCAACCATGTAGAGACGCAATGCATTGCTTCTCTACCAAACCAACCCCATAACCACAATAAAACTATCATTAAATCACCAACCACGTAGAGACGTAGCATGCTACGTCTCTATATCCGCAATACCAAAGCATCATCTCAAACCTTTTTCAGGACATGAAAACATGAATGGTTCCCAAAAGATAGACAGTTTTAAAATGTTTACAATTAGCGAAACCTTTTGCATATTTGAATTGTCATTGATAATGATAATTAGGTAATGGTAAAACTATTTACAACTATATTGTTAGAGGAAGCATTTGAGTTTATTCAAAAACAAAATCTAAAAACGAGAAGTAAAATTTTACAAAATATTCGAAGGGCAGAACAGCACTTGGAACCAAAATTTTTCAAAAATCTTACAAATGAAAAATTACACCATAGATGAAGCAGAGGATCTTTTAATTGGGCAAAAAGGCTCGAAGGAAAGAGACGAATATGAATTCGAGTTAAAACTTGAATTAATAGGAGATATGATAAAGACCGTACGTAAGAAAAGAAATCTGACACAAGCCCAATTGGGTGAATTAGTAGGTGTTAAAAAAGCCCAAATTTCAAGACTTGAAAACAGCACAGGAAATGTAACTTTTGAAACGGTCATGAGAATCTTTACTGCCTTAGGAGCAAAATTGAGCCTTAATCTTCAGGTTTGATAGAAAAAACCAACCCTGTAGATACGCGATTAATCGCATATCTACCAACGTGTTAATCAGGTCATCATTCCCTACCACCTATTCGGAATTTGTAATTCCGAATCTATGATACATTGGATTTGTAATCCAACGCATTGTAGGGACAGGTCGCGACCTGTCCCTATATGCATATCCAAAATGACGGAATATTCAATCACAATTTCAATAAACACATCAGCCCTGTAGAGACGCAATGCATTGCGTCTCTACCATATTCCCACAGATCAAAAACACAATTTAAATAATATCCCAACCCTGTAGATACGCGATTAATCGCATATCTACCAACGTGTTAATCAGGCCATCAATCCCTACCACCTATTCGGAATTTGCAATTCCGAATCCATGATACATTGGATTTGTAATCCAACGCATTGTAGGGACAGGTCGCGACCTGTCCCTACCTGTGCATCAAAAAAATAACGGAATATTCAATCTCAATTTCGATAAACACATCAACCTTGTAGAGACGCAATGCATTGCGTCTCTACCATATTCGCACAGATCAAAACCACAATTTAATTAATATCCCATCCCTGTACAGACGCGATTAATCGCTTCTTTATCAACCCCATAACCACAACAAAACCATCATTAAATCACCAACCACGTAGAGACGTAGCATGCTACGTCTCTACACCCGCAACACCAAAACATCATCTCAAATCTGTAAACCTTTTTCAGGAAGAGACAGAATAAAAAAATCCTACCAATCATTCAATCATCCTAATTCAGACAATTACAGCCCAATTAAATAAGATAAAAGCAAAATAGAGCCATTGCAATTCATTGTAATGTTGCTTTCAATAATTGGTGATTACGGAATTAGTTTTACAGAGCAGATAACTAATAAGCTTTAATAAGGAATGCAAAAGAGCTATTAGTCAATGACTAAAATTAACAAATAATAAAAAAATATCTTTTTTTGAGAACTGTTGCCAACAATAAAAAAAGGTGCTTATATAAACAGAAAGTGTACTCAAACAACAATAATTCAGTTATATCAATATAAGAAAACTAGGAAAATATTAAATCTTTTTTTTTGAAAAAAAATTTTTATTACCCACCTTAATGGCCATTTCTCTAAAACTCTTTAAAACCATTTACTTATGAGACTATTTTTTACTAAACGAGCTGCTAACCAAAAAATTGCTAGAGCTAAGTCCTCACTCTGGCTGACATTGATTTTTGCACTGCTCATCGTGGGATGTAACCCTGAGGACTCAACTGAAACCGAACCCACTGCGGAGCTTGGTACATTGAAAATTGCAGATCTAAGTGTTAATATCTATTCTAATGCAGCTGCATCTTCCAATGCTAGAGTAGAAGCTTTTTCTACTTGGGAGCATATTTTTGAAGAAGAGGTGACTCTTTATATGGAGAATGTAGCAACTAGTGTTGTATATGATATTACATTTAATCCAAATGGCCTTGACAATACGGTGAATATCACTCTTCCTTATGGTTTCTACAGATATACTTTAGATACTGACCCAGGTGGAGAAATGGAGGATTTCCTTCCATTTACTGCAGAGGGAATATTTGAAATAACGGAAGAGGAGTTCGAATTGGAAATTGAAGGAGAAACCACTTATGGTTTGGTGACTTTAACAAATTTCCTTGTTACATCAGCTGAATTAACCAGTGATACACAAACCCAGGCATTGGCTTTAACAGATGATGAACTACACTATTATAAATATGTAATTGAAGATATTGAGGTAACACTGGACATTGAAGAATCATATTCAGGTACATCTTTAACAGAAGTAATAGATGAAGTAGAAAGTTACCGCCATTACCATTACTATATTCTGGCACCTGATGAAAGCCTCGTTACATTTTCAATTAGTATGGGAATCTTTGATCTACAAGAAACCATTTTAGAAATTGGTAGAGTAAGAGATATTGATGGAAACAGCTATAGAATAGCCAAAATTGGAGATCAGGTTTGGATGGCTGAAAATCTAAATGCAAGCAAATTCAGAAATGGTGATGATATCCCTTACGCATCTACTGAAGCCGAATGGTTAGATGCTGTAGCCAATGGTACTCCAGCCTATTGTTATTATAATGATGATCCGGCAAATGGAGACACTTTCGGTAAGCTCTATAACTGGTATGCAGTAAATGACCCTAGAGGCTTAGCTCCTGATGGTTATCATATACCAAACCAAATTGAATGGGGTATATTAGAAACCTTTCTTGATGATAATCCAGGAGGTAAATTAAAGCAAACGGGTACTAGCTTATGGATATCACCAAATACAGATGCTACTAACTATTATGGTTTTTCTGCTTTACCTGCGGGTGGCAGAACGCCATTGGCCGATTTCAGAAATATAGGTGTAGCAACTTATTTTTGGTCAAGCTCTCTATATTCTGCCACTCAAGCATTTCGTAATAGCTTAGTAAATACAGATGGAGAAATTGAAAGTACATTTAGAGATCTTTCATCGGGATTCTCTGTAAGAGCAATCAAAGACTAATAAATAATTAATCAATTCTTGAATTAACTGCCATTGAAATAAACTCAATGGCAGTTTTTTTATGCTCAAAAAATTATTGTTAAGCTCTCCACTTCCGCACTTTTGCAAAGTCTACATATCTATTTCCCCTTCTCAAAAACAAAAAACTAATTATAAAACCAGCCTTTTCCCACCATGGCCTTTGGATTACAAATCCTACAATTAAATCAGCAGGATTTACAAAAGCCCAATAGATGGATTTGCACATCATTGCATTCCAAACAACAATAGATTTGCTATTCCTATCACCAACAAATTGGCATTCATAATAGTCAAGGCTAGTTTGCGGTTGGGTACATGGTGGTACAAATAATTGACGGTGGAAATCAAAACTAAATAAACCAAAAATAGGTACCAGCGAAACTGCATGTCCTGCAATATCTGTATGCACAATGTAAAGGTGTATGTGAAAAATAGTATAAGGGCAATTACAGCAAATGTATTTTTGGCAATCGCTTGTTTCAAACTCCCAAGCTTAAATAGTGGGAAGAGGAATAGAATAAACAGAATTCCTACTGTTCTTAAAAAGGGCTTAGGTGTAAGGGATAAACTAAAAAGAAAATTCTCAATTGTTATGTTCAGATCAAAAAAGAGAGCTTCAAAGTTTGTCCTTGGCAAGGAGTTTTCTCCATTTTCTTGTAAATAGTTTGTCACCTTTTCCCAACCCGGTGAAGAATCCCCACTGATAAAAGATAAGTATTGCCATTGAACCCAAGTAGCCTCAATCCCCACAGGCTGCTTCGATTGGACAGACAAGGTGCCATGTTCTACAATAGGTGGATAATGCAAAGCTAGTACTGCCACCAGCAAACCCACCCCGAAATAGACCATCACAGGAATAGCTCTTTTTCTCTGCCAATAAATCAGCAGGAGGAACACCAATAGCAATCCTGGAATATATAGGATCACCAATTCTCTAATTGCAGTAGAAATTCCCAAAAACAAGCCAGCTAATAATGCAGTCCAAATAAACTTTTGGCCTTTGCTTAATTTCAAAAAAGTAACTGTCAAATAGATAATAGCCAAGGACAAAAACAATACAAATAGGCCATCGGTGTAGATTCTAAAATAGTGGTTTCGCATTGGCCCTACCAAGATCAAAAAGGCAATTAATTGCACTAGCATAATACCTTTAATCTGTAACGTACGCCAAGCAAAATACGACCAAACTACAATGGTAAGCACCAATGAAAGCACGCCAATAAAGCGCAGCGTATAAATAGAATCTGAGAAAAGCGGATCGAAAAGGAGCCCTGTCAAATTGAAAAATGATGCTGAACCCGTAGCCGTACTTTCGTACCAACCATTAGTAAGGGTAGATTGGAAGGATTGTAAAAACAATGTTTCATCACCACTCAATTCTTTGGGAATAAAAAATCGATTCCAATAATTGACAAAAACACGCATTCCTCCCGCCACTGCTACCACAATGGCCATTGCAGAAATAAGCCGGGAAGATAATATCCTCAGCAAGCCATCTATCGCTTTATGCTCTAGTATTTTCATGCATTCAAAACCTCCCTCCAAGTATAGTACAATATTTTTTATTCCACCTATCCACCTATTCGGAATTTGTAATTCCGAATCAATGATACATTGGATTTGTAATCCAACGCCCCGTAGGATCAGATCATGACCTATCCCTACCTGCTTATCATAAAAAATGACGGAATAATTTCGATAATCCCATCATCTGTGTAGTAGAGACGCAATGCATTGCGTCTCTACCAAGCCAACCCCATAATTACAACAAAACCATCATTGAAAACACCAACCCCGTACAGACGTAGCATGCTACGTCTCTACATCCGCAATACCTAACACCACCTATTCGGAATTTGTAATTCCGAATCAATGATACATTGGATTTGTAATCCAATGCATTGTATGGGCAGGTCATGACCAGTCTCTACCTGTGCATCCAAAATGCGGAATAATCAATCGCAATTTCGATAATTACATCAACTGTGTAGAGACGCAATGCATTGCGTCTCTACCATATTCGCACAGATCAAAACACAATTTAAATTAACATCCCAACCTTGGTAGAGACGCGATTAATCGCGTCTCTACCAACCCTATAATCACAACAAAACCATCATTGAAAACACCAACCCCGTAGAGACGTAGCATGCTACGTCTCTACATCCGCAACACCTAACATCATCCTAAATCTGTAAACCTAGCTCAGGACGACACAAAATAAAAAATCATGAAATCATGAAATCCTGTAAATCCCTGCCCTCCGTGAGGCGGGCTAATTCAGACAATTGCCCTGAAAGTAGATGGTTAAAAAAGCAGAAAATCTTGAAGAGCTGTTATTGCATTTGGAGAGCAGTTGATTGATGTCCTCTTATAGTTTCAGGCAACTGAGTAGGGAGACCCACCATCGGTCGGTAAATATGATTGGTGCTTTGACTTAACCCACGGCTTATCTTATAAAAGATGGAAAGCGTATTTCGGAAAATATGCCCATCGGCTCACCAAGAATTGCTTTGCAACTTGGGAAAGGCAGATTTCTGTCCAACCAATATGTAGACCCTGGTATAGAGCGAGATACGCAGCTATATTATATTTATGAATTGCGGGAGGTTGGTGGTTAGAAATTCTGGCAGTTTGCAATGCTGTGATTTTAAAAACGGTAAGAGAAAAAGAATAGTAGTTTCTACCATCTAAGAATCAGTTACATCTGATATGGTTGGTGATGTATAATCAACCAATCTTCAATAAGAAATAAAATACTTCGAATGCCTTGGTTTGGGCGAATAAAACTGAATAAGCATTCCCTTGGGTTTGAGATAATCTAAATAGGGCACCCAAACCTTCTCTTGCAAAATAGTCATTCTTGCGGGCACAATGCCATCCAGTATCATTCCTAGCTCTCTTGCTGCAGCTCGCGAGAGGTCAATCATTCGCTTAGAATTAGGTGGGAGGCGATCGTTTATCCGCACTACCACCCATCGATTATTTTTGAGATTTCTTACGCGCACAATGGTGCCGAATTCTAGGGTCTTATGGGCTGCAGTTAGCCTTGTCTGATCGAATCGCTCACCATTAGCAGTGAATCGGCCATGGAACATATTGTGATAATAGCTGGCAATTCCATCGAAAGTGGTGCTGTCGGATGGAAACTGAAAGCTAAGACTGAGCAATATGCCAAATAGTAAATTCATAGCGCAAGCTATTTGACAAAGCTAATGCCAAATAGAATAGCGCTTGTGGGCATTTCAATTAATCCATACTTTAGTGAAAAACCCATAAGCATGCTGATAATTTTACATGGAGCCTTAGGTAGCGCATCACAGATGAAACCATTTGGCCAATTACTCAAAGAAAAAGGGTTAGAAAATATTTGTCTTGATTTACCTGGTCATGGAAGAGGAACTGATATTGATGCTTTTGACATGACACAATTTGCCAATTACATATTGCAGCAAATGGATGAAATGGATATCCAAAAAGCAGATTTTTTTGGATATAGTATGGGTGGATATGTCGCCTTGCAATTAGCATTTTTATATCCGGAAAGAGTCGGTCGGATATTCACTTTTTCCACCAAATTCAATTGGACCCCCGAAGGTGCTGCACATGAAACCAAACTACTGGATCCAAGCAAAATCAAGGAAAAGGTACCGGCCTTTGCAGCGACTTTGGCCGAACGGCATGGGGAAGATTGTTGGGAGCAGGTTTTAGTTAAAACGGCTGAGATGATGATAAACCTTGGCAATAGTCCACTTTTAACAGAAAGCAAGTTAAAGCAAATTCAGCATCAGGTATTACTAGCGACGGGAGATCGGGACAATACGGCTACTGCTGAGGAAACCCTTCAAACCTCCCGCTTTCTTCCAAATGCCAAACTTTGGATTTCACCAAATACCTCACATCCATTTGAGAAATTACCCATTACCGAAATTGTAACCGCTTGTGGGAAATTTTTCCAAAAGGAATAAATACTCACAAATTTTCACGAATTTACATTCCATTAAATGACAACAAATTCCCGATCTGTAAATTTCAAAACCTTAACAATATGAAGAATATAAGAAATTACTATTATAGGCTAAGCTTACTTAGTCTGTGCTTTTTGCTGAGCACTAGCTTTGCAATCGCACAAAAGCAACCAATCCGAGCTACGGATATGATGAAGATTGTAAGTGCCAGTAATCTTGAAATCTCACCTGATGGCACTAAAGCCTTGATGGTGGTGAGTACCAATGTACAAAACGACAAAAATGAATGGGTATATTCTAACAACCTTTGGATGTTGGATTTGGCGGGAGGCACAGAACCCAAGCAGCTCACTTATGGAATTCGCCGCGATGGCTCTGCAAGTTGGTCGCCTGATGGAAAGCATATTTCCTTTAGCCGTGAAGGTGCCGTTTGGATACTACCGGTTTCCGGAGGTGAAGCTTGGAAGTTTCTCGAAAGAGCGGGTGGTGCACAATGGTCTCCTGATGGAACAAAAATGCTTTTTAGCAGAGGATCCTCCATCTATGAAATTGAAGGAAAACCCACTTGGGATGTAGAACGTCCCGGTAGAGAATGGGGAGATGAGCCAAACTATCGCAACAAAAATGCAAATACGAAGGACATCACAGCCAAGCCAGATGGCAACTTGCAAGAAGTGCGTGCATGGCTAGCAAAGAATAACAATGAGCGTAATCCAAGAGTTGTAAATCGTCTGAATTTCATTGGCGAAATGGATTTGAACCCTGATTTGTCTGTTTCGCACCTTTATGTAATTGACGTGAAACCAGGGGCTGAACCACGCCAATTGACCAATGGATTTCAATCTTTTGGCGGTGCTACTTGGTCGCCGGATGGTAAAAGCATTTTCTGTAATTCTATAGAATCTACTGAGAATCCGGATAGAGAAAGAGATTCGGATATTTATAAAATTGATGTGGCTTCGGGCAATATCAGTTTATTCTTAAACTGGGATGGCTATTCTGTAGGTGGAGCAAACTTTTCGCCGGATGGCAAAACCATCCTTTTCTCTGCTAGCCCATTGGATGACCCTGGTTTTGGTTACCGCAAGTTGGCAACAATCCCTGCAACGGGTGGCACTCCAAAATGGCTTACTGAAAATATTGATACCAGCTTAGGTTCAGGCACTTGGTCTAAGGATGGAAAGTATATTTATTTCTCTACAGGAGAAAAAGGAGCAAATCCATTGTTTAGAATTCCGGCAACGGGAGGTAATGCAGAGACGCTTATTGGTTACCCTTTTGGAATTAGAGATTTTGCGCTTTCTAATAACAAGATTGTTTATAGCATGACCAAAGTCGAAAACCCTTACGAAGTATATGTAGCAGATCTTGAAGGAAAAAATCAAAAACAACTTACCAAACTCAATGAAGAATGGCTAAGTGAAAGAATTGTGCAAACGCCAAAGGAATATTGGGTAGATAGCAAAAAAGATGGATTAAAGATTCACTATTGGGTCGTTGAGCCAGTGAATAGAAAAGAAGGTGTAAAATATCCAACCATCTTAAATATGCATGGAGGTCCAAGTGCTATGTGGGGACCAGGAGAAGTATCTATGTGGATGGAGTTCCAGCTGATGACTAGCTGGGGCTACGGCCTAGTATATGGCAATCCTCGTGGAAGTAGCGGGTATGGATATGATTTCCAAAAGGCCAATTATCAAGATTGGGGTGATGGCCCAACTGCTGATTTGATGACAGCTTTAGATAAGGCGGCAGCAGATCATAGTTGGATAGATACAGATCAGTATTTCCTAACCGGGGGATCTTATGCAGGCTATCTCACAGCTTGGATTGTGACTCAAGATCATCGTTTCAAAGCAGCTGTTGCACAACGTGGTGTGTACGATTTAGCCTTTTTCTTTGGAGAAGGCAATGCTTGGAGATTAGTGCCAAATCACTTTGGTGGCTATCCTTGGGAAGAAGATAAACGCAAAATCATGGATGCTCAATCGCCAACTACCTTTGCTCATCAAATCCAAACTCCACTATTGATTATACATGCCGACACAGATTTGCGTACGGGTGTTCGTCAATCTGAACTTTTGTATAAGTCATTAAAAGTACTTGAAAAGCCGGTAGAATATGTTCGCTATCCGGGTGAAGGTCATGAGCTTTCACGTTCAGGTAATATCAATCGTAAGCTGGATCGCTTGATGCGAATTATAGAGTTTTTCGAACGATATGTAGATCATCCTGAGCCGGCACCTGCTGCTTCAGCTTATTAATCATTAGCATATATTACGGAAAAAGACCTGCTTAATGTGGGTCTTTTTTTATCTAATGGAGCACAATATCGTTCTAATTAAGGATTAAAGCAGGTTCTTTCGGCATGTTCAATGATTTTGAGGAGTCAAATCAAGGTCTTAAACATAGCTAGAAGTGGAGGAACTTAGCACCATTTCCACTTCTTTCTGTTAATTGTCTTTAGTGGATTAGGACGTGCAAATTGAATAATTCTGAAAAGAATGAATAAAACGCACTCAAAAACTGTTCAAGGAAAAAGTCTCAAATTAGTAAAGTCGTACATCAAATTAAATTTATTAAATATGTTGAGTAAAATAGTATTACTAATAACGATACTTGCGTTTGGATCGGCTTTACAATCGAATGTAGAAGCACAAACCTTTAAAAGGGTAAATGAAGCAAAAGGAC
Organism: Peijinzhouia sedimentorum; assembly: GCF_049340005.1. Classification (NCBI taxonomy): domain Bacteria; kingdom Pseudomonadati; phylum Bacteroidota; class Cytophagia; order Cytophagales; family Peijinzhouiaceae; genus Peijinzhouia; species Peijinzhouia sedimentorum. Next base: position 89,648 of record NZ_JBMPIY010000004.1, read on the forward strand.
TCCCTGTAGGTGCACAGGTGGAAGATTTCACTGCCTCTGATCAATTTGATAAGGAATTTCGTCTTTCTGAACAATTAGCCAAAGGACCGGTAGTGATTATTTTCTACAGGGGTCAATGGTGTCCTGTTTGTAATAGACATCTTGGGCAGCTACAAGATAGCTTGGCCTTGATCGAATCTTCAGGTGCTCGATTGATTGCTATTGCTCCGGAGCAGCCACCCTATCTTAAGTCGATGGCGACCAAAACTGAGGCTGAATTTAGCCTGCTATATGATGAGGCCTATCGTATATCCAATGCCTTTGATGTGACTTTCCTACCTGATCAAGCGAGTATTGATGCCTACAACGAAAGACTGGATGCCAATCTTTCTGAAGCAAATACGGATGACTCAGACAGACTTCCCATCCCAGCTACCTTTGTGATCAACCAAAAAGGCGAAATTGTATGGAGACATTTCGACCCGGACTACAGAAAAAGGGCAAGTGCAAAGGATATAATGAATGCTTTAGAAGCCTTAAAATAAGGTTGATTGTTTTTGTCTACAGTTAGCTTGAAGAGACTTTCAGGCTTTCTTTTTTTAGGGCAACTTAATAGGTACACATATTGGTGAGAGCCAATAAACAAATCTCCTTCTTGCAAACAGAAAGCAAAGGCTTTAACTTAATCACAAAAAAGGATTTGGATATTACTAGCATCATCATCGGAATAATAGCGGGAGGATTGGGCGGATTTCTTATCGCTTATGTGAGTATTAACCGCAAGCTGAACGAAGCCAAAACCCAAGCTCGTGTTGCCGAACAGCAGGTAACAAGCTTGAGCGCAGATAACGAATTGCTGAAGCAAGAGCGCCATCAAAAAAATCTTGAGCTTACCGAGCTAAAAACCACACTTGCTACAAAAGAGGCCGAGCAAAGATCGCTGCAAGATCGACTCAAAGAGCAAAAAGCAGAAATCACCGAAATCCAAAAGCGATTTACTGAGCAATTCGATAATTTGGCTAACAGGATCTTCGATGAGAAGGCACATAAATTCAAACTCCAAAGCGAGGAAAGCATTAACAAAATGCTAGACCCACTGAGAGTAAAACTTCTTGATTTTAGCACGAAGGTAGAAAAGGCCAATAAGGATAGCTTGGAAGGAAACAGTGCTTTGCGTGAGCAGCTTAATTATTTGAAGGAGCTCAATCAGAAAATGAGTAAGGAAGCCGAGAACCTTACCAAAGCACTTAAAGGTGAGCAAAAAACGCAAGGAAACTGGGGCGAAATGATTCTTGAAAGCGTTTTGGAGAAATCTGGGCTTGTAAAGGACAGAGAGTATTTTACGCAAGAGAGCGTACGTACAGAAGATGGTCGGAGATTACAACCTGATGTTATCATCAAACTGCCAGAAAATAAAAAGATAATAGTCGATTCTAAAGTTTCACTTGTGGCCTACGAGCGATTAGTGAGCGAAGAGGAAGATGACAGAAAAGCTGGCTGGATTAAGCAGCATATTTTATCTGTGCGAGCGCATGTGAAAGGCCTAAGCGACAAAAACTATTCAATGAATGGCAATGGAGACGGTTTAGATTTTGTCTTACTTTTCATCCCAATTGAGCCCGCATTTTCATTAGCTGTTCAGCATGATCCTGATCTTTTTACAGATTCTTTCTCTCGCAATATTGTGATTGTAAGTCCTACAACATTACTAGCAACTTTAAGAACTATTGCCTCCATTTGGCGCCAAGAATACCAAAGCCAGAATGCAGCTGAAATTGCCAAGCAGGGTGGAGACTTGTACGATAAGTTTGTTGGTTTTGCGGAAGATTTGGAAAAAATAGGTGAGCGAATTCGTCAAACCCAAGAGAGTTACGATAGTGCTATTAATAAACTAAGCACCGGTCGTGGGAATTTGGTTCGTAGGGCTGAGAACATGAAAAGCCTGGGAGTAAAAACCAATAAAAACCTCCCGCCAAAGTTTTTAGATGATGGTCTGGATGAAGAATAAATTTTAGAGTACCCTTACTTAAAACTGCATTATTTCTCCATCTTTATTCCTCGTACCATATGCTTTTTGCCTCGTGGCCCGGCAATTCTTTCTACTTCAAAACCAGCAGATTGGAGTGTTCTCTGAAATTGACCTTGGGCACAATAAGTCGTTAAAATGCCCTTTGGTTGCATACTGTCAAAGACCTTTTTCAGAGCAGTTTCTTCCCATAATTCCGGTTGCTTTTTCGGGGCAAATGCATCAAAGAAAACAACATGAAATCTATTGTTTGCTAGAATAAAATCCTCAAGCTTTGACTGGTTTTTTGTAAACTGAAAGTTTGGATGAATTTGGTTTGTTTGTTCCCAATCACATGCGTGTAATTGCTCAAATATTTTCTGGCTCTCAATAGGATTGGAGAAGCTTTGGGCAAAATTGAGTTGCGACCAAATTTCTTCTGTTAGCGGATAAGGCTCAATAGTCGTATAAACTACCTCCCGCTTATTTTCTATGGCCCATTGCCAAGTAAGAAGCGCATTAAGACCCGTACCAAAACCTACTTCAAAAACCTGTATAGTGCCTACATTTCGGGAAGCAAATTCATCCAAACCCGCTTTGATATACACATGAACAGACTCTTGCAATGCTCCATGAAAACTATGATAGCTCTCCATAATATCAGGACGATACAAGGAATGTGAGCCGTCTTCTGTTTGGATAACCTTAATCTCCATCTGACAAGGAAATTGTGGATTTAATTGTTCTCTAAGCCTTCTACTTTGTAAATCAAACAAACAGCATAGCAGGCAACGCCTTCTTCACGACCGACAAAACCCATCCGCTCATTAGTGGTGGCTTTTATGGAAATATCATCTTCAGCTACTGCCATTACTTCTGATAAGCAAGCTTTTATGGCATCCACATGCGGGTTTATTTTGGGCGTTTCCAATACAATTGTTGCGTCGATATTGCCCACTTCATAGTTTTTCTCACGAAGCAAAAGCATCACATCTTTCAACAATATTTTGCTATCAATTCCTTTGTATTGAGGGTCTTTATCCGAAAAATGATAACCGATATCTCGCAAATTTGCAGCACCCAAAAGAGCATCGCAAATAGTGTGGATTAATACATCGGCATCGGAATGGCCGACTGCGCCATGCGTATGCGGTATTTGAATGCCACCAATCCAGAAGGGACGGCCTTCCTCCACTTGGTGCACGTCGTAGCCAAAGCCAATTCTATGATGCATATTCGGTTTGTTTTGCTTTGTAATATAGAGTTGTTGAGTTTTCAGGCCTTAGTATATCATTGGCTGCTTTTACAATATCTGCCGTAGTCAATTGCTGAATCTCATCCTTTTCGGTATTTACCAAATCTGGATTGCCCAACATAGCGGCATAGGCCAAGGCCATGGAGCGATTGAGCAGATCAATTTCACCAAATTCGATGGTAGCCATCGCTTGGTTTTTTACCCGCTCTAGGTCTTCTTCAATTATCTGATTTTTGCATTGCTCAATAAATGCATCAACCTCCCGCTCTACTTCCTCGAAAGTAACGCCATCGTTCAATTTGCCATTGATGACCAATAAGCCTGGATCTACCGAACCCGTAACGAATGCCGAAAATGAATTAAGCAATTGCTTTTCCTTCACTAATATTTGATACAATTCAGTTGATTTTCCTCTACCAATAATATCGCTTAGCAAATCCGCCGCATGATAGCCCGGATCCATCCTGCCCGGTATATGATACACTCTGTACCAAGCATCTATTGGTACTGCTGCTTCAACATGCAATTCCTTTTTCTCGCGTTGCTTAGGTTCTTTAGGTAAAGTTTTGTCCAATGCTGGCCCCGCAGGTATTGGCCCAAAATATTTCTCTGCAAGTCTTTTCACTTCCTGCATTTCCACATCACCCGAGATCACTAAAATAGCATTGTTTGGACGATAATGTTTGAAGAAGAAATCTTGTACATCCTGCATGGTTGCCTCTTCAATATGCGAAATATCTTTGCCAATAGTTGCCCAATTATACGGGTGAACTTCATAAGCTAACGGTCGCAATTTGAGCCATACATCGCCATAAGGCTGGTTTAAATATCGCTGTTTAAACTCTTCAATGACCACTTTTCGTTGTACTTCCAATACTTTCGGATCGAAGCTAAGTGACAACATTCTATCTGACTCCAACCAAAAGGCAGTTTCTAAATTGGCAGATGGAATGGTTATATAATAATTGGTGATATCTGGACTAGTAAAGGCGTTATTATCACCACCTACATTTTGCAAAGGCGAGTCAAATTCCGCTATATGCTTGGAGCCACCAAACATCAAGTGCTCAAACAAATGCGCAAAACCTGTCTTATCAGGATGCTCATTTCGAGAGCCTACTTTGTATAAAAGATTAAGCACGGCCATGGGTGTACTTGGGTCTTGATGCACATATACATCCAAGCCATTATCTAATTGAAAATATTCATATTTAATCATTGCTGTAAATTTACCTATCATTCAACATAGCTCCTACAGAAAATATCAGAAGCTTGTTTTTTGTACGGCCAAAACCTTGCTTTATCTTTAAGCCATGCAAATAGAAATGAATTTTGTAGATAAAGGTTTTTCGAAAAAGCGTTTATTAGAAATATATAGGACCCTCTTGAAGCCTCGTATGATCGAGGAGAAAATGTTGATTTTACTTCGTCAGGGCAAAATCAGTAAATGGTTTTCGGGCATCGGACAAGAAGCTGTGTCGGTAGGAGCAGTTTTGTGTATGCGGGAGGAAGAATACATCCTGCCAATGCACCGCAACTTAGGCATATTCACCGGCCGCAATATGCCATTGGATAAGCTTTTTGCGCAGTTTCAAGGCAAAGATCATGGCTATACCAAAGGGCGCGATCGCTCATTTCACTTTGGTGCCAAGGAGCACAATATCGTAGGAATGATTTCCCACCTTGGGCCACAAATGGCCTTGGCAGATGGAATTGGACTAGCGCATAAATTGAAAAGCGAGAAAAATGCCGTCCTCGTATTCACAGGTGATGGTGCCAGTAGCGAAGGCGATTTTCACGAAGCGCTAAATGTGGCTGCTGTTTGGGATTTGCCAGTAATCTTTATGATCGAAAATAATGGCTACGGGCTATCTACACCAAGTTCGGAGCAATTCAAATTCAAATCCTTTATAGACAAAGGCCCAGCATATGGAATTGAAGCGCATAGTGTAGATGGGAATAATGTGCTCGCAGTGTATAGTTTGGTAGATAAGCTTGCCAAGGATATTCGCAAAAACCCAAGACCGATAATCATCGAAGCAAATACATTCCGTATGCGTGGGCATGAAGAGGCGTCTGGCACCAAATACGTGCCCAACGAACTAATGGAGCATTGGGCAAAGAAAGATCCGGTAGAAAACTATGAACGCTTCCTAAAACAAAATGGGGCACTTACCTATGAGCTAGAGCAAGAAATAAGAGCAGAAATAAAAAGAGAAATCGAAATGGGATTGGAGCAGGCCTATGCAGAGCCAATGCCAGTTGCAGATTCCTCCCGCGAATATGCTGACTTATTTGCTGAGCATACCCAAGTGGTGATTGAGCCAAAATCGGATAAAACGCAAGAATTGCGATTTGTAGATGCTATCTCTCAAGGATTGCAACAAAGTATGGAGAAGTATCCAGAGCTGGTTTTGATGGGACAGGACATTGGAGATTATGGCGGAGTTTTTAAAATCACCGAAGGCTTTGTAGATAAATTTGGCCGTGATCGAGTGCGCAACACGCCGCTTTGCGAATCGGCTATTATTGGTGTGGGATTGGGCTTATCAATCAAAGGGCAAAAGGCCATGGTAGAGATGCAGTTTGCAGATTTTGTGACCTGCGGATTCAATCAGATTGTGAATAATCTGGCAAAAATCCATTGGCGTTGGGGGCAAAATGCCGACGTAGTGGTACGGATGCCAAGTGGAGCTGGCGTTGCAGCAGGGCCTTTTCACAGCCAGTCGAATGAAGCTTGGTTTTTTCATACACCCGGACTTAAGATTGTTTATCCTTCCAATCCTCGCGATGCAAAAGGACTTTTGAATGCCGCCATTGAGGATCCAAATCCCTATTTATACTTCGAGCACAAAGCACTCTACAGGTCACTGGCCGGACAAGTTCCTGAGGAGTATTACACGGTAGAAGTAGGCAAAGCTGCCATTGCCAGAGAAGGAAATGATGCCGTGATTATTACCTATGGAATGGGCGTGCATTGGGCATTGAACCTACTGAATGAATCACCGGAATTATCTGTTGCCGTGCTTGATTTGCGGACTTTATTGCCTTGGGATAAGCAGACCGTAGCCCAGATTGTGAAGAAAACAGGTAAAGTATTAGTGCTGCATGAGGATACGCTCACAGGAGGCATTGGAGCAGAAATAGCCGCTTGGGTAAATGAACATTGTTTTGAGTATTTGGATGCACCGGTAATGCGAGAAGCAAGTTTGGATACGCCTATACCTTTCGCTCCTCCACTAGAGAAGAATTTTCTGCCAGTTGATAGGTTGAAAACTAAGCTTGAGCAGTTATTAGCGTATTAGAGTTTTTTGGAGAAAACAGCGGGAGGAAGAACATGTAATTGCCTCCCACTTAAATATACCGTGATCAGGGTATTTAAGGCTATAATTAATCATTATAAATTGCATTAATTTTAATAGCCTAAATACTCATACCATGCAGCGTAAAATACCCTATCTCCTACTTTTACTAGCCTCCATTTTTGTCATTTTTTCATGCGACTCAGGAGGCAGCGAAGAAGATACTACCCCTAAGCCAACGGTAGATTTTAGTTTCTCACCTACTGATCCAGTCGCTGGACAGCAAGTGAGTTTTACTTCTACTGTGACAAATGCTACAAGTTATTCATGGTCAAGCAATCCGGCCGGATTTACATCGACCGCAGCCAATCCTACCTATACATTTGCAACTGCGGGAAGCTATACAATTAACTTGAGTGTAACAGGCCCTGGTGGCACTAGCCAAACGAGTAAAACCATCACAGTAGCTGCTCCTGCACCTACTGCGGATTTTAGTTTTACTCCTGCCAATCCAAAAGTTGGACAAAGTGTAGCATTTACGAGCACCGTAGCAAATGTTACCAGTTATGCATGGAGTTCAAATCCTGCTGGATTTAGCTCTACACAAGCTAATCCACAGCATACATTTAGTGCAACTGGCACTTATCAAATTACATTGGAGGCAACGGGCCCAGGCGGTACAGTGACTGAAACCAAAGCCATTACCGTCACGGCTGATGCTCCAGTGGTAGGATTTAGTTTTGCTCCAACCGCACCAAAAATCAATGAAACTGTAACCTTTACTAACACAACTGTAAATGCTACAACTTATGCGTGGTCATCTGTTCCAGCAGGCTTTACTTCTACCGCAGAGAATCCTCAGCATCAATTCGCAACGGCTGGCACCTATGCAGTGACCCTCACGGCTACTGGCCCAGGCGGTAGCGAATCGCTTACCCAAAATGTAGTAGTTGCCGATTTAGATCCAATTGCAAGCTTTAATTTCAGCCCAAGCAACCCATTAATAGGCCAAGAAGTTACATTTACTAATACAAGTCAAAATGCGACGAGTTACCAGTGGAGCTCTGTTCCTGCTGGCTTTAGCTCAACAGAAGCAAATCCAAAATATACATTCGCAACTCCTGGCAGCTATGAAGTTAAATTAGTAGCCACAGGTGCAGGTGGAAGTGATGAAAGCACGCAAACTATAGTGGTAACTGCACCAGCTCCAACGGTAGATTTTAGTTTTAGTCCTTCCAACCCTACAGCAGGTCAAGAGGTGACTTTTACAAGTGTGAGTACCAATGCTGTTAGCTTCGAATGGAGTTCGGTTCCAGCAGGCTTTAGTTCTACCGAGGCAAATCCAAAATATACTTTTGCAGCGGCTGGGACCTATGAGGTTACATTGAAGGTAACTGGGTTGGGCAGCTCCATTTCGGTAAGCAAAAATGTGGTAGTGAGTGCAGCTACCGCAACTCCAAATGCAGACTTTAGTTTTAGTCCTGCTACTCCAACAGAAGGTCAAGAAGTAACATTCACCAATGCTAGTACAAATGCAACAAGCTACCAATGGAGTTCCGATCCAGCGGGCTTTAGCTCAACAGATGCAAATCCAAAATATACCTTTGCGACGGCTGGCAGTTATGAAATCACACTTGTGGCAACTGGTGCTGGTGGAACAGATGAAATCAGTAAAACAGTAGTAATAAGTGCTGCCGCTGCTGCACCTAATGCAGACTTTAGCTTTAGCCCTGCTACTCCAACGGAAGGCCAAGAAGTAACATTTACTAATGCGAGTACGAATGCGACAAGTTATCAATGGAGTTCTGTTCCAGCGGGCTTTAGCTCAACAGAAGCAAATCCGAAATATACCTTTGCGACAGCAGGCAGTTATGAAATAACGCTTGTAGCAACTGGAGCTGGTGGTACAGATGAAATTAGTAAAACGGTAGTAGTGAGTGCGGCGACAGCTGCTCCAACAGCTACTTTCACTTATAGTCCACAAAACCCTGAAGCTGGTGAGGATGTCACATTTACCAATACAAGTCAAAATGCAACTAGCTATTTATGGACATTTACACTTCCTGGAGGAGCAGGAGGCAGAATGATGGATAATACATTCACTTCTACTGAAACAAACCCAGTGATACAATTCCCATCGGAAGGTAGCTGGCAGGTGACATTGCGCGCTACAGGAGAAGGTGGTGAAACAACTAGCCCAGCTACAACAATCAGCGTAGCTCCAGAAACTGTTGGTGGAGGTGGTGATTGCGACTTACCAAACTGCTATGTGACTCGTACAGTAACAAACTCTAGTGGAGCAACTATAACCGTGGACTACACTTACACAACTATTAATGGCCAAAAGGTAATTTCCAAATTGGTTACCAATACAAGTGGTGTTGTCACAACTACAGATTATGAATATAATGCTCAAGGCCAAAATATTAAGCAAACTACTTCTGCTACATTCTTTGGGTTTACGACGATAAGCGTTATAAACACCCTTGAATATGATGGGTTAGGAAGAGTAGTTAAGCTATCCAACTTTAATGGATCGAATGTGCTGCAAGGATATACTACAACTGAATATGATGGCAATAGCACTAGGAGGACGAAAGATTCAGAATTCTCAGCTACAGGAGTGTTAGAAGGATATGTGACTTATGAGAATTATGATGCGCAAGGTAATTTCCAATTACAAAGAAATTTCAATGCAGATGGATCATTAAATAGCAGCACTGTACTTACGTATCAAAATTGTTTGCCAGTCAAGCTTATTGGTAGAGATGCTACAGGCAATGTAATTTTAGATCAAACCAATACAATTGATGGAAATGGTTTGCTAAGAACTAGTAATTCTGTAATCACAGCGGGAGGTACTACTACCACTGCAAATACCAATTACACGTATGATTGTGATTAGTTTTTTGTTTTGAGTTTAGGTTTGTTAAGTAAGGAGGGTCTTCAGACCCTCTTTACTTTTAATGATAATTCAACTTCTTAGGTTGACCAAAATTAAGGCTATGGTAAGACTCGTTTCCCTCCCGCTTTTTGTTCAAAGGTGAATGCTAGAAATTGAAATTCACTATTTGCTCAATTGCAGGATCTAGGCTGAGCGCAACGGGACAAGTGAGGGCAGCTTTTCTAAATTTCTCTCTCTCAACTTCTTCTTTTGGAGCATTTGGCCAATTAAAATCTATAATGATTCTAGAAATTTTTCTTGGGGTAGCTGACATTTCCTTGGTAATATCCATTGTCATATCTTCCATATTGATGCCTTTTCTTTCGGCCATTATTCCCATTATGGTCATCATACAGCTGCCTAATGCCGCACAAACGGTATCAGTTGGAGAAAATGCTTCGCCTTTTCCATTATTGTCAACAGGCGCGTCGGTAATTAATTGATTTCCCGACTTAACATGTGTAGCTTGAGTACGTAAGCCACCTAAGTATTTTGATTGTATTGTGATCATAAACCTATTACTCCTTTTTAGTGTTTTTCAAAATTACGTACTTTGTTAACAAATTAAAGACAAGCAGCCCAATGTACAACAAATCTATATTGATTGTAGCCTTAGTGCTCTTCATGTCGAGTGGTCTATATGCCCAAACTAGACCCACAGAGAATTATTCTTCGGAAATAATCTATGGTGTAAATAAAAACACAAATGGAGGATTGATTGGCGGTTTTATATTTCGATACAATCGAGTGAAGAGTGAGAAACTGACAGAGAGTTTCGGGCTTGAGTTGTCGAATGTGAAGCACCCAAAAGAGGTGCGCTACACCACATTTATAGGAAATAGCTATATCTGGGGCAAACAAAACTACCTCTATTCTATACGTCCAAATTATGGAGCGGAGTATTTGCTGTTTCGCAAAGCTCAAAAGCAAGGAGTGCAGGTTTCAGTATTAGGTGCCGTTGGCCCAACCATAGGTATGGTTTCACCATATTATATTGAGTATGCTACAGGACCAGTAACTAGTGTACGCGTGCCTTTCGATCCGGAAACTCATGCAAATCAGAATAATATATTGGGCAATGGGGGCTTGCTGCGTGGGCTTGGTGAATCTGAATTAAAAATAGGTGCACATGCCAAAGCAGGTGTTAATTTTGAATTTGGAACCTTCCGCTCTAATATTACTGGTATTGAAGCTGGCCTAATGGTAGAAGGCTTTAGAGAAGATATCATCATTATTCCGACTGCTGAGAATCGCAACTTCTACTCTTCAGCTTACATTTCTCTTTACTTCGGCTGGCGGAAATAGTCGGAACCTAAATTTTCTAAATTGTGTACCTTTGTAGCAAATAAGAAGGAATGATAGAATTACCCGTAGTTTCAGAAGAAAAATCTCAACGAGCCAACAAAAAGCCCAACTGGCTGAGAGTAAAACTTCCTGTAGGTAAAGAATATGCCAAGGTAAGAAAGCTCGTTGATCAATATAAATTACATACCATCTGCGAAAGTGGAAATTGCCCGAATATGGGTGAATGCTGGGGTGCTGGCACAGCTACTTTTATGATATTGGGCAATGTATGTACTCGAAGTTGTACATTCTGCGCTGTAGCTACTGGCCGTCCGCCTGAATATGATCAGGATGAGCCTAGAAGAGTTGCCGAAGCAATTAAATTGATGGGTGTGAAGCATGCAGTGCTTACTTCAGTAAATAGAGATGAATTGAAAGATCGTGGTGCCGAAATATGGTATCAAACAGTAGTAGAAACCAAGAAACTTTCGCCTGAAACCACCATCGAAACCTTGATTCCAGATGTGAAAGGCAACTGGGCAGCATTAGAAAGAATGATAAGCGCAGGACAAGAAGTAGTTTCGCACAATATGGAAACCGTGGAAGGCCTCTATCGCAGAGTACGCCCTCAAGCCAAATACGATCGTAGCTTAGAAGAGCTCAGGAGAATCAAAGAATTTGGCAAGCGTAGCAAATCAGGAGCGATGCTCGGTTTGGGCGAAACAGACGAAGAGGTTTTCAAACTAATGGACGATTTAGCAGCTCAAAGTCTCGATATATTGACATTAGGCCAATACTTACAGCCGACCAAAATGCATTACGAAGTACAAGAATTTGTGCATCCTGATAAGTTTGAGTTCTTCAAAGAAGAAGGTTTGAAAAGAGGGATCAAATATGTAGAATCAGGACCTTTGGTTCGTTCTTCGTATCATGCTGAAAGACATGTTCATGTTTGATAATATATTAATAGAAAAATAGAGCAAGGAAATCGCAGCCACAATTGGTTGCGATTTTTTTTTGAGTTGGGTTTTATGAAACATATTCAGAAGGGAGAAATGCGGGAGGTAAAAGAGATTCTTTAGCTTAAAGCTTGGCTTTACCTAATGATCTTTATATTTTGTTGCATCAAACAATTAAAAAAATGAATAAAATCGTAAAAATCAAAAGAATCGGCGTTGTTTCGGCAGCCAAAATTTATGGGCTTATTACTGCTGGTCTAGGCCTTATTTTTGGCGTTATCTATGGCTTGATAATTTTCATCGTAGGGTCATTACCATCCACTGAATTCTCTGATATTGGAATTTCAGGTGGATTAGGAATTTTTATGGTGCTAATGTTTCCGATTTTGTATGGAGCAATCGGTTTTATCATGGGAGCCATCATGGCATTAATCTATAACTTTATAGCTTCCAAATTAGGTGGTTTGGAAGTTGGGGTTGATGAATAAGGATGTGAGATTAATATTTCATTTCAACGCCCCATTTCAATTGATTACAAAGCAAATGAAAGAGATCTGATTCTTTTGACAGAAAATTTAGACTCAGATTAAAATTGCTGATTCAAGTAATAATTGTAACGTCTAATTTCTTCTTAATGATTTCTATGGAACTGAAGTAATGAAATTTCTAATCGGGTTTCCCATGTTGGTTCAATGGATTTAATTTTATACAAATCCCTTCTAATTAAGTTTCGCCTTCAAAACAGCTTTATTGAAACAAATCAATTAGTCTCGAAAAATTCAAACTTCCTTTTCTTTAACTCAATACAATCTAAACTGAGCCTTAAAAACTGAATTGAATATTCTTTAGCTATAAAACCTAGAATTTTATCCAAATTGATAATCGCTTTTAAAAAATGTTTATCGTAAGTTAGAAAGGCATTTGTGTCATGATTTTTTGGATCATCATGACAAAGGTATCGAGCTCTTCTTGAAAGATTTTGGAGCTTCATATATGAAACATAAAGTTCTTCTGATAAACGTGTTACGGAAGTTTTGTTATAAGGATTGACGGAGTTATTTACCAACTCGTGTGAGCGATAATGTTGATTTGCCCTCCTAGCAATGTGTGCGTTTATTAAATGGACAGCAGTATAAAAACAAATTGTAACTTGCCAATCCCAGTGTGATTGGCTCTTATTTTGTTAACTAAATCGAGAAAATTGAGATTACTTTTGGCTTGCTTGATATGTTCATTAAATGAGGCCAAACCTAATTTTTAATTGAGGAATAATGCGGTGGTACTGAAAGCTTGTCTCCTTGTTCAACGATAGTTGATGAAATATGAAATCCAAAATTTGAAAATTCTGCATTGGTCTTGGCTTCTGCTAGAATTAATCCATTCTCAGAAGTCTCATCATAATCGTTAATTTCCGCCCAAACTAGGACTTTTGCATCACTTAAATCAAAGGCAAGTTGGTTGGTTATCACTTTTCGATCATTCAGTTCTGAAATAAACTTTTTGACTAATTCTTCAATAAAATATTGAGAACTTCTATTTCTTAAATCAGAAAATATTTCAGAATGTTTTCCCTCAATAAAATTAGAGTACATCCTAGCTTTCTGTTCAGATGCAGTATTCGTTTGTATTTGTAATTGATCAATTCTAATGGAATTAATCATCTCTTCAAACCATTGATCCTGCTTGTTAGTCTGCTGAATTGCAATATTTTGATTTGATTCTGTCATACAATCTTATCTTAGTTCAAAATTATAAGAAATACGATATTAATGCTAACGAGCTGAAAATTATCTTGTTAGACTTTGGTTTCCATTGAGATCCCCTCAATGGAAACATTATCCACATTTACCCCTTCTTCACCATCCTAGCCATAAAGAAGCCATCGAAACCTTCAGAAGGCCAAATTTCGCGTTGCTCTTCTAGGCTGAAGTCTGGATTCTTTTCGAGAAATTTGAATACCTGATCTACATTCTCTGATGGAAGAATGCTGCAAGTAGCATACACCAATTTACCGCCCGCTTTTACCATAGCTGAGTAATCTTGCAATATATTGGCTTGTGTAGCTTTTACCTCCTCAAGCATTTCCGGCGTCAGTTTCCATTTAGCATCTGGATTTCTTTTAAGCACACCTAAGCCACTGCAAGGCACATCCAACAATACTCGATCTGCGGTATTATTCAATCTCTTTATCGCCTTAGCATTGTCGATGGTTCTACATTCAATGATATCTATTCCTCCACGCGAAGCACGCGATCTTAAGTTTTTGAGCTTCCATTCTTCGGTATCCAATGCGAGGATTTTGCCCTTATTTTCCATCAAGGCGGCCAAGTGCAAACTTTTGCCTCCACCTCCAGCGCAGGCATCGATTACTCTCATGCCAGGCTCCACTTGTACAAATGGCGCTACCTTTTGCGATGAAGCATCTTGCACCTCAATCCAACCATCTTTAAAAGCGTCTGTACGAAATACATTTACTCTTTTGTCGAGGATTAGCGCATCATCCGCACCATTCACTCTACTGGTATTCACATCTATATCGTGGAAAAAGTACTCTACGCCATTTCTATTGGCTTTGAGGGAGTTTACACGCAATACCAGTTCGGCTGGCTCATTGAGCGCACGCAATTCTCTGTCCCATTTGGTGCCAAGTTCAGACTCGCCGAGCTGATCGAGCCAGTCGGGTAATGATTCACGAATAGCACGGACTTTTTGATTTTCACGATCATTGGCCAATACATTTTTGCGATTTACGCCTTTCAGCTCCGGCCAATCAGGCAAATCTCTTCCATTGAGAATCCACCAAACGGCAAATATCTGTTCGTAACTTGGTGATGGGAAGTCTATGGCCTCAGTAATTCTGCGCCAATGCCTTACCATATCGTAAGTGTTTTCGGCTATAAAACCTCTGTCACGAGAGCCCCATCTTGGGTTGGATCGTAAAATCCTCTCCACAACTTTATCTGCTTTGTGATTATCTTCAAATACATACCGCAGCGCATCGGCTACTGCATGAACTAATGATCGGTGTAGTCTCAAGGTGTTTGAATAAATTGTCCTGTTTCTAAATCTCTTCCACAGTTTGCGGCTGGAATCAATCGCCCGTTCATGGCAATATAACATCCCTCCGAAGCCAACTGCATGGCTGCAATAGCAAAACCTAGCTGAAAATCGGCATCAGTTCCTTTAAAAGTAGCCGGCAAATGCGATCCTGTGATAATGATCGTTTTGCTACCAATATTTTGTAAGGCTTTCGCCGTTTCTACCATGGTATCAGTGCCATGTGTTATTAGCACTTTTGTTTCCTCCCGCTCCACAATCAGTTTGCGAAGATTAGCCCGGTCAAATGCTGTGATATCTTGGCTATCCTTTTTGCAAAAGGAAATTACTTCAAATGAAGGCGAAAACTTGACCTTAGATAAAATTTTATCGAAAGCCGGATCCATTATTTCAAAAGCATAAGCTCCTGTAGATTTTGGATAATCCTTGTCAATTGTGCCGCCGGTTTGTATTAATAGTAACTTCATAACTAATGAAACACAATATCATTAACTACACCACGACCAACTTCCTTTTCGAAAAGTCCCAAAATGGTGCTTTTCGAATGAGAAAGTTCTTGCTTTAATGGCGCCGAATTGAGTGTAACAAATAGCACTTTATCTCTGATATAGAGCTTGCTGGTACGATTGGCAATGGTTGGCCCCATTATTTTTTCCCAGAAAACAATCAAATATGTCTCGTCAAACTTTTGGTCGATTTGATAACGACGCAGGAATTCACGGAAAACCTCCTTCAGTGGCTGGGCTGTTTGTGCAGATCGCTTAAAGAGGTTTTTATCAAATGCCATGAGTGAGTTTGCTTATAGGAAATAAAATTGGGCGGGAGGGACTTGCATCCGCCACCAGTGTTGTCAGTTGCAAATTTAGTAAATATCGACCGTCCTCTAGGTGATTAGGTATATATATTAATTCGGTGATGGTTGCTTGTTTGCGAGGTTGCTTGGGAAATTGCCAAAAAGCCTTGTGTGCCAAAAGTGCTCCTCCATCTACTTCTTTGTCCACACTTGGCAAGTCTACCAATAAGTGAATCACCTGATGCTTAGCTAAATAAGCTGTAAGAGCAGAATCGAGGTAAGGCGGATTTGTTCCGCTATATTTTCTTGTGATTTTATTAACTCCATTTGGCATAGTACGAATGGCAATGGCTTCGCTATCTATTCTATCAAGTTCAGCTTTGAAGGCTGCAAGTGTAATTACCATATCGCCATTTATCGATTCGGGCTCCACAGAAACTACACGACACATAGAATGAAAATCCTTTATCAAATAAGCAGTACTGGCACTATCATTACTAATATGACCGTAGCATTCTGTATGGGTACCGTTGCCGTGTGGGCTGAAAGTGAATTTTTGATAATTCACAGGCCCTCCTTCTGCCACACTCCCTACAAAATCACCCATGCGAATGGTTTCCAATTTCGGATCGTCAGCCCAGTAGCAGTTGGGGTTTTGGGCACCATGCTGCAATGGAATGCCGATTTCTAATGGTTTGCTAATGTCTGCGCGATACAAATCAGTACCATGCACAAAATCGAAATGTGTAATCATATAGAATCAACGAAAAGTTTGGATGTAATTGCATCGGCCATTAACCTCCCGCTTGAGCTTAAGCGGATTCCTTTTTCGGTAGGTTCAGCCAATTTTTGCGCTATTAAGGTAGCGAAGTTTTCCCATCCCGGCCAATCGGTACCAAGCTGAAATTCAGTTCTTAATTTATCATAATCTAAGCCCCAGCGAGTTCTCAAGGCAGTCAACAAGTAATCATTCACTTTATCACTTTCACTTAATACCTCCCTTTGGAAATAATCTCCTCCGCTTTGTAGTAATTTCAGGTATTTAGTATTGCTGGCGACATTCCATTGTCTCGACTGCCCGTCGTAAGAATGTGCACTGGGACCAATGCCCAAATAATGCTGCTGTAGCCAATAGGAGCTATTATGGCGCGAATAATTTTCCGAATGGCAAAAGTTGGATACCTCGTATTGCTCGTAGCTATTTTGTCTGAGGGTTTCGACTAGCATTTCGTATTGCACAGCGGCAAAGTCATCTTCGGGTTTGCGCATTTTGCCCTTTCGTACCCAATTGCCAAAGGCTGTCTTCTCTTCGATGGTGAGGCTATACGAGCTAATATGCTCGGGCTTAAATTGCATAGCCAAAGTCAAATCCTCCCGCCATTTTTCATGGTTAGGTTGTGGTACACCGTAAATCAGATCAATACTAATATTCTCAAAACCTGCCAAACGCACATTTTCCATCGCTTCCAAAGCTTCCTTCGCTGAATGTGCACGATTCATCCATTTCAGTATCCCCTCATCAAAGCTCTGAATTCCAATACTCAAGCGGTTGATCCCAGCCTGATACCAGTCATTTGCTTTTTGTAGATTGATATCATCAGGATTTGCTTCGAGCGTGATTTCTGTATTTTGCTCCAACGCAAAATTGGATTGGATAGCCTCTATAATCCGCTCAATTTCCGCTACCGACAAAATAGATGGCGTACCTCCACCAAAGTAGATACTGGAGATGGGTTGTCCTTGGAGGTAGTTTTTGCGTACATGCAATTCATGCATCAAGGCTTGTATCATTTCCTCTTTTTGCGCCAAACTTGTACTAAAATGAAAGTCACAATAGTGGCAAGCTTGTTTGCAAAAGGGAATATGTATGTAAATTCCAGCCATATTTCGTAAAAGTAGCTAATCCTAATCAGCATTGTTTTGTTCCGTATCCTTTTAATAATTGCCTTTACGTTTATTTTATCTCCTGTCTTTGCACAGCAGGCAGGTGAAATGCAGCTCTATTGGCAGGCAGAAAAAGGCAGCGAGGATATTTCCAATTTGCCAAAGGTAGCAGCAGATTCATTGCAAGCAGCACGCATTATAACCAACGCATTGAATGACTTTCGCAGCATTGGTTATTTGTCGGCTAATATTGATGGAATAGAAATGGATAGCGCTAAATGGGATATACAGTTATACTTGGGGCCGATTTTTAGCTGGGCAAGATTGGATCTTGAGAATATTGATGAGCTGATGCTAAGAAAGGTTGGCTACAGAAAGTCAGACTTTGAAGGTAAGCGAATAGATCCAAAACAACTATCTGCGCTGATGAACAAATTGCAGCAAGAAAACATCGATGCCGGTTATCCATTCACCCAATTGCTTCTCGATAGTTTGCAAATGCGGGAGGATGGAATTACCGCTAAGATAAATCTCATTCCCGGCCCAAAAGTCTATTTCGATTCGCTACAGATAAATCCAAGCGATTTGGTCAAAAGCTCTTTTCTATCCAGCTATTTGGGTATTAGAGAAGGTGAGCCATTCAATGAGAAATTTTTTAATCGCATTAATAATCGTATCAAAAGATTAAACTTTCTGAAACAACGAGAAGCACCATCCGTGACTTTTATGGATGATATGGCTTATCCTATGCTGCAGTTAGAAGCGCAAAAGGTTAATCAAGTAGATGGTGTATTGGGATTGCTTCCTAATGAATTAGATCCTGGTAAGGTGCTGGTGACAGGCCAGCTCAATTTGGATTTGTACAACCTATTCCAATCGGGCAAAAGGCTTGGGATAGAATGGCAGAAAATGCGACCTGAATCGCAATTGCTACGCATGGAGTATGGCCACCCTAATTTGCTCAATTCACCGATCGATCTGGACTTGGGCTTTTATTTACTCAAGGAAGATTCCTCCTTCTTGAATACAGACTTACGGATTTCGCTGGGCTATTTGGCGGGTGATGCGAGTCAGCTCAAATTTATCGCGGGCAATCAGCGAGGAAGTTTACTTTCTGTTGGGCAAGGTTCTGAACAAGATCAATTCAACAATCTGGCCGATACGCAATACAGCTATTATGGAGTGAATTGGAATATGATTACAACAGATGATCCATTTCATCCATTCCGTGGTTGGAATGTGAATGTAAGCGCGGATATAGGCAATAGGCGAATACTCGAAAATGCTTCCTTACCTCCCGCCTTCTATGAGAGTTTGGATTTGCGAAGTGTGAAATTCACATTTCAAGCTTCTGCTGAGCGATTTAGTCAATTGAGTTCAAGAATTATTCTTCGCAGCAAATTTCAAGGTGGATGGATCGAAAATCAACAGCTCTTTTTGAACGAACTCTATAGACTTGGAGGACTCAATTCGCTTCGAGGTTTTAACGAAAACTTCTTTTTTGCCTCCCAATATGCTATGCTCAATTTGGAACCTCGATTCTATCTAGATGCTAATTCTTACTTTTTTCTATTTTATGATCAAGCATACCTTTATTACGAACTTGAAACTGCTAAATTTGAGGATTCTCCCTTTGGGATAGGAGCTGGGGTAAGTTTCACTACCAATGCGGGAATATTTAATTTGGCTTATGGGCTCGGAAATTCAAAACTTCAGAAATTTGAGTTCAGCAACTCTAAAATACATATTGGGTACATCAGTCGTTTTTAAGCATTTTTTCATTTTGATGTTTGGCTTAATTGTCAGCTTCAATACATCAGCACAAAGTGACCGTATTGATGTTGCCCCACTCGTATTTGACCAAGGCTCACAAAGCTATTTACCTAAGCCCAATTCGAGTTTATATGATGTTTTGCATTATGAAATAAACTTGGCCAAGCATCCATACAAAGAAATAAGCATACAGCAGCCGAGCTCATTTTCAGTTTGGATCAACCATCAGTTGATAGAAAAAGCGGGAGGGAAAGTTCGTTTTTCCACAGATAGCCTGCGAAATATCTATGGGGCAAATATTCTACTTAGTGTACATAGCAGTAATAGTTTGAGTAGAAATTTGTCGGTGAATATTGCATCAGCATTTCAGCAGCAAGTTGTTGTAGAAGACAAAAATCTAATTGCAAAGGAAAGAGAGCAAAGTAGATTTCCTGATTTTATTGGGACCGGCTTTGTGATTTTATTGTTACTGATGGCTTTGCTGCGAATTTCTTATCCAAAAATATTCAGAGAGTATTTTAATCCTGCTGCGGTATTTTTTCCTAGAGTGAGTGTGGACACATTAATAATGTCTCGTCAGTTTAACCCAGGAACATTTTTGGCCTTACTCACCTTTTCGTTTTTGGTGATGTTTGTATTGCTGGTATTACTGAATTGGCAGATTGACTTACCCCCCTTTTTGGAATTTTTCAGTACGAGTAGTTATGGATTGCTAATGGCTATTTTAGGCATAGGTTTTATCGTAACCTTTTTGATATTTCTAGGCAAGTTTGTTTTTTTATCAGTTTGTTCATATTTGTATGGACTAGAGCAATTTAAGGCAATCCACTTCTTTGATTATATCAGAATTTCCAGCATCATTTACATGGGCGTTTTGCTTTGGATTCTGTTTAATTTCTTCGTCTTATCCGCACCCATTGCATCGAGTGCAACTATTGCATTTATCGCCATTATCATTCTGTTTACAGTCCGCATAGCCATAATTCTTATTAAATTGATTCGAACCGCTAATCTTCGATTTTCTTATTTATTTTCATACCTTTGCACCACTGAAATCATACCCCTTGTAGTGGTTTTAAAATTGATTTCAGTTTTCTAGGGCTTTCCTGTGTTAAAATTTAAATTGAGCATGACAAAAGGTAAAGATCGAATCAAGTCAGTAAAGAGTATATTAGTTTCTCAACCTGAACCCGCCGATGACAAATCCCCTTATGGTATCCTCGCCAAGAAATACGGAATCAAAATAGATTTTCGTCCCTTCATTCAGGTAGATCCAGTAGGTGTAAAAGAATTTCGCAAGCAAAAAATTGATGTGCTCAATCATACTGCGGTAATATTTACCAGCAGAAATGCAGTAGATCACTTTTTCAATTTGATGAAAGATTTGAAAATTGAAATGCCCCCAGAGATGAAGTATTTCTGTATTTCGGAACAAACCTCAAATTACCTTGCCAAATACATTGTGGTAAGAAAAAGGAAGATTTTTACAGGAGAAAAGACTGCAAACCAGCTATTTGACATTATTAAAAAACATAAAAACGAAAAGTATATTTTCCCTTGTTCTGATATTCGCAAGGATGATATACCTGAGTTTTTGGATAAAGGTGGTTACAAATGGAGTGAGGCAATTATTTACCGCACTGTAGCTAGTGATTTGTCTGACCTCTCCGACGTCAACTACGATGTAATTGCCTTTTTTAGCCCTAGCGGTATTCACAGTTTGTTTCAAAATTTTCCGGACTTCAAGCAAAACAATACCAGGATCGCAGCATTTGGATCTACCACTGCTCAAGCCGTACGTGAAGCAAACTTGATTTTGGATATAGAAGCACCGCTCCCAAATGCTCCTTCGATGACGGGTGCATTAGAGTTGTATATTAAAAAGGCTAATAACGTCTGAGTGATCATTCATATAAAAAAAACAACCTTTTGGACAAACTTTATCGTAATTAGCCTAACACTTAGCTCCTACCTAAGTTTAATTGCTATATTTAGGTTTGTTTAGGCCTCTTATGAGAAAATTACTGTTTACTTGTGCGTTGACTTTATCAGCATTATTCTTTGCTCAGATAGCGAATGCTCAGCAAGACACTCAATTTAGTCAGTTCATGTTCAATAGGTTGTTCCTCAATCCTGCCTACGCTGGTGTGGAAGGTGACATCCAAGTCACAGCCTTTCACAGAAGTCAATGGGTGGGCTATTCCACCGCTCAAAATGAAAGAGGTGGGGCACCAAGCTCACAAGTATTAAGTATTGACGCAGCTTTTCCAAGAGCCAAAAGTGGTTTAGGTTTACACATAGTAAATGACCAATTAGGTGCTTTAGGCAATTTAGATCTTCAATTATCCTATTCGTATCAAATCACCACCAATACTGGATTTGTGAACTTAGGAATGAGAGGTGGTTTATATTCTCAAACATTAAATTACGACCAACTTCGCTGGGATGATCCCAATGATCCATTAAGGCAATTTGGTAGTGAAACTCAAATGACAACTGATTTTGGAGCTGGAGTATACGTGAGAGTCAATAAGTTTTCTGGTGGCTTAAGTTACAATCACATTTCTCGTCCTGATTTTGATTTTGGGAGCTTTGGTCCAACTAATCCGCTCGAAGCACACTTATATCTTACCGCGGGTTATGATATAACAGCCTCCGCTGATTGGGATATCACACCAGGTATCTTAATAAAATCTTTAGCCTTCAATACTACATCGGTCGATTTGAACGTTATTGCCACGTACAATAATAAGATGTGGGGTGGAGTGTCGATTAGGAATACAGAAGCGGCAGTTGGCATGATTGGGTACAGCTTGGCAAAGGACAATAGATTGAAAATTGGATATGCTTTTGATTATGTAATTGAATCACAAGATGCAAAAGCACCCACTTCTCATGAATTTATGCTGAAGTACACCATCCCAAAGAAAACGGGTGCCATCGGCAAAAATATCGTACGTACGCCAAGATTTAGGTTTTGAAATAGGATTTTTTGATAAAATCTTAACAGATTCTTATCAGTTTTTTTTTAAAAGGTGCTTTTTTTTGTTTAACTATTGCTTAATTAGCACCCAAATCGAAAATTTTAAATCTTCTTATTTGGTTTTTTCGGAAAAGGAATTTGGTTATTGAACTTAAAAATATGTGGTTAAAGCTTAGAAGTATAGCTTCATTACTCATGCTATTTTCGCTTAGCCTGCTAATCCAAAGTTGCGGCCTTTTTGGCGGTGGACCCAAGGATGACAAAGGTCAGTTGATCGGCGTGCAGGGTAGAGAAGGTTGGGTAATGTCTGCTCCGTATGGAATGACATACGTGCCTGCCGGCGTGTTCCATATGGGTCAATCCGATGAGGATGTTCCATCCACCATGATTAACTTTAACAAGCAGGTAACTGTAAGTGCATTTTTCATGGACGAATGGGAAATCTCTAATAATAGATATCGCCAATTTATGGAATCCATAATGAGTGATTCTCTCGAAAGTCTTGGAGAAGAATTCATCTATCAAAATCTATATCCGGATACTACTGTATGGAGAGATGACTTTACGCATCATATGTTCGATCCTATGTTGGAGTATTATTACCAACACCCGGCATTCGACGATTATCCTGTAGTTGGTGTAAACTGGGAAGCAGCAAAATATTTCTCTACTTGGAGAACAAATTACCTAAACGATTGGCGTTCGAAAGAAGGCCTTTTTGCCATGCCTAGATTCCGTCTGCCTAATGAAGCGGAATGGGAATATGCTGCAAAAGGTGGTAGAGACATGGCTCCATATCCTTGGGGTGGTCCATACGCTAGAACTGGTGATGGATGTGTGCTAGCCAACTTTAAAAATGGCAGAGGTAACTATGTAGATGATGGCTATCCTTATACAGCTCCTGTAGATGCATTCTTACCAAATGACTTTGGCCTTTATAACATGGCAGGCAATGTTGCTGAATGGTGTGAAGATGCATACAACCCAGCTGCAATGCCTATAGTATGGGATTTGAATCCTACATACCACGATGAATTTGAACCACGTAAAATTGTTCGTGGCGGATCTTGGAAAGACGTAGCCTATTACCTAGAAACAGGTACTAGAACTTATGACTTCAAGGATTCAGCTAGATCATACATTGGTTTCCGAAATGCAATGAGCTTTATTGGTGGAACTCAACGATAAAATCTAAAAGCTTTTAACAAGCTGATTTTCAAAACAAAAACAAGTAAATTAACCTTTTAAAACTATTGAATTAAGATGGGCGCAAAAAAAAGCGGTTTCTCGTATCGTTTCTACACTAACATAATGCCTAAGATATATGGTATCGGAGCGGCAGTCGTGTTGGTCGGTGTACTTTTTAAACTTACTTACTTACCTGGTGCAAATTTGTTCCTGATGGTTGGTTTGGGAACAGAAGCTATCATTTTCTTTCTAAGTGCATTTGAACCAAAATCTGAAGATTATGATTGGTCAATTGTCTATCCGGAATTAGCTGATCCAAATGCAGCACCTTCACCTAAGAAATCAATGCCTGCTGGAGCTGACAAATCAGTTTCTCGTCAGTTAGATCAAGTTTTAGAAAGTGCCAAGGTTGGCCCAGAATTGATCGAAAGCTTAGGTACTGGTCTGAAAAGCCTTTCTGAGAATGTTGGAAATATGTCCAAGCTATCAAATGCAGTAGTAGCCACAAACGAGTACGCTCAAAATGTAAAAGCAGCAAGCGAATCAATGGTTCATATTAACCAATCATATGCACTTGCCTCTCAATCATTAGAAGGCTTTTCAAATGCATTGAAGCAAATGGGTGAAGCAGGTGAGCAAACACAACAGTTCAAAACTGAATTAGGCAAGCTAAACGAAAGTATTGCTTCCCTTAATAAAGTTTATGGCGGTATGTTATCTGCAATGAGAAGTTAATTTTTGTATTTGATAATCTTTAGGAAAGACTAATAATATGGCTGGAGGAAAAGAAACGCCAAGGCAACGGATGATAGGGCTAGTATATCTTGCCCTTACTGCGCTTTTGGCGATGAACATTACCAATACCGTACTTGATAAGTTTGTTTTTATTAATAAGAGTCTCGAAAGAACTATTGCTGAAGATAGGACTAAGAACGATTTGACTGTTGCTGCTATTTCTTCGGCAGTATCAGAATCGGGTAATAGAGCCGCTGATGTTGCTGTTTTGGAGAAATCTAGAAGAGTAAGAACAGAAACGGAAGCTGTAGTACGAGAAATGAATGAGCTAAAAGAAACATTCATTGAAATCACTGGTGGTTTAGATGAATATGGCGAAGTTCAAGGGAAAACAAACACTGATAAAGTAGCTGATCACATGATCAACAAAGGTAACGGCGAAATATTACAAAATAGACTTAATAGCTATGTGGACTTTTTGCGCCAAGAATCTGGGTTAGGTGAGCAAATTACCTATTTTGCTTTAGATGCAAGTGAAGATCCTTTGTACCAAAATGACCCAAATCAAAATCAGAAGGACTTTGCGAGCTTAAAGTTTGAAATGACACCTACTGTAGCTGGTATTGCTGATGTATCTCAACTGACTACTGAAGTCCTGAACAGAGAAGCTTTGGTATTAGATGAATTAAGAAGAAGTGTAGGAGCTTCCGATCTGCGCTTTGATAATATCTTGCCAATGGTAAGAGCTGATGCAAAATATGTGGCTGCTGGTACAAAATACGAAGCAGAGCTATTTCTTTCAGCATCATTATCATCTGTCGCTCCTGAAATGACTATAAACGGCAATCCTATTCCAGTAGAAAATGGTGTAGGTAAAATTGAGTTTACAGCAGCGGGAGGTGGATATGACGAAAACGACGTAGCTAGAAGAACTTTTACTGGAGAAATTAAATTGCCAACTCCTGGTGGAGGAGATACTACTTTCACAAGAGAGTATGAATACTTCGTAATTAAGCCGGTTGTTCAAATTTTATCAGCTACTGTTTCACAACTTTACTTAAATGCTGGTAATGAATTAAATATCCAAGTTCCTGCTTTAGGAGCAGCTTATGACCCAAGCTTTACAGCTCAAGGGGCAGCAGTTGTGAATGGTCCGCAAAGAGGTTTGGTAACAATTGTACCAAATTCAGCAGAAGTTACGTTAAACATTGCAAGTGGTGGTACACCAATCGAATCTAGGAAATTTCAAGTGTCGAGGATACCATTACCAACGCTAGCAGTTGGAGTAAATGGAAGACCTGCAAACTTGAGAGAAGGAATGCCAGCTGCTGGAGTGAGAGAAGTTGCAGTAAATGCAATTGCAGAAGAAAACTTTAAAGCCTTCTTACCAAATGATGCTCAATATAGAGTAGTAAGTTTCAAGCTTTTATTAGGTAGAGGACAAAGAATTCTGCAGGAAAGAGTTTATAATTCTGATAAAGCCAACGTATCTGACTTTATTGGTCAAGCTCAGCCTGGAGATAGAATTGTGATTGAAGAAGTGAAAGTACAGAGAAGAAATTTTAGAGGAGAGATAGAGAACGTCAATATGCCGGCGACCTTTATCAGTATTCCATTAAATTAAAAAGCGTATGAAAAATTGGGCAATCTTATTTATTATGGTGGTATTGTTCCTTCCTGAGATGGTTCATGCACAGGAAAGGGTTGCCCCATACAATGAAAATTCTGTAAGGCCAATTCAGGAATCTGAAATCATGTATCGCCGCAGAGTATGGAGAAGAATGGATCTTCGTGAGAAGATGAATCAACCCTTCTTTGCATTCAATAGTGAAATAACAAAAATCATTATTGATGCTGTAAATGATGGTAGACTTTTCCCTTACACAAGTGATTCACTTACCCGTAGAATGACCAAGGAGGAGTTCTTAGATAACATGAAAATTCCTGCTTATGGCGCACCTACACTAACGGATGAAGAACGAGCAATGGGCTTCACAGAAGAAGCTGCCAATGATGACTGGGGCGGCGGAGGCTGGGGCGATGAAGACGAAGAAGAAGCTGATTCTTCTAGAGACTTTTATTTCCTCCCGCGTCAAATAACCATTCTAGAAATCATGGAGGACTTCATTTTTGATAAAAGACGTTCTAGAGCATACTGGGACATTCTTGCTGTGAAAATGATTATCCCTGCGAAAGAATTTGAAACAGGATTCCAGCGGGAGGTTGCTACATTTAGATATAAAGATTTAGACGATCTTTTCCGTAGTATGCCCGAAGAAGCCTTTTGGTTTAATAATTCAAATCAAAAAGCAAACTTAAATATGGCTGATGCATTCACACTTAGAATGTTCTCCGCTAATATCATTAAGTATTGGAATCCACAAAACAGAGCATTGGTTGATATCTACACAAAAAACCCAAGAGAAGCATTATTAGCTGCAAAATGGGTAGAGCAAGAACTATTAGAGTTTGAACACAATCTTTGGTCTAACTAAATAAAACCAAAAATTAGGGCATAATAAAAGGAGGCAAATTGCCTCCTTTTTTCATTTAATTGAGCGCCAAAATCAATTAATCAACAAACAATTCAATTATTATCTTTAGTTGTCACGAAGATCAAACCTCGTTTTTCGCCCATCTCGTACTTTAACATTTGATCTTCCTCTGCTGTAATTTTAATCTCCTTTACATTCTTAAAGCCAAATTCACTAAAAGGCTTATTAGATTTCACCCCATCTACTATCAACAAGAAATCATCCCAAGTAGAATTCTTTCTAGTATTGGCAGAAGCCTTCCATAATTCCTTTTCTCTCTCCAATGGGTCTACATTAAGCATCTTGGCCGGATCCGGACCATTGCCCTTAAAAGTGTAGATATGCACTGCACCGTATTTTCCTTCTTCACCGTATTTATCCCTTGCTGCTTCTGATTTCAATATCCCAACAGACTTGATATCATCCGGGAAAATCCCGAGTTGGCTTTCATCTACTCGCTTACCATCTACTTCATAGATGGGCTTAATCTCTCCCTCTAATGCCCTCAACAACTCATTGGCACCGCCGATCACAGTCATGGTGAAAGATCTTCCTTCATTGTTAGCAATAGGAGAGTTTTGCGCTTGTATCGTGCTTATCAGAATCATCATTGACAAGCATGTGATTAAAGATACTTTTAACATTTTCATAGCAAATCTTTTTATGTGTGTGTTAATGCGAAATTTAGTTGTCGTCTATTAGCAAAAATAAATCCATAGCATCTTCCCTTTTAGCATAACGGCTTGGATTAGCTCTCTGTGCCCAAGTGTACTTTTCACGATATAATGGATCGAGCTCAGAGGATTTTATATCCGCAGCTCCATTACCTGAATTGGTGAATATATGTACGGCGCCATTGAGACCCTTCTCACCATATTTAGCTTTGGCTTCTGCCACCTTCAAAATCTTAACTTCTTTGATATCTTCTGCTTTGATTCCTAGGTATGTCGGATCAGCCACGCGTTTTCCATCAATTTCATAGATTGGATGATCAATTTCTACAGCAGCTTTGATTTTTCTATTCTCTGCCTCAGTGGAGCTCACCATTTCGATTTTATCAGGAGCCTGTTCCAAAGTACCTAATTTTACTGGTGCATTCTTGCTTTGAGCAATGATTGAACTAGGCATAAAAATGATTATGAATGCGAAAAGCACAAAGGTCAAGAATTCAATAAAAGACTTATTCTTCCTCATTTTTAGATTATTCATAACAATATGATTTAATTATAAAATGTCTTCTCTATAGCCCGAAAGCCTATTCACTTGATTGCTAATAAGAAGAATTCTTTAAATATATAACTAATTAATTATTATTCAAATTAAATGAGCATTAATAAAAAAAGGAGCAATAAATTGCTCCTATACATATATTTATAAAATACTGTTTTCTTATTCTATTTTCCCTTTAGTATTGATTTTAATAACACCTTCACTTGCTTTTGAACCATATTTCAAAATTGCAGCTTCTCCTTTCAGTACTTCAATAGATTTAACTGATGACATATCCATCGACTTAAAATCAAAATCAGGCATAACTGTTTCATTCACCACAAAAAGAATATCCTCTTGAGAGAAGCTAGCCCTAAGCTTAGGTGCCTTTCCTGTGGAATTATTCAAAACTGTGCTAATCTCTACTCCGGATAGATTAGAATCAGGACCGTTACCATGTATCGTTGAAATCTGGATTACACCATTAGCACCCCTCTCTCCATAAGCTAGAATTCCTGATTCACCTTTTAATACATCAATGGATTTGATTTGGTCTTGAGTAATTCCTAGGTGTTTTCCACTTGAAATAATTACTCCGTCAATTACAAAAAGAGGTTGTTTCAAAACGGATTGAGCAATATTATCGCCTTCCTTATTTTCTCTTTTTCTTTCCTCATCCATTTTCTTTTTTAAGGCTTCCATCTCCTTTTGTAATTCGATTCTCGCTTGCTCAAATTCTTGTTGCATTTGAGCTTTGGCTTGCTCCATTTCTTGGCGCATTTTTTCACGATCTAATTCGCTTCCCATTTGAAGCTTTGCTCTTTGTAATTCTAATTTTGCAGATTCAAGCTCCCTTGCAATATCTATCTTTTGTTTTGCAAGTTCCTGTTCTATTTCAATCATCATTTCCTTTCTTTCTTCCTCTGAGATATCCATCTTCTTGATACTCTCAGTTGCAGCTTTTAATGCTTTCTCCACGTCCACCATACTAACTTTCATTGCTTTTTCAACGGATATTTGGATCGAATCAAAATTCATCATTTTAAGCGCATCCATACTTTTCATAGCCTGATCCATAGATTTTTGAATTTCTTGCATAGAAATGCTTTGAGACATTTCCATACTTTTCAAAGCTCTCTCAATTGCCTCAGCATTCTTTTCCCAATTTACCTTTGGTGGCGTTGGAGGTATAGTGTCATTCGCTTTAACAGGCGACGCTGGAGGAACAGTGTCAGTAATCTGTTGTCCTACTACTTCAGGAAGTTCCAAAATACTCTTAACATCACTCTCTGTTCCTATTTCGGAAACGGAAGTTAAGATCTCCGATGTATTAAGCTTTTCGCTTCTCTCTGGGCTATCCTGCCCTTCTGCTACTGGAAGTAAGAATAGCATAGCTAATATGATAGCCAACGCACTCAAATTGCCTGTATAATTGTTAGATTCAGTTTGATTTTTCATACCAAATATTCTTGAAATTCTGTTGATTAAATAATGTTGTTTGTTCTGGAATGCCATAGTTAATTCGTTGCTTTCCCAAGCTTTTACATTTGCTAGAGCTTTGGCTAATGCAGGTGGATTGGATGTGAGATTAATGGCAAACTCATCGCAGGCAAATTCTCTCTCCTCTGCCAAGCTTCGCTGCATCCACCACATAGCAGGGTGATAAAATAAAAGTGCCTTGGCAAGAGAACATAAGGTTTGAGTAAGCATATCGCTACGGAGTATATGCGCAATCTCATGTGCCAAAATTGCCTCCACTTGGCTCGGATGCAATTGGCTTATCATCCCGATGGGAAATAGTATCACAGGCTTGAAAATACCTGCTACCAAAGGCGCATTTACTTTTGCGGACTCAAATACTTTTACTTTGCGCAGCATCGGAAACTGCGCTGTCCATTTCTGTAAATACTTGTTTGCCATTGCAGGTGCCATTGATACATTATGAGTTTTGAGTCTATTGACATACCACAAACCTCCCGCAAATCGAACTAAGAATATACCCACACCTGCTAACCATGCGTATACCAAGTAATGCATATTAGCAAAAACCCATGCTTCAATTTTCACCAATAAACTTGCCTCCGCCTCCATCGATTCCGAAGCTGCTTTCATTAGCATTAACTCCTCGAAACTTAAGCCAGCAAACGAGATGGCTTCTGCTGGTGAGTATTGATACATATACCAAGCAAATGTGCCCAAAAAGGCAAATGCAGAAAATGAAATGCCCGTTAGCAAAAGGCCAAATCGCTGTTTGGGATCACGAAGCCAGTCCAGTTGCAAAATGGCGAAAATCACAATACCGATAATCCCAATTTGCCAAAGTGAATGAAATAAGGACCAAGCCGCAGATTGAATCACTTGTTCGATGCTAATCATTTTGCACCTCCTTCCATTTTCTTAATCAGCTCCTTTATCTTATCCAGCTCCTCCTTGCTCGTTTTGTTGCGACCCAAAGCTTGCATCACTAGCTCCGATGCTGAGCCATTAAATGCCGCATCCAAAAAACGATCTATCAAAGCGCCCTTAGCTTCTTTTTCGCCCACAGCAGAGGTATAAATATGACTTCGCTGCTCTTCTTCCCTGTTTAGCAAGCCCTTCTTATGCATAATCTGCATCAGCTTAAGCGTGGTGGTATAGCCGGCATCTTTTTCCTTGCTCAACTCCTCATGCACTACGCGCACAGTGCTCGGCCCTTTGGCCCAAAGGATATTGAGGATTTCTAATTCTGATTCTGTTGGTTTCATATACGATTTGTTTCGTAGTGACAATGATATACGATTGATTTCGTAAACCCAAATTATATACGACACTTTTCGTATAATGTTGTTGAAGCTTACAAAAATTTATTCAATTATTTCTTCTGAAGGGAAATAGCTGTTTCTTTTATCAACTCCCAAGCTTGCTGTACGTGGGCAAGACTAACATGAAAATTGCCTGGAACAAGTCTCAAAGTATAAATTCCATTGAGTTTGGTATGAGTAATGAAAATTTTCCCAGTGGCATTTAAGGTATTCAATAAACGCTCGTTGGATTGGTTGATCTCATCTGCATTGCTGCACATAGGCGGGAGGAAACGGAAACAAACCAAGTTTAATGGAACGGGTGCCATCAATTCAAACTGGGGATGATTTTCAATTTCTGTCTTCAACCATTGACCCATGGCTATATGTGAACGGAGTTTTTCTTGCAAACCTTCCACTCCATAGCTACGGATTACAAACCATAACTTCAGCGCTCTAAATCTGCGACCCAATTGTATATGCCAATCGCGATAATTGGTCACTTCATCGTCATTGCTCGTCCTAAGATATTCCGGATTTACAGAGAAAGTTCTTTTGAGTGTTTGAGCATCTTTGACAAAATATACTGAGCAGTCGAAGTTCACAAACATCCATTTATGAGGATTGAATACAAAGCTATCAGCCTTTTCCATTCCTATGGCCATATAACGGCACTCCGGTAATAAAAGCGCAGCACCGGCATAAGCGGCATCCACATGATGCCATATACCATAAGCCTCACAAATACTCCCAATTGCATCAATTGGATCCAATGCAGTGCTACTTGTGGTACCTAGTGCAGAAACGACACAAAGTGGCTGAAAACCCTCCCGCTTGTCTTTCTCAATTTGAGCTTTCAAGGCATTTGGTATCATAGCAAAATTCTCGTCAGTTGGGATTCTTCTTAAATTTTCAATCCCTATTCCGGCAATCTTCACTGCTTTATCTATAGACGAATGCACTTGATTTGAGCTATAGACGACAAATTTTTCTTGAGTCGAAAAACCTCTTTCGTTTATTGCCCAATTGGATGCTTTTTCTCTTGCAGAAAGTATTGCTGCCAAAGTGGCCGATGAAGCAGTATCCTGGATTACACCTTGCATGTATTCCGGCAATCCCATCATTTGTCTCAGCCATTGCATCATTTGCTCCTCTAGCTCGGTGGCAGCAGGCGAAGTGAGCCACAGCATCCCTTGCGTGCCTAGACTGGCCATCATCATTTCTGCTAATATGGACGCTTCGCTTTTGGAAGCTGGGAAGTAGGCAAAGAAATTGGAACTCCCCCAATGCGTAATTCCGGGCATGATTATCTTATCTACATCAGCCATTATTTGCTCGAATGACTCTGCTGTCGTGGGAGGTAAATTGGGCAATTGCGCCTTGATGTCGCCCGGCTTAACTTGTGACATTACTGGGTAATTGTCCACCTGCTCCAAATAATCAGACATCCAATCCACCATTTGATGTGCCCGCTTTCTAAAATCTCCCTTGTTCATGCTATTGATATCTATCTCAAAGGCAATTACGGTAGATCACTCGAATTCTGAAAGAGAAATTAAGGTATACAAATGAATTGTGAAGATTAGTTATAGGCAATTCATCTAACCTTGCTATGATAAACGCCATTTGTTGCATCAACAACACTTAAGGCGCTATGAAATAAACATTTTTTATTTTAAAACTAATTTCTAATATTTTTTCCATTAGTCTTTTTGACATAAAACCTTAGATTAATTTGTTATTCCAAGATTTTGAAGCAGAAAAATATTAACTAATTTTTCATTAATTAGAATAAAACTATTAAAATTGTAATACTAGATCAAATATCAGTTTCAACAATGAGAGTACCCGAGAAAAAAAATATTTCAGTATTGATTTTTGCAATACTAATTTCAGTAACTGCTGTAGGTCAAAATAGTCCATTAAAATTTGGTAAGATTGAACCTTCTGACTTTGAGATATCTGAATTTCAATTAGATTCATCAGCTGGCGCTATTGTTATACTTGAGTTTGGTGAAACAACTTTTGATCATGACTTTCGAATTGTCTTAGAAAATCATATAAGAATAAAAATACTAAATAGCTCTGAGTTTGATCGAGCAAATGTTACTATTCCAATGTCTGTAAAAGATGACATAAAAGGTTTAAAGGCATCCACCTTTAATTTAGTCAATGGAAAAGTAATAGAATCAGAAGTTAATAGGAAGGATGTCTTTACTGAATCAGTCACTGATGAGGTAAAACAAGTAAAATTCACCTTCCCCGAAGTAAAAGAAGGGTCAATCATTGATTACGTATATACAATTAACTATGGGACATGGTCTAGCTTGAACACTTGGTATTTTCAAAGATCAATCCCGATTTTACATAGTGAATACAAAGTTTCTTTACCGGAATACTTTAATTATATAAAAACTCAATCAGGATATGTAGTTCCTCTGGATTACTCAAGATCTATAGAAAGCGGGTATTACAAACAGGCTGAGTTCAGTCTTAATGTTGAAAAATTTATCGCTAAAAATGTCCCTGCATTTAAAGTTGAACCATACATTTCAAGTCAAGCTGATTATATTTCCAAAATCAAATTTGAACTAGCCGGCACAAGGTTTCCCAATACTTTTGTTGAAACTTATATTCATTCTACACATGCTCAATTAAGTAAAGAGTATGCTGAAGGTGAAATCTATGGAAAAAGATTATTACAGAATAATTTTTTAGACGAAGACATAGAGAAAGCAACGCAGGGAGCCACTACCAATGAAGAGAAGATTGCTAATATTTATAGATTCGTAAGAGACAACTATGAAGTAGACCTAACAGTGATGGCAGAAGGTCTTAGACGACTACATTCATTAAGGAAAGCATATCCCTATGAAATAAATTGTCTTTTAATTGCGATGTATAATCAAGCAGGGTTTGAAGCCAAGCCCGTAATGCTAAGCACCGTAGAAAATGGTAAAATAAATCCTACTCACCCTATTCCAAGAAATTTTAATCAAACAATTTGTCTAGTGAAGGACGGTGAAAAAGAGTATTTGTTAGATGCAAGCAAAAAACATCTTCCATTTAATGTCCTTGACAAATCATCATTAAATGGGAGTGGCATGGTCATAACCACCGATAATTTCAGATGGGTAGAATTAAAGCCAAACATAAAAAATATTCAAGCTATTTACTCAAATCTTGAATTAGATGAAAATGGCAAATTACAAGGCTCAGTTAAAAAGACATTAACAGGCTATGAAGCGATTACCTTCCGAAAAAATCATTCCTTAAAACTTAAAGAGTATCAAGAGGATTTTGCAAATAAGTTTTCAAATTGGGAAATCCAAGAGCATGAGATCACTGGGGTAGATGAAATTGAAAAGCCTATACTTGAGAATATAAGCTTTGAAACAGACAACATCGCAGAAAGTATGGGTGAAATTATATTTTTCAACCCAATCCCCATTGGACAAACTAAAGACAATCCTTTCAAATCTGATGAACGTCTTTTTCCCATTTACTTCGGCACACCAATTGAAGAAGTCATTGTCAATAGAATAAAAATACCTGAAGGCTACATCTTGGATAGTGCTCCTGAACAAATGGGCGTTGCATTACCTGATAATGGTGGATCGTTTATATATAGCGTCCAACATGTAGGAGATTACATTACTTTATCGTCAAAAATCTCTATAAATAATGTTGAATTTCAGCCTGAGCAATACTTCTATTTAAAGGAATTTTTCTCTCAGATAATTAGTAAGCAAGCGGAGCAAATTGTACTTAAAAAAGAGCTATAAAATGATACGACTAGCCCTAATCATTTTTTTGATATTATTTAGTTTTGAAAGCTCATCAAGCACAATTAATAAATATCCTGTAAGCGATATCCCTATCGAGCTTTTAACTAATTCCAACGCGGTTTACAGGTTAGATAAGACCGAATTTGTAATTGAAAAAATAGATGGGGCCCTTTTCAGGGTTCATCAAGTAGTTACAATTCTAAATCCAAAAGCGGCAAATGAAGGAGTGAAGGCGATCTCTTATGATAAATTACGAAAAGTTTTAAGCTTTAATGCCACAGTCTATGATAAAAATGGAGAAGTAATTTATAAGTCAAAATCCAAAGATGTTATCGATCAAAGTAATATTTCTGGCGCTTCCTTATATGAAGATAATAGGATAAAAGGCTTAGACTTACGTCAAAAGGAATACCCCTATACAATTGAAGTAATGTTTGAAGTTGAGTTTCTTTATTTATTCCATATTCCTGATTGGATTTCTGTTAAGGGAGAATCTATTGGCGTCCAAAAATCAGAATACACCATTTCCGCTCCCGAACATTTACTGCCAAACTTCTTGGAAGTTAATATGGCAAAGAATAGCTACCGTAAGACTAAATCACAAAATCTTACCAGTTATCATTGGGAATTAAAAAACATCAAGCCGATTAGTATTGAACCCTACAGCAATGGCTTTGAGTCAAAAATTCCAATTGTTTACTTCAGCCCATCCAAGTTTAATTATGAGGGTTATGAAGGTGATATGTCTACTTGGAGTGGAATTGCAAAATGGCAAACGCAGTTAAATGCCGGCAGAGATGCAATATCAACAAAAACTAAGGAAGAAGTTAACCATTTAGTCAATGGAACCAACTCTACGGAAGAAAAGATCAAACTAGTTTATGAATATATGCAATCAAGAACCCGGTATGTAAGTATACAACTTGGTATTGGTGGATATCAAACTTTCCCAGCTTCAACAGTAGATGAAATGGGTTACGGTGATTGTAAGGCTCTCACAAACTATATGAAATCTTTGCTTAACTCAATTGGAATAGACTCCCACCTTGCTTTGGTCAATGCTGGAGAAGAAGCGACAATATTGAATGAGGAATTCCCTAGCATGACCTTTAATCATGTAATCTTAGCAGTCCCAATGGAAAACGATACCACTTGGCTAGAATGCACAAGTCAATCGAACCCATTTGGATATTTAGGCAAATTCACTGGAAATAGAAAAGTATTATTGATAAATGATAATATTGGTAAAATTGTAGAAACCCCCAATTATGGGTCAGAAGAAAACAAAATCATCAGTAATTTTCAAATAGACCTGGACATACAGGGCAATGCCAACGCGATCATAAAAAAAGAATTTATAGGGTTAGCATCTGATTATAATGGACTATCTACTTTTTTGACTTTCAATGATAAAAACCAAAAAGAATGGCTAATTCGTAATATTGACATTTCTGATTTTCAAATTAATAATTATCAGTTTACTCAAAATAAAGATAAGATCCCCTCCATCAATTTAGAATCTGAAATTACCATAAGGAATATCGCTTCTAAGACAGGAAACAGAATGTTTATCCCATTGAATTTTGCCAAATTTGAGGTTGAGTCAATTTCAAATACACAAAACAGAGAAACACCCATTCAATTCAGATATTCCCATCACTATGTAGACTCAGTGGCATTTAAAATTCCTAAAGGATATTCAGTGGAATACATGCCTGATGCAGCTGAGATTATTCAGCCATTTGGAGAATTTAAAATGAATATCACGGTCAAGGATAATGTTATTTACTACAAAAGAGATTTCTTGATCAAAGAAGGAGTATATAGTCCTGAATCGCATGAGGCTATAAATAAGTTCTTTAACGAAGTTACTACCAATGACAATAAAAAAGTACTATTGATTGCGGACAAATAGAAGCAAATAATTGGTTTTTAGAAATTTCACAACGAGTTACCCAAAAGGAATAAGAAGTTTGGCCATATCAGCCTTATTGAGCAAATAACTTGACTTGAGCTAAGTGGATATCTACTGGATATGCTAAAAACACAAGTCTTACGGCTTAGGAATGAATGGACATGCTCAATTATTTGTTTGATGCCCTTTAGTTTATCTTGTAAAGTTTTGGCTCCAATACTCCTTTTTTAGCATAGTATTCCTTATTCATTTCAAAGTTCATTCTCGTCATGCTATTCAAATATTCTTCTATCGGCTCAAGACCAATTTCCTTTCGCCTTTTATTTACATTTGCACTATCAGCTAGATTTCTAGGAAAAGCTTGACATATTTCCATATTGTAGTCTACTTGAATTCCATAAATTTGAGCTTGCCCAGTATTCAACTTAACTCGATCAACTAAAAGGCCATAGCTTCGAGAGTCTGCATTTCGTCTCTCTACTTCAACCTTCATTTTCTCTAAAATCTCCTCTTGAAATTCAGGATGATTATCCGAATGCTGAACTATCAACCAAAAATTATTAGACCCTTCTTCTCTTCTCCAACCAAGTCATACCCTACAAATCCATATTCTTCAAAAATCTCTTTAACTCTTTTTTGATTTCCTGTAAAAACACTATCCTTAAATGTCTTCCATTCTTCCAGTGTTAAATGAGAATGACTTTCAGGAGGATATGCATTGCTAGCAGCCAATTGATCTATTATGAGCATTTCTGAAAGCTCGTCAGCCAGTATTTGATTGAATTCAACTTTTACTAAATCACTTTTACCGTCTAAACTGCTTTCATTGCATCCAATGATTAAAAGTCCCGATATTATTGCTATTAGTATTTTTTTTATGTCTTTTGTAATAGTTTACATAAACTAGTATTAGTATATTAAACCCTTTGAATCATTAACCAAAAGCCATAGGACCATATTCAATTAGTCTTTATAAGCTCAAAATAGGTATTGAAGATTAGGCTATCTTCCTCATTGAGAAATTCTGAGCTAGGACCAACAAAAAACCCATTACTTGTAGGAACATGGTAAAAAATATCAAAAAGAGTATTATCCAAAACAGTTTCTCCAACTTTGTTCAGCTGCTTATCAAAAATAAGTACTGACAACTTTCTAGCTCTTCCTGTTACCATTTTACCATCAACATATTCAAGATCGAATGGATGGGCTAAAATTCTTGTGAACAGTTCCTTATTACTGTGATAATATAGTGGACTATAATAAGGAGTTGAAGCTCGGAAATCCCAACTTAATTGGCGATCATTATTTTCCGCACGTGTTTGTGGTGCAGGTATATCAATTTTTTGATTAGAGCTGCCATCCTTTATGAATTTAATGTCAGACTCATTCAGATTATATCCGTAAATCATATCATCCATTGGATAACTAACCAACAAGGTGTCATCAGTTATTGTACAATATGCCATAGCTAAGTCATTTGTATAAGATCTAGATTCGGATTTAGTATAGGCATTATCAGGAATGTCATAATATCTTTCTACAGTCAAATCTCTCATATTTAACAATGCTACATGGGCTTGATTTTGACCACCGTCGTATTTAGGAAGAATCCAGAAATTTACTAGTAAGTGATTTTCATCAATCATATTTAAAGTAGCGCCTTTAAAACCAGCAGGAAATGATGCTTTTGTATTGTTGCTACCTTTATACATATTCACGTTTGAGAAATCATAGATATCAAATTTTGTAAAATCCTCATTTGACTTTTGGATAATAGATGTACCTAATCCACTAGTCATAAATGATCCATCAGATTGAATGTTAAACCCATGTGGATTTCCTTTCATTAAATTCTTATCAAGTTCGATCCTATTAGAAAATTTACCCTCATTCAGATTATATACATCAAAAGAGTATGGAGTAAACATGGTTCGTGTGTATAATAAAGAATCATTGAATAGCGCAAACTGATGAGGGATGTTAGATGAATTTTCACCAACATGAATATACTGAGTTTGTACTTCCTTAATCTCGAACTTTTCAACACTATTATCCAGAGGTACTTCTGTGGAAGTTTCAGTATTCTGTGGCGATTCACAACTAACAATATATATAACAAGTATCGCGAGGAGATAAATTTTTCTCATGGTGATATTCTCTATAAGAAATGACTATTATGCTATGTATTAAATTTCACATCCCAAAACGTTCTGGTAAAGGAGTAATCATACCCTCAAGTATAATTTAGAAAGTTCTGGCGTCTACTTATTAATTAGATTTTCTATATCACCTAAAAGTTCTTTATAGGTGATGATTGGTCGTTTTTAATGACAGAGAACATAAAAAATTAGTTTAAGTGGATTATAGCAACCTACCCAACTTTTTTAGCTACATAGTCGGCAATAAGTTGCACTTCAGGATCATTTGCTATTTTACCATATACTAATTGAGACCCATAAGTATGGATAAAAATAGGCTTGCCAATGGCTGTTCGATACTGGCGAATCTTTCTCATTTCACTTCTTTAAACTTAAATAGGTACTTAAATATAAATTCATCCTCATTTGAATGGAAACTGCTATATGGGCCTGCTAAAAAGCCATTATCCAAAGGTATAGATTTTAATACGGCCATTTGCTCATTATCTAATATTGTCTCTCCAACCTTGTTTAAGTTTTCGTCCAGTATTATCACCGAAAGCTTTCTATTTTTTCCATCGTGCCTGGTACCATCAATGTTTTCAGAAGGTTGTGGATGATGCAAAATTCTGGTAAACAATTTACTCCCTTCATGGTAATTAAGCGATTCAAAAAAAGGTGTAGTAATTCTAAACTCCCAACTAATTTCCCTATCCCGATAATCAGATTTTGAAAGGGGTGCAGGAAATGCAACAGACTCACTTGTAGTTGCAAGCTTTTTAAATATGATCTCAGGAGAATTTATGTTATATCCATATATACATTGATCCATCGGGTAAGTAACTAATAGTGTATCCCCCTTGATAAGTGTACGCGCAAACGCTAAGTCAGATGGATATGCTGAGTTACGCATATTAGAATAGATATTATCTGGCATTTCATAATAGACCTCAACCTTATGATTATCAATATTGATCTTCGCAACATGATGAATGGAAAAATCCTTTAACAAAAATGATTCTGGGATAATAAAACTAACGATGACATTTTCATTATCAGCAAAATTGAATTTGTAATCACTAAATAGTGAAGGGAAGACTGCATTCATGAAGGGCTTTTCCTTAGAATAAAGATTTACATCAGAAAAATCAAAAGATTCAATTTTTCCATTGGTTGGATTCATAAGATATAACGCTGCCGTTCCTGCAATACCGAAGGCAATTGATTGTTCAGAAGATACATTCAATGAACTAGGACTTCCCTTGATTAAATTTTTATCTAATTTTATCCTTCTAATATATTTTTGTTTTAAAATATTGTAAATGTCTATATCATAAGGTGATGCATATACCTTTGAATAAACAAGCTCATTGCCGAAAATAGCTACTTGGTTTGGGTTGTTATATGCGCTATCAGGCACTTCAATAGATATTGTATCGGTTAGGCTTAGGGTAAATTTATTCTGAAAAGCCCCCTTTTGGTGAACCAAATATTGACTTAAATTTTCGGTTCTAGTTGCGCATGAACTAAGAACTAACACTAAAATTAAGTACCTCATAATAAATTCAATTTCTCTTTTCTATTAAATAATACCCTACTCAACCCTTCTAAACTCATACTTATACTTAATGATAAACTCATCATCAGAGCTATGATGTACAGTTTCTGAACCAACATAGAAGCCATCAGCAATGGGTAAGTTTTTGAAAACACCAAATTGTGCTTTTTCAATTAAGGTTTCACCTATCTTCTCAAAATTTTCATTCAATATAATTATAGATGAACTGCGATTTTCGCCTTTATTTCTTTTGCCATCTGGCATTCTGGCTATCATATCATGGTGAATAACTCTTGAGTACAAGTTCACCCCTGCGTGGTAGTTTATTCCTTCATAAAAAGGGACACTAATTCGATAATCCCAACTGAGTTCTCTATCATTATACTCACTTCTACCTAAGGGAGCCGGTAGTTTACTTATATACTTTGATGATACTGGTTTTTTAAAGAGCAACTCACTGGAATTTACATTATATCCATATACATAATGATCCATCGGGTAGGTCACCAACAAAGTATCACCTTTTAACATTTTTCTAGCATAAGCCAAGTCAGTAGGGTAAGCAGAACTTTTTACACTTGAATAAATATTCTTTGGTGTTTCGTAATAGTGTTCCAATTTTTTGGTTTGCAAATTGAACAATGCAACATGTGCAGCCTTGGATGCATCAGGGTAGTATTTATAAAAAGCCTCAGGTATGGTGAATGATAAAACAACTTGACTTTCATCTACTATCAGAGGAAATGCTCCTGAAAAATAAGAGGGATTTACAGCGGAATAAATTTCAATAGTTTGACTTGGAAAAAGTCCTATCTTTCCAAAATCAAAGGTTTGCAATGGCGTACCATCCTTCTCTATTGCATAAAGATTTATATAAGGAATACTGCCTATTGCAAGTATTTTTCCATCCTCAAATAAGTTGAAATTATCTAAACTCTCTTTATAAAAATTTGGATCTAAGCTTATTCGCTTCACATATTTATGATTAGGTAAATCATATACATCTAAGGACCATCTATTTTTGATCGAAAGTGTGTAAAGTAATGAATCTTTATAAAGAAGCTTCACATGTGGATTGTAATCAGCAGAATCAGGTACTACAATAGAAAACGTATCTACCAAAACCAATTCATATTCTTCCTGATAAGGTTGCTCGGGAGCTTCCAAAAAACTCGAAAGATCAATTTCTTCGCCACAGCATGAAGAAAATAAGAATATGCCAGATGCAAAAATTAATAATAATTGAACTGCTAACTTTTTTTCAAGCCATAGCTTCATATCTCTGGAGATCGATCTATTTGTGAGTAAGGGCATAAGAATAAAATTAATTTGGTTAAAGTATATTCGCCACAAATACAATTAACGAAATATTCTAAATATTTACCCTTAAAATTGAATCAATGAGAAATTACACCTGCAAGTGGATTAAAATAAAGACAAATGGAATAATTGTACTATGCCATTAAATGACTTTATTTTAATAAGGATGTGAGCTATTAGTTTTCAGTTATTTTCTACCCCTATCAAAAAACCACCACCCACTTATCATCATCAAAAACCCTCCCGCAACTACCATATAGCCAAGGGTGAGGCTCCAATTTGATAATAGTACAGCCAAAAAAATCAACCCAACACCCAAAGCCCAGAAGCCATCTGCCTTTGCAGATCGTCTTTTGAGCGGTATTGCTTTCAGCTCCTCTACGTTTTGGCTTAGAATAAATTTCAACTTAGGAAAGTCTGCAATCAGTAAATGGAGATTTAAGAGTATAAGTACAAAGTTGACATAAGGTGTGCCTTGCCACTCCAAGCTCACGGTAACTACCCATATATTGAGAATTATGGGGAAAGTAAGGATGGCACCCAAAGTGGCAAATCGTTGAGATAAAAGGGTGAGCCCTGCTATCACTTGGCTCCAAGCAATAAAGCGAGCATACAAGCCAAGATTATGCTCGGCAAGTCGCTCTTCTAGCCAAACCGGCCCAATCAAGCCGGGGAACTTATGATCGGCAAATAGCTTAGCCATGCCGGCAGTGAAGAAAATTAAACCAAGGAAAACCCTTGTGGCAGGAATAGAAAAACGATAGAGTTTTTGAATCATGATGGAGGTATTTCCAGCCAGATTACAAAGGAATTTTTATTTCGTAAAGCTCCATACGATGAACGGTTAATTTGCCTCTACGAAGTCATGGATTATCCAGTTTATGTGTTTGCAATCAATGCCTTAAGATTTAAAAGAGATAAAAATAAATATCCTCCCATAGGCTAGATGCGTTGTGCCTCACCTGTGACTTCTTTGTTGATGTGCGAAGATTATTTCCTTTGCGTCTTGTGCAACTTGGCGAGAGAATTTTTCTCGCAGAGCCGCCAGGCCGCAAAGATTTTGGTTTCTGCTCTGCGAACTCAGCGTCTTCCCTTGGCGCATCTCCCTGCGTTTAAATTCTTCTTTTTTTAACCGCATTGTCGCAAAGATTCACGCAAAGCGCTAAGGTTTTGGGTTCCTCTTTGCGCACCCTGCGTATTCACTCTGTGTTTGCGTTAAAAATTCTTTTTATCCGCAATTGACGCAAAGGTTTGAGCTACTTTCTTCTGCACTCCTCCACGGTTTCCATTGCTGTTTATCTTTCTGCGTATATCAGCGTAATCTGCGGGAGAAAAAAAATTGCCCGCGGATAGCGCAGATTGGCGCGGATTATCTTTCTACACGTATCACCCAGACTACAAAGGAATTTTGATTTCGTATAGCTCCCCGCGGCGAACACTTAATTTGTCATTACGAAGCCAAGGATTGTACAGCTTTAGTGTTTTGTAATCAATACCTTGAGATCTGGCGAAAGAGATTAAATCATTGATATCATCATCAATAGTTACCACTTTGTAAGTATGTGGCTGATACAAATGCTCAGGTTGGATAATCAGCCCATACTTGCTTGGACTGCTGAGGATTTCTTTGCAAGCCAGAATTCTAAATAAATAGCGGGAGGTTTCATCATTCAATAGCAATCGGTAATAATCAGCTTCTTTTTGATCTTCGATAGCACGCTGCATCCCAGCCATTCCACGATTGTAAGAAGCCGCCACCATCGTCCAACTACCGAATTTCTCATACGCTTTGAGCAAATATCTACATGCCGCCTCAGTAGCTTTGATAGGGTCGTATCGCTCGTCCACATCACGAGTAACTTTTAGTCCATATTCCTTGGCAGTGCCTTCCAACAATTGCCAAAAACCAACCGCTTTTGCGGGAGAGACTTTATTCATCAAATCACTTTCGATAATGGCCAAATACTTAAAATCATCTGGAACACCATACTTTGCCAAAATAGGCTCGATAGCAGGCAACCAACGATTGGCTCGCTTGATCATAAATATAGTGTTGTTGTGCCAATAGGTATTGATATGCAGCTCACGATCAAAACGCTCTCGTATATCCCAAACCCCCATATCTACAACTTCACCTGCGAAATTTACATCGTTGGGCAAGGTCCAAGATTGTGCGTTGGTAAATGCTGCAGCAGTGGCAGGCTTAGTGGCAGAAAGCTCCTCTGTAGAATTCGATTCCTC
Organism: Peijinzhouia sedimentorum; assembly: GCF_049340005.1. NCBI lineage: Bacteria > Pseudomonadati > Bacteroidota > Cytophagia > Cytophagales > Peijinzhouiaceae > Peijinzhouia > Peijinzhouia sedimentorum. The sequence continues at coordinate 133,272 of NZ_JBMPIY010000004.1, forward strand.
TGCAGGTTCGTTCACATTGATTTGTGGCTGCAATTCATAAATCACAGGCGTATCAGGCGAACCAAATTCCTTGAAACCTATATAAGCAAGCAAAAATACCCAAGGTAAAATCTGCAACAATGCACGGAGATTATTCTTCATCTTCAGCCAAATTCAGTGGAAATAATAGTAAGATAAGCACGCAATGCTAATCTTACTATTAGAAGTTTGGCGAAAGGAGATATTTGGAATAAAAATCGTCAATAACCTTAACAGCATCAGTAGCATTACTTACAACACTAAAAAGATACAGATCTTCAGGTGAAATAAAGCTCTCCTTCTCAAGCATGGTGCCTTTGATCCATTCTATTAATCCAGACCAATATTCCTCACCAACCAAAACGATTGGGAATCGGCCAATTTTCCGTGTTTGAATCAGCGTAAGTGCTTCGAACAATTCGTCGAAAGTGCCGAAACCGCCAGGAAGTACGACAAATCCTTGCGAATATTTGGTAAACATCACCTTACGCACAAAGAAATAATCGAAAGTGATCAACTTATCTTGATCAATATAAATATTGTTGAACTGCTCGAAAGGCAAATGAATATTGAGGCCAACAGACTTCCCATTTTCGCTATGCGCTCCTTTGTTGCCTGCTTCCATAATACCGGGACCACCACCCGTAATTACTCCATAGCCATGACGCACCAATTTGGCAGAAATCTCCTCTGCCATTTTATAATATGGATGCGTATCTGGTGTACGTGCCGATCCGAAAATGGTAACACAAGGGCCAATTTTACCTAATTTCTCAAAGCCCTCTACAAATTCTGCCAATACCTTGAAAATCACCCATGAATCAGCACTTTTGATCTCATTCCAATCTCTCTCCTTAAAAGCTCTTCTAATTTTATCTTCTTCTTCCTTACTTACTTGAGGTATATCGTTATTAGTTGCCATATCAATTATCAAAAAAAATTATATCCAATTATACTCATTCAATTACAGAAATGAGCCTTAACAAAAACGTGCCTTTGATTATTTAGTTCTAAATAAATCGCTCAGTGACTCTTTTACACTGGGAAATTCAAATTGAAATCCAACTTCAAGCAATTTATCACAAGAGACCTTATTGCCACCCAGCACAATCTGACTCATTTCACCAAGGGCAATTTTAAGCAAAAATCCCGGAACTGCTATCGGTATATATACTTTATCTGCTGCTTTGGCTGCCAATTGGGTAAAATTACGATTGCTAATTGGCTCCGGCCCTACGGCATTGTACGTTCCACTCAGGCTTTCATTTTCTATGGCAAAGAGAAATATATTCACCAAATCATCAATATGAATGGTGCTCATATATTGCTCGCCTGAGCCAATAGTTGCTGCCACTGGAGGCTCAAGTATTTTGGGTAATGCACCACCTTCTCTACTCAATACTACACCAATTCGCAAGGTTACCAGCCGGATACCCATGTTTTCAATAGGTGCAGTTTTACTTTCCCATTGTTCGCAAACATTGGCGAGGAAATCGCTGCCTGCGGGTGAAGATTCGGTTAATAAAGTATCCCCGGTATAAGCTCCATAATAACCTACAGCTGATGCGGAAATGAAAAGCTTAGGCTTCTTGTTTTGCTTAGCAATATGGGTCAATAATAGCTCGCCTGAAAGTGTACGGCTATCCATGATTGCTTTTTTGCGGGAGGCTGTCCATCTGCCTTCACCTACATTTGCACCTGCAAGATGTACGATGGCTTCCATGCCATCTAATGCGCCTTCTTCCAAATAGCCATTATTCAAATCCCAGATAAAAGCTGGAAACTCATCATTCTCCCGCTTGCTCCTACTTAGGTGATAAACTTGGTGACCTTTATTGCGAAGGAGTCGGCTCAATTTAAGACCAATCATGCCTGTTCCGCCAGTTATTAATATTTTCATAATCTAATTTCAAATAATTTGATGTTGCCTTTTTTTAACTTGCCACCCATTCAAAATGTTAATTATTAGCAAAATGAGAAAATCCATTTTATCCCTATCAATTCTATCCATTTTCCTGATACAAGCTTGCGAGCAAAAGGACAATTTGAAGGAGAAAGATTCACTTATCTTCAATATACCTGAAATGGTGAATAAAACACCCGAACAGATGATTGAAATATTGGGTGAGCCCGATTCAGCCTATACGCAATATGTGGTGACGATTCCTGTATATACACAATGGTACGGCGAGAAAGGTTTGGAAATCCAATATTTAGAGCCTGAAAAATTATCCAAAGATATAGTAATCCATAATGCCGGGCCGCTTCCATTCGATCCTTCTACATTAGCTTTGTTTGGTTTGGAGCCTATGACACCAACTGTGTCAAATCCTCGATCGAATTTGCGTTGGTCTGATGTACAGAACTTTAAGACGATTCACTTTTATAATCGACTGGAAGATCCGAATGGTGATGTGAGATTTCAGATATATTTTAAGGCTGAATAAGCAAAAAATATTGAGCATAAAAAAACCGACTGAGCGTCGGTTTTTTTATGCTGTTATATTGGCTTTTACTATTCGATCAAGTAAGCAAATCCTAATGAGAAAGTGCTGCCAATTTGTGAGTTCTGATAGATATAAGCTTTGTCGTTGAATGATTGTGTAAACTTATATTCTGCATTGAGCAAGTTAGTTGCAGAGAATTTTGCAGACCAACGGCTTCCTAAGTTCTTCTTCACATTCATATCGAGCATGGCTCTAGGCTGCTCAAATACATTTGGCGTACCGCCTACAGAAACCACTGTCATACGCTCACCGGATACGTTAAAGCTTACATTGCTACTCCAACCGCTAAATGGATTTTCGTAATTGATGTAGGCATTGATGATATATGGAGCTTGTCCAAAAAGTGGGCGGTATGATTTTGCTTCCGGGTCGTTCAAGCGAATAAGACTTAATTCACCTTCTGAAATATCCACTCTTGAGTTGATCAACGTTACATTGGTTCCCAATTTGAAATCTTTCAAACTTGGAGAAAGTGCTTCTAAGCTCTTACGAATTTCGAATTCTACACCCATTACTCTTGCCGTAGGTACATTTCTGAAATTAAATTCCAATGCCAAATCATTTGTAAGCGGGTTTATCGCTCTTTCGATTGGGTTTTGGAAGTTTTTGTAGAATGCACTTATGGAGATAATCTCACCTGAGCTTGGGAATGTTTCCCAACGGAAATCGATATTATCGATGGTGGTTCTTTCCAAGTTTGGATTACCTAGCAATAGGAAGTCACCAAGGAAATCGAAGGTAGCAAAACGAGCTAATTCTCTGAAAGTAGGTCTAGCTAAGGTACGACCATAAGCAAACCTGAAATTTGAATTTTCACTTGAGTTATAAGTGATGTTGACAGCCGGCAACAAATCATTTCTTTGCAAAGAAGCTAATCTGATAGAGTCTGCCAAAGAAGCATCACCCATTTCAAGATTGATATCTGTTTGTTCGAAACGAGTACCAAAGCTTGCTCTCAATTTTTCAGTAATCATTAAGTCACCCATAATATAGGCAGCCGGAATTGCTTCGCTGGCGCTATATGTACCTGTAGAAGGTTGCTCTCTTAGGTATAATCCAAAATCAAAATTGGCATCACCTAGCTTACCGATATTACTATCACTAAAGTAATCGTCTATATTATTGTTGTAAAATGTAGTGCTTGGGCCATTGATGTATTCGAATACACGCTCATCGAAGTCTCTTTCTTTGTACGTGTAACTTGCTCCAAACTTAATTTTAGAACCTTTACGACCACCCATCACAATTGGAATTTCGAAGTTTAGCTTATTATCAAAATTCCTTTCTTCCATAGAGCGGAAAAAGCGGCTTGGACGTTTTACGTTATTAGATAATGCATCATAAGCTGTATCTCCTTCCATCAGTATTTCAGCAAGGTTGTTGAAGAAACGTAAATCCGGCTCTTCCTGAGAAGAAAGCGTGGCTGAAGATATCCAATCCATGTTAACAGCTCCAGTAGAGCCAAAAGAATGACTACCTTTCAGTTGAGCGCTATTGAGTACACGCTCTACATATTGCAATGATCTTGCTTGGATTATTCTACTGTCATCTTCACCTCCCGCATTAAAAGGGAACAAACCTTCTTGAAACCTAGTAGAGCCTTCGGCACTTTGATTTCTCATTACATTAAGACCAATTTTATTTCGATCGTTTATTTTCAAGGTTGTATTGAACAATGCTCCCCAAAGCACATTGTCTTTACCCATACGATCATTGAAAAGGTATAGTGGCGCTAGACTTTCTTCAGCGACAGTACCCGGTAATAGAAAACGGCCTGTACTTCCATTTTCATAATATTCATAAGAACGGCTGTAAGTAACTCCACCGATAAAGCCCAGATCTTTACCCAAAAACGTTACCTGATTACCTAATGAGAATGAAGCGGAATGATTCATAGGCATTTGGCTAGTCTCAGGACCCATAGGCGTACGAATAGATCTTGTATCTCTATCTAGTTCAGCTGCTAAAGCTGGATCGTTGAATACAGAGCCAAATGCGGGAACACCATCTTTCAAATCGTTAGGTAAGATTCTGCGTTCGTCTTTGAAACCACCAACGTGACCTTTTCCCAAATCATGAGTTAAGTATTTGTCATTGAAACTTGCATTGGTATTGTAGCCGCCACTAAATGAAGCTTGTAGGGTAAAGGTTTCTGGAAATTCTTTGGTATTCACATTTACCAAACCACCAGTAAAACTAGCTGGAAGTTCTGGTGAAAAGGTCTTGTAAACGACAATATTGTCGATCAAGTTGGTTGGAAATAAGTCCATTTGAACTGTATTCTTATTTGGATCCAAACCAGGAATTTCGGCTGTGTTAAGTGTTGTTTTGCTATATCTATCTCCTAAACCTCTTACAAAAACATATTTTCCACCTTGTACTGAAACCCCCGTTACTCTTTGCATCGCAGCAGCTGCATCTGCATCGCCTAAGCGAGAAAACTGATCAGAAGCAATGGCATCTAATACCAAAGAAGATTTCTTTTGCACCGTAAGTAGCGCATTTTCATTGTTACGAATTGCCTGCGCAGAAACCACGATTTCTTGTAAGCCTAACGTTTCTCCTTTTAATCGAACATTAATAATTGTTACTTCTCCATCCTTGATCTCCACTCCTTCGATTACTTGAGAAGTATATGAAACATAAGAAGCCTGAACAGTATAAGTACCAGGCGCAATATTGTTGATACTAAATTTACCATCTAGATCGGTACCACTACCTATGCCCAATTCGGCAATCCCTATTGAAGCACCAATCAATGGTTCACCAGTTTCATCGTCGATGATACTTCCTCTTAATATGCCCTTTTGCGCAAGTACATTCTGACTGATAACCATGGCAGTCAAAATGAGTAATAAAGTGGTTAATTTTTTCATTTTTTTGGGGTTCTTAAAATGTAAAAAGAAGCACCTTTTCACAAGGTGCTTCTATTCATCAAAATATATACGTTCAGATTATTTAAGTATACCGTAAGCTTCAGCAGCTGTCCAGCTTCCTAGCATCCAGTTTGTTGACCCTAATGCTCCAATATGATTCACGTTTTGGTATGTAAAACCATTAACAGAACCTGTAGGTATTGCAGAACGGCTATGAGTAAATACTAGACCACCCGCAGCTGGTAAAGGATTGAAATTACCCGCTGCAATACTGCTAATCTCAGGGTTACCAACAATGTTGTCATTCGCTTGTAAGTGAGACACTAGTGGCGCATAAGGAGTAACACCATCACCAGAAGCAACATAATCTAAAGTAGTGTTAGTACCGATATTGTAGAAGATGTTGTTTTTGAATACTAAGTCTCCATTTGCAAGACGATCACGAGAGTTTCCACCAGCAGAACCAACTGTAGTCAAGTTGATACCTCTAGAGAAGTTCATTACAATTGAATTATGGATGAAAGCACCCGTTCCTTCAGTCATAAACATTGCGTTTGCATTGTTGCCGCCAGTACCTTGACCGATCATCGTTAAGTTATAGATTTGAGGCTGAGAGAATACAGCTGCAGATAAGTTGCCACTATGAGCTCCATCACTTTCGAATCCACGATCAGATGCAGTAAAGCTTGGCTCTTGGTATGATATCCAGAATTGGTTTTGACCTCTCCAACCGAAATCCCAGTCGAAAGAATCATCTTGATTGTAAAGAGAAGCTAGGTAAGAAGTATTCACTGTTCCACCGAACCACTCGAATCCGTCATCATCAAATCCCCAAACTTCGATATGGCTGATTTGAGTACCATTACCTACACCACCCATAGTCAAACCGTTGATTTCATTACCAGCACCAATGTTTGTAGCACCGTGACGAAGTGAAATGTATTTCAATACACCAGAGTTGTCGTTCTCATTGCTACCACCGTAGATACCTCTAGATTCAGATGAAGGTAAACCTTCAATTAGAGTTTGAGAGTTTGCGTGGTTGATTGGGGCATCACCAAGTATAATCAAACCACCCCACAATGCACGAGCATTGATTGGAAGGTCATCAATTCTCGAAAGATCATCAGCTTCAGCTGTGAATATGATTGGCTCAGCTGCAGTACCTTCTGCATCGATGGCACCACCTTTAGCTACAATTAGAGCTGAAGCATTTTCTGCTTGACCTGGAGCACCTTTAATTACAGTACCTGGTTCGATAGTAAGTAAATCACCTGAATTTACATATACAAAACCTTCGATTACATAAATCTTGTCTTTCGTCCAAGTAGTAGTACCTGTACCATTACCATTGATATCACGAACTCTTACAACTTGCTGAGTTACGTTGGTAGTGATTGCTAAGTTTGAAGTCTGTCCGTCAGAATCTGTGATAGTGAAAGTATGCACTATAGCTTGACCCAAAACAGTGACAGCAGGAGTATAAACATAAGTTACTGAACCACCTAAATCACCAGCAGTGAAGTTTTTAGTAAGTGTACCTGGAGTACCTGCACTTACAGCTACAGTTACATCAGCAATACCATCAGCAGCAGAAGCTGAGATTGTAAGGCTTGCTTCAGAAGCAACAGCTACAGAAAGCACAGTATTTCCACCTGGAGCAGTCAATGTTGGAGCTGGATTAGCTTCTACAGTAACACCAAGTGTTGCAGTAGCAGTACGATTTTGGTTATCGGTTACTGTGAATGTAACATTACCACTTGTAGAAGGGATAGTTACATCTACGGCACCATTGAATGTGTTTCCATTGAATGAACTTGGCAAGCTTACGTCTGCACCAGAAGCTGTAATACTTAAGATACCAGCTGGAGCATTTACGCTAAGACCAACTTCAGATGTCTGACCTGCTCTTGCAGATACAGTACCCGGAACCACAGTAATCGTTGGCGGATCAGCTGGTTCATCGTCCTTATCACATGACGTGATTAATACGAACATTGGGATGAGCAATAGGAGTAAAGAGAATCTTACTTTCATAACTTTATTTTATGGTTATTTACTGACAGCAAAATTGACCATTTAGTGTTACCTCTTGAGTTCGCTTCTATTACAGATTTGTTAAATTAGACTTGGTTGTGTTAATGAAATGTTAAGGAATTTTTGAGTGAGACTTAGATGAAAGCCCTTAAATGATTTTTTAAATCAAAAAAGATTAAAACTCTGATAATGAATAATTTCAAATCCCTATTTATCGAATTATTCTTCTTGAAAATGGATGAAATTAAAGTAGTTGATTATGTATCAACCAAAATTTTTATTAACTGAATTCCATGAAAAAAATATTGCGTTTTTGGAAAAGCGGGAGGTTTGGATTTGACAATTTGGAAATATCCCAGTAAACGAAAAAATACAATGCTTATCTCTCACAAACCACTATCAATTTGTGGGGGAGCCAACCATTTTGCAAAATTAGACCTAATTTAGGCGAAGACCTTTCTAGTACAAAATCTTCAACTAATTGCTTTCTTATTATATCTGCTCCTATATTCCAAAGGAGACAATCCAGTGATCTTCTTAAATACTTCACGAAATGCCTTTGTATCTGAATAACCCACTTCATACATCACTTCATTAATCGTTTTTTGGTTTGTTTCAAACGCCTTTTTAGCCGCTTCAATTTTAACTCTCTGAATATACTCCACAGGTGTGTTATCTGTTGCCTTAATAAACCTCCTGTCAAAATTTCGTCTGCCTACTGCAAGTCTCGATGATAAATCCTGAATAGATATTTTTTCATGTATGTTACTTTCGATATAGGTTTGAGCCTGCATCACTATTTCGTCACCATGTGATTTCTGTCCAGAAAATATAATAAAGGATGATTGGCTTTGTCTGTCCATTTCAATCTGAAATACTTTCGAACAAAAAATTGCCGTTTGTCTATCATAATATTTCTCAACCAAATAGATAATAAGATTCAGAAATGAATAGGCTCCTCCATTTGTATAAATACCATTTTCATCAGTAATCAACCTGTCGGTTTGTACCTTCACTTCAGGAAACATATTCCTGAATGTGTCTGCAAATGCCCAATGTGTAGAACAGGTTTTTCCATTGAGCAAGCCTGATGAAGCAAGCAAAAAAGCTCCTGTGCAGATACTGGCTATTTCCACACCGTTCTTATAGCCCTTCTCAATCCATTCAATCAAAGGCTTATTGGTCTCCACCGTATTCCGAAAATTATGATTTAGTGAAGGAATGACAATGAGGTCTGTTTTAGTAATCGCAGATATATGGGTATGTGGTTGCACAGTAATTAAACCGCCATGGAAATCTACCTTTTCAGAAAGGCCGGCCAATTCAATTTTGAATAATTCACCCTTCCCTTTTTCTTTCCAGTATGCATTAGCTCTGGTGAAAATCTTATAGGCACCAACTATACTACTCAAATTATTTTCCCCATCTGGAACAAGTATGGTTAAATGTTTCATTGCATTGATCTTTTGTTACAAAAATAAAGAAATCACCCTGTCCAAATCAACCCGCTAAAATGTCTATTTAACACCCCAATTATCTTCAATCTTGACCTTAGATTTGCAACATATAAGTTAAGTAATCAAAAAGCTTTAAGAAAATGACATCATCTGATTTCACACTCACACTATTAACAGATCAATCGCCAAATACTGTATTTCAGGCTATTAATAATGTGCGTGCTTGGTGGTCGGGATATTACTCAGAAGAATTTATTGGAAATACTGAAGAACTCAGTGATGAATTCAGCTTCCACGCGGGTGAAGGCCTGCATTTCAGTAAGCAAAAGATCGTAGAGTTAACCCCTAACAAAAAAGTAGTTTGGCTTATTACGGAAAGTAAACTCAGTTTCCTTGAGAAAACTGACGAATGGACTGGAACAAAAGTAATTTTTGAAATCTCAAAAGAAGGGGACAAAACCCAATTAGTTTTTACCCATCTGGGCTTAACTCCCCAAAAAGAGTGCTATAACAACTGCGCTCCAGCATGGACACAGTATCTGCAGAATAAATTGCTTCAATTGATTAACGCAGAAAAAATGAATTAATAATGATTAGCATTTCACAGCAGGAAAATCTAATGGAAACAACCTAAATAATAATACGATGATAGAGAGTAAAAATTTCACAACAACTATTCTGGTAGACCAACATCCTCAAACGGTATTCAATGCGATTAAAAACTTCCGGGCATGGTGGTCTGAGGAAATTCAAGGCATTACAGATAAACTCAACGAAACATTCTTCTATCACTACAAGGACGTGCATTTGTGTAAAATAAAGCTTATTGAAACAGTGCCCTTCGAAAAACTCATTTATCAGGTTGTTGATAACCACTTCAGCTTTACCAAAGACAAAAGCGAATGGATAAATACCAAACTCATTTTTGCTATTTCCGAAGAAGGTGAAAAGACAAAAATGCAATTCACACATGAGGGATTGGTGCCTACATACGAATGCTACGATGTTTGCCATGATGCATGGACAAGCTATATCCAAGGGAGTTTGCAGAGTTTGATTGCCAGCGGAAAAGGAAAACCAAACCCTAAAGAAGGTGGTCTTAATGCCGAGTTAGTTGAAAAATGGGGCCTGCCTAGAAAGTAGTTGTTTGTGAATTTTTAATACAATAGCACTCTAAATTCTAAAGGTGGAATTGTTTAATGCCTCCGCCGTAGAGATATACAAGATTATTTCGCCGTCTGCTGGATTAAAGTTTAATTTCTATTATCGCATTCCACAGTAGAAATAGAGTTCATCAATACTTTTGCAATTTTTTTGAGGCTTGTTTTTATGATCAATAGGTGTGACAAAAATACGACAGGTACAATAAATGCAGATACCCCAACGGCAATATCTAAATTATATCCTCTAGGATTATCCCAAAAGAAGCTATTACTGTTTGGTAGAAGAAGGAAAATTAGCAAAAAGACACAAATTGAATAGAAGGCAAAAGAATTAAAAGTTATGAGCAAGTAAATTATGCTTCGTAAGATTAAGATAGAAAATGAGGTAACCTATGGAAATTGAAAGCAGTAATTCCCAACCAAATTCAACTATTTGATTCTGATTTACTTAAAGTGTTCCTAGTTGGCCGTTTCAGGTATTAAACTTTTCTAATCAATTTATACTGAACAGTTTTTATTTCAGGCTTATCGCCTTCTTTATCAAAGCTCTCAATCAATAGTATGTTGTTGTCCACAAAGGTTATTACTTGCTTAACATTAATGGTGCTTTTCGAAACTGGATTTGTCAGAGTACCAAGTAATATCGCTGAATTTGTATTCTCGTTCCAATCGCCATACAAACTCAATGTACCCGTACCCATATTTGTAATGGTGGTCAATGCCATTTTCTTGTCTGTATTATTAAATCCCAAAGTCATCATAGCCTGATACTCCATCCCCATCATTAACCCTTGTTGCTTCATTTCCAAAAACCTCCCGCCAAGTAGCATTTGATGTTCGGAATCTACCGTAATGACAGTAGGTTCATTGCCTTCACCCATCGACATGGTAATTTCCATCGTAAAGCTTCCTGTATATTGTGAAAGCAAGGAATGTATGGCCGATGGAGTCATATACTCAGCCCATGGATCTTGATCTTGTGCATTCATTATTGTGCTGGTAAATAATAAGAATAAAAAAACTAGTATTGCTTTCATCGTTAACTTGGGTTTGGTTGGAAGTTTATTTTACATCCAATGCGCCCTGTATTCAACCTAAATGACCCATTTTAATTAGCTAAAAGCAATTATCTTGGGCTTCCTGAGAAAATTAGGAAAATTTAGGTTTACAGGGATGACTAGCATGCCTATCTCATCCGTACGAATAAAGCAATATATTATCTGATTAACAATTATTTATCTCTATAAATAGGGACTTCCACAAAACTCGTATTGTACCATTTTACCATCATAGGCTCACCTGCATCATTTATTGATTCTTTGCTCACCTCTTTGCCTGAGCCATAATTTAGTTCAGAAAATGGGTTCTTATTAACATTAATGTACACAAGCAAGCGACTTCCTTTCCTTAATTTCTTACTTACCAAATGTGTATTTGAAAACGAGATATTGACAATTTCATTTGGAGGCAGTAGACTTCTTTCTGTTATATCCTTAGCGTAACTGGCACGTCCGATGATATATGATAAATGAAATAATTCGCCATTAGGCATCACTTCATAGAGGGTAACTCCAAAATCTAAATCCTGCTTATTCGTACTGAGATGTAGCTCTCCGATAAATGAGCCGTTGACCAAAATAGCTTCTTCGAATGGTTCGCTAATAAAATTAAACCCATTACTCAAATCCATTTCCTTTCGAATTATTGGGTCAGGATAATAATTGTTGTTACTTATTTCTCGATTAGCAAAATCCACTTCTTGAGACAGGAAAGCCGGCTTTATGGGTCGCTCGTTTTTTAATGAATAAATATCATCGCTTTTATCTGTGGTCAAGTATAATTTCAAATTCTCATTGCTCATTTGCTCTATAGAAGGGGCACTTCGCCATTCATTCGCTCCCATCACTTGATAATTGATTTTATCTTTTAATATTTCGGGCTTCTCTCCCTTGTAAAAGATATATTCAAACCATTCATACGTTAACTGATTCGTGTTAATTAAAGCATCTGCATCAACTTTATAGCCGTTTATTTCTTCTGCCCCATTGTTTTGAGCTCCGAAGTGACTGTATGGTCCAATAATTAAATAGTGCTCTGCATTTGCATTGTATTTATAATGCTCACGTAAATAATACAATCCGGAATTTTGTGAGTCATTGTAATATCCATCAATCGAAAGAACCGGGATATCAATTTGAGCAAAATCTTCTTTGTAAGGTGCCATTTGCTGCCAATATTCATCAAATGAGGGGTGGCTTATCCATCGTTGAAACCACTTATTTGGAGTTCCGTCAATACTGTCTAACTGATTGTATGCCGCTCCAATTTCCCACCATTTAAACATCATATTTCTAAACCGCTGTCTATCATTTCCAGCAATTGTGTCTAAATATTTATTGTTGCCTACATAAAATGCCCATTCATAATTTGGGTTAATGAAAACGTTATTCTCCATAGGCAAACCCATGCCCGGTCTATTAGCTACATAAGGAACGATCGTTTTAAGTGCTGGGTGAAGCTTTTTGGCCGAAGCCCATTGCGTAAAGCCATTGTAACTTCCGCCAAACATTCCTATGCGTCCGTCACACCATTCTTGTTTACTAATCCAGTCTATTACATCGTATGTATCGTTAGCATCATGTTCGTAAGGCCATATTTCTTCAGGGCTTAAGTATTTGCCTCTTGCATAAGTTATTACGCCTACATAGCCCTCATCTACAGATTGCTTTAATGACCTTAGATCCCTCCCGCTATTTCGCACATAAATGGTGCTCTGTAAGATCACAGGTTTTGGCGTACTCTCGTTATTTTTCCGCACAATAATCGCAGAAATGATTGCTCCATCCCTTGTTTCTATTAATGCATCTTGGATGAGATAATCTCCTTCTTGCGTCACTTCCTGCCCTTGAGTTGCCCTATTGCAACCAAACAGCACAAGTATAAATAAACCTACTATCCATTTCGTTTGGTTGCTTTTCATATAATATTCAGATTATCGAATGAGAACACCTTGCTACATTCCTTTGCTATTTGGTGGTAAGGACGGGCTTCAATCTTAATTAGTTTAAAACCCTACAGCATATTGTTGATCCGGATGAATAGATTTGTAGATGGAACTCAGATGCCCCTGCTTAATTCCCCAATAATTAAAAGCAATTGCATGGAGGACATGTAACATCTGTAACATCAAAAGCATAGAAAACTTTGATGCAGGAAAGTCATAGTAGACTTAAATAAGTTTATCAGACTTTGAGGGCACTTCTCAAAGCTTATGTATAATGCACTTTAAATTAGGTTTCACTCCAAAAATCAATTGTCTTGCTTTAGCCGGTAATTCAAAACGCTAATGCCACATTCAAACCCAATAGCTTTTATAAGCGTCAAGTTAGATTGTGCTTGAGCATTGAAAATTATTCTTCCCTTTCCAAGAATGACAGGATTAACAAAGAAATGAAATTCGTCTATCAACTGATGTTCTATTAGGCTTGCTACAAAATCAGCACCACCATAAACAATGATATCTTTACCTACTTGCTTTTTAAGCTTTGTAATTTCCTCTACTAAATCTCCAGTGGCTAAAGTGGTATTTTCCCAAATTGATTGTTTAAGGGTATTTGTAAATACTACTTTAGGTAATTTGTTGATGGTTTCAGCTCCCTCTTCTTGGGGGTTACTTGACCAATATGGAATAAACCCTTCGGCCAATTTTCTACCCAAAATTATGCAATCCACTGAGTCTGTTAATTGCCCTGCATAGTCTTTAAGTTGGGTATCCCAATTCCAGACCATCCAATCCATTTCTCCGTTAGGTCCGGCGATAAAACCATCAACGGACATTTGAACTTGCAATTTTATTTTGCGCATCTGTTTCATTATTTCAGCTATTTATACCTATCTGATAGAACGTCTTGCCTCAGTTTCACTGTGTATTCGACATTCTGTATTTATTTTCTACTCATTCACAGAAGTGGCACTTGTCTTCATTTTATTGATCATTTCAAACACTCCTTTTTGGGCTGATTCACTCCCACTATTTACCATGACAATATAGCCAATTAGACTCTTTCTGTCTATTTGTGCATAAGTAAAAAATGTTCCGTCGGACCCTGCATGTTCTGAAATTAGCTGATCATCTTTCGTATAATTTCCCCAGCCAATAGCATAGTCATCCTTTGCCGTAAACAAATGATTATACGTCTCAGGTCTCAAGAAATTCGTTTCGCCTGATAGCCCTTGCAAATGGAGTTGAATATATTTTGCATAACTATCGATATTCATACTTAAATCACCGGCCGGCTCTGCCATGCTCAAATCATAGGCAGTACTTGGCGGTACGGGGACTAACTTCCCATCTTCAAGCCAGTGCCCATAAGGTTCATTTTCAAAATTTCGATTGGGCCAACCGAAGACAACATCTATCTTCAATTTTCTTTCAAGCACTTCCGAAATCATTTCTTCCCAAGACTGCCCCGTAACCTTTTCAAGCATCAAAGCAGCAAGACTGTAACCGGCGTTAGAATAATTGAAGCTATTGCTGCTTTCTACTGGTGAAAGTGTCAATACATATTCCACAAATCCCTCCCGCTTTTCTTGTTTATCTCCTTTTAATGGCGGTAAATTCTGATACTCTACACCACTTGTAAAAGGCTGTATTTTAGCACGGTGAGTCAGTAAATCTTCCAAAGTAATCATTGAATATGCTGGATTTACTTTGTCTTTTACTTCCGGGAATAAATCGAAAAACTTTGTGTCCCATTTTACCAATTTGTCCTCGACTAATTTCGCTGCGACAAAACCAGTTATTGCTTTTGTATTTGAACCCAAATGAAAGTAGTCTTTAGGATTCACATTCGATTCGGTATCCAATTCTGTAATCTTATGATGACCCAATACACTTTTGATGATTATGCTGTCCTTTGTTACAATAGCAAAAGCCATTGCAGGAATGCTATCTTTCTCCATAATGCTTTTAGCAATTGCAGCAAAATCTTGCGCATATATTGGGCTTGAAAAAATAGTTAATGCTATGATTATTAGTGACTTAAAAACACCTCTATCAAATATTGAAAATACTGTTTTAGCCAATGAGCAATTAGAATTAACAATGAGACAATCCATTTATACTAAGTATGATCGATTAAAAATAGTAAATTTTTACGCTTAGCTTTGGTCCCTTGAAAAATGCGGGAGGTTTAGTCCTTTACAACTAGCTGTGGCCATAACTAATCATTTAGGATTACCAAGTAATCTCCCTTTATGGGTAGACAAATGGTTTTGGTTCCGCTTGATATTATAATATACTAATTACCCTATCTGTATTTCGTATATTAAGAACCCTGAAGCTGTGTTAAATCCTCATCATGTTTGTTGGCTTTGCTTTTCCGTCGCCTTTGTATTTGGGAAAATTACTTTCTCTGGATGTTTCTTTAGCTCAACCATCACGGCATCAAACAGGCGTTGCTTTACTTTGCCTGACTTTTTAGGTTCTACCAAGTATCGCACGATCACTTCCACCCAAGTATTGGTATGAGCTTTTAATATTACTGAAGGGTATTCATTTACCTCTAATTCATCTACAGGAGTATCTTTCAATATGACTTTAAAACGCTTTACTCGCTTCACCATTGCTTCCCCTATTTCGATTTCTACTATTCGCTTTATGGTTTCACTGGTAAACTTGAAATCGCTTTCGTAAGAGATAAAAAGGCTCAGTTCATTCCAGATGAAAGGGAATAATGGCCATGAATAATTATAAACATATTCGCTAAATACTTTTGAGTTAGCGAATCTTATAATACGTCCGCTAGGATGGTCGCCAGACAAGTAATCACCATTAAATTCCCATAAAGTAGTATCGATATAGCTTACATTTATGACATCGCCATACACATTGCCAATGCGTATGCGGTCACCTACCTCGAAGGGCTTTCGAATTAGTATATAGAGCCATCCAAAAAAACTGGTAATGGGATTTTGGAGCGCAAAACCGAGAATTAGGGACACGATACCAAATGAAACCATCGTTGCATACCAATTGGCAAATAGCAGCGAAAGGATAATACCTAGTATGAGGATGATTGCAAACAAGTCTGCAATTCGGTTGAAATTAAAGACAGTGGTTTTATCTTCTATTTTGCGACCAAATACCTTTTTCAGAAGCCTTGTAGCCGTCAACACGAGAGAAATCAACATGACCGCCAGCACCACTTTTTGCGCCAGTGGAATATAAATGCTGGAAATGGGTAATCGTTTCCAGCCCAATAGAAAATATATGACTCCACATACTAGAAATATGATGGTCGTTAGGCCAAGCAAAGGTGCCTCTTTTTCTAAAGCAACCGCATTTTCCTTCTGCGGAGCTATTGCGTTTTCGCTCAAAGCTCTCTGTACTTTCTCATCCTTTATTATGGCTTCTAATTCTTTATCTTCTACAGGCTCTGAATTTTCCATACATGATTTTTAGATAGGGATGTCATATTTATCTTTTTAAATATAGCCTTTGCTTCCTTACAAACCCATTGATAAATCAAGATGCTATGTAAAAGTGTGGTAGAATGATTCAGCATATTTTCATTCAATGGGATTGAAAATATATTGTTCATCGAATTCTACGTCATGTGTTTTCTACAATTTCAGGTATGCATTAAAGGTTTACAGATTACATTTCCTCCTTATCGGTAGTTCGACATTGTAAATGGCAAACAGTTGATTTTTGAGAAGCGAAACTAGCCTCATATATTCAATACCTAAAAAGGCAAAGTGTTTGATGCTGCTCCATCTGCAATTAAAACGTAAGCTGAGCCTGAAGTCGAACCAGACTTCCTGCTTGATGATTGACGGGAAGCTCAAAATCCTCATACCTACGGTCTGATATAGTATAGGCTACGACTAATTCAAAATAGTCAAATTGTTGCCATTCAACCCCAATTTCAGCATCCCTTACAGTATAGCTCCTTGCATCCAATTCATGTTTCTTTCCACCCTTATAATTCTGCAACCTTAAAAATGGAATAAGTCCATTCCCGGCATAATAGGAAAAAGTTACATAGCCTCCATTTAGTGGCTTTATCTCTATTGTGTCTGAATCTTTTTCAAACTCAGGCCCTCTTCCAAAATTATACTCAGTTTGAATGCCAAAAGGCTTGGGATACAATACAAAAGATAATGCAATTCGCTGATCAGGATAACCATCTTGATTTACATTTATTTTTGAGCTATGATTTCTTATCACATATTTACCCGAATAAGCTTGAATACCCGGTTCTATTATTTGCTTGCCCAAAACAATAGGATATGAAAAACGAGAAATAATATGGAACTGATTATTCAAATCAGGATGGTTGGAAGTCTGACCATTGTATATGCCTAATGCAAAGACACCAAAATCCCCTGAATGCTTATAAGGTTTGAGCTCCTTCATAAGGCTTCGGATCTCTTTGCTGGCCCAGTAAAAAAATATGCCCAAATCTCTCTCATCTTTTACCGCACTATTCAACGCATCATTGCGATCCAATGGGAGACGATCCCTACTGGATTGCATGTTTTCATATCCAAAAGGCACTTTACTTTGACCTATCCGAACTCTAAACGTATTGTATTTATCAATTCCTACATCAAAATAGGCATCCTTTACTTTAGCAATATGAATGGATTCACCAACGGATTTAGCAAAATCCGGCTGAAAGTACACATATATTCGGGGGCTAATTTGCCCATAAAACTTGATGCGTAACCTGCGAAGTGAAAAGCCACCACCCGCTGCTCCCCAATATTCATCACATTGTTCACAGCCAAGATTTGAATTACTTTCAAACAATTTGTTATAGCGTACTTGCATATAGCCACCAAGGTGAATTTTGTCAAACCAATTTTCACCTTGATCATCACCATGCTGGGCAAAGCTTGGGATATACACAATCAATAGGAGAAGGAATAATAAGCAATATCGCATCAGTCAGCAGTTTTACTTACAACATTGCCTGCTTTGTCAAAAACCATCTTCCAGTCTTGTCGAAAAAGGCTGTTGAGCTCCATTTTGTACAGGATGCTACCTTGTTCAGATATACGTTCTAAATCATCAATTGAATAGCCCTTAAAGTCATTGTTGATTTTGCTCTTGATTTCGGTCGGCAACTCCTCTTTTGTAATCTCCTCTTTGTGTTTTATGACTGACCCATTAATGTCAAACCACAGCTCATGATCCTTATTCCACCCTGTTTCAAATTCTACTTTGTACTGTTTGCGCTCCATTTCCCACGCTATATCTGTCGCATCCGGAAATTGTGCATTGAATTGATTCAAAATTATTGAAGGAACTTGGCTTTGTGGAATATCTTGAGCCTTACAAACGCTAAATACTCCAATAGCGATAATGAATAAAACCTGCTTTTTCATTGGTATAAAAATTTAAATTATACCGCAAAGCAAATTATTGAATTAGGAAAGAGTTGGGAATGATATCTTGTAAAGTTAGGACTTGACAAACCGTACTGTAAAGCAGTGAATGCCATTGCTGTATTGGTAAGAAATCGGGTACTCATATAAGTCTACAATAGCTTTGACAATAGCTAAACCGAGACCGGTTCCGCTAGTTTCTGATCCTGATTTTTGGAACCTGAGAAATGCTTTTTGACTATCTAAACCTTGATCTTTCCCAGTGTTGCAAATAGATAAGGAATCTATAGAAAAATTAATTTCGACTGTCCCATTTTCAATATTATGTACAATCGCATTTTTCAGAAGATTTGATACTACAATATGTGCAAGTGTGGGGTCTATTAATACATCTAAACTGCTGGCTTGAGAAACAGATATTTTAATGTTGTTATGCGTTGCAATGTCTTCTATTTCGTGGAGTACTTGATGTACAATCGAATCAATTGAAACCTGCTGCTGATTGAAATATTGCTTGTTGTCTATTTTAGAAAGCAAAAGCAATGATTTATTTAAGCGAATCAAACGTTGGACAATCAGGAAAATTTCGGCAATTTTTTCCGCATGTTTGGTGCTAAGATCATTGTTTTCTAACAACAATTCCAGCTTATTGGAAATCATGGCTAAGGGTGTTTGCAATTCATGCGAAGCATTTCCAATAAACTCCTTTTGCAGATTAAAAGTAGTAATACTGTGCTGTAATAAAGTGCTGACGGCTACCTGCAAATCTGTAAACTCTTTTGTCTTTGAACTCGCTTCCGGCAGTTTTTCACTGCTGCCAAGTCGATAACTTTTAAGCTGATTAAGATAATGATAAAAGGGTCGCCAGAGTTTTTTTAATACCAAATTGTTCGTTAAAACAATACCCAAAATAAGTATTAAATAAAGCCATATCACATCCCAAAATAGCTCATTGATCAAGTCATCTTCCTCTACCATAGAGTTAGCCACTTTTAGCATATAATAGTGACCATTAATCTCAAAAGCCGTTGTGAGCATTCTGACGGGCTCAGGCTCTGGCGCTTGATCATCCGCATCTTGCATATAAATAATGGTGTCTTGATAGCGGTCTTTGATAGCAAAGGCCATTTGTTTTTCTATGGAGGAAATGCTAAAGAAGCTTTCATCAAAGTAATTCTTGGTTAAAATGGATGAATCCATTTTTGCGTTTTGAATAATTAGCCGTTTGTAGTTTTCTAAACCTTCATCTATACTGCTTTTTATTTCGCCGAGCATATTCACATAAAAAACTGCGGCCCAAATGGTAACAATAGCTAAAATTGAAATAGACAAATACTTTAGCGACTGGTTATGGAGCTTCATTTCCTGTCAATTTATAACCAACCCCATAAATAGATTCAATTTCAATGTCGGCATTAGCTTCGTTCAATCTTTTACGAAGATTTTTGATTTGATAGTAAACAAAATTCAGGTTGTCTTCTTGGTCAGTATAATCTCCCCATACATGTTCTGCCAAAGCTGCTTTAGTCACCAATCTGTTTTTGTTAAGCAAAAAATAGTAAAGCATATCCAATTCTTTACGATTGAGCGGAATTTCCTCTCCATTAACAAATAGCTGTCGCTCACTTATGTCCAAAGCAAGGTTAGCAAATGTTATTAAGCTTTTGCCATTAAAGTCTTTCCTGCGTAGGACAGCTTTTACGCGGGCATTAAGTTCTGCCAGATGAAAGGGCTTCGTAAGGTAGTCATCTGCCCCCAAGGCTAAGCCCGCAAGCTTGTCATCTAGCGAGTCTTTAGCCGATATAATTATGACATTCTCGCTTTTTCCCTCTTTCTTTAATGCGCCCAAAATGTCCAGACCACTGCCATTTGGCAACATTATGTCTAGCAAAATACAATTGTATTCGTAGATAAATATCTTTTCAATTGCGCTATGATAATCTGTAGCAACCTCTACAATGAATTTTTCCTTTTCAAGTGATTCCCGAATGCTTTGTATCAATTGCTCTTCGTCTTCTATTACTAAAATTTTCATACAATAAACTTGTTTTAGAATCTTGGAAAGAATTGGGAACGGATATCAAACGACGCGTATTAATACATAACTACCTACATCAATTTATTCAATGTCAGACACAATTATACATTGTGTAATTCTACGGATTGAGCTTTAATGAAGCAAATTTATTAAAGTGGCTCATTAAAGGATAAAACAATACACAAGCTGTATCCAAAAGCTCATATTAGTTATCATACTTTTTGAATGTTGGATAACGCTTTTCGACTCCATTTGCCATTAACCTTTTCAACCAACAATATGCCTGAATCAGGTTCATTCATATTGGCAATCAATCGTCCATCTCTATCCCAAAACCCACTTTTCCCACCTGCTTCCACTTCCCATGATTTTCCTGTGTAATTGGACATTAATACATGCATTGAATGCTTCGCTGCATAGCTCGAAAGTATATTATAGGCACGCAGCATTTCATGAGGTTCGAAAAATATACTTGCCAAATAGATCGAAACATCATTCTTTTTTGCATTCTCAGGATGCGTTGGATTATTTATATCAGCACAGATAGCTAACGATAAGCGCTCATTTTCAATCGCTATTATTGGATTGTAATCAAAAGATGATTGATAAATTTTGTCTTCAGTAGTATGCAAAAACTGTTTTGTGTATATCGATAGGCTAGCGTCCGGCTTGATGATAAAAGCACCAATATATAAGTCATTATTAATTTGAATGGGTGCCCCGGCAATGACGATGATTTTATATTTAACAGATAGTTCTCTTAAGCCATTTAGTCTTAAATCGTTCTCGTTAAAAATTAACTCTTTAACCTTTTCTGTTTTGTATCCTGTGATAGATAATTCAGGGAATAAAATTAAGTCTGCCCCATTACTTGCGGCCAATTCAATCTTGGCGTAGTGTTCATCCAAATTCTTCTGAATATCAAAGCGGAAGGAATTTGTTTGTGCAGACGCTAAAATCACTTTTTATTTATTAATTGAGATCAAATGAGCTGTGGCATTCTTGCATTGGCGGCATGGTAAAGAGACTATTTAGTTCCTATCAGATTAGGAACATCCTCTCCGTAAGTAAAGGTAAGTAATTGACGATTCCCATTTAAATTTTTTAGAAAATGTCCTCTCAAGAATGGCAATTTGCTGAAATGGAAGATAATTATCCTCCTGTCTATTTCATTCAATAGAGTGTAAAACAAATCGTTCATCGAACTCTACATCATGTGTTTTAAGCAATTTCAGATATGCCTTGCCCGAAAGGTTTACAGATTACATTTCCAGTCGGATTACAAATCCTCCTTATCGGTTGTTCGACATTGCAAATGGCGAACAGTTGGCATTGTGGTAGTTTAATTTATTTCAGTCGTTTTTTTACATCCATTCTTTGATGTAATATTCTAACGATTTCTACAATTTCATTCTCAACTTTTCTATAAAAAATCAGATGCGATTTGATTTTCATTACTCTATAGTTTTTTCGAGTTTGCTCTACAGATTTTCCAGTCAAATAGTTATCTGCAATAAATTCAATCTCTCCGATTATTAAATCATAATATCTATCGGCTTGTTCTTTAGACCATTTATTAAAAGTATAAATCCAAATAGTATTTAAATCATCAATCGCTTGTTTACTTATTCGGTATTTGTTTTTACTCATACCTTTTGACGATGTAATTCAGCTAGATTTTCCTTTGGGTCAAAATTTTCAACAAATCCGCTTTGTTCGCCAACTTCAAGAGCTTTAATCAGCTCTCTTTCTTTTTTTTCTTCCCGTTCCAAAAGTCGCAAGGCTGAACGAATAACTTCGCTAACAGAACCATATCTTCCGGATTTTACTTCTTCTCTAATGAACTCCTCAAAATGATTTCCGAGTGATATTGATGTGTTTTTTCCCATTTTGCCTATGATTTTACTCAAATGTACCAAATCTTGGTAACGTAGCCAAATTGCACACAACGATCATGCTAAGGCATGTACTGCTTAGACCATAAAGCATTTTGTTATCGTCAAAGTTGAGGTTTACGATTGCGCGAAGTCAGCATTTGCTTTAGCTATTGTGGTGCGGTCGTGCTTTTTTACTTTTTCTTCTTCTTCTTTTCTCTTCAAACCATTATTGTCTGTTCTAGATGGGAATCAATATATCCTCTGATCATGTTTGATCTCTGTTCGGAATTTGTAATCCGGAGCCAATGAAGATACTCTACGAAAGTGCGGTAGAATGATTCAGCATATTTTCATTCAATGGGATGGAAGATATATTCTTCATCGAACTCTACATCATGTGTTTTAAGCAATTTCAGATATGCCTTGCCCGAAAGGTTTACAGATTACATTTCCAGTCGGATTACAAATCCTCCTTGTCGGTAGTTCGACATTGCAAATGGCAAACGGTTGGCTATTGTACAATGTCCCGTTTGGGACAATTATGGGTAGGAAATTGTGGAATTAGGTGAATCAGCGTGCCGTTAGGTACGCTCTATGATTTTTGAGGTGCGAAACCATTTTTATATGTTGTTCACCTAAACACAGTATTTAATGGCTATCTTTTATTCTACCTATAGATACTCGTTATGGGTCACTTATTCTCTTTAATTATAATTCTCAATGCGGTATTTTTGGTGATATACGCCCAAGTCCAGTTAATAAAAACAATAAGTTTGTTGCGTACACTAAGAATTAGCATTAAGTGTAAAAACATCCATATTAACCATGCAAAAAACCCTTTTAAATGTACAAAAGGTAAATCTACAACTGATTTATTCTTTCCAATTGTAGCCATGGTTCCTAAATCTTTGTACTCATACTCTTTTAAAGGTTTTGCTAATTCAATTCTTTTTAGATTCTGAGCCAAATTTTTCCCTTGATTAATGGCAACATTGGCTAGTTGAGGGTGACCTGTCGGGTAATTAGGCGTTTCCATATAAGCCATGTCGCCCAAAACAAATATGTTTTCACTGTTATCTAACTTATTAACTCGGTCTACCTTCAATCTATTCCCTCTCCTAATAGCTTCTTTTGGTATGCCTGCCATTGAATTGGCAATAATTCCCGCAGCCCATATAACGAATTTCGTCTTTAAAACTTTACCGGTATCGGTTGTCAATGTTTCGCCATCATAAGATTTTACGATTGTTTCCGTGAATACCTCTACACCTAGTTTTTTCAAGTATCTCCTTGAATCACTTTGGCTTTTTTCACTCATGCTGTTAAGCGTATTTTTACTTCCTTCAATCAAATATATTTTAAGCCTTGAAAAGTCGATTCTGTGGAAATCTCTTGGTAGAATATTTTCTTTAATTTCTGCGAAAGAACCAGCCAATTCGACGCCTGTTGGTCCAGCTCCAACAATTACAATGTTTAATAATTCCTCTTTTGCATTATCCGAGTCGTTAATGATATCTTCAAAATTCTGTAATACTTGGTTTCTAATTGTGATGGCATCATAGGTTGATTTCAATGTGTAGGCATGTTTACTAATCTCATCATTTCCGAAGAAATTTGTACTGCAGCCCATCGCAAGGATTAGATAGTCATAATTGAATTCGCCAATCGAAGTATGGAGTTTATTATTCTTAACATCAACATTATTGACATTGGCGAGCCTTATGCGTATCTCCTTATTTTTTCTAAAAATATATCGGAAGGGGAATGAAATACTAGAAGGCTCAAGCTGAGAAGTTGCAACTTGGTAAAACAATGGCTGAAACTGATGATGGTTTAGTTTGTCAATTAAAAAAACCTCAAATAACTCTGTGTCAATTTCTTTTAGAAACGATATTCCAGCAAACCCTCCACCAACGATCACAATTTTTTTCTTCATATTCGGTGTCATTTTGGCCTCCTATGTATAACGATGAAAAATATAAAAAGTAAAGTTTTTTCTAGCTTAACTTTCTTTATGTGTAAAGTTTTTATTGCAGTTTTATTGCTCCATTTTCATCGTTAATCACTGCTCATTTAATTAATAATTGAGACCTAAGTCGATTATGAAAGATGTAAAAATACACGTCTGCCGATGTAGGTGTGCTCTATGAATTTTGGGGATTACGAGTACAATTCTTAATAAGCGAATAGTCCTATAACAAACTCTCAAATAAATTTGTCTTGGGTTAAAAAAATGTGCTAGAGCAATTTCTTTAGCTTCTCTACACTCTTCTTCAGCCTATCATTTTTTGTCTCCTCGCGTTTAGCTGTGGTGATCCATTCAATCATTTCTTTCTGATTGGTGAAGGAAAGGGCTTGGAAATTGGCCATTGCTATGGGTTCCTTTTCTAGGAGGGTTTTGAACTCCTTGGGTAGGTGGACAACCCTATTTTTCTGGTCGATATATGGGTTCTCATCTACTTTACTACGAACTTCTGCTCTCCATTTTTTTAGCGTCATTCCCTTTTTCTTGCGAAAACCAAATGCCGACCAGTTATTATCAAAGGCTACTAAGGTCAGTGGCTTCATTTCAATATTTTCCACGGATTCCCAACCATTATCTCGTGTAAGGTCGCTTTGGATACCAGTAGATTTTTTAAGAAACAAAATCCAAATAAGCCCATCGTCCTTCACCGCTTGATAGGCCTGCTGGAAATAATTTTTGAGCTTAAGGGAATGGAGGGCAAAAAAAAGCAAAACATCTGCAGTATTTGCGGTAAAATCCCTCGATACCCCTAAACCCAAGGTGGCCCTAAAACTGGCAGGAGGCTCAAATTGAATCACCTTCATTCCTGCTTTTATTTTCAGTTTTTTGGCTAATGATTCATTCATAAGATGAAGTTAAGAAAAAATGCTATTATACCTTATTTCTTGAACATGAAATAAACGGCCAATATTAAAAACACAAAGCCAATCAGGTGATTGGTGCGGAATTGCTCTGTCTTGAAAAAGAAGAGCGAAAACACCACAAATACCAGCAGCGTGATGACCTCTTGCGCCACTTTCAATTGCAGTAAGGTGAAGGGACCGCCGTTTTCCTTAAAGCCGATTCTGTTGGCTGGCACCATTAAAGTATATTCGAAAAAGGCAATGCCCCATGAAATCAGAATGATCCCAAACAGGCCAAGGTTTGCCGACCATTTCATTTGGGAAAATTTGAGATGACCATACCAAGCGAAGGTCATAAAAGTATTGGAAAGCAATAACAATAAGATAGTAAATAAGCCCTTCATAAAAATTGATTAAAGGGCGCAAATCTAAGCTAATTTCTTTTGAGGCAATGACTTAAGGTAGATAATTATTCGGCAGAATTCGGCTCCACTTTGTTCTCCTCCAAATAATCTATAAGCGCTTGTGGAAGTGGATGGCTGAGCGCTATTGGCTCTACAATAAATCCTTGCTGCTTGAGCAATTCATTCACACCAAATTCGCCAATGAGGTGACCGGTACCTACTGCTACAAAACTGGGCTCGCGCAGCAATTCTACTAATTGCGGTGCCCAATAGGTGTTGCGCTCCACGGCCATTTTGCTTGCTCCTCCCACCGATTTTTTCATTGCCGCAATGTCGCCTTCGAGGTATTCACCAAAGAGCTTGGCACTGCTCAACATTTGTCTTTCGGCTAATATATCCAAATTGTAATGTTTACTAGAGCGGGCATATTTTCGGTAATATCTTAATATCCGCTTTTCGTCAGGCTCCAATCCGAGTACAGGAATCTCGTTTTCTCTGGCCAATGCTTCGAGTTGTGCTTCCATGCGCATAAGGCTATCGGAAAATCGCAAGGAAAACATTCTACCATACATGAAATAAGGCCTTGTTTTGAGTAATGCTTGTTTTGCGGCTTGGGAACCTCCAATATTCTCGTCCAGATACTTTTGGAAACTTTCCTTTGTGCTACGGTTTAGCTTATCCATGACCGTTTTCTTGCCTCTGTATCGAGTGACCTTATATGCTTTTCTGCTAAACCTAGTATTGCTTGGAATCCCGATCTCCGTAATAAGGCGGGTGGATTTTGCCATCGCTTCTTTTACCTCCCGCGGCACTTCGTACCAACCTTCGGGATAGGTGTGAAAAGTGCCCAGGAGATACGATTCTGCTTTGGTTTCGGGATGGATCACTTTATAATAAATAGACTCATCTTGCGCCTCCAATTGCAAAGGGAGCCACAAAATGAGTCCAATTAATGTAATTTTATAAAAGCTATTTTGCTCGAAAAATCTACTCATTCCAACTCATTGGGTAATTTTGGTCTAAATATTCTCTAGCCTCCTTGGTAATAAATAGAGGTCTGAAAGTATCTAACATCACCGCATATTCCTTTGTTTCTTTTGCACCGATGCTTTTCTCCACCGTGCCTGGATGTGGCCCATGTGGCAATCCACCTGGATGCAATGTGAATGAACCTCTGTCGATTCCCTTGCGACTCATAAATTCGCCCTCGGCATAGTACAGCACCTCATCCGAATCGATATTGCTATGATTGTAAGGCGCAGGAATGGCGAGCGGATGGTAATCGAACAAGCGAGGCACGAAGGAGCAAATCACATAGCCTGCACTTTGGAAAGTCTGATGTACCGGAGGCGGCTGATGGATGCGACCCGTTATCGGCTCAAAGTCGTAAATTGACAGCGCATACGGATACAAATAGCCATCCCAACCTACCAAGTCGAATGGGCTATTCTCATAAATATAATGATGCAAATAGCCACCTTTTTTGATCTTCATGTGGTATTCGCCTTTGGCCGTTTCAGGCTCTAGCGACATAGGCGGACGTATATCGCGCTCGCAATAGGGCGAATGTTCCAGCAATTGCCCAAGCTCATTTCTATAACGACTTACTGTTTCGATGGGTGAAGCCGACTCTACGATGAGCAAGCGAAGTGGACCTTCTTGCCATTCGAATTTGTAAATGGTCGTACGCGGAATGACTACATAGTCGCCTTTGCGGACATCGAGCGTGCCGAATTGCGAATGTAGTTTGCCGTTGCCATCGTGAATATAGATCAACTCATCGGCTTCGGCATTTTTGTAGTAATAATCGGTTTTGCGTTCCGATGGCATACAAATCCCCATTGCCACATCTTGATTTTTCATCAGGATTTTGCGGGCGCTTAGGTAATCTGTGCCGGTATTGGTGACGCCACTTGTATTGAGGTGCGTTTGCAGCAGCGGATACTCCTTGTCTATTTCACTATCCCACTTTTCTGGATAGAGCACTTTGGCTACTTTGGTGGGCGGTGTGATATGATAAAGGTTAGAATATATGCCTGAAAAGCCCCTTGAACTCACGAGCTCTTCTGCATACAAGCTGCCATCTTCTTGTCTGAATTGGGTATGCCTCTTGGGAGGTATTTGCCCAAGTTTGTGATAATAGGTCATGGTGTAATTATTTTATTTTTTGGCCAATACGCCTGCTTCTTCAAACAAGGTAAGACCAATCTTATAAACTTCATCCATGTTATTGATAATTGGGTAGAAACCCGCATCACCATAGATATTTTTGGCGATAAAGGCCTTTAAATAACCCGCTATCTTGTTTCTCGATTTATCGAAATCGCTTTGGCTAAACTCCACATTCTGCTTATTTGCCATTTGCAATAGCCTGTTCATCAGGTTCACATCTACTTTGAAATTTCGATCGAATTCACGGAATTCCATGTTTTTAAGTGCCGCACCTCTTTCGTCTACCACTTCAAGTGCTAGCTCGCGCATCACTTGTGAAGCGATAAGCCTATTGAGGTAAGCAGAATTTTGGCTGGTATCTAATGGCACAAAATGATCGGGCAATATGCCGCCACCGCCATATACCGGACGGCCACTCAGCGTTTCGAATTTTGGTTTGCCTTCGAACAGCGTGGTGTCGCTTTGGAAAAACTCTCCGTTGGACAAGCGATTGGCGATATCCTGGCTGTAAGCTGCGCGGCCATTTTCGTAGGAGCGCTGAATACTCCTCCCGCTCGGCGTGTAATATCGAGCGATGGTAAGTCGTAGCTCCGATTGATCGGCCAGTTTGATTGGGCGCTGTACGAGGCCTTTCCCAAACGATCTTCTACCTACAATCAATCCACGGTCATTATCTTGTATCGCTCCCGCCAATATTTCCGAAGCCGATGCCGAATATTCATCTACCAACAATACGAGCGGCCCTTCCTCGAACAAGCCATCTTTTATGGCATACGTATCTTTATCAAACATTTCCAGCTTTCCTTTTTGCGATACGATCAACATGGAGTTACCGAGCAATTCATCGGCGATGGCTTCGGCAGCACTTACATAGCCACCCGGATTTCCTTGCAAGTCCACCATCAGTTTGGTCATGCCGCGCGATTTCAAATCTGCCAGAGCAATTCTAAACTCCTCGCTGGTAGCTGCACCGAATGTGCTTATTTTGACATAGCCAATTTCGTCATTTACCATGTAGTGCACATCTACCGATTTCTGCGGGATTTTATCTCTTTGGATCGTTACGCTTAGCAATTCAGGTTCGTTTTTGCGCAGCAGACCCACATACACCGATGAGCCTCTTGGGCCACGTAGGGTTTCTACTATCTTTTGATTAGAATAATTTGCCCCGGCAATGGTATCGTCATCTACGGTAATAATTTTGTCGCCGAGCAAAACGCCGGCTTTTTCGGATGGACCATTGGGAACCACGCCCATGATGGTGAGCGTATCTCGAATCATATTAAACTCCACTCCTATTCCATCGAATGTGCCTTGGAGGTTTGCCGTGGCCAGTTCAGCATTTTTGGGCGGGAGGTAGGATGAGTGCGGATCCAGATTTTGCAATAATCCGCTAATGGCTTTTTCTACCAAATCATCGGTGTTTACCGAATCCACATATTCGCGGTCGAGATAGAAAAGGACTTCACGCAGTTTGAGCGTGTTTTTCATCACCGTTTCGGTAGAGTCGAGTTTGGGTTTGCTGAATTGGGCTCCTATTATAATCCCGGCTGCCAGTGCCAAGCCGACAAACAGCGGGAGGTTAATTGCGGTCTTCGTATTTTTAGTTTCGCTCACTTCGTTTTTCAAAAATTAGCTTCAAGATATAATATTGCCGTAAAAATGGAAAAGGTTGGGATGGTTGCTATAAACGCATTCCTCCCGCTTTTCGTTTGCTTGCGGCCAAGCTCTATGGCCTACAAATACTTAGGTATAGTACCACATTTCAAATTTATTGTTTAATTCTCGTAATAATTTCATTTTGATGCTGATTGGGCAATTTCACCCATCTGTGGTTTCAAGCAAAAATCGAACAGAATCTGAATAGCTTAGTTTTTCATCTACAATGATAAAAAATGCTCCATTGCACCGGGAAAATTAGAAAACTATGACCAATGGCAGACTTTTTTGTGGATGTAATCTCTATCTTTGTTGAATGGAAAATAATTCTTTCCCTTTAGGACAGCGCAAGATCAACGACTTAGTCAACGAAAACTATGTCTATGCCTCTGTGCTCTACTATTTTGGGGTGGGATTTTACGATTACGAAGACAAAACTCTGCGGGAGGTTTGCGATGCGCATGGCCTCAAGCTCGACCAAGTGGTGCAAAGCTTGGAAAATGTGACCAAAAAAGGGGAGGAATTCGATCTCTTTTTGCTGTCGTATCCTGTGCCATTGGTGATTGAGTATTTGAAACACACGCACCATGTTTTTGTCAAGAAAAAGCTTCCATTTATTGCGCAGCTGATCAACCATATTCAAGATAAGGATAAGCAAATGCAGGCCTTGATTGAAGACCTGAAGTTTGTATTTCCGCTTTTTGTGGAGGATTTTATCCATCATATTTACAAAGAAGAGGATACTTTCTTCACCTATATTATGGAGCTGGATACAGCGCTTAAGGGCAATTACAATCCCGGCAAACTCTTTTTCAATCTCAACAAGCACTCATTGCAGCGCTATGCCATCGAGCACGATGTGCATGACGATGAGATGGAAGGCATCCGCAATATTACCAACAATTACCAGCTGACGGACGATATGAGTTTGGAGCTGCGCGTATTGTATAGCGAGCTGCAGCACTTCGAGCAAATGCTGATAGTGCATGCCAAAGTGGAAAATGAAATCCTCTTTCCCAAGGCGTTGGAACTGGAACGACGTGCGCAACGCATGCTCGATGACCGCGTGAAACTCAACTAAGATGGGCAGATTGATGGCGATAGACTATGGTCTGAAAAGGGTAGGTATTGCCGTGACCGATCCATTGCAAATAATAGCCAGTCCGCTAGAAACCGTGCTCAGCAAGGATATTTTCACTTTTTTGAAAAAATACACTGCTACGGAGCAGGTGGATAAATTGGTGATTGGAAAAGCCATCGATTTGATGGGAAGAGATACGGATAGTACAGTGCCGGTGCAGAAATTTGTGGAGGAACTCGAAAAGCAGTTTCCGGGTTTGGCTTACGAATGGCACGACGAGCGCTATACCAGCAAAATGGCTATGCAAGCGATGATAGCGGGAGGAATGAGCAAGGCCAATAGACGAATTAAAGGAAATGTAGATAAAGTAAGCGCTGCGATTATATTGCAGTCTTACATGGAATCGAAAAGTAACTTATGATATTACCGATAGTAGCTTACGGCGACCCAGTTTTGAAGAAACTTGCGCAGGATATTCCGCAAGATAGCGCCGATTTGAAAAGCCTGATTGCAAATATGTTTGAAACGATGGAGCGTGCTCAAGGTGTTGGTTTGGCAGCTCCGCAAGTGGGCGAAGGAGTACGCCTGTTCGTAATCGATAGCACGCCTATGGTCGAGGACGAAGATGAATCGCCCATCCGCAAAGCCTTTATCAACCCCGTATTACTCGATGAGTTTGGCGATGAATGGGGCATGGAAGAAGGCTGCTTGAGCATCCCCGGCATCCGTGCGGATATTTACAGACCCGAGAAAGTGGGCATCAAATACTACGATGAAAACTGGCAAGAGGTAACTGAAGAACTGAGCGGCTATGCAGCCCGCATATTCCAGCACGAATACGATCACCTAGAAGGAATCCTCTTTACCGACTACCTAAGCGGCCTCAAAAAACGCCTACTCAAAACCAAGCTTATGGACATCACCAAAGGCAAAGTAGATGTGGACTATAGAATGCGCTTTATCAAATAAGCTTTCCACATTTCAGACAATATTCAAAAGAGCCGTTAGGGCTCTTTTTTTTTGGTTTGGGGTGGGGTGGATTGGGTAATTTGGAAGATTACCATAGCTTTATAAGCAAACGATGAAAAAAATTAATAATAGCCATGCTGGGATGATGGAATTAAACGGATTAGTTTCGTTAATACTTCTAAATTGGAGGGATTAACGCATTCATGCGTTAATGAAGATATTAGTGGTAATTTTGAAAAATGAGATCCATCCACAAAATAAATAGGAACGACACATTAAACTCTCTAAAATATTTAGTGAGACAATTATATGCTTTGCCGATTTTGTTAATTATTTCAATTCCTTTTGCTCATTACATAAAGGGTATGGACTGGGAAACTTCAAAGGAATTAGCTCCACTTTTTGCAATTATTGCAATTATTGTTTTCGAAGTGGTTCCTACTGCAATAATGCACTTAACGCACTATATTTCTAATAAAGACTTAATTGTTGAAATAGATAGAATTGAACAGACAATAACTTTTAAAAAGGATAAAGTCTATTCTTTTCATTTTAATGAATTGATGGTTGAATTACATACTCCAATTTACCACAAAAATAAAGTAGACAATATGAAGCGTTGGGTAACCCCTTGGTCTAACTATTCTTACCTTAAGGTGATTTCTAAGGATAATAAAGAATTTAATATTAGTTCTACATTAATAAGAACAGAAGAATTTCCTTTAGAAGTAGAAAAAACTTGGTTTTCAATATGGCCTTCAATCCATAAATGGTTCGTTGACCGACAGGCTATTATTAATGCTGAAATTGAGTCAAGAAGGGAAAAATTAAAAGTATGGAAAGAAAAATTCTCTGCTTTGAGCTTGAAGGAAATTGAAATTAAACTTGCTGATGCCAATAGGTTAAATGAATACCCAAGAATTGCTTTAATTGAACTGAAAAATGAAAAAAAAACCACTAAAATCACCAAAGAGCAAGAGGGCGGAAAGTACTAAATTGAAAGTGATTACTTTTAATTTACTTTGGTTGTGGCGGACAGTGAATCGGGTTTTAATGCCCGCCTGCTCTTAGCCCTGACCGTTGGCTACAAGACGAAATTAAGTTACTACATGAGAAATAAAGAATACTATAAAAAAATATACAACCTTAATTCTTGGAAAGGAATACATGTTGGACAACTTGCTTATACAAGGAATTTAGTAATTATACTAGCGACAGCTTCGCTAGGGTTTTCGCTGACTCTACTTTTTGACAAAAAATTAACTGACTGCGAACAACTTATAGCAACTAAAACAACTTGTGGACTTCTTTTAGCCTCAGTCTTTTGTGGACTCCTAATTGCCATCTTGGAATCTGAGAACTACAGATTAAAATATAAAATTGGGAGAAAGATTGAAAGTTGTCATGAGCAATTTGAAAACCTTCCCACGGAAATTGAAAGACTTCAAAACAAGTGTACATCATTAGAATCCAAAAATCGAATTCTCAACTATGTACAGTTGATCTTGTTTTTCACAGCAATGATAATATTGACAATAACTTTTATGTAATTTTTTTAAGTTGACAACTCCTTCTGACTTGAATTACTATGAAATCCCTTAATCCGTTTAATCCGTGATTCAGACGATTGTGTGGGAGGCCCACCTACGGTCGGTAAAATTGATTTGTGCTTCTCCATTATCCCACGGTTAAAACCATGGGCTATGGATATATCGCTCCTGTGGAGCTGAGGAATTTGTAAACCTACTTTAGGATTTCATCTCAAATTTGTCAACCTATTTCAGGACGTGACAACTTGATTAATCATCTAATCCTGTAATCCTAAAAATCCTAATTCTGACAATTGCAGCGAAAGTTTGCGGTGATTGAATTGATATGTTTCTTACATCAACCTGAGGAAAATCTCTTTCTCGGCCAGCAAAGAAATTAGGGTTTATTAAAAGGATTAGGGAGGAAATTGATAAATTGAGTTTGGCTAATCAAGACCTCGGGCTTTATTTAGCTCAAATTTGAGATTTTTTTTTGAATGTTAGCCAGAAGAAAAAAATGATAGAAATAAAAAGAAAAGACAAACCGCAATTAGATGTGACCCATGAGTTGCGAATAAACGGAGTGTTAATTGATGAATGCGATGTAAGAGAATTTAAAGGGAAACTTATAGCAGATGGAAATGGCTTGAAAACGAAGGATTTTTATGAAATCAATTCAGTAAATTTTCCTGAAAATCTAATTTTAGATTTTCAGGAAGAAGAAAAAATTAACGGAATAATTCCTTTCTCATCATTAGAAAGGTCAGATGACAAAATCATTTTTGAATACTTTTTTACAGCGGATGACTTAACTGAAAATAAAGATAACAAATGGGCACCGTTAGCTTTTTATATAGCGTTAGAGAAAGAGTGTGAACATCTTGATAATGTAGAAATTAAGAGATATGAAGTTCAAGAAGGATTAGCTTTTAACTCCAGTATGAAAATAAGAGTAATTTTTCAAATTGGGGATTTAATCGGGAAAAGCCTGAAGGAAAGTAAAATAATAGTTTTTAATACAATTAGGAGAGTCGAGATAAGCTTAGGCAATTTTAAGTGGCAAGATGCATTTCATAAAGATGAAAAATTGTTTTCTACAGAATTGATTTTACCCCTCTTGAGGAAGATGAATTTTTCATTTGTACATTACAATCATGGAAAGAAAGAATATGGAAAGGATTTCACTTTTAAAGAGATGGATAAATTCGGACAGATTAGAAATTATGGAATGCAAGTCAAAGCAGGAGATGTCTCAGGCAAAGTAAATTCTACAATTGATGAAATATTGGGTCAAATAACCGATGCTTTTTCTATGCCATTTTATGACGTAAATTCCAAAAGCCCTCAGTACATTTCTTCATTTGTTGTTGCAATTTCAGGAAAATTTACTGAAAACTCAAAGGAAAAAATAATGCATAAAATTAATAAAGGGTTAATCGGTTCAGTTTACTTTTTAGATAAAGAAATGATAATTGAACTAATTGAAAAAAATTGGAAATAAAATACTGCACCTAGTCGAAAATAGATATACCATAAGCGATAGGCATACGGCGACCCTTTTTCACCTAAGAAATTTTGACGTAGGTGGAATAAATTGCTCTGAAATCTCATGTTACGCATATACTTTTCCGTTATGGAACCTTTTAAAAGACAACAAACAAAATGACTGAACATTCAAAGGAATTCAAAGATAAAGAAGAGTTTAGAAAAGCAAGTCTTGCATTGAATGAATATCAAAGAAGACATAATATAATACGGAAGGACTACGAACTCCTATTAGAAATTACCGAGACTTTCAAAGGAGATAACCAAAAATTCAATACACAATTCAGAGCGGCTTTAAAAGGCTTTTTTTCATTAGTTGAATCTGACATCTTTGGTTTAAATCAAATTGACTCATATGAAGGATATTCTGATAAAGATTCATTTGAAGACAAGTTCAAGAAAACTCTTAAACAAATATGTAAAACTTGGAACAAAGAAGAAATCATTCAAAAATATCTTGACTCAAAATATAAATACATAAAAATTATCAAGATAAAGAGAGATAAATTAATCCACCCAAAATCTATCGCCGATATCATAATTGCAACAGATGAAGAATTTCAAGAACTTAAAATTGTATTTGATGACTATGTTAAAATGCTACATTCAATTATGAATAACTTTTTCATAAGGGTAAACATAAAAGATATCTATGAGTTAGAAGATATCTTTAAACAATAATTTTTTAATGAAAATCCGCATACTGTTCCCCATTTACAATGTCGAACTACCACTAAAGAGGATTTGAAATCCGACGATACCACCCGCCGCAGCAAAATAATTAGCAGTAACATTATAATAGCCAACATTATCAGGCCGCTCCTCTGGAGCTAAATGTATTTTCGTATGGATAATGCTACAAACAGTCCGCTCCTTTGGAGCTGAGGAATTTGTAAATCTACTTTAGGATTTCATCTCAAATCTGTAAGCCTATTTTAGGACGAGAAAATCCGTGAAATCCCTTAATCCGTTTAATCCGTGATTCAGACGATTGCAGCGAAGGTGCAAATTGGATTGAATTTTTGAGCGTTAAGGTGTTGAGAGAGTCATTAATTTAATTTCGAAGCATATACCGACTGATTGTGCGGGAGGATGATTTGTGATTCGTCATTATCCCACGGTTGAAACCATGGGCTATGGATATATCGCTCCGCTGGAGCTGAGGAATTTGTAAATCTACTTTAGGATTTCATCTCAAATCGGTAAACCTTTTTTAGGACTAGATAAGAATTAAAATCATACTAATCTTTTAATCAAATAAATCATAGTTCTGACAGTTGCGCTGGAAGTTTGGAATGATTGTATTGAAATGTTTCTTACATCAATTCTGAGGGAAATCTCTTTCTAGATCAGAAAAGCAAATTAGGATTAGTTAAAAGGATTTGGAAACAAATTAATTGATAAATTCGACTTGGCAAATTATGAGATAGGCGCTAGAATTTATTGAGGAATGAAGGATGCTCAGGCTGGTCAAAATGTAAAATTATGAAAATAGAGAGCTGTCTAACATTTATGTTCGTATTCCTTATTTGGAATACAATGGCTGCACAAGATCTTATACCTTTTGAGCGGTCAGGTTTGTGGGGTTATCGAGAAATAGACGGCAAGGAAATAATTAAACCACAATACCTTTATGCAGGAGAATTTTTTGAGTTGGCTGCAATAGTAGGCAATGGAAACCACTTTGGAGTAATCAATAAAGAAAATAAAGTTATTATTCCCTTTAAATATGATTATATCAAACGTTTAGATAGGGAAAGATTTCTTATTGGACATAGAGCTGAATATTTCGGAGAGTATGATTTTGGGGTTATTTCAAATGAAAATCAAATTATAATTAAGCCAGAATTTGCATACATAAGCACTGAAAAAGGATTCTATAAAGTAACTCAGAAGGAAGATAGCATACTTGGAAAAAATGAGATTGGAGATTTACGCTCCATCACAACCAAATATGGCCTTTTCGATCATAATGGCAATGAAGTAATACCCTGTATTTATGATTACTTGAGCTGGTCTGAGGATTCGTTATTGATATTGAGTAAGGGAGATAATCAAGCTTTATTTCACTTAAATGGAAAACAGCTAACTGATTTCAAGTACATGGTAATAGATAATTACCACGAAGGACTCTCAAAGGTGAGAGAAGGAGCTAAATTTGGCTACATAAACAAAGAGGGAGAAGTAATTATACCAATACAATTTGACATGTGCTATCCTTTTTCAGATGGATTTGCAATCATTCGTATTGGTGAGCATTGGGGTGCCATAGACAAGAAAGGCCTCCAAGTGATCCCCGCTAAATTCTCTTTACAAGAGGTAAAGGATAAATTAAAAAGGGAAGCTCCCTAGTGATTAGATAGACGCATCTCGCCCAAAACGGGTCTCTAGTTTGCAGATTATATTTTCCACGATTGCGGAGGTAGTTTGGAGTGATTCTATTACAATGTTTCTTACATCAATAATGAGGGAAATCTCTTTCTAGATCAGAAAAGCAAATTAGGGCTGATTGATGAATTGGATTAAAAATCCTGAAAAGAGGTTTATTAGTAAAGCCTAATCTGTCCAAAATGTGCTTAAATCTGGACGAAGGCTTATTTCATGCTCAATTTGTCGGCGTCTCGCATAGAATGTCCAATAAATTTCAAATTTTGAACACTAACTACCTTATTTCTCATTAATTGGACATATATTGATGTCGCAGCCAGAAAAATGAAAATATTGAACATCTATGGAAAAGATAAAGTTTGACAGACGAACACCGTATAATGATTTACCATTATTACCACCAAATAATGATATTGAAAACAACCAACTGTTCGCCATTTGCAATGTCGAACCCCAGATAAAGAGGATTTGCAATCCGACGATACCACCTGCAGCACTGCAATAGCCAACATTATCAGGTCGCTCCTATGGAGCTAAATGCATTTTTGTATGGATAATGCTATTAATATGTCGCTCCGCTGGAGCTGAGAAATTTGTAAACCTACTTTAGGATTTCATCTCATATCTGTCAACCCATTTTAGGATTAAGTATTAAAAAATCTGTGAAATCCCTTAATCCGTTTAATCCGTGATTCAGACGATTGCAGCGAAGGTGCAAATTGGATTGAATTTTTGAGCGTTAAGGTGTTGAGAGAGTCATTAATTTAATTTCGAAGCATATACCGACTGATTGTGCGGGAGGATGATTTGTGATTCGTCATTATCCCACGGTTGAAACCATGGGCTATGGATATATCGCTCCGCTGGAGCTAAATGTATTTTCGTATGGATAATGCTATTAATATGTCGCTCCTCTGGAGCTGAGGAATTTGTAAATCTACTTTAGGATTTCATCACAAATTTGTCAACCCATTTTAGGACTAGATAATTAAAAAATCCGTGGAATCCCTTAATCCGTTTAATCCCTACCTAAAAACGGCTGGCTGGCGTGATTCAGACGATTGCGCGGGAGGCCCACCTACGGTCGGTAAAATTGATTTGTGATTCTCCATTATCCCACGGTTAAAACCATGGGCTATGGATATGTCGCTCCTCTGGAGCTGAGGAATTTGTAAATCTACTTTAGGATTTCATCACAAATTTGTCAACCCATTTTAGGACTAGATAATTAAAAAATCCGTGGAATCCCTACCTAAAAACGGCAGGCTGGCGTGATTCAGACGATTATGCGGGAGGCCCACCTACGGTCGGTAAAATTGATTTGTGATTCTCCATTATCCCACGGTTAAAGCCATGGGCTATGGACATATTGCTCCTCTAGAGTTGAGAAATTTGTAAATCTGCTTTAGAGCTTCATCTCAAACCTGTAAACCTTTTTGGACAAGACACACGATAACAATGACGATTTTACAGGCAATTGACATATTCTTACTTTTTGCTACCTTTAACTAAGGAGGCTAGAAAAGTGGTTTTAATCTGCCAGCATTCATAGCTGAGAACTGCTTTCATCAGTATTAACCAAGTTTCAGACGAATTAGAAATAGACATCTTGACTAGTGAATAAAAAAAGTAAGGTCGAAAATATTATTTCAGGAGACATAGAAGCTTTTGAAAAGCTTTTTTACGACTTATATGATGGACTTGCCTACTGTGCTTTTCAATACCTCAAGGACAAAGATACCGCTGAAGATATAGTGCAAGAGTTATTCTCGAAATTATGGATCAATCGAGAGCAATTAACCCATGATACGAACATCCAAGCTTATTTATACAGTGCTGTAAAAAATGCTTGTTTGAATCAGATAAAACATCAAAAAGTAAAAGAAGCTTATCTTTTAACTTCAGTGTTTCCTTTACAATCTGTTGACCAGATTGAGAGCAAAATGGATGCTGCCGCTTTAGATAAACTGATTCAAAACTCAATTTTTGAATTACCTACCGAAAGACAGAAAATATTCTTACTAAGCAGAAGGCAGGGCTTAAAATACCAAGAAATAGCAGATAAATTAGGCATTTCAGTTAAAACTGTAGAAGCACAAATGGGCAAAGCCTTACGATTCTTAAGAGAGCGACTGAAAGACTATTTAGTATTAATAATTGTGTTTTTAATGGGTTCAATAAATTAATTCCAATGATGAGTAAGGGTAAACAGAGCTTGGGTTGTTTTTTAATATAGAGAGTATGAATAGTTTAAATAACAATATTGAAGATTCACTTTTAGCAAAGTACTTAGATGGCTCAGCAACTCATCAAGAAAGTGCGTATGTGGAAGCTTGGATCGAAATGAGTTCAGTAAACAGAGAATATTTTGAGCATTTTCAAACTATTTGGTTCCACAGTCAAGGAGTCGAGATTAATACAGATATAAACTTTGATAAAAGTGCAGCATTTAAAAAAGTGTTGAATCGAATAGAATCAGAAATCAACACAAAGGAGAAAACAATACCACCTAAGAGTAAAATTCCATTAAGCTTAGCTTTTATTTCAAGAGTAGCTGCTGTATTAGTAATAGGTATTTTTACTTATTTTATTTTTCAAAAGATCACTTCATCTGATGACAATAAGCGTTTAACTGACGTTACTAATGAAACTGAATTTTTTAGTGCTGATAGCACATTTACAGTGTTGCCCGATAATTCAATCATCAATTTAAATACTGGGACGGAAGTAAAGTACGCCAAAAATTTTTCTGAAAATAGAACCCTTCAATTAACTGGGGAAGCTTTTTTTGAAGTAAATAAACTGGCAGGAAAACCATTTAGAGTACTTACGAATGACTTGGAAATTAAGGTGCTTGGCACTTCTTTTTATGTAACTTCTATGGAAAATGACAGCCTTATTGAAGTGGGTGTAATATCCGGTACAGTTCAAGTATTACAAAAAGTGACTCAAGATACTGTGATTCTTAATGCCAATGAATCATTGACATACAATAAAAATACGCAATTATTCAGTCCATCAATTTCAGTTAATAACAATGCATTATTTTGGAAAACAGGCGTTTTGGAATTCAGCGAACAATCATTGGATAAGGTATTATCTGAACTAACTAATGCTTATGGAGCACAAATTAATTTTGAAAAGAATGAAATAGAGAATTGTACTTTTACGGGCAGATTTCAAAATGCTACTTTAGAAGAGATTCTTGAACAATTAGAGTTTAGTTTCAAGATAGTCGTAACCCATAGGGAAAATGGAGAAATTGACGTTAAAGGGCAAGATTGTAAAGAATGAGGAGGCTTCAAGAAATTTTCATTATTCTTTTCCTTTTGACGTCAACAATAGGATATTCTCAGAAAAGCACCCCACTATTAGACAGAAAGGTTTCGGTAAACTTCACTAATGTGCCGCTAAAAGAAGTCCTTTTCGAATTGTCAAAGAAAGGCTCCTTTAATCTTTCATACAATTCAAATATACTTTCATCAAACACCTTAATAAATTTCAGAGGCAGCCAAAAAAGAATTTCAGAAATATTGCCTGAAATATTGCCGTCTGAAATCGTCTTTAAAACGGCAAGTAATAGTCTGGTACTGTTTAGAAAGTCGGTAAATGAATTAAAGAAGAATGACATTATCATAAGAGGCACTGTCTATGACTCATTAAGTAAATCTCAAATTAGTGGAGCGACAGTCTTAGATGTTTTCGGTTCTCAATCTGTATTAACAGATTCTGTTGGAAATTTTGAAACACTTCTATCCTATAATCAAGAAGATTTGTTGGTGTCTGTGAGTAAAGTTAATTACAAGGATACCACATTATTACTGAAGCCAAGAAGCCAAAACTTAACTATACAATTATCCAAAATTGAGATCCTTGAGGAAGTTCAATTAGTCAAGATTGAAATGCCGAAAGTAAAGGCAATCGAATCATATCCAATAAGTAAGCTTATAATTCCTAAACCTGTTGTCATCAATTCTCAGAACATAACAGGATACTCAATAAGGAAATTTCAGTTTTCTATTATGCCCGGCATAAGTACCAATTTGAAGATTGCTGGAACTGTAAAAAATGATGTCTCTATTAATCTAATTGGTGGATATAGCTATGGAGTTAGATTATTAGAACTAGGAGGAGCCTTTAATATTAATCGAGAAAATGTCAATGGTTTGCAAATCGGAGGTTTCAGTAATTTGGTTGGAGGTGATGTAAAAGGCTTACAACTTAGTGGCGCAATGAACCGCACCAAAGGAAAACAAAGTGGTGTTCAAATTACGGGGATTGGAAATTTCAATACCAATAAATTTTCAGGCTTACAGTTATCAGCTGTGTTAAATTTATCTGAAAACGTTTCAGGAGCTCAGCTGTCCGGAGTAATGAATAAATCAGAGTACATGCAAGGATTGCAAATCACAACAGCATTTAATAAGAGCACCCTTATGAAAGGTATTCAATTAAATACCGGGGTGAATATGTCCGATACTATGAACGGAATCCAAATAGGAATTTTTAATAGCGCAAAGCAAAATAACGGCTTACAAATTGGAATCGTCAATTTCAGTAATTCCTCAGAAGGACTTTCCATTGGAGTATTAAATTTCAGAAAAGACAAGAAGTTACCTAGAATTCTTTTTGCATATCACTAAGGAATGAAAATTAATTTCGAAAAGCAGTAAGGGTAAATTGTTGGTGAGTTGTCATGAGATTATAAAAACAACTATAATCTTATGAAAATTAAAAATTCACATTCTTTACTGCTGTTGAGTATACTCATTTCATTCTCATCGAATTTGATAGCACAAGATTTAACGCAGACAATAAGAGGAAAAATCATAGATACGGATGCGAAATTCCCGATTTCGTTCGCAAATGTGGTAGTGCTTGGAACCGACCCTTTGATCGGTGCGGTTTCTGATAGTGAAGGCAATTTCACACTTAAAGAAGTGCCAATTGGTAGAGTTTCAATTAGAATTAATTACCTCGGCTATGAAGAAAAAATCATCCCAGACATTGTCGTAAAATCTGGAAAAGAAACGATTTTGGACATTGAGTTAAAAGAATCTTACAATACACTTAATGAAGTGATTGTAACATCCGGAAGACACAAATCTGAATCAATAAATGAAATGTCACAGATATCATCCCAAGGCTTATCAGTGGAAGAGTCTAAAAGATACGCAGGAGGAATTGGTGACCCTGCACGTTTGGTTTCTTCATTTGCAGGGGTTGCTTCTACAGGCGATGGGAATAATGATATTATCGTAAGAGGCAATAATCCACGATTTATTCAATGGAAATTAGAAGGAACAGAAATCCCCAGTCCAAACCACTTTTCTCAAGAAGGCCTAACCGGAGGGCCGATAAGTGTTCTAAATAGCCAAATGTTGGCAAATTCGGATTTCTTCACAGGAGCCTTTGCCCCAGAGTATGGAAATGCCCTTTCCGGAATATTTGATATGAGATTGAGAAATGGCAATAGTGAAAAAAGAGAATATAGCTTTTCAATTGGCGTTTTGGGCACGGATCTTACCGCAGAAGGCCCATTCAAAACAGGAGGGAAAAGCAGTTATCTAATCAATTACAGATATTCAACACTTGGACTACTAAGCAGCTTAGGCGTTCTTGATTTTGGCGGTGTTCCTATTTATCAAGATATGTCATTCAAAGTTTTCATCCCAACCGATAAAATGGGATCATTTTCATTTTTTGGATTAGGAGGGTTAAACAGTATAAATTCTACATACCACTCACCTGATAATGAAGATTTTATCAATGAAGAGTATCAGGAAAATGGTCAATTGGGAATCTTGGGGGTAAAACACTTAATATCAGTGAATGATAGATTTTATGTGAATACAACACTTTCACACTCTATCAATGGCAGCGAAAATAGCAGTTTGAGGACATTCGATACAAATACACTGCAAGAAGATCAAAATTCAAAAACAACAAATAATATCTCTCGAATAAATTCAAGTTTTAATTATAAATACAACAACAGAAATTTGTTTAAAGTGGGGATAGTCTATTCCTTCTTTAATTTCAATTTTGATGCGGAATATTATGATATAGCTAGTAGTCAGTTCAAGAACCTATTAGCGGTAAATGATAATGCCAGCTTGTTACAATCATTTGTTAATTGGAAATGGAGAGCCACGGAACGGCTGAGTATAGTCGCTGGAATACATAGTCAAAAAACATCACAAAATAGTGAAGTCACTATTGAACCGCGCAGTTCTATGCGTTACGATTTGCCGAAAGGCCAAGCATTAACAGCAGGTTTAGGCTTTCATA
This sequence comes from Peijinzhouia sedimentorum, assembly GCF_049340005.1. Classification (NCBI taxonomy): domain Bacteria; kingdom Pseudomonadati; phylum Bacteroidota; class Cytophagia; order Cytophagales; family Peijinzhouiaceae; genus Peijinzhouia; species Peijinzhouia sedimentorum. The sequence continues at coordinate 176,545 of NZ_JBMPIY010000004.1, forward strand.
GTAATATGACTTCCTTGAGTAACTATAACACACTGGTTTATGATAACCAAGGAAACAATAGTTCTCCTAATACATCTTTGGAATTACTAAAAGCAAGACATTATGTGGTAGGCTATGAAAATAAATTAACAAACAATCTATTCTTCAAAGTAGAAGCATACTATCAAGACCTTTACAACATCCCCGTGGAAATAGGCAACAGCAGCTATTCGATTATTAATCAAAGGAGCGAGTTTTCTGATAGAATTCTTATTAACGAGGGAAAAGGTAAAAATATCGGTCTAGAGATGACACTTGAGAAATATTTTACCGATAACTACTACTTTTTGCTAACTGCGTCCTTATTCGACTCCAAATACAAAGCAACTGACAATATTTGGAGAAACACCCGCTTTAATGGAAATTATATAGCAAATGGACTTATAGGAAAAGAGTTTAATGTTGGGAAGAATGAAAACAATGTCCTTGGAATCAACTCAAAAGTTACTTGGATGGGAGGAAATAGATTGTTGAATATTAAGCTGGATGAATCGATACAAAATGGATCAGTGGTTTATGATGAAATTAATGCTTTTCAAGATAAAGGAGATGATGTATTTAATTTGAATTTGTCAATAACATATCGAATAAATAAAGCTAAAATAAGTCACGAACTAAAAATTGACGTCCAAAATATAACTAACAATCAGGTTGTTATTGAGAAATATTATAGTGATGTAAACAAAAGAATTGAAGATATAACCCAGCTATCCCTTCTCCCTATTTTAAGCTACTACCTAAATTTTTAGTGAAATTAATGAGAAGTATAGCACTATACGGAAATCGAAATTCTGAATACTATTTTCCAAAAATCTTTTTTCTGTGATTAGCACCCCAATTCTGCAATTCCAAAATGACCTTTTGCAATGTTTTGGAATATTCAGTTGGTGTGTATTCAATACGAACTGGGAAACCGTTCAAGACTGATCGTGTAATTAGTTGATTTTCTTCCATATCCTTCAATTCTTTAGACAACACTTTCGTGCTTAATTTGGGAATGCTTCGCTCTATTTCTCTAAAATGCTTATTGCCTTCCCAAATTGAAATGAGGATCAAAATCTTCCATTTGCCGCCGATTATGTCTAATGTATCCCTAACAGGCAATAAAGTAGACATGCACTCTTTATGTTCCATTTTTTTCATCTCTGTCGCTCAATTGATTACCTAAAGGTAACTGATAACAATTAGTAATCAAAACTATTTACTTTTGTGTTATTAATAACAAAACCAAAAGAGAAATGAAAAATAAGATTCTTACAGTTCTATGTGTTCTATTCGGGTTAATAATGGTTAACTCTGGTCTAAACAAATTCTTCAACTATATGCCAATGCCTGAGATGTCTGAAGAAATGATGCAAATTGTTGGTGGGTTTGTGACGATTAAATGGATATTTCCTTTAGTGGCAATTGTTGAAATTGTTGGAGGAGTATTAATATCGATACCTAAAACAAGAGCATTAGGTGCAATAGTAATTCTTCCAGTAATGGTAGGAATATTTGCTCATCACTTAGTGCACGATATATCAGGCATTGGAATAGCATTGGTATTATTTGGAATTAATGTTTGGGTAATCATTGCTAATTGGAATAGGTATTTACCGATTTTGAAGGATGAATAGAAAAGCATTCAACGGGAGCGCTTTTGTGAAGCGCTCCTAATTTATCTTAGTATTTGCAATTCCGTTCCTCATATAAAGATGGAGACTGATTTGAAAAGTTGTTAAGGCTTTGAATATATCGATTAACAGCGAATTATATGGGCAACCTTATTTAACCACCAACTATGTAGAGCAATCTTTACAGGTTCCTGTAAGGACGCAATTGACACTTTCCACATTATAACCTTGAGGAACAGAAAAGTGAACAGGTAGAGGCAGACATTCTATTGTTTCACAATTTTTGCAACGAAAATGAAAATGATTGTCGGTAAAACTATTCTTATCGCATTTCATACATATAGCAAAATACTGTTTTCCGTCTTCAGCTACAATTCGATGTACTAATCCGTCTTCACAAAATCGATTCAATACCCGATATATTGTAGCTCTGTCTACTTCTATTCGAATTTTTTCCTCAATAGCATCCTGACTCATTGCTTTACCTGCTTTTGTCAGAACATCTAATACAGCTTCTTTTGATGGTGTATTTCTTCGTTTCATTATCTGTTTTTCTACCACAAACTTAATGCAAATAATTCGCATTAATTTATTGCGACTTTATCGCAATAACAAAAATCTTTTCTACCTTGGCAGAAAAATTAGAATTATGGACAAGCCTATTCAATCATTAGACAAATTTTTTAAAGCAACAATCATTGTTTTGTTGTCTTTTGCTTTATTCAGTTGCCAACAGAAACCGCAAGGAGATGATGAAACAACAGTCATAGCTGTGAAATCAGAAGAACCCGAATATTTCCTTCTTCGACCTGAATTGGAAAAAATGTACGGCTATACGCAGGCAGTCAGAGTGGGTAATCTTGTAAAAATTGGAGGTGTAATCAGTATTGATGACAAAGGAAGTCCTATTGCGGAGGGTGATTATTTGCAACAAATGAAAAATTGCTATGCCAGCTTAGATAAAGTTTTGAAATATTACGGTTGCACTTTTGATGATGTGATACTCGAAAATATTTATACTACGAGCATGGCTGAACTTCAAAAAAATGCATCCTACAGACACGAGATTTATAAAAATCATTTTCCTACAGGCAGTTGGATTGGCATCAACGAACTTGGACTCCCAGAAATGATGATTGAAATCGAAATTGAGGCCTTGGTACCGCAAAATTAAATTCAGGCTGCCGTCCAAATACTAGCTGGTGGGAAAATCATCAGACTGGTATGAGTCTCTCCTTTTGGCATAGCCTTTTGCATAAATGGCATTTACAAAATTTAATATTATGACAGACAGTAAACAATTTGATGTAATCATCATAGGCGGTAGTTACGCTGGTCTTTCTGCTGCAATGGCATTAGGACGTTCATTGAGAAAGGTATTAATCATTGACGGCGGATTGCCTTGTAACCGACAAACGCCACATTCGCATAATTTCATTACACATGATGGAGAAAAACCAAGTGTAATTGCAGAAAAAGCTAAAGCCCAGGTCTTGAAGTATAATACCGTGAAATTTTACAGCGGACTTGCTATTAGCGGAAAGAAAACTGAAAATGATCTAATAATCGTAACGCAAACAGGTGAAGAATTTAAAGCTAAGAAACTCATATTTGCCACCGGCATAAAAGATGAAATACCTGATATAAAAGGATTCTCCGAATGTTGGGGGATATCTATAATTCATTGTCCGTATTGCCATGGTTACGAATTCCGCCACCAAAAGACAGGAATTTTGGCAAATGGAGAAAGAGCTTTTCACTTGGCTTCATTAATCAATAATTTGACAGATAACATTACAATCTTAACTACAGGAAAAGCAGATTTCAATTCCGAACAGATAGCAAAATTGAATAAGCACAATATAAAGATTGTAGAAACGGACATCACTGAAATAGAGCACGAAAGCGGACAAATCAAAAATGTAATTTTCAACGATGGTAACAAAATAGGCTTTAATGCTTTATATGCAGCAGTTCCGTTTACGCAACATTCTGATATTCCTGTTTCATTGGGTTGCGAAATAGCAGAACAAGGATATATCAAAGTGGATAATTTTCAAAAAACAACTGTTTCTGGTGTTTTTGCCTGTGGAGATAATGTAAATATGATGCGCTCAGTTGCTAATGCAGTAGCTACAGGAAATTTAGCTGGTGCTATGGCGAACAATGAACTGACAGTCGAACAGTTTTAAACGACTTTACCAATAGTCGCATAGTGGAGTAAAACGATTTCCTGAGATAATCTTTATAAATTGGACGTGTCTGATTGGTAAGGAAATTTTGGAGTAAAAGCATGCCTCTACACAATGGCAAATAGTTCGTAAGAATTTTTAGAAACAATACGTTCAGCAGAATGGATTATAAAAACATTGCAGAAATAATAATTGGACTAAAAAATGCTGACTTGAAGTTACGTGATAAACTTATTTTAAGTGGGCAACTTAGCGAAGGCTATAACGAAGAAATGGCAAACCTTCACAACCAAAATGCCAAGAAATTAAATGAAATTATTGACACAATTGGTTATCCAACTATTGATAAAGTAGGCAAAGAAGCCAGTGAAGCAACTTGGTTAATTATTCAACATTCAATCGGACAGCCTGATTTTATGAAAAAGTGTGTTAAGCTATTAGAAAACGAAGTAAATGAATATAAAGCAGATCCAAGAAATTTAGCTTACCTGAAAGACAGAATAGCTGTCTTTGAAGGTAAACCTCAGCTTTACGGAACTCAGTTTGATTGGGACGAAAACGGTGAATTAAGCCCAAACCTTATTGAAGACTTAATCAAAGTCAATCAAAGAAGAAAATCAATTGGACTTAACACAATTGAAGAACAGACAGAGTATATAAGGAAGCAAGCGAAAATTGAAAATCAATCACCACCTACCGATTTTGAAAAGAGGAAAAAGGAAATTGAGAAATGGAAAAAATCTGTGGGTTGGACAAGCTGAAAGCAGTTACTAGCCGCAGTAACTGTTTTGACAATATGCATAATCCTGTCAAAAGCACAGGCTAACATTTGCTGAATCCAAGAGTACCTATTAGTGAAGTGATCATCAAGCATCTGCTTAATTTGGATGATTGAGAAACCGTGGCACAGATTACCGTGAATATGCACTTACAATATTTTCAGGGCTACAGCTCCTATATAAAGGAGCCTCCCATTAATGTTTGCTTGTGGATATTAGAAAGCGTTTGGGCAGCAATTGATTGTAAAAATAAATGAACCGATTCATGGATTTTACATGGAGCAGTTAGCTCAACAACAAAAGCAGAGCAAAGACAAGGATAACAAGAGCTATCCTCCCGCAGGCCAAAGCTCAAAGACAATGATGAATCGTGGATCGCCTCCATCATCTTAGTGCTAAACCTAGTCAAATTGGCTGTGTAAGCACTTTTATACCAGAGTTTCTAAGAATGGAATACCCTAAGAGAAGTCATAACCCTAATTTTTTTTTAGAAAAATTCTATCTAAATTTATTACATTTGATCTTTTTATTACAAAATATCGTGATTTGACTAAATTTATAAAGTAGGAAAAAACAATACAATAATAAAGTCACATATTTTAGTATCTTAACTTAATCTGAAAGTGTTGTTGATTTTAAAGAAATTTTCAATGCAATGATTTAAAACAAAACCTTTATAAACCAATAAATTAAGCTTCTATAAGAGAGCTTGTCATTCTTTAACAAACATCTCCCAATCCAAATTGAGCTAAATCATCCATTAACTCTTCAAAATGAGATCATCTTTACTTTCCCTATTCTTTATTACTCTGGCAATATCATCGTGTAGTACTACCAATAATTCAGCTCAAAATTCCTCCCACAATCAAGGGGGCTAGGATATTCAATTTCAATAGATAAAAATAATGATGGCAATTATGAACGAGTAGAATTACCAAAAGAGCAATCACCTCAACCTGTCCAAGGTAATGTAGAATGGTCAAATGAGTTTCTTAAGGCTGTAAGCCAAATGGCACGAAATAGAGTTGAGGGAGAAATGCTTTTAGATATAGAAATAGATGAAAGCGGAAAAGTGACCTTAGTAACTGTTAAAAAAGTCTTTCTAGAGAAATCGATGACGCGATCAGAAAAGCCTATATCAATTCAACCTTAAAAGGATATACTCCACTGATTATAAATGGCACACCTACAAAATTTCGAATGGAATTACCAGTTTCATTTTATCTAAGTTCTAGAATATACTAATTGCATTTTTACACACTTTCTGGACAGTTCACTTTTCAGAATGATTTCTGTTATAGTTAAGTCTTGCGAGATGCATTGAATTTTGCCTCCACTACATTCAAATACTAGTAATTTTGCTTCGCCCGAAAACATCTTGCTAATCTTTTAATTGCAATTAGCTTTAAAAATCATAATTTGTTATAATTTCCAAATTGTACCTAAAATGAAAAGCATCAAGCGCACCGCATTTATTATCCTTATTCTATTTATTGGCTCTTCAACCTTACTGGCTCAAGTCAAGCCTGTATTTGAAAATGGAGAGGCTCAGGTCGTGCCAGAACTAAATGAGCCTGCTAACTGGATTCGCCATGACCTCTGGGTGGAGACGGAGTTTGATACGGATGGAGATGGAAAATTGGATCGCATGCATGTGGCTGTGACACGTCCGAAGCAAACTGAAACTGAAGGACTCAAATTGCCAGTAATTTATGCTACCAGTCCTTATTTTGCAGGCACCGCTGGTAGTGCTCCCGGACTATTTTGGGAAGTAAAACATGAATTAGGTGAAGCCGCTCCACCTCGTACGCACGTGGAAGTAAGGCGTAGAGGAGAGCGACCGATTATCTCAAATTCCGAAATCATGCAGTGGGTTCCAAGGGGATATATTGTTGTCCATTCTTCCTCTCCAGGCACGGGATTGTCACAGGGTGCTCCTACAGTAGGAGGGCCAAACGAATCACTTGCGCCTAAAGCCGTAATCGAATGGCTCACTGGCAAAGACAATGGTTATACCACACCAGATGGTAATGAAAAAGTAATGGCATTTTGGTCTACTGGAAAAGTAGGCATGACGGGTACTTCTTATAACGGCACTCTACCATTGGCAGCTGCGACCACAGGAGTCAAAGGCCTTGAAGCCATTATTCCGATAGCTCCAAACACATCATATTATCACTATTATCGCTCTAATGGATTGGTACGATCGCCGGGAGGATATCTGGGCGAAGACATAGATGTGCTTTATGATTTTATACATAGTGGCGATGAAGCCAAAAGACCTTACAACAATAAAACCATCCGCGATACTGAAATGGCACAAGGGATGGATAGGATTACAGGGGATTACAATGACTTTTGGGCTGGCCGGGATTACCTAAATCAGATGGAACCAATGACAGCCGCACTTTTGATGTCCCATGGATTTAATGATTGGAATGTAATGCCTGAACATAGCTACCGCATTTACAATGCGGCTCGTGCCAAAGGAATTCCTTCCAAGATTTATTATCACCAAAACGGACACGGTGGACCACCTCCATTCTCTATGATGAACCGCTGGTTTACCCGCTATTTGCACGGAGTTGAGAATGGCGTAGAGGATGAGCCCAAGGCTTGGATTGTGCGTGAGCAGGATGAGCAAAGCAATCCCACAGCTTATGCTGATTATCCAAATCCAGCCGCTTCAGATGTGAATTTATACCTCAAAGGCGGAGCTCCTGCTGCCGGATCGCTTAGTTTAGATCAAGTAAATGGTGGTGAAAAAGAAACGCTGGTTGATAACTACTCTTTTTCAGGTTCAGTCTTGGCACAAGCTGAATATACAGATCATCGACTTCTATACCTGAGTCCGGTGCTCAAAGAAGCTGTGCATATATCAGGTACTTCTAAGATTACGGTGAAAGTAGCTTCTAATAAGCCAGCAGCTAATCTTTCTGTTTGGCTGGTGTCATTGCCATGGACGGAAGGTCGAAATGCCAAAATCACGGATAATATTATCACACGCGGTTGGGCCGATCCGCAAAATCATGCTTCAATACGGGAATCAGAACCACTGGAACCAGGTAAATTCTATGAAGTAAGTTTTGACTTACAGCCTGACGATCAAATAATTTCGGCTGGTCAGCAGATTGGATTGATGATCTTTTCCTCGGATAGTGAATTTACCATTTTGCCAAAACCTGGAACCGAACTTACGATAGATTTAGATGCTACCGTTCTAACACTACCAATCGTAGGCGGGAGGAATGCACTTGAAAAAGCTGTGAAGTAATGAGTTGGGTCTTTAGTGATGTTTATTCCTAAACCCTTTACTCTCAATCGTATTTTTAATGATTGGGATCATCTTAATTACACATTTGTAGTATTGTGGAGTCCGAGCGCCAATGAGCTAAATTCTTTCGAAAATTCAATAATCCCTTTTGTTAGCTTGGATAAATTGGGTTCTGAAATTTCCGATTACCTATTGCTTTCAAAGCATCTATTATGCAAAAGGAACAAGAATTAGAAAAACTTAGATATAGACTAAATTTAATTCTAATTGCAGGATTGTGTTCAACAACCTTAGCCCCAAGTGTACTATTCTATTTTACAGGAAAAGGAGAATTCAAATGGGCAATTCTTTTTATTGGGATAAGCTATCTAGTAAGCCTATTACCAAAGGAATTTTATGACAAAATCCAGGTCTCCACAGATTTGAAGTTTTACAAAAAATTAGGAGTTGATCAATTCAAAAAATTCTCAACCAATGGTGACTTTATCAACAAGAGAATAAGACGAAGTTTTCCAACGCATCGTAATGTGGTAAATTTGGGAACAATTAAAGACAAGTTGAATGAAACTTATCAAATAGAGAAGTCCCATACAGTTTTATTCATTTTCTGCCTGTTGACGAATATTTATGCTTTTTATACAAAGTCGATTAATACAGCAATTATCCTATTCATTGGAAACCTTACTTTTAACTTTTACCCTAACTTATTGCAGCAATACAATAGGATCAGGTACAAAAGAATAGTTAATAATTATTCTTGATGAACAATCTAGAGAAATTTGAAAATTTACCAATCAAACTAAATTGCAAATCCGATTTTAAGAAAATCTCATCTCTAAGTGTCATATTTTCTCATTTTCGATTTTATCCAAGATTAAAATTTTCCACCATATTTTTTGATTTCTACACCAAATATTGCCTAGTTACTTTCAAAATCACTTGAAAATGCTGATTTTGAGAGGTCCAATTAATAGAGTAAAAAATGAGGAGAGCAATAACCCAAATCAAAAACTATTGGCTATCAGATGCCAGCTTTATTACTCTTTCATTCATGCTAGTTTTTATTGTTTTTGTGATGCCCGTTCTAATAGACCTTGGGTATGACAGTATTTTGTTTTTAAACGTGATGTTTATTGCTCTTTTTTTTACAGGAATTTTTTCTGCAAAAGATAATAGTTTGATTGTAATTACAATTGTGCTTTTTTTTACTCATGTGGTTTTGAAATTGATTCGATTCAGTGATTCACCTTATGAATTCTACTTTTTGGAAAGAATCGTTGGTTTACTTAATCTGCTTGTTTTTATTTTTATCAATATCAAGTTGCTTTTTAGAGATAATGAAATCAATTTATATAGAGTAATTGGAGCTATTAATGTTTATCTACTACTTGCATTGCTAGGAGCGTTTCTATTTGAAATGATTACCATCTTATTTGGCGATGCTATAGTTGGCGACATCCAATTAAAGAATGATGATGAAGATTATGCATATTATATATATTACAGCTTAGCTTCTCTTACAACTGTAGGCTATGGAGATATCTATCCCTCAAATATGGCCTCAAGAATGGCTTCAGTATTTCTTTCAGCTACTGGCATCTTATATCCAGCAGTAGTTATAGCTAAATTGGTTTCTAGTGCCTCAAATAAAAAAAATGAATTATAGAATTAGTTTAATCCTTATTCAGAAGTGAAGCCCAACTCAGGCTGGATAAAATCACTTTACAAAGGGTTGAAAATTACAACTGAGGCGTTGTAGGCTTAATATTCTATCAGTCAAGTAGGTTTTATTCAAACATCTTGTAATAAAGGATCCATCAATTATGGGATCTTTTAGAAAGCAAACAAGTCAAGATTCCTTCTTGAACTTTACGAATAAGCTTCTCCGCATTTAGAGAGGAAAAAATTATCTTAAGATTTGTAAGTCCTTCACTGCGTTATTTAATTCCTCCCGCAATATTTCTTTCAATTTTTGCTGTATATTGAATTGAAATGCTTCCAAAAGTAAAAATTCGAATGAGGAAAATTTATGGCAAAACAATGAGAATCTTCGCACTACTATTTATCACCTCCTTCCTGATCCTCGCTTGTAAATCTTCTTCACCAATAGAGGAAGAGCAATGGACTGTTGCCAGACAAATGGGTGAGTTTGAAGAAATGGATGCTCTCTGGCTGATTTGGCCTACTACCAACCATAAAGAGGAAGAATCGGTAGAAGCCGTCACGCTTGCAATTATTGATGCCCTTGTCAGTGATCTCACTTTGGTAATAAGCTGTGCGGATGAAGCAGTTCTCCAAAATGCAAAATCAACATTGGTTCAAAAGTATCCCGATTTGAAGAACCTTATTTTCCATGTCATTCCATCTGTAGAAATTTGGACGAGAGATATGGGGCCGGTCTTTGTGGAAACCAGCAATGGAAAGCATGCTATTGCAGACTTTAACTTCAATGCTTGGGGCTATGCTGATACATTAGATGCAGATGCAATTACTGAAGAGAAATTTGATGAGAATGTAGCGGAATTATTAAACCTCCCGCTGATTTCAAGTGCAATGATTAGCGAAGGAGGAAGTCGGGAGCTTAACGGTAAAGGTGCTTTAATGGTGACTGAGGCAGTGGAGCAAGGGCGCAACCCTAGCATGTCCAAAGCTGAAATGGAGGCGGAATATCAAAGATTGCTAGGTGTGAAAAAAGTAATTTGGCTTAAAGAAGGGCTCGTAGAAGATAGCCACACATTTCTTGGCCCAATATCCACATCCGATAATGACAAAGCTTATACAGTAGTAACCACCAATGGTCATATAGATGAATTTGCCCGCTTTATCAATGATTCTACCATACTATTAGCGAGTATAAACAGCACGCATCTGGATGACCCTTTGGCTCAAGAAAATCATCGACGCTTGGAGGAAAATTTTAAAATCCTTTCGACGAGTAGCGACCAAGATGGAAAGCCATTTAAGATCGTAAGATTACCGCTGCCGCAAACCATTCTTTCAAGCTTAAATCCGGGCGATTATGTTTATGAATATATTAAAATGCTCGATTATCAAGATGGAAGTAAATTTCCCGATGGAGAATCAATTAGTGTTATAGTGCCGGCAAGCTATCTGAATTTCATCATTACGAATAAAGTTATTGTCGGCCAGAAATATTGGCGGGAGGGAATGGACGATAAAATTAGAATGCAGGATGAGGAAGCAAAGAGGATACTAATGGAAGCATTTCCAAGTCGAAAAGTGATCATGCTAGATGCGTTGGCAGTTAATTTGGGTGGAGGCGGATTGCATTGCATCAGCATGCATCAGCCCAAATTAATATCAAATTAGTAAAAGTAAGCCATTCGCTAAATGGCTAATATCTGGTTCTCTAAGAAATCAATTTTCTCAGTAATGCTTAAAAATTAAAACGATATGCAAGAAATCAATTCAATCAACATTTTAGAAAAATTCTCACTATTTGAAAAGCAATGGACTCCACATATTATTGGCGAACTCAATGGACAATATGTGAAGCTTTGTAAACTTAAAGACGACTTTGTATGGCATAGTCATGAAAATGAGGATGAATTATTCATGGTGTTCAAGGGAACCTTACTGATGGATTTCCGAGATGGACGAACCGTGGAAGTAAAGGAAGGTGAAATTCTGATTGTCCCGAAAGGAGTAGAACACCGACCACATACAAATGGAGAAATTGTATTTAACCTTCTTTTCGAGCCAAAAGCTACCCAGCATACCGGCAATGTAGAAAGTGAAAGAACTGTTAAAGAATTGGGTTGGATTTGATCGATAGCCAATAATAAATTTTCCTGCTGAGGATTACCGAAGAACGATCTATTGAAATAATTTTTGATCATGGAGCAGAAGTTAAACCAACAGAAATCAAGAGAGTCAGGAGCATCTCCTTTTGCGCAGACCTATTTTCATGGAACAAAAGCCCAGCTTAAAATTGGGGACATAATCGAGGTAGGTTTCAATTCGAATTATGGGCAAAATAAAAATGCAAAATACATCTTCTTAACCGCCACATTGGATGCTGCTATCTGGGGTGCTGAACTTTCATTGGGTGATGGACCGGGAAGGATCTATTTAGTAGAGCCTACCGGCGAAATTGAAGATGATCCTGACTTGACAGATAAAAAATTTCCAGGTAATCCCACAAAATCATATCGTTCGACCGATCCTTTTAAGGTGGTCGGCGAAGTTACTGTTTGGCAAGGACACCCGGTAGCGCAAGTAGAAGCAATGAAAGCGCACCTTAAGCGACTTAAAGAAGAGGGGATTGACTCACTGAACGATTGAATGGTAAAGTGAGAACTTCTCACTCCACTACAGGAGCATTATCAGCATCTGAATAGAAGAAGAGAACAATAGCAGACATAACTAATAGAGCACGATGCTTATTCTTCCGTGATTTAAGGTCTTACGTTTTCATTAAATTTGCAAAGCGATTTAAATAAGGATAGGTTTTTTGCAAGCCATCAGGATTTAGGTCGCAATACGATTTAACAACAAATAGATAGGTTTATGTCAATAACAAAAGAGTCGGAGCTGGATGGAATGAAAAAGGTAAGCGAAGCAGTTGCTTACACGTTGAAAGAAATGAGAAATTTTGCCCAACCGGGTATGACTACCAAAGAGCTTGATGAATTTGGAGCAGGTATTTTGAGAGGATTTGGAGCAAACTCAGCTCCCTATATGACTTATAAATTCCCTGGTTGGACGTGCATTAGCATTGACAATGAATTTTGCCATGGAATACCCTCCTCAAAGAAAATCCTAAAGGAAGGCGATTTGATAAATATAGATGTTTCTGCTGAATTGGATGGTTTTTGGTCAGACAATGGAGCATCATTCGTACTTGGGGAAGATATAAATGGGCATCAAGAGCTTGTCGATGCATCGAAAGAAATCTTACAAAAAGCCATATTTCAAATCACAGGTGGCGTGAGGATTTCTGACATTGGACATCTAATTGAAACAGAAGCGAAAAAGCGAGGCTTCAAAGTGATTAAAAATCTTACCGGACATGGAGTAGGGAGAAGTTTGCATGAAGAACCTTTAGAAATTGCGAATTTTAAAGACAAATATAATCGTACTAGATTCAAGAAAAACGCGGTAGTAGCCATCGAAACATTTATTTCGACGACTTCCAATTATGCGGAAACTTTACAAGATGGCTGGACAATGGTTGGAAACAAAGGTGGCTATATGGCTCAACACGAACATACAATCCTGGTAACTGATAGTACGCCAATGATACTTACTGAGATGAATGAAATTTGGAGTTAAAGAAGCTTGTGAGTCAGTCTAATATTGAATGAAAAGTCATCAAGAGTCTATAAACAAAAATTGAATCAGCGATATTCAAAAAGGGTTTCCCTTTCAGGAACGAGAATTTTGATGATGGACTAGAAAATGAAGCCTAAATTATCGCATTTTGCAAATATTGTCAGAATGAGTAAATGAGGATATTGCAATTCATAAACCTTATAAGAAAGTCAGCATTAAGCCTTACAATGAGCGCATAAAAGTATCATAATGGCTTTATGAAAACCCAGATCACACGGATGAAAAAAACGAATATTTCAGTTTGGTTAATTTTCTTTTTACTTCTTTCGACTCAAATCTTAGGTCAGCAGACAAAAATTGATGTTACAATTCATTCAAGAGTAGATACTACCAAAGCAGAAGTTAAAGAAGTGGCCGAGCTTTGGATTAATTATTTGAATTCTAAGCCGGACGAATTATATGATAATCCATACTGGAACCAAGCTGAAAAACTAAAATACAAGAGTTTTGACTTTTCCCGAGCATACTTATATCAGTTTCCTTCAAATCAGTTGCTGGGATACTTTAAGCCAACAATTTTATCTATTGAAAAGGAAGGAGACAGTTATGGTATTAGGACAATCTTTTCTGCAGACGGACTTGAAAGAGAATATCGGAAGTCCAACCCTTGGAGCATTACGAAACTTTATGCAGTTAAGGAAAATGCTGAGTGGAAACTGAAAAATGCACTTCCCGTAATTACAGAAAATTGGAATAGAAAGACGATTGGTAAAATAACATTCATTTTTCCATCCGATCATAATTTCAATGAGGAACTAGCAATAAATGCAAGCCTGTTTTGTGATCGAATAACCGAAGAGTTCCAATTTCCTGAATGGGATCCTTTTGACTTTTATATAACAGGCAGTGGAGACGAATTAGGTAGATTGCTCAATTTCGATTTCTTTTTTGCTGGATACACTACAGGGATTGGAATGAATGATAATCGAATACTTTTAAGTGGTTTGGGTTCGGAGTATTTTCCTCATGAATTTATTCACCTGATTGTTCCAAAATATGAAAGACATTGGATTATTGAAGAGGGCTTTGCAACTTGGAAAGGTGGCACAATGGGAAAAACCTTTGAAGAAAGTGCAAGTACTTTAGCAAATGAGATTGCTGTAAATAATTCAATAACTTTTGATGATGTACTCAATAAAAAGTGGGGTTGGCAAGTTGCTGCATTCTACACTACAGGTGCGGTTTTTTGTAAACTAGCCTATGATAAAGGCGGAGTAGCTTTAGTGAAGAAGCTTTTGGAGACGCCCAACGACAATGAAGAATTAATTCAGTCGATTTGCTCATTATTTGAAATTGAACAAGACGAGATAAATACATTTTGGAGAGCTGAGGTTTTAAAATTTAAGTCCAAGTAATATGTTGGCGGAAAGACAGATAGCTAATTTGGGAGTTATAACTTATTGTGAATGAAATTTAGGCGCAAATATTTCTGTCTCTAGCTAGATATTTCGTGGAATAACAAGAGCGTATTTTCATTAATGAACATTGGTATGAAACATTTAAACTGCCTGATTCTATTTTTACTTGTAATTGGTTGTTCTTATTAAAAGGAAAAAGTTAATTATCGCTTAGATAGTTTACAAAAATGTTACTCAGAGCACGATGAACCATGGTTTATATTTCCAGCTAAGTGATACTCCAAACTACTTTTCCAAAATCAATTGAAACGCTTTTCACGTGTCTCAATTAGTTAGAGGAATCCAGTCTGTCCTCAAGTAATTTATCCCTCCCGCACCTTCAGTAATATTTTTTCAAATTTGTGGTATATTGATAATGGTTTGAAATAGCCATCTTAGAGTTCTGCAAATCGTTGTACGCCGTACTAATAAATGCTATTGTAAATGGCTGATTATAAGATTCATAAATTTCCAAAATCAAGAATTGCAACAAATGATGTTTGTGCCATTGGACTTCAAAAACATCATATTCCTGCATTAATAGAAATTGATGTATCTGAAAGTAGGGAAAGAATAAAACTGCATAATAAGAATGAAAATAGGATTTCCTTTACGGCTTGGCTGATAAAGGAGATAAGCGCTACTATTAAGGATTACGAGGCTGTTACAGCATACCTTCAAGGAAAACAAAAGATCATAGTATTTAATGATATTAATGTATCAATTACTGTTGAAAAGGAGCTGAACGGCCAAAAAATACCGATCCCACTAATAATTGAAAAAGCCAATGCACGTAGTATTGAGTCAATAACCAAGCAAATAAATGAAGCGAAGTCCCAAGTACTTAGCAAGGAAGATTTAGTCCTTCAAAAGAAATCAAATAGAGTTGAGCGGCTCTACTATTTGCTTCCCGGATTCATCAGGAGATATTTTTGGAAATACCTGATTAGTCATCCAAATTTTGCTTTTAGTAAAATGGGTAACGTAGCCATAACATCAGTCGGGATGATAGGAAATGCAAATGGCTGGTTTATTCCTATATCCGTTCATCCTATTTGCTTTGGCATTGGGAAAGTTTCCAAACAGCCAATTGTGATAAATGATAAGATAGAAATTAGAGAAGTACTGAAAATGACTGTTTTGCTAGACCATGATGTAATTGATGGTGCAGAAATGGCGAGATTTATAAGTAAGCTAACTGCCAATATTGAGAAGGGTTCGCAATTATGAAAATGCAGGAAAACAAAGCAAAAATCAACAGAAACTTAAAGCTAACCCTTGTTTTTAGTGCCTTAAATAAAATGTTGAATGTGGATTGATAGTCATATAGTCCAAAATTTATTAGATTTTACCTAAGCTTAACAGAGTTAAAATATTTTTATTGAAATATAATTAGTGAATATTCTATGATGAAAAATCATAATGACTAATGACCAAAATCATGAATAATTCAAATTAAATGACTGAAATTCATATCGTTAATCTAAATGAATTTTAAAGTCAACAATAATGAAATTAAACAATAATCTTTATGGGAAAGCTATGTCCGTAATGATTTTAGCTTTTTCTTTAGTATGTGTTTCACAAAACACTTTTGCACAGGATCGATGGAGTTTCGAATTACGGCCAGGAGTAAATTTTCCAATGGAAAAATTAGGAGAAGCTAATCTTAATACTGGTTTCGGAGCTGAAGGCAACTTTGCCTACAGATTTATGCCACATCTGGCAGTATACGCAGGGTGGAGCTGGAATAAATTTGGCTCTGATCAAAAAATAGACGGTACTAGTTTAGACTTTGAAGAAACAGGATATAGTTATGGCCTTCAATTTATTCATCCAATAGGAGATTCTAAAATTAGTTATTTAGCTCGACTAGGTGGATTGGCAAATCATATTGAGGTTGAAAAGGGCGATGATATTATTTCTGATTCTGGCCATGGCTTTGGATGGCAGGTAGAAGGAGGGTTGGCAATACCTCTAGGGGAAAGGTGGACATTGATGCCAAGCTTGCGCTATAGATCCTTAAGCAGGGATATTGAAATAGAAACGATTCCTACTTCGGCAGATCTTAACTACCTCTCTTTAGGATTGGGAATTACATTAAAATTTTGATTACTAAATAGGTTAGGTGGCCTTTCGAGTGTTTTAATCATATATCGGACGTGATAATTGACTGATTAATTTTATCTGTCTAGCAAGTACTCTTAACCTAAATCAGTATTGAGTAGATTTTGAGTGACAACCTTGTCTTCAATTTGATATCAAGGAATTTTTTAATACTAAGGAATAAACCCTTCAATGGCATTGCTATCTTGAAGGGTTTGTTTTTTTCATTTTCACCAATTGATTAGCTAATTTTTATAGTTTGTTTACCAAGGATTAGGCATTATTTAATATGACTTGAAATTCTATATGGTGTAAGAATCAAGCTGCAAAAAAAAAAATACATCTACAATATGCCTGCGCCTGCCGGAAGCATAATGCTTATAGCTACTCGATAAATTATTGATAAATACATAAAGGAAATTCCATTTGCCAGTCGAAGAGACTTCAAGACCTTGCGGAAAGATTTTAGCACTTCAATAGGATGAGGAATACACTTCCCCAGTAACTACCGGAATATTCTTAAGGATTATTGCAGAAGTAAACTATGAAAAATTGCGGGAGGGAAAATCTATGTACGAAATAACCCCCTTTTGACGAGCAATAAGTCCATCAAATCCGCTAACAAATAAACTTAATTTGGGCCAAGAGTTTCTACTGCAACAAATTGAAAATGAGATGAAATAATTTTCTAGCCAGCAATTAACGCTGATCCATAAAACCATTACGAAGCACGCATCTATTCATCATAAGAGATTGATTTTTTTATGTAAAACATAAAATATTATTTGCATAACATTCAATCATCGTGTTTATTTGTCAAAAAATAAAAACGATGATTAAACCGAATTACAAAAATGGAATTAAGGTGCTCCAGTTTTTGTCAAGCCTTGCTCTTTATGCATCAATAGCATTTGCTGTGTACGTAGTGGGTGCTTTTATTTTCACGCTCAACGACGAAGGAGAACTTATTTCTACTTGGGATGTGGAGGTTAGTGAAGTTTCCACGGACTTTCAATTGACACCGCTAGGCTCTTCCATTAATGACCCAAAACTCATTATTGACAAGGGTACGATACAGTTTTCTTCAGATGCGATTGGTTATTTCCTGTTAAAGTTTATTGATGCTGTCATTGTCATTGCTGCTATCATTTACATGATTATCCTTCTCAAAAGGACGCTTAATTCTATATATCACCAACACCCATTTAGTATTGAAAATGCTCAAAGGATAAAATACATTGCCATTTTACTAATGGTTTTTAGCCCATACTGCCTCATCAGGAGTTTGGTTTATCGTGGCTACATCATCAATAACATAAGCATTGGAGAGAAATCGTATGTTGATTTTTTCAATTTCTCTTCAGCTGCTGGATCCAATCAATTATGGTTAAACTTGGACTTGAATCTCCAATCATTAATTACAGGCATTGTCTTATTCGTGATTGCCGAGGTATTTAGGGTTGGTGTTTTAATTAAGGAAGATAACGATTCGATTTTATAGCTATGCCTATTATTATAAATCTAGATGTGGCTATGGCCAAAAAGAAAATGTCATTGACTGAGCTGTCCGAGAAAGTCGGAATTTCTATGACAAACTTATCATTGATTAAAAAAGGGAAGGTGAAAGGTATACGCTTTAACACTTTGGAATCCATTTGCAAAACACTGGAGTGTAAGCCTGGTGATATTTTAGATTTTGAAGAATAGCTATTCTAAAGAAGCTGCACCCATTTTTCATTCACCATAAACAATGTGTATCAAATTGAAACATTCATACACCATTTTAATAGTTCTCCTTATTACAGCTTTCCAGCATTTTAATGTTGAAGCTCAACAACATAGAATGGCTGACTTGGAATCTGAAATTTTGCAAATTTTAGACGATCATAATATTCCAGGAGCGAGCGTTGCATTGGTTACAAAAGATAACATTATTTGGAGTGCTTCATTAGGACTTGCTGATATTGAGAATAATATCCCAGTTACCGAGCAGACATTGTTCTCCCTTGGATCCATTTCTAAAACCTTTTTATCGGCTACAGCAATGATTGCGGAGGAACGAGAATTACTCAACATTAATGACCCCATCAATAAGCTTGCTCCATCCTTGCAATTCAGCAATCAATGGGAAAAATTGAGTCCAGTAAGACTTATCCATCTACTTGAACACACATCCGGTTTCGACGAAGCGCATTTTAATCTATTCCCTGTTGCGAATTCAAGCACTCCTTTTGAAGAGGTGATGAAAATCAGTGAACAATCACTTGAAACGCGCTGGGAACCAGGTAAATATTTTGAGTATAACACACTCGGCTATGTTGTAGCAGCATATATTCTCGAAGAAAACATTGGTGAATCATTCTCAAGTTTTGCAAGCAAACAAATATTACTGCCGCTTGGGATGGACAATGCCACTTATCATCCAAATGATTCTACTACCGCCCATTTTTCTAAGGGCTATGCAGGAGATGTCAATATAGTAGAAGTGCCCTTTCCAGATATTCCACAATGGCCAGCAGGCACTTTGACCACAAAGGTTGATGGCATGGCAAATTTTATTCGTATGCTATTAAATAATGGACAGTTTGAAGGTAAGCAAATATTGACTGAATCATCTGTTAAAAGAATGGAAACACCCGAAAGTTCGATTCGAGCAGAAGCAGGTATTGGATATGGTTATAGCAAAGGCATTCAAGGAACATTTGAAAAAGGAAACCTATTTTATGGGCATTCCGGAAGAGCGGGAGGGTTTTTGTCAGAGTTTGGATACTCTCGAAATCTTAACCTTGGGTACATCATTTTAATCAATAATGTAGATGGAGGGAAGGCTATTAAAGCCATTAAATCAGTACTTCTTTCTTCAATTTATAGACCTGAAATTGAACCGGAAAAAGAGATTTCTGAAATTGATATCACATTACAAAATGAAATACTAGGCTTTTACCAGCCCATCACTTCGGTTCCTCAATTGGGAGAAATTGCTTATTTCATTTATCGGCTGATAGATATGCCTATTATCGAAGAAAAAGATGGTCGCTTATATCAATCATCAATATTGGGTGACAAGTTAGAGTTGTTACAAGCTGGCAACCTATTGTTTAGGAATGCTGGCGAACCCATGGCATCTTCTGCCTTTGCACAAGATGTGGAAGGAAATTGGCTATGGCTAACAAATGATGCGTCGTACAAACAAATCCCCAGTTGGTTCGGATATACACAATTTTATATGGCATTAATATGCATTCTCATAATCGCTATGGGATTTATAAGTCTAATTGTATGGATTCCTCTGCGCTGGCTAAGAAGGAAAAGAGAAAATATTCAACTTCAATTATTTCCCCTCCTCTCCATCTCCTCTTTAGTTGGTATGATCGCATCAATATTGCTGTTTTATAATCCGGAAAAGATGTATAGCCTTGGTGCTGTTCTCTTTCTAATCTTTGGCTGGCTGTTCTTCATACTATCCTTTTTGGGTTTAGTAAAATTGTTGGTCAATGTATCTAAAAATATAAAAGTGAATACATGGCTAAAATACCATGCCTTTATAATCACGATTGCCTGCTGTATTAGCTCATTATACCTCCTCTATTGGGATATTATTGGGCTGAGGCTTTGGAGTTATTGATTAAGAATATTGTTTAATGAATTCCTAGTGGGAAACTATGGTAAAAGATGATAAATTCATGATCTATGACAGATGCCACTTACCACTCGCTATTGGGGATATTGATGATAATACTGGGGGTTTTGATACTACTTTTCAAAATTCTAAACCCAATGAATAAGGATGCAAATGAAATTGAAAAGTCCGCTCATTATCAAACAATTATATTAGGAATATTTTTAGTAATTATTGGTTTAATAACCATCTAATTATGAAAAAAGCCTAACCCATATCGAAGTGAATTTATATATTGCCTCAAAAGAATAGAAATGGGAAAACTAGTATTAAAAACAAACCCAAAATTTGAGGAGAAATTTTCCGCCTACCCAACTCACATTAGGGAGAAAATGGAATTTCTAAGGAAGCTGGTAATTGAAACTGCAGAAGAAACGGAAAGTATTGACCAGCTTGAAGAAACCTTGAAATGGGGCGAACCGAGTTTTGTAACTAAACACGGAAGCACGCTACGCATGGATTGGAAAACTAATTCACCTGACCAATACGCGATGTACTTTCAGTGTACAAGTCGCTTAGTTGACACATTTCGTATAGTATTTGAGCACAAATTTCAATTCGAAGGAAACCGAGCCATTGTGTTTCCACTCAAGCAAAATATTCCCGTGTTGGAATTAAAAGAATGTATCAAAGCCACATTGACTTACCACAAAGTGAAACACTTGATGACTTTGGGGATTTGATTAATGAGGGCTCACAAGAAAATCCCGCTTTTTAAAAATTTAAGCAAGTTGTAATGGCCGAGTAGCCACAGTTAGACTAATTATGATAGTTAAACATACTGAACAGAATTATGAGCCTAATTTTCTTTTAATAGTCATAAATTATATTTAAGTCATATTCCATATTCTAATTAAACCTTAAATATGAACCATCGCTTCTTATTCCTCCCGCTTTTTTTGTTTCTACATGTTTCTTGCTCCTCAAGTAATGACAATTTTGTTGAAGAAAACGCCATTTCTACCTACGAATTAGCAAAAGTCGATTCTATCATTGTGGACTTTATGGAAGAAATCCATTTGCTAGATTATGATACGGAAAGAGACATTTTTCTAGGATACAATCAAAGAAGTGGAGATTATATTGAGTTTGATAATGAAGGAGAAATTTTGAATCAAGTGAATCTCTTGAGTGATGGCCCGAATAATCATGGAGGAACTGGATCATATCAGGTAAACTATTTGGGAGATGGTAAAATTGGGGTGGCGGGAGTAGGGAGATATTATATCTATGATCAAGATTGGCAGCTTATCGACAAAATTGATTACCAACCCATGAAGGGTGCCTATATAATTATGGCGGGAGGTTCAATCGCCTACCTTACAAATTCCCGTCCGCAAGCCAAAAATGCAAGTACCACTACTATATTGGGTTCTGGCTTTTTTGTGCTTAAAAAAGAGGATCACAAAAATCCATTTCTATTCAGTCTAGACTTAAAAACAGCCGATGTAGAACCCTATCACTTCCTTCCAGACTCAAGTTTGTATTTGACTTCTAACACCTTTTATCCTGGCTTGGCTGATGTGATTATTTCCTATAACTATGACAGAAAGGTGCTGGAGCTTATCCATGAACTTGAACCAGTTATTTATACCTACGATTTGGTAACCAATCCACCCCAATTACTTAACAGCAACCAATTTGAATATGAAAATCCCAATGAGCTAAAGGGAGTTTCCTATGATGTGCCAATGGAAAATCTAATTGGCAATACTTTGTATGAAAGCTTGAATCAGATTTTTACGGGGTTTTATTCATTCGACGATCGGCAGCTTATCCAATACCGTGAGCGTAAAGCTGGCTCAGAGCTCATTGGTGCAAATGAAACTGACCAAGAAAAGCTCAGAGAATTCAGAAACTCAAAGGCGAATACGAGGGCTTACTTAATTAAAGATGGAAAGCGCATTTCGCATGATTTCCCAATGGCAGAACCTATGATTGGACTACAACTCGGAAATGGTCAATTCCTATCCACCAATTACGTAGATCCCAATATTGAGCGCGACAGCCAACTATTTTACATTTATGAACTTCAGAAGGTTGAAAATTAAGTTTTCTGCCTAAATGCAGTCCACAGAGGGTCGTGTTAATTAGCAGTTTTAATCTTTTGTTCGCGATATTTATCTCGTTAACTCGATACATATCTATTTAAAACTATGAAAACTAAAACAGACCTATTACTTGAACTTTGGCTGGAAGCCAGAACGCGATTTAGCAATCAATTGGAGAATCTGACTGAGCAAGATCTACAAAAGAAATTGGGAGAGTCACCCAATTCTGTTGGCTTTCTAATTCGCCATATTGGTGAGGTGGAACTGCTATTTGCCAAAAATGTATTTGGCGAAAGCACAATAAAAGTGACTGCCAAAACGGTGATAGATAAACATGATACAGGCGAATGGACAGACTTGGAAGCTTTGAAAAGCTATGTGTCTGAATCCTTGGAAAAGCTAAAGTCCATAGTAGAAAAACAAACCGATGAAGATTGGCAAAGCAGCATTAGCACTAAAGAGTTTGGCTCAAAAACCAAAGCAGAGGCTTTTGGAAGAATAATATCCCACACTGCCTATCATGCCGGGCAATTGGCTATTGTGAATAAATATGGTAGGGCGTAATTATGAAATCAACCGCTTTTGTAATTAGCTTGTGGTAAAGTAGGCCTAAAATAAAAATGTTCAAATCACAAAAGAAGAAAAAAGAGGAACTCTTAGCTAACTATTCCAAGATAAAAAATGGCACCTTTTACTTTAATAGAATAAGGCAGTACTTTTTGAATAATGATACGTCAACTGCATTTCAAGTAATCTCTGACAAAACTTACGAGGATCTGGATTTGGATGAGTTATTTATGTTCATTGACAGAACTTCATCTAAGATCGGGCAACAGTTCTTATACCATGCCTTGAGAGTTATCCCTAGCAATAAAGACAGATTCGACAGATTCGAAGACTTAATTAAGGTTCTTAATGCAAATAATGAACTCAAGGAATCTACTTTGGAGCAGCTATCAAGGCTAAATAGCAATGATGCTTATTATATTTCTTCCCTATTCCAGGAGAATCATCTCCCTAAACCTAAATGGTTTTGGGTCGTCCCAATTCTTTCCCTTACAAGTATATTAACCATTATTCTGTCTATATTTTTCCCTCAGCTCCTTATCATATTGATACCGATTCTTGGAGTCAATTATTTCATCCATTACTGGAATAGAGAAAAATTCACTCAATACAGTGGGTCAATACTTGAGTTATTAAAACTAAAGCAGGTAGCTAAAGAATTGGCGAAAACAGAAGTGCTTTCTAAAACGAATAATGAAATTAACAATGCAATCATGGCGATTGACAGCATTGGGTTTCAGATGTCCCTTTTTAGATTAGAAGCAAAGCTTCAGAGTGATATAGGCCAAGCATTAGAAGGCTTCCTTGATATTGTAAAAGCATTATTTCTTATTGAACCTCTTGTGTTCTTTAATGTGCTCAAAGAATTTGATTCTAAAAGGAATGAGATTCACCAGTTATTTAAGCTTGTGGCAGAAATTGATGTGGCAATTTCTATTGATTCATTAAGAAAAGACCTTCCGTACTATACTATTCCGAGATTTGAGAATAAGAAGGAGTTGCTCGCAAAGGACATTTTTCACCCACTCCTCCCAGACTTTGTGGCAAATTCTATTGAGAGCCATCAGAAGTCCGTTTTATTGACAGGCTCAAATATGTCTGGTAAAACCACATTTATTCGTACTGTTGGCATCAATGCTATTGTTTCCCAAACGCTGAATACCGCTTTTGCTCGGGAGTTCGCAATCCCACCTCTAAAAGTCCATTCAGCTATTAGAATCTCTGATGACATAATGAATGATAAGAGTTATTATTTTGAAGAGGTCCTTACCATAAAAATGATGGTTGAGGAAAGCAGGTCTGGTGTTCATAATCTTTTCTTATTAGATGAAATGTTCAAAGGGACAAATACGGTAGAGCGTATTTCAGCAGGAAAATCTGTGCTTTCTTACTTAGCAAAACAGGGTAATATAGTTTTCATCTCTACCCATGACCTTGAGTTGGCAGCGTACTTAGAAGATAGCTTTGACCTTTACCATTTTACGGAAGTAGTTGAAAATGATAGCATTTTATTTGATTACAAAATCAAACATGGGCAACTTAAAACTACTAATGCAATCAGGATATTAGCGCTAAATAAGTATCCGCTTGAAATAATTGATGAAGCAAAAAAAATATCGACACAGATTAGAGACGAAAAGCATTTACGGGATACAAATTTTCTTGGGGATAAAAAAAGAATATGAAAAATTAATGATTGATGAATTTAACTAGCATAAAAAGTTTGCCTACAAAGTTACTTACTAGAAGCCGGCTATTATGTATTTAACGGCAAGAACAAATACCTTTTTGCTCAAAACGAAACCCATTAATCTCTAAATATCCTCCCGCTAAACTAAATATGATTCGCTTATGAATTTAAGTTGTCCTTAAATATCATATTTAAATCACCTTGAAAATGAAAACTATTAAATACTAAGTGCGTTTAGGCTATTATAGATAATCCTCCCCTAAGGAAAGCTCTAATTTTTTCATCTTTTAAATTTTTTCTGTCTTAAACTTAATTTAAGCTAAAAACCATTCTGTCTAAAACTAAAAAAAGACTGCCTAAGGTTATGGTTTTAAGGAAGAATCCTGAGCTTTTAACGATGTTCTTATCAATGAATTTTAACAGTCATGTGTTATTTTCTAATGAAATATGCGGAAGTCTTCAATTGTGTATTCCAATGACTCTCCTCAAAAAGCTTAAAAAATAATACCCAGCTAAACGTATGCTTTAAACATTTAGCAAGTCAGACTATTATTACTGACAAGTGATATTGGAAATCTGATTGGTATAGTCAGCCGTTATTCATGCTCAATGTAAAGTGATTAGGCCTGAGTAAAGAAGATATATTCAATGGGCTCAGTCGATTTTGGAGCTTGAATTTCTGTTCCAACTTTTTTTAAACGATCACTAAGAAACTATTTTTTAAAATTTTTAAACCTATCAAAAAGCACCTAAGGCCATGTTCGGCCAATAACATCTGTGGTAAAAATTTAAGCTTTCAATGATTGAAACTACTTATTCAAATTAATTAAAAACACAATGAAAAAACATTTATCCTTTATAGTTCTATTTATCTTCACTTTGGGTTTGGCTTACGGCCAAGAAAGAGTTGTAAAGATAGATTTTGAATCCAGTTCATTTTTGAACACACCATCTATACCATTTGATAAGCCATTTGGAATCATTGGTGAGGCTGGTAAAGAAGTAGAGCTGGTTAAAGTAAATATTTCCTACGAAGGGAAAGATTATATTTTACACAAGTTCGTTTGGAATAGACTCGAAGGCAATACTTCTGAAACGTTCAATATCGTGGTACCTGCAATATTGAAATCCAATACGAAGTACGATTTTGAGATTGTTACCTACAAACTGCTAAGTAGCAATCAAAAAGAGACCTTGCTTAATAATGTGGAAGAGCGAGTGAGATTTTTACTCTCTAACAACATTTATTTTGATGGAAAGAATGTGGTCGTCAATAAGCCTAAAAATGTTTATGAACAATTAGGCCAATTAATAAGAGAATCGTTCCAGTATCATGAATCAAAAAATCTTCTAGAAATTGAGGCTCCTACGTCTTTGGTATTACAAGAACTGAAAAACCAAAGCAAGTTTAAGTTTGGCAGATTTCTACGAAGAGAATCAAATACAGAGAAAGATGAAATTAGTAGTCAACTCATATATGAAAAAATCGACCACCTAGTCGAATTAGTTAAATCTGAGTTAGCCCCATTCATTAATAGCCAGATAGTCCAACATCACAGAAAAGTAAATATTAAATCAATTGAGACGGATAAAGAACCATTTACGCTTCCCATTAATGTTGGAATGTATGCGTGGAGCAAATCGATTGACATTGATAATAGAGAAATTAAAAACGTCAATTTTACACCTGGTGCAGGCCTAACAATCCCTTTTAATAATAAGAGTAAGCTAGCATCAAACTCACGAATGTTTGATTCATTTGGATATTCAGCAGGAGTTTTATTTCAGCCAATCAAAGATGCGAATGGCACCGAATATACAACACCTGGAGTTGACTTACCGGTGTACACAGGTATTGGCTTTAGAATGTTTAAGGTGATTCGCTTAAATGTAGGCGGCATAATTCTAGGTGAGAAAGGATCTCAGAACTTCAAAAAATTATCAGTAATACCAACTGTTGGAATGTCCTTAGAACTAAACTTATGGCTTGGAATAAAAAAATAACCTCAATTGGTGCCATTTTCATCATTGCCATTTTCATAGGTGCCTGCCAAAGCCAAAAAGTCGGTTTTGTAGGTTTATATGTTGACGAATCGAATGATCAAAATGCTGCGTCTCTCTCTAAAGAGCCAATTCCTTTGCTGACCGACGCGGTTTATGCAAAAACTGTAACTCTTCCAGTAAGCAAACCTGATCGTTTGGAAAGGACAATGAGAATGCTACAAATCAGTTCCACAAACGCTGAACTTTTAGACCGAATTGATTCATCAAGTGCAGTTTTAAATTCATTATCTCAATTGCATATTCGGGTAGATTCCGTTGAAGGTCACTTGAAGGTGAATTCAAGTATTTTAAGATCAAACTCGCAAGACTTGCAAGATCTAAAGCTTACAAAGCTAAATACAGAAAAGCCGCTACCGCAAACTCAGTTTAGAACTCAGTAAAGGCCATTGATTGTAACTGATTCTGTTTTTCTTAATAACGAGACTCCCTTACAACTAAGAGCTGCGATAAAAAATGATAGCATACTAATTGTAACCTATGATTCTGTTTCAAATAATGAACTGATTCAGAGACTTTATTCAGAAATTCCAGCTAGACAAAATCAAATTGGCAAAGGAGATTTCATTTTTTCAGATCCTGTAGAGGGTAATGAAATGGAGGAAAAAATTGATACTACCCTTATTATTTTGTATTATGAAATGGGTAAAACAACTTCTAAAAGTTACTCTTTAGAATCGCTAAATGAACTCCTGAGAAATGAGAATATAACTAAGATAGAGCTCTCAGGATACACGGATGCATCTGGCAACAAGGCTATTAACGAAAGAATAACCAATTCTCGAATAAATTACATGTATTCGAAGATCAGTTCTTATATATCAGTCAAGAAAATATTTACGCAGAATTTTGGGAAAACTTTCGCTTCAGAAACCATTATTCCGGAAGAACGAAAGCTTGAAATCAGAATTTTCGCCAAGAGAAATTAAATAAACCGTAAAATTTAAAATCACAAATAATTAACTATGAAAGTAAAAATAACAAATGTAGAGACAGTAAATGAAGTTCCTTCATATTGGACAAATGAAGATTATTCAAACCTTTTAAAAGAATTTGATTTTCCTGAAACAGATACGATTAAGAAAGAAAACCTAAAGGAGATGTTGCATATGGCGATCACTGATTTTGATCCTAATGAGGCTGCCAGCATTATCTTAAATTACAAATTGGGTGACACATTAAATGAAGGCCAAATTCAATCAATAAGCCATGAAATGACGGTCGACAAAGTAGCGGAAGAATACCCTGAGCCTAATTTACACTATGATTTATTCAGCATAAACCAATTGCTATACAAGGCTTTCAATGGAAAATTCCCAAATACTGAGGCTACTTTATTAGCATTTGAGATTTTGGATGATGATGGTATCGAAATCAGTGACGATAGAGAATTGCTAGCAAAAGTAATTGCGGGAGGTTTAAGGGAAAATAGTTTGGTGAAAAGGTTATATGCAGACCAACTCGAAGGAGCTGTCAAATTTGAAGATGCACATAAATTCATCTGGAGTATCGATAATCCTGAAAAAAATAAATACCAAATTCTGACTTCCAAGTATTGGATTGATAAAGGAGACGTAACCACAGCCGAAGACTATACTGTTGAGATAGCTCACTTTGAAGAGGAATAAGCTTAATGGCTTTTAATTCTATCTTGTATAGGATTAAATGAGAATCACTTTTCCGGGTTTTATTAGGATTAGTGACTCCATTTGCTTGGATTTGTAAAAAACATTGATCTCTGAAGATTGGGTACTAGAAAACAGCTCTTTTGAAAGACAATTGCTAAATATTTTGCTACTTTATATATAGCTTTAATTGCTCACAAAACTAGCTGGGGAAATATCCAACAAATGAATGGGCAATTACCCAGCTTTCAAATTTCACTAAGCAAAAATTGACAAAACAAGCTCAATTAGAAACAGAACGGACGATTATGCGTAAGCTAAGCATTGATTACGCTGAGGATTTTTATGCTCTAAATTTAGATAAAGATGTGCTGAAATATACAGGAGATCTAGCATTCGACTCAATGGAAGCAGCCAAAATATTTCTTGCAAATTATGATCAATATGAAAAATATGGCGTTGGCCGAATGGCTGTAATTGATAAGCGCAATAATAAATTTATCGGTTGGTGTGGGCTAAAATATTCACCCGAGAAAGATGAATATGATATTGGCTTTAGATTCTACAAGGAATATTGGAATCAAGGTTTTGCAACAGAGACAGCCAAAAAATGCCTTGAATTTGGGTTTCATAATTTAGCCTTAAGCGTAATTGTAGGCCGGGCAATGAACGCGAATTCAGCCTCAATAAAAGTCCTCGAAAAATTAGGAATGTCCTATAAAACCACATTTGACTTTAATGGACGAGAGGGACTAATCTATGAAATTACGTATAGTGAGTATTTAGCTAATTTTTTTGGCTAGTTAACATATCAGACGATAGGTATTTATAATCATATGAGTTGAATCTTAAACTGGACAGGAAAGACTAGTTCAGAATCCTCCGATTTCATATGCAATTGTTTCAATATCCAGAAAAAGCAATAGAGATCCAGATTAGATAATGACTTAGCACTCAATAAAATTAGTAGATTTTTATTCTTTTTCTCTGGCGTAGGTCAGTGAACCCGTCACAAGAGTGTCATTCATTAAGCTGAAGTCCCTTGTGAGAACACCCAAATTACTATAATAACCATTCTCTTGGCTATTATAGATTTTACCTTTTAATATGCCCCACTGGAGAATGTAATGGGTATCACTCTTTTCAATAGAAATATTTGGCCAATTTTCCGTGCTTAGATACGTGCCAAGGATTGCATCATTAGCCGAACTAACACGTAGGATTTGCGAATCATCAGGGTATATGATTGCATTTTCAATATCAAAACTCTTATCGAATTTCGATTTTTCAAGCGTTAAGATACTGTCTGCGGGTAATTCATTAATCAAATTATAAGCATAATCTGCCATCAAATGAGGCAATAGATAAGCTCTGTTGTCATTCGAGAAAGCAATAATTCCAATTTTTCTTTCCGGCATAAAGGACATGTGGAAACTTATTCCGGCTAAACCGCCAAAGCGGGTCAAAATCTTTTCATTCTGATATGCAGCAACATCCCACCCCAAGCTATATCCTGAACGATGGTAAGTGAAATAAGTATTGTCTTGTGAAGTGGTTGATGTATGCAGTTCAGACCAAGAGTTCTTATTTAGTAGAAGGGTGTCTTCGGCAATGTTTGCCTTTAGCCATTTAGAGAGGTCATTTATAGTTGAAATTATTCCACCTGCCGCATGCATTGTGATATCACTTTTATAAAAGCCCTTTTCAATGACTCCATTTTCATTGGAAACTGTAAGTGATGGGCGAATGTCTTGTAGATCGAAATCGCTCACATATGCACTTGTGTTATTCATTTCCAAAGGAGTGAAAATATGTTCCTCCATTGCTTTTTTCCATGACTTTCCTGTTACACTTTCTACTACCATACCGGCAATGATTGACCCAATATTTGAATACCGGAATTTACCCGTTCGGTCAAGAAGAAAGTCATTGTTCAAATCATTGATTAATTCTGCATTTTTGCCACTGTATCCCAAAAAAGCTGTCTTCCATGACATAGGAGTGCTAAATGTTCCATGAGTGTGGTTCAAAAGACGTTTAATTGTGATGTTCTTTGTGTCTATACTGTCATTGTAATTTAGCTGCGGAAGGTAATCATTAAGTGATTTGTTTAAATCTAGTACTTCTTCCTGCTCTAGCATTTTGAGTAATGTTCCGGTAAACGACTTAGTGCTCGAGGCAATATAAATGGGGGAATTATTGTCAAGAGAAGATTTTTCGCCATTCATGACAGCTCGATTAAAAGCAAGGGAGTAGGCCAATCCATTCTCATCAACTACCGCAAAAATGAAATCGCCATGTATCTCATTTTCTTGGAAAATGCCTTTTAGTTGGTTTTCAAATTTTGATGAAAATTGAGGGTGGTCATCTTGAAATTTACGAATGTTTTGAGATCTAGAGTCTACATTTGTTTTGCAAGAAAATACAATGAGCAAAACCCCTATTAAAAGTAATAATATGGTCGCTTGATTCATACTGCCTATTCTATTAATCGTTTTATATAGATAGGATGATCAAAATTTTGATTGGTTACAGTTTTAGCCAATTGATCTAATCTCGACGATAAACAATGGTTCGCGCCAAGATTGATGTTGTAATACGACTTCTAACAAATCAGATAATGAATTTTCGATGGATGGAGATTTTAGTTTAGTAAGTTCCTTACTGAAATAGCATTTTGAATAGTTTAGGAATCCATTCATTTTTCAATATCAATTTGCTGTTCATAAGGTCGTCTAATGATACTGACTAATCGAAAAGAAACTCTCGAATTTGGTCAATTCCAATAATTAAGCACCTAGCTTCAGGCTGATTTCCTTTTACTTTTCCAGCATATTCAGTGATCTTTTTTAACCGCTTTGATGCACATAAATGCAGGAAATTCATTGAGTTCCTTAAAATATTTAGGATCCATTCGTTCAAATTCTATTGTGGGTTTTGGCTCAACTAGCTTATCAATGTAAAAACCATTATCTGTCAACGGTGTAATACATCCGCTAAGTGATCTTCTAAAACTATTGACTTCGATGGCTTGTCCAAACCCATTCCAAGTACATTTTACATTTTCAACTTCAAAATACTTTTCGGAATTGAAAAATTTATACTCATAAAATGGGTGTTCGATTGATATAACAAGAATTCCCTTGTCTTTCAAAACTCTATTAAATTCTTTGATAGTAAGTGACCAGTCTTCGATATAATGCATTGCTAATGTACAAAGTACAATGTCACAAGAGTTAGTTTCTATCATTGTAAAGTGGGTAGATAAATCGTGAACAAAGAATGTTCCTCTACTACCATTTCTAATGGTTGCTAATTCAATCATTTTAGGGCTTATATCAAACCCTTTAACGATCGCTCCTTTACCCATTAAAATTTCCGCGTATTTTCCGGGTCCACAAGCGGCATCAAGGATGGTTTTACCATTCACATCAGGCAACAATTGGAGCGTATTCGGTCTGTCGTAATATGCATTATGAGGTTTATGGTCAATAAGTTCATTATACTTCTCAGCCATTAGTTCATAGGCAGAAACTATTTTCTCTTTGATCATCTATTTGTAATTTTAACCTTTAGACTAACATAAATAAAACCCTCAAATTTGGCTAATTTCTAAAGCTAAATCTCTTGATTTGTTTTTAACCTTTACCCTGAAGCTAATTTTCATGATTAACGTGATGGGAGATATTCTTCAGGTTGGCCAAAAAACTCCCTTTACAAGCATACGCGCGCAGAGAAAAGGGATTGCGAAGTGCTCCAAAATAGATGAGAATAATTTGTAAAAGTGATTGCGGGAGGTTTAAGGGAAAATAGTTTGGTGAAAAGGTTATATGCAGACCAACTTGAAGGAGCTGTCAAATTTGAAGATGCACATAAATTCATCTGGAGTATCGATAATCCTGAAAAAAATAAATATAAAATCTTAACTTCAAACTATTGGATCGATAAAGGAGATGTAACAACAGCCGACTATACTGTAGAGATAGTCAGCTTTGAGGAAGAATAAATAATGGCTATTACATAGCTAAAATTATAAGGCACGATAAAATGAGAATCGCTTTTCTAGTCCTTATTCTTATTCATGGTCTAATCCATTTGCTTGGGTTTGCAAAAGGTTTTGGACTTAAGGAGGTGAAAGAATTGACACTTCCCATATCAAAACCTATAGGACTGATTTGGTTAATTGCTACTATCCTATTTTTGATCTTTTGTGTTTTGTATTTTATTAACCACAAATATGTCTGGCTTGTAGGCTTTGCTGCAGTTATCACCTCACAAATGCTAATCATTCTCTTTTGGCAGGACGCAAAATTTGGCACTTTACCCAATATTGCTGTTCTGCTAGTTTCGCTAGTTGCATTTGGAAATTATAATTTTCAGAAACTAGTCCAGCTTGAAACCTCTGATATTTTAAGCCAGAACATTATTTCTTCCGAAAGAATAGTTTCAGAAGATGACACAAAAGATTTACCAAAACCCGTTCAAAACTGGCTTCAGAAATCAGGCATAATTGGGAAGCCCTTTATCAATGTAGGGCAGGTTATGCAAGAAGCCCAAATCAAACTAAAACCCGAGCAGGAAAATTGGCTCAATGCCACGGCTGTCCAGTATTCTACTATCCCTAAGCCTGCATTTATTTGGACTGTAGATGTGAAAATGAATAGCCTGATGAGCTTTCATGGTCGAGACAAATTCGAAGATGGTACAGGAGAAATGTTGATTAAATTAAATGCGCTCTTCAACATAGTGAATGAAAAAGGGCCGAAGTTAGATGAAGGTAGCATACAGCGATATTTAGGCGAAATGGTTTGGTTTCCAACATTGGCCATGAGTCAATACATCACTTGGCAAGAAATAAATGATACAACAGCAATAGCCACGATAGACTACAATGGCACAAAAGGAAGTGGTACTTTCTATTTTGATTCTGCTGGAAATTTCATCAAGTTTTCTGCTTTACGCTATCAAGGCAATGACTCAGAAGCCAAAAGATATGAATGGGTTTTGTTGGTGGAAGAACACAATACCTTCGAAGGAATTACCATCCCCTCCAAAATGACTGCAACATGGAAACTTGAGCATGAGGACTGGACTTGGCTAAAATTAGAAATCAAGGATATTAAATATAATGAGAATATTAGCCACTAAATATTCGTATCTCTCCTAAAAATTAATCTGAATTTTCATTTGGGTAATTCATATTCATTTGGGTAATTCAAATAAAAATCACTTACATACAATGCAAACTATCCTTGGCGCAGGTGGAACTATAGGTATCGAACTTGCAAAAGCATTGATAAATTATACCCATGAAATCCGCTTAGTAAGCCGAAATCCCAAAAAGGTAAACGAAACAGATGAGCTTTATAAGGCAGACATTCTAAATGCCGATGAATTGAAACAAGCAATAAGCGGCTCTGAGGTAGTTTATGTGACTGTAGGCTTCGAATATAGCATCAAAATTTGGCGACAGAACTGGCCGAAATTCATCCAAAACCTGTTGACTATTTGTGAAAATGAGGGCTGCAAATTGGTCTTCTTCGACAATGTGTACATGTATGATAAAAGCTCCCTCAACCCGATGACAGAGGAGACACTGATAAATCCATCCAGCAAAAAAGGTGAAGTAAGAGCCGAGATTGCTCAAATTATTTTGGATAAAATAAAAAGCGGGAGGATAAAAGCACTGATAGCAAGATCAGCAGATTTTTACGGGCCAGCAATCGATAAAACTAGTCTATTGACGGAGACAGTTTTTAAGCCTTTGAGTCAAGGCAAAACTGCAAATTGGATGGCTGGTGATCACTTTAAGCATTCGTTTACTTTCACTCCAGATGCAGGTAAAGCCACTGCACTATTGGGAAATACTGAAAAAGCTTATGGTCAAGTTTGGCATTTGCCAACCGCCTCAAATCCACTTACTGGTAAAGAATGGGTTGAGGCTATCGCGAACCAAATGAAGGTGAAACCAAAGTATCGAGTAGTCTCAAAGTTTATGGTTCAGCTTATCGGGCTATTTGTGCCAGTGATGAAAGAATCCGTCGAAATGCTCTATCAATAT
Organism: Peijinzhouia sedimentorum; assembly: GCF_049340005.1. Lineage (NCBI taxonomy): Bacteria > Pseudomonadati > Bacteroidota > Cytophagia > Cytophagales > Peijinzhouiaceae > Peijinzhouia > Peijinzhouia sedimentorum. The sequence goes on from NZ_JBMPIY010000004.1 coordinate 211,037, forward strand.
GATCGCGATTATATTTTTGACAGCAGTAAATTTCAGAAGGAATTTGGCATGGAGCCAACCTCATACATGGATGGAATAAAAACTATTGTTGAAATGGATTATACGTGATTTGGGTAAGTATACTTTATGGCTTTATTCTTATTTAAAAAAACTTTAAGCATAATATAGACTAGATGACCTCCCTCTTGATTTTGACTAAAAAATTCATTAAAGGAATATCTTGGGAACATAGTTTATGGTTTTCCGAAAAAAACTTGATCCGAAATATAAAGCATTGTAATTGAGTCGAAAACACTCTCCTTAAAATAATTGAAGAACAATTTCAATATTATAAAAAATACTAGAAGATCGGTAACTGAATTTTGCTATAAAATGTTTTACTTATAGCTAAAATCCACCACCATGAACAAATCATACAGTAAAATTTATCGAATCGTCCATTGGGCAATTGCCATTCTATTCATTCTTTTGTTGATTACCATTTTTTTAAGATTAACTTGGATGAACAAGGACAACATGGCAGAAATAATCGGAACTTACCTTGCCGAGAATGGGCAGAGCTTGTCACAAGATCAACTTATTGTTTTGGCTAAGCAAATACGTGAACCAATGTGGCAGTGGCATATCTATATCGGATATACTTTGGCTGGTTTATTTGGCCTTCGCTTTTTACTGCCAATTTTTGGAGAAATGAAATTACAAAATCCATTAGATAAGAAAATAACTATCAAGGAAAAGTTTCAGAAATGGACGTACGCCATTTTTTACATCTGTGTTATAGCATCTTTAGTTACGGGATTAATTATAGAATTAGGTCCAGCAGAATTAAAGAAACCTGTTGAGGAAATACATGTACTCTCAATCTATTATCTTGTTCCATTTATCATTATTCATTTGACGGGTGTCTTAATTGCTGAATTCACCAACCAAAAAGGAATCATATCTAGAATTATAAGCGGAAAGAATAATTGAGAAATGGTCGATTAACATCCATTTAGATGATGAAAATCTGCGAAAAAAAGCCTCCATGATTAATAGGCTAAAACATAATCGAAAACCTTATGAACTTCAAATACATCCTAGGCTGCATATTTTCCCTCCCGCTTTTGCCTATTATGTATTTTCAAGGAAAGAAAATTCGTGCGCAAATTCCATCTCTGCCAGAAGCCACAGGAACTGAAGGAAAAAGTATTTTTAACAATACCACAAATCCTTCTATTAACTTATTGACTATTGGTGAAAGCACGATGGCTGGTGTTGGTGTGCAAAGTCACGAAGAAGGGTTTACAGGCTCATTAGCAAAGGAACTTTCCGCAATTTACCAGCACACTGTGAAATGGAAAGTTTATGCCAAAAGCGGATATACTGCCGCAAGTATTGCTAACAAAATCATCCCAAAAATTACCGAAACAGACATCGACTTAATTGTAATTGGTTTAGGTGCAAACGACGCTTTTACGCTAAATACTCCTTCGAAATGGAAGCATTATGTTGTCAAAATAATAGCTGAGCTGAAAAGTAAATTTCCCAAAGCATTCCTTGTCTTTTGTAATATGCCTCCTATCAAGGAGTTCCCAGCATTCACACCATTAATCAAGTTTACCATTGGCAATCTGGTGGAAATATTGGGCGAGGAACTACATAAAATCACTAAGGATGATCCACAGGTTTTCTATTATAGCAAAAAGATTACGCTGGCAGATTGGCTTGACCATCTGGAAGTAGAAGCAAAAGCATCAGATTTTTTTAGCGATGGTATACATCCATCCAAACTTACCTATCAGACTTGGGCAATAGATCTAGCGAGAACTATTCAAAGGAATGAGAAAACTGCCATTTCCTTTCCCTTCAAAGAAACTTAGAAAAAACAGCGGGAGGATAGCTATCTGTCAACTCACAGCAAAACAATAATCCTCCTTTGCAAGCATTTCAATCTCTTAACATCCTAAAAAATAATGGTATATTGAATTCAAAAGGAATAAATGCCTTTAGCTTAACCGAAAACAGACAATCCCTTAAAACATATTCAAAAATGCCTGCCAATAATTTCAATATCTCAGGGCTAAGCGAAGAGCAGGTAATTAGATCAAGAGAAAAATTTGGCCTAAATAAAATCATTCCCAAAAAGCAAAACGAATTCGTAGAAGCCGTAAAACAGATATTTAAGGATCCAATGGTTCTTTTACTTTTGGTTGCTTCTACTATCTATTTTGTAAGCGGACAAACAGGTGATGGGCTATTTCTTTTAGCAGCAATTGTACTCATTGCTTCTATTTCCTTATTCCAACACACTAGAAGTAAGAATGCCTTAGACAAATTAAAATATTTCTCTCAGCCCCAATGCAAAGTCATTCGAGATGGGAAAGTTCAAGAAATAAAAAGTGAAGATGTAGTAATTGGTGATGCTCTTATGGTAGAAGAAGGTACACTTATTACCGCTGACGGCACCATCGTTCACTCCAACGACTTTTCAGTTAGCGAGGCAATTCTCACGGGCGAGTCGCTTTCAGTTTTTAAGGACGCCTCCAAAGAAGATAAGTTCATTTACAGCGGAACAATGGTCGTAAGCGGCTTAGCCATTGCCACTGTTACTTCCATTGGCAACGAAACTAAGCTGGGCAAAATTGGAACAAGTTTAGAGAACATCAGCACCGAAAAAACGCCTCTGGAACTACAAATTGCCAATTTTGTGAAGAAAATGGCCATTGCTGGAGCAGTGGTATTTATCATTGTGTGGGTCATCAATTATATAAATTCCCAAGACCTATTGACAAGTCTATTGCAATCCCTCACACTTGCAATGAGTATTTTGCCTGAAGAGATTCCTGTGGCATTTGTCACTTTTATGGCATTAGGCGCTTGGCGACTTATGAAGATGGGTATTGTAGTAAAGCAAATGAAAACGGTTGAAACCCTAGGCAGCGCTACAGTAATTTGTACCGACAAAACAGGGACGATCACCGAGAATAAAATGAGCCTCGCAAAGCTGTATTTATTATCAACCAATCAAATTTTTGAGCCTGATAAAGAACTTACTGCAAATGAAAAAGAGCTAATTGAACTGGCAATGTGGGCAAGTGAACCCATCCCTTTTGATCCAATGGAGCTTTCTTTGCATCAGGCCTATAGCAATTCTGCGAAAACTGATGATCGCCCAAACTACCAGCTTGTACATGAATATCCGCTTGGCGGAAAACCCCCAATGATGACACATGTATTTGCAGATAAAAAAGGCAATAGAATTATAGCAGCCAAAGGCGCACCAGAAGCGCTTGTCCAAGTATCGGATTTATCTGAAACCGAAAAGGAGCAGATTCAATCTGCTATTGAACTATTAGCAACAGATGGATATCGCGTATTGGGTGTTGGAGTATCTACCTTTACTGGCCAAGACTATCCTGCAAAGCAGCAAGATTTGCCTTTTCAATTTAAAGGAATAGTCGCACTTTACGATCCCCCGAAAAAGAACATTCAGAAAGTGCTGCAAGATTTTTATACTGCAGGTATCTCCGTGAAAATAATCACGGGTGATAATGCTTTGACCACCGCAGCAATTGCCAAGGAAATCAATTTCAGAGATTATGACAAGAGCATTTCAGGCGATGAATTGATGCAAATGCAAGAAGATGAGCTCAAGACTTGTGTAGCCTCCACCGCAATATTTACTCGAATGTTTCCTGAAGCCAAATTGAAGATTATAAATGCTCTAAAATCTAATAATCAAATTGTAGCAATGACAGGAGATGGCGTGAACGATGGCCCTGCCCTCAAAGCAGCACATATCGGAATAGCAATGGGCAAAAAAGGAAGCGAAATTGCCAAACAAGCCGCCTCGCTAATTTTATTACAAGATGACCTTTCCAAAATGGTGGATGCAATAGCCATGGGAAGGAAGATTTACACAAATCTGAAAAAGGCCATTCAATATATCATCTCCATTCATATTCCGATTATTCTCACAGTATTTATTCCCTTAGCTTTAGGATGGATCTACCCAAATATTTTCTCACCCATTCATATCATCTTCCTCGAACTGATAATGGGGCCAACATGCTCTATCATTTACGAAAATGAGCCTATGGAAAAAAATACAATGAATCAGCAGCCCAAGGAATTAACAACGTCCTTCTTCAATACCAAAGAGCTTTCTATCAGTATTGTTCAAGGCTTGATGATAACAGCAGGAACCTTGTTTATTTATCAGTACGGAGTATTAAATGGATATAATGAATCACTCACACGCACTATGGTCTTCACGGTTCTAATCGCTGCCAACATATTCCTCACTTTAGTGAATCGCTCCTTCTATTACTCAATTTTCACCACTTTGAAATACAAGAACAACCTCGTCCTATTAATCATAGCCATCACCTTAGCTGTGGTTGGGCTTATTTTATTTGTTAAGCCTTTGACTAGCTTTTTTGAGTTTCAACAACTAGACATGATGCAAATTATGCTTTGTATGGGTATTGGAGCTATTTCTGTAGTTTGGTTTGAGGTGGTGAAGGTCTTTAAAAGAAACAGTCAAAAGCAACTAGGCAATTCATGATCAGTAAATTTTGGATAGAAAGCTTCCCTCCCGCTTTCTATTAAGAGTAGAATAAGCAGTTTAAAAAAATATTTAATGATAAAAAATACATTTTTATTGTTTATCAATAATTATTTATTTTTATTTGCAATATAATATTCAAAACTAAACTCATGAAGCAAAACACAGCAACCATTATGATCATCATGCATGTAATCGCTTGGGTCATATTTATTGGCTTCTGCATAAAGACAGGCGCCCTAATTTTTTCCGCACTTGTCAGTTTTTTCATCAACCCCGCTGGAGCAAGCGACCTATACTTAGGTCTAGACTTGTCCAATTTGTTTGACTATGACAAATGGCATTATGGCTTACTCATTTCATTGGTTGTTTTCATTTCAGGCTTGCAGGCTTACATTTTTTACTTGCTGATAAAGATATTTATGAAGCTAAATTTGGTGCAGCCATTTAGTCAAGAGATTGCAAAACTGATTACTAAAATTAGCTATGTAGCACTTGAAATAGCGATTCTTCATATCATAGTAAGTGGATATAGTGACTGGCTAGTAAAGCGGGAGGTTATAATTCCAAGCTTACACGATTATCTTGGTGGAGCATCTGAGTTTTTGCTATTAGGAGGAATTATCTTTGTGATTGCACAAATTTTCAAAAGAGGCCTTGAAATTCAAGCTGAAAACGAACTAACAATATAAACATGCCTATAGTAGTAAATTTAGATGTAATGATGGCAAAGAGAAAGATGTCGCTAAACGAGCTTTCTGAGAAGGTGGATCTTACATTATCTAACCTGTCGATTCTTAAAACTGGCAAGGCAAAAGCAATCCGATTCAGCACGCTAGAGGCAATATGCAAGGCATTGGATTGCCAGCCCGGCGACTTGCTTGAATTTAGTAAGGAAGAGTAATTTGATGAATTGAAAATTATTATACTACCTATTAATCAACAAGTTAAAAAGTAATCTGTAAAATAATTTCCGAATTATGTGAGATTGAGACTACTGCTGCGAATAATAGAACAAACGAAATAAAAGGACATGAATCTCATGGCAGTAGCCAAAATCATTCGCTTGAGGAAAGCCTCACTTCAACGTGTTAATTGGAGAATCGAGTTGGTAAAAATTGAATGGACATGAATCAACAAATCAATGATCCAACGTCGATTCAATTCGAAGAGTATCTTGAAGAAAGTAAAGGAATCATTTACAAAGTAGCTAGCTCCTATTGTAATGATGCTGACGACCGAAAGGACTTAATCCAAGAGATTATCATCCAATTGTGGAGAGCGTACCGCCGATACAATGGCTCAGTAAAGCTCTCAACTTGGACATACCGTGTGGCTTTGAATGTGGCAATTTCTTATTACCGAAAAGACGCCAAGCGGAAAACTATAATGACTGATTTGCCGGGCAGTTTGGTGGATATTGTTGCCGATAAACACCCGCCCGCCAGTGAAGAAAAGTTCGATCAACTGCAACAGTTCATTTCAGAGCTAAAAGAAGTTGATAGAATCCTGACCATTCTGTATTTGGAAGATAAAAGTCAGAAGGAAATCGCTGAAATAATGGGTTTAAGCGAAACGAATGTCTCGACCAAAATAGGTCGGATTAAAGAGAAACTGAGAGTTAAATTTCAACTTAGCAATCGATAAAATGAACGAAGCAGAATTAAAAAGTATTTGGCGATCCTACGATCAAAGAATTGATGAGATGCTTGCCATCAATAAGCAACAACTGCATCAGTTGCAAAAAGAAAAGGCTGATTCCAAAATACAATCCTTTATACGTAACCATGTACGCGTAATGCTGCTTGGTTTATTGTGGATATTCGCATTGTTTTTTTTGGCAGTGAATACATTAGATAATACCTACTTCGTGGTTTCATTGAGTGGCATTATCCTGTTCAATATATTCGCTGTTCTTATTTACCTGCGACATATTATTATACTTGGCTCTATAGATATTGCTGAGAGCATAAATCAAACTCAGCAAAAACTTGCCAAAGTGTATACTTCCTACACCAATTCTGGTCGAGTACTATTATTGCAAGCTCCATTTTTCTGCACCTGGTGGTACACGGAAGAGTTAGTCCAAAATGGCGGCATGGTATTCTGGATAATTCAACTGATAATAGTGACTGTCTTCATATTCCTTTCTATTTTCTTATTTATCAAACTATCACCCCGCAACCCTTCTAACAAATGGCGTAATTGGTCCAACAAGTACTTCGGTGCTGAAAAATTGCAAAAAGCCATGGACTTCTTGAAGGCTGTGGAAGATGAAAATTAATTAATTCACAAACCCCACTAACTTATGAAAACCTTATTTAAAAGCACTGTGCTCATAGCATGTGTATCAGCCCTCCTATTGGCAAATGCCTGCAATCGTCAAAATGAATCGTCTGCTCAACGCTCAGATGAAGTTAGTATTCCTGACATTGATATACACTCAGCCGTACTTGCTGATAATATTGAAGTGGTGAAGCAGCATATTGCGGGAGGTACAGATATCAACAGCAAGGATCCTTTTGGTGGATCAAGCCCACTAACTAGTGCCGCAGTATTTGGCAAAACCGAAATCGCAAAAATACTCTTAGAAGCGGGAGCAGATGTGAATTTGACAAATAATGAGGGTTCCACAGCATTGCATTCTGCTGCGTTCTTTTGCCATTCTGATATTGTCCAACTACTTCTGGATTATGATGCAGATAAAAGCATAAAGAACATCTATGGACAAACTCCTTATGAATCTGTAGCTGGGCAATTCAGTGAAGTAAAACCTGCCTACGAAAGCTTAGGAACTATGCTTGAACCAATGGGATTGAAAATCGATTTGGACTACCTCGAAAAAACAAGGCCTCAGATTGCAGCAATGCTCAGATAAGTAATAAAAATCTATCACTATGAATACAACCGATAGACGCCACGATATCGATTGGTTGAGGGTAATTGCTATTGGCTTGCTTCTCATATACCATGTTGCAATTTGTTTTCAGCCTTGGGGATTATTCATTGGGTTCATTACCAATAAAGAACCCTGGCTTGAACTATGGACACCTATGACATTGCTTAATATTTGGAGAATCCCACTACTCTTCTTTGTATCTGGTATGGGTGTATATTTCGCTACTCAAAGTAGAACTTGGCAACAATTAATCAAAGAAAGAGCTAAAAGGATTTTATTGCCATTTGTCTTTGGAGTTATTTGTATTGTCCCTATTCAAATGGGTCTATTGCAGTACCACTACAATTGGGAAATATCTTATACGCCCAACCCTGCACATCTTTGGTTTTTAGGAAACATATTTATTTATGTGCTTCTATTTACTCCTCTAATTATTTATCTCAAATCAAATGCGGGAGGGAAAATTATTGCTTTCATCAAAAATGGATTAAGTCATCCAATTGGTTTACTCCTTGTTTTTGCACTTTTTGGCTTGGAAGCAATCTGGGTAAAGCCGGTTCCTTTCGAATTGTATGCTATGACTTGGCACGGATTCTTTCTAGGTCTAATCGCATTTATAGCTGGCTATTGTTTCGTTTTGAGTGGTTCAGGATTTTGGACCATGATCGACAAATTTCGGTGGCTGATTTTAGCATTAGCCATATCCCTATATGTATATAGATTTAGTCAAATGCCTTTAAGCGTTTCTGCTTTACAGTTAGCCATCGAGTCAAACCTTTGGATATTGGCAATATTCGCATTTGGTTACCGACATTTGAATAAATCGAGCAAAACGCTCAGCTATTTAAGCCAAGCATGCTATCCTGTTTATATCATTCACATGATTGTATTGTATCTGGCAGGGATGCTTATTTTTCCTTTAGAATTGGCAGTAGAGTTGAAATTTATGGCAACAGTCGTTATTACAAGCTTTGGTAGCTTGTTGATTTATGAGTTGCTCATTAGACGTTTCAAAGTGACAAGGCTGTTATTTGGCTTGAAAATGAATTCTTAATAAAAAAGGTCAACCCTTCTCAAGTTGACCTCTTTTATTAAATATCTATCAGATTAAAATTAAGCTAAGCTTTCTTCACTTTCAGCATATTCATCGATTGGGATGCAGCTACAAACTAGGTTACGATCGCCGTAAGCAGAATCCACCCGTCCTACTGTAGGCCAGAATTTGTTACTACGCGTATAATCTAGTGGGAAAGCTGCCTTTTCACGACTATATGCATGATTCCATTCATTCGCTGTGATTACCGCAGCAGTATGCGGAGCATTTTTCAATACATTATCCAACTTATCTTCTGTGCCTTCAGCAATCTCTACAATTTCCTTGCGGATGCTCACCATTGCATCGCAGAAGCGATCTAGTTCAGATTTGGTTTCACTTTCGGTTGGCTCTATCATCATAGTTCCTCCAACTGGGAATGATACTGTTGGTGCATGAAAACCATAATCCATTAAGCGCTTAGCGATATCTTCCACCTCCACGCCTGAGCGCTTGAAGTTACGGCAATCTATGATCATTTCGTGAGCACTTCGGCCTTTACTACCTGTGTAAAGCACGTCATAGCTTCCTTCCAAACGCTTCTTGATATAGTTGGCATTGAGGATAGCTATTTTAGTAGCATTTGTCAATCCCTCCGCTCCCATTAATGCAATGTAAGTATAAGAGATAAGTAATATACTTGCGCTGCCATAAGGTGCAGCCGAAATAGCTGTGATTGCCGTATCCCCACCAGTTTCTACCAAAGCGTGACCAGGAAGGAATGGTGCTAAATGCTTCGCCACACATATTGGACCCATACCTGGGCCACCACCACCATGAGGAATACAGAATGTTTTATGTAAGTTCAAATGACAAACATCAGCACCAATCATAGCCGGACTTGTAAGTCCAACTTGCGCGTTCATATTAGCGCCATCCATATACACTTGGCCACCATGTTGATGAATGATGTCGCAAATTTCTTTGATACTTTCTTCGAATACTCCGTGAGTTGACGGATATGTCACCATCAAAGCTGCGAGCACATCTTTGTACTGTTCTGCTTTATCACGTAAGTCTTCCACATCGATATTGCCTCTTTCGTCGCATTTCACGATTACCACCTTCATGCCGGCCATTACTGCAGAAGCTGGATTGGTACCATGCGCAGAAGATGGAATAAGAGCAATGTTGCGATGATCGTCTCCATTCTCAAGGTGGAAGGCACGAATTACCATTAGGCCGGCATATTCGCCTTGAGCACCTGAATTTGGCTGTAAGGATACCGCATCAAATCCAGTGATTTCTGCTAACCAATTTTCAAGATTATTGAAAATATGCTGATAGCCTTCCGTTTGATCTAGTGGAGCAAATGGATGAAGATTTCCGAATTCAGGCCATGTAACTGGAGCCATTTCAGTAGTGGCATTCAGTTTCATTGTGCAAGATCCAAGTGAAATCATAGAGTGCACTAAAGACAAATCTTTGTTTTCTAATCGCTTGATGTATCTGAGCATTTCGTGCTCAGAGTGGTAAAGCTTGAAAACAGGATGCTGTAAATAGGCAGACTTACGAGTAAGTGGCTCTGGAAAAGTAATTTCTACTTCATCAGCAATAAGGTTCTTCTCAGTTTCGCCGATGTACTTTTCACCTTTCAGCTCAGCAAATACGGCTAATATGTTTTTTACATCAGCTAGCGTACTTGTTTCATCTAGAGAGATGCTCACTCCTCCCGCTTCATAATACCTGAAGTTCATTTCAGCCGCTTCAGCGATGCTCTTCAATTGCAAGCTTTGATCTACATCAAGGTTTATTCTCAATGTATCGAAATACACATCGTTCGATTGGCTATAACCTAATTTCCCAAGACCTTCTTCCAAAGTCCTAGTCAAGCCATTGATTTTCGCTGCAATATTTTTAAGCCCTTCAGCACCATGATATACGCCATACATTCCCGCCATTACGGCAAGTAGTACTTGGGCCGTACAAATATTTGAAGTCGCCTTCTCTCTACGAATGTGTTGCTCTCTAGTTTGTAGCGCCATTCTGTAGCCCTTGTTTCCATTGCTATCAATAGAAACACCTATAATACGACCTGGAATTGATCGCTTATGCGCATCGAGTGTAGCGAAGTAGGCTGCATGTGGACCGCCATAGCCCATGGGAATACCGAAACGCTGCGTAGTGCCTACTACCACATCAGCTCCCATTTCACCTGGAGGTGTTATAAGAGTTAATGAAAGCAAATCAGCAGCTACTGCTACAAATACATTTTGCTCTTTTGCGGCAGCTATAAAATCAGATGGATCGAAGATACGGCCATTTGCATCAGGGTACTGTAATAGAACACCAAAAAGGTTTTCGTCTGTAAGATCTAAGTCCTCAATTTTACCAATTTGCAAATCGATACCTACTGGGATTGCTCGTGTAGTTAATACATCGATCGTTTGGGGGAATACTCGCTCATCTACAAAAAAGCGAGTGGATGTTTTCTTATTTCCTTTGCGAAGTCCTGCAAGCATGGTCATGGCTTCTGAGGCAGCAGTGCCTTCATCCAAAAGTGAGGCATTGGCTATTTCCATTCCAGTAAGCTCCATCACCATCGTTTGGTAATTGATAAGAGCTTCTAAACGGCCTTGGGCTATTTCTGCTTGATAAGGAGTATAGGCAGTGTACCAACCTGGATTCTCGAGGATATTACGTTGAATAACACCCGGAGTAATCGTACCATAATAACCTAAACCAATGTGATTTTTGAAAAGCTTGTTTTTAGCAGCAACCTTTTTCAGTTGGTTTAGAAATTCATATTCAGACAAGGGTTCTGGCAAATTCATGGCTTTCTTAAGCCTAATACCTGCCGGGACAGTCTCGTCAATAAGCTGGTCGAGTGATGCAACGCCAATAGCGGCCAACATTTCCTCCCGCTGTTCTTGATCGGGACTGTTATGTCTTCTTTCAAATAAATCTGTAGTAGATAGCTTAATTTTCATTTTTCCTTATCTAAATAGCCTGAATCTAAACTCCTTTTTGGAGCTGCAAATGTAAGAATAATTGCCTGCAATAATTTGGGAAATTAAAGCATTATTTATCACCATAACGCATTCCTCAATTTATGATACAAGTCTTGTCAAAGCATAGTTTCAAAGACTAATGTTTAGCCTGAATGTTTGAGTATTTTTCATTATTCTCAAACAATTGTACTAGTAATCCTTTGTCTTAGGAATCTATATTTTAATGTTAGTAGAATTTCCTTAGTTTTGGAGGCTATTAATAAACCTAAAATTGGATATGATTAAAAAAATATGGATGGGCATCGCTTGCTTGGTTTTAGCAGCGAATGTAAACGCCCAAGACGCAGTTGCCTTGAAGCATGGCAATAGCATAACCGAATCGAGTTTGAGAAAGCATCTAGAAATACTGGCTGCAGATGACATGGAAGGCCGTGATACTGGCAAGGAAGGTCAGCGCAAAGCTGCGGCTTACATTGCTGGACAGTTTGCAGACTTGGGCTTGAAGCCTGTTGCTCCAAACGGAAACGAAATGGGTTACCTTCAGAATTTCGATTTGGAAAGTACTGGCTGGGGAAAAGTGGAATTCAAAGCTGGTCGCAACACATTCGTAAATGGAGATGTAATTTTCTTTGGAAGTGTAAAAGAAAGCAAATCTGGTAAATCGGAAATTGTATTTGTTGGTAATGGTGAAGCTTCCTCTCTTGAAGGTTTAAACTTGACAGATAAGACCGCATTACTTTATGCTCCGGGCCCAGGCTATGAAGCTAAAGTAGATGCTATCAAAGAAAAAGGTGCAAATGCCGTAATGGTCGTAAATGCAGAAACAGCTGAGCAATATCAAAATGTAACTAGAAGATTCAGAAACTTCGCAACTGCTCGCAGATTGGGTTTACCAAACCCTAACTTGACTGACAATTTGTTATGGTTAGTTTCTCCAGAACATGCAGCAAGCATTATTGGCAAAACACAAGAGGAAATGGTAGCCATGGCTGCTGATGGTTCTCATAAAAGCTTAAAGCCAATTAAATATTCTTATGAAATCGAAAGAGTTGTTGAAAAAGTGCCTACCGCTAATGTAATTGGCATGGTAGAAGGTACTGATCTGAAAGACGAATATGTAGTACTTTCTGCGCACTACGATCACGTAGGAGTTACAGCTGATGGCCAAGTAAATAATGGTGCAGATGATGATGGCTCAGGAACTTCAGCAGTAATTGACATTGCACGCGTTTTTAAAACTGCTGCTAATGAAGGAAATGGTCCTCGCAGATCAATGGTTTTTCTATTAGTAACTGGTGAAGAAAAAGGCCTCCTTGGTTCTAGGTATTACACTGATTTTGATCCGATTTTCCCACATGAGAAAACTATCACTAATATCAATATAGATATGATTGGTAGATTGGATACAGAACATGAGGAATCAGGAGTGAGAAATTATGTTTACCCGATTGGCTCGGAAGTTCTTTCTTCTGAATTGAAAGTGATTTTAGATTACAACAATGTAATGTACACAAATATGGATCTGGACTACCGTTATGACGATCCAGAAGATACAAATCGTTTCTACTTCCGTTCCGATCACTACAATTTTGCTAAGAACAATATTCCTGTGATATTCTTCTTCAACGGTGTGCATGCAGATTACCATAGACCTAGCGATACCATCGACAAAATTGAATGGGATGTATTTGAAACAAGAGCTAGACTAGTATTCTACACATCGTGGGATCTAGCAAACAGAAATAGAAAACCAATGCTTGATACACAAATGGATCAGCGCTTGTTAAATCGTTAATTCAAACAAAATCTAATTCAAAAGGCCGTTCAATCTATTGCTCGGCCTTTTTTATTATTTGGATTTTATCGAAATCGAATCCACAGTGGAAACAGTAATTCGCTCCAATTTTATGGCCTTCGTATCCACAACTCGGACAAACTTGGCCTAAATCTTCTTTTCCTTTTCTTGTTGACTTAGCCAATTCTACAGTTACAATCCCCGTCGGAACTGCGATAATTCCATAGCCTAAAAGCATCATCAAAGAGGCTATAGCTTTACCAAGCATTGTTACAGGCACGATGTCTCCATAGCCTACGGTTGTAAGAGTAATTACAGCCCAATAAATACTTGAAGGAATAGAATTAAAACCATTTTGACCGCCTTCTACCAAATACATAACCGAGCCCATTATAATCACCAGCAAGACAACAAATAGGATAAATACACTGATTTTGCGCAAAGAAAGGATTAAAGCTGAACCTAAGGTTTGAATCTCGCTTAGAAAGTGTACCATTTTGAAAATACGGAAGATCCGTAAAAAGCGAAGGGATCTAATAACCATAAGATACTGACTTCCGGCAAAAAGTAGGCTTATAAATGTTGGTAGAATCGAAAGTAAATCAATGACGCCCAAAAAACTGAAAATGTATTTTTTGGGCTTTTTTATTATTGTAATACGCAATAAATATTCGATGGTAAACAGCCCCGTGAATACCCATTCGAGGATATTCAAATAAATGCCATAAGCCTCCCGTATCATGGGAATACTATCAAGCATTACAACCATAATACTGAGCAAAATGACAATCAGTAATCCTACATCGAAAAATTTGCCCCAGTAAGTATCTGACTTATAAATTACGTTAAATGCCTTCTTCTTCCACGGAACATTACTCTGGGAAATTTCTCCATTCCAAAATTCATCTTCCTGTTTCGTCATACATCAAATTTGCATTAAGTTAATCGGAATTTTAAATGAATTCAAAAGTAAAATCAATCTAAAAGAGGCGGGAGGAAGAACAGCCAATGAATAACAAACCAAATTTCCGATTTTGAAGTTAACAGAGGTAATCATCAATCTAGTTTGAATTTTATGGAAAGAGCCATTTTTGCTTCGGGATGCTTTTGGGGAACGGAGTACTACTTTCAAAAAGCGCTAGGTGTCATCAGCACCACGGTTGGTTATATCGGTGGTCAGGTGGCCAATCCTACTTACCGAGAAGTTTGCTCTGGCACTACAGGTCATGCCGAAGCCACCGAAGTTTTTTATGATCCTAGCAAAACCGATTTCGAAACCTTAGCTCGCTTATTTTTTGAGACTCATGACCCAACGCAAATGAATCGACAAGGACCAGATATTGGCACTCAGTATCGCTCAGCGGTATTTTACCTTAACAATGAGCAAAAGGAAATCACTGAAAAGCTTATCAGTTTATTAGAAGAAAAAGGTTTAAAAATAGCTACGGAAGTTACTCCAGCTACTGAATTTTACACAGCAGAAAACTATCATCAAGACTATTATAAAAACAATGGAAGTTCGCCTTATTGCCACTTTTTCACCAAGAGGTTTTAGTGCTCAAAAGGATACGTACTTCCATTCAAAGAACAAACAATTCTTAAATTTTTGTAAGCAAATATTTAATCACATCAGTAGTTGTAACTATGCCAACAAGTTCTCCATCCTCTATTACAGGCAGTGCATGATACTCTTGATTTACAAAAACCTCAGCCAATGATTTTATGGTTGCATCCGGACTGATGGATTTTGGTTTTGAAGTCATTACTTGGGGCACACTCAGCATTTCCAAAATTGCCTCATCTGCATCTTCCTGATTTTCGATAAGCGCTCCAAAAGTAAGTCTATTAATATCTGTACGACTAATAATTCCCACTACCTTAACCCCAGAAACCACTGGCACATGTCGTACATTCAATTTTCTAAATAGCCTTACCACATCTTGTAAAGGCGTATTTTCCTGCACCACATATACATCAGGTGTCATTATGGTACTTACAAGGTCTTGATTCATCTTTTCCATGGCTCTACTTTTTATATGTCAAAACTAGAGATAATTGGATTGAGAAAGACTGAGCAATGTCATTAGAATGATTGATTTTTGAACCACAGAGTTTTTGCCAAATTACTCTTTGAAGCAAAAAAAATCATTGGAACTCAAAAACACCAAATGGAGTAATGCACATATCTAGCGGAACATCATGTGCTTCTGCTAATTGCAAATTATCAATTGGCGGGAGGATAGAAAGACCAATTTTCAATGCATTTACCTTACAATCATTGGCCAAAAAGCGATCGTAAAATCCTTGTCCATAGCCCAGCCGATGGCCATTTGTATCGAAACCTAGCATGGGAACTAGAACGATATCCAACAGCTTCGGGTCAATAATTTCACCTTCAATTGGCTCAGGAATGCCCAATTTGTTTGCCAGCAGTTGATGAGGCCCAATGTATTCATAATTCAGCATTCGCTTATGCTGAAAATCTGATTTGGAAACTACAATTTTTGCTTCTGGTTTATACTCAATTAGCCAATCAATTATTGGCTGTGTTTGAGGTTCATTTTTCTGTGGTATAGACAAAAAAATGTGAATGTATTCAAAGGTCTTTTGCTTTAATACTTCGATTAGCTTTTCGATCATAGCAGAATTTCTCTGTTCAAACTCAGTGGAGCTTAAACTCTCCCTTCTGTATGAAAGTAGCTTACGAAGTTCCGATTTATTCATTCTCTATGAATACATAAAATTGCGTATCGAACGCGTCCAAATGCTGTAATAGCGTATTGATAAACTGAGGTTGATTAAGCGCAATGCTAAGGTAATTATCCACCCGCTCTTGAGGCTTGCCATTTGGGAAAAGGCGATCTTTACTATTTTGCAACTGACGCAGGGAAACATCCATTCTAGATTCAGCAGCTTTCACCAGTCGCTTTCCAATATTCTCTAATGATTTCAATGCGCGACTCTCTTCTGCTTCGATAAATCCTTTGAGGGAACCATCAAACTCTACAGCAACCTTCACAATCTGCTCGTAAGCAGTGCGAACCATTTCTTCCTCAGCTTGAATATCTGGAGCTTCAAATCCTTGGTTGTCAAGAAATTTAGCTTTCAAATCATCATTGTTTAAGAAAATATCTTGAGTCTCAATTCCTAGTTGGTTCAACTTTTTGGCTATTCCCCTATTTACCCAAAGAGCAAAGTTTCTAGGCATCACCACTGGGAAAGCCACCTTGTATAAATCAAACACACTCTTTATTTGCAACCAATAGGCAACTTCGGCCGGGCCACCAAAATAGGCCACATTTGGCATTATGGTTTCTTGGAATAAAGGTCTGAGAATTACATTCGGACTAAATTTCTCTGGATTAGATTCCAGCAAGGCCAAAATATCCTCCCGCGAAAACTCCAACTCCGTGTTTAACACTTTATAGCTTCCACTTTCTTCAACAATCCTTTCCCGCAATCCCTTTTCCATATAGAAAAGATTGATTTCTCTAGAAAAAACTTGCCCTTTATATCCCAGCTCTTCAAGTTTCGCAGAGGATTTTTCCACCTCCACATTTGCTTGCTGTTGCGTCAATTCTTCCTTCATAATTGGAGTAAACAAGCGCTTAAGATTCGCATCGTTTCCATCCAATATTACCAAGCCTTGATCTTTGAAAAGCTCATTTACAAAAATGCGAGTAGCTTGTGCTAAATCCTTCCCGTCTTTATAGGCTTTTTCAAACAGCGGAGCAGCTTCTGGCAAACTCTGTGCTAGCTCAGCAAGTCCATCTGTAAGCATTTGCCCAACGGGACCCTTCTGATCCGTTTCCCAAGTGAATGTTTTTCCAAACAGCTGAAAATGATTGATTTCCTCTAAATCATGATCTTCCGTTGCCATCCAATACACAGGTACAAAATGAAGATCTGGATGTTTTTGATTCAGGCTTTTACAAGCATTGATTACAGATACTATCTTGTAAATAAAGTACAATGGTCCAGTAAAAATATTAAGCTGATGACCTGTGGTGATTGTGAATGTGTTTGTATTCGCAAGGCTTTGAATGTTGGAGCGGGAGGAATCGCTCAATTCTACATCTTTATATTGTTGCAATAATGCATCTCGTAAAATCGCCCTTTCCTTAGCTCCTAATTGATGCGATTGTGTAGCTTCAATTATTCCGTCCATAGTTGGAGCAAAGCTGTAAAACGACTTCAAATCCTTGCTTTGGCTAAGGTAATTGAGTAAAATATTAGAAAAACTATGGGTATCCTTTAGGGCAATTTTTTCTACTTGCATTATCCTTTTATATAAGTTTTAGACTTCAGCTATTTTTCCGTACAAATCGAAAGCTGTCGCTTCAGTAATGGTGATATTGCAAAAATCTCCAATTCTCAAATAGCCTTCGGTAACGGGAATTAATACTTCATTATCTACTTCTGGCGAATCCTGTTCAGTACGTCCTACAAAATATCCGCTTTCCTTTTTATCAATAAGAACCTTATAAGTTTTGCCTATTTTCTCTTCATTCAATTCTGCTGATATATGCTCTTGCAATTCCATTACTTCATTGGCGCGGGATTGTTTTACTTCAGCAGGAACATCATCTTCAAAATTATGCGAATGGGTATTTTCTTCATGTGAGTAGGTAAAGATTCCTAATCGTTCGAAGCGAGCCCACTGCACAAAATCGAGCATTTCTTGGAAGTCCTGCTCTGTTTCTCCTGGATGCCCAGCTATCAGCGTAGTTCGCAAAGCTATACCCGGCACTTTCTCTCTAATTGAGGTAATTAGCTCCTCCGTTTTTGGTCTGGTGATTCCTCTTCGCATTAATTTAAGCTGACTGCTACTTCCATGTTGTAGTGGCATGTCGAGGTAATTACAGATATTCTCTCGCTCCGCCATCACATCCAATACATCCATAGGAAAGCCGGCTGGAAATGCATAATGCAAGCGAATCCAATCTATGCCCGGCACATCGCTTAGTCGGCTCATCAATTCGGCCAAATTACGCTTGCGATAAAGATCTAAACCATAATAAGTGGAGTCTTGGGCAATTAGCAAAAGCTCTTTTACTCCCTTTGCAGCCAAGTTAGTGGCTTCCGCAACAAGTTCTTCTATAGGTCGAGATTTGTGTCCACCGCGCATCAATGGTATTGCACAAAATGAGCATGGGCGATCGCAGCCTTCTGCTATTTTTAAATAAGCGTAGTGCTTGGAGGTGGTGATAATTCGCTCACCTAAAAGCTCATGCTTATAATTTACTTTGAATTTTTTGAGAAGGGCTGGAAGCTCATTGGTTCCAAAAAAAGCATCTACTTGAGGAATTTCTCTTTCGAGATCATCTTTGTAGCGATGGCTTAAACAGCCCGTAACATATACCTTATCAATAGACCCTGCTTCTTTTGCATCAACATAACGAAGTATAGTATCTATACTCTCTTGTTTCGCGTTATCAATAAAACCGCAAGTATTGATAACTACAATATTTGCATCGTCCTTTTTAGACTCGTGGGTGGCTTTGATGCCATTACCTTTGAGCTGTGTGAAAAGCACTTCACTATCAACAAGATTCTTAGAGCAACCAAGCGTTACAATATTTACTTTATCTTTTTTTAATCCTTTTGTCTTCAATGTGTTCCTTCCCGATAATTTGGCACAAAATTAGAAAAATAAACTGGGATGCTTAAGCATGGAGGATAAACTCTCAGCCTAACAGAATAATTCCCTAAATTTGAAGTCTAATTCGCATGTCCTTGAAAAACCGATTGATTCCTGCTTTTCTAATTTTTTTATTTGCATTTGTTGCATGTGAGGACAATACCGATTGCAGTAGTAGCACACGCAGCGAAGTAAAAGTACGATTCAGAGCTTTAACTAATCCGGAGCCAGCATTACTTTATGATCGAATTTATGCAATTGGTGCAGAAGAAAATGCTTCAACGGGAGCTACATTTTATGATAATGTGTATGAATTACCCGTAAATCCACTTAGCAATTCTACTACATTTATATTTGAAGGAGAAGATAATTTGAGAGATACGATTGAAGTTTCTTATGATGTTCAGTATCGAATTATCTCTGAACTTTGTGGAGTAGAACTTATATACAAAGACCTGGAAATTAAATACTCTAGTTTCGACAGCATAACAGTAGTTACGCCAATAATGACACGCCAAACAGAAGTCAATTTTGAAATTATACTTTAGTCTAATATCAGCTTTTCTGTTGCTTGCCAATTCGTTGCAAGCACAAAGTGACTATCAGCCATTAGGATTGAGGGTGGGCTTCGATGCTATGAAATTAGCTACTAATATTATTGATCCTCAGAGATCTGCTTTTGAATTAAATGCCGATTTGGGAATTAATAAGTTCCTGATAGCTGCTGACGCAGGTTGGGCCAAAGTAGATGGCGTGGGAAGTAATTATACATACTTGAATGAAGGAAATTATTTACGAGTAGGAGCCGATTATAATATCATTCATCGAGATCCATTCGGCAATGCTTTATTCATTGGTTTAAGATATGGTGCTGCCAAATTCGATGAAGAATTGATTCATGCTTTTCAGGCACCAACTTGGGATATTCAGCAAGATACAGTTAGTATATCTGGGGCAAATGCTAATTGGATGGAGTTAGTTGCTGGATTAAGAGTAAGGGTTAGAAATAATTTATTTGTAGGATATACTATCAGATACAAATTAGGCGCAAGTGTAGATTCACGTTCAACGAAATTACAAGGATTTGAAATTCCAGGATATGGCAATGCAGAAAGCGGTGGGTTTAGTTTTGGTTATTCAATAATGTATCGAATTCCCTTTTTCAAACCAGAGCCTCCAAGCTTTGACAAGCTGATGGATAATAATCCAGAGTAAAAAGAAATCTTCAATAATGAAAAATCCCAAACCGATTATTATCAGTTTGGGATTTTTGGTTTAAGGTCAAAACCTAAATCTTATCTATTTGGCAAAGTTGCTTGATTGGGTTTGGTAGGCGCATTTTTCACATGTTCTTCCAACCATGAATCCATTTCGTATAATGTGTGAAGAATAGATTCCTTCGCTGCATAGCCATGACTTTCGTGAGGTAGCATTACCAACCTCGTAGTAGCTCCATGGCCTTTCAAGGCATTATAAAAACGCTCACTTTGGATTGGGAATGTTCCTGAATTGTTGTCAGCTTCACCATGAATCAATAACAATGGCTGATCTACTTTATTCGCATTCATAAATGGCGACATCGTGTTATACACATCTGGAGCTTCCCAATAAGTACGCTCCTCAGCTTGGAAACCAAATGGCGTCAATGTTCTATTATAAGCGCCACTTCTGGCAATACCAGCTGCGAACAAATCCGTATGGGCTAGCAAATTGGCTGTCATAAATGCGCCATACGAGTGACCACCAACACCAATTCTATTTCTGTCCCCAACTCCCATTTCTACCACTTTATTAATGGCAGCTTCGGCATTTGCAACTAATTGCTGAACAAACACATCATTCGGCTCTGTATCTCCTTCACCTACAATCGGCATTTCGGTGCGATCCATAATGGCATATCCACGTAGCACCCAGTAAAGTGGCGATCCCCAGCTAAGGCGTGTAAACGTATATTGACTACCTCTCACTTGACTAGCTACATCCGCAGACTTGTATTCTCTAGGATAAGCCCACATAAGCACAGGAAGTGGTCCGTCTTTCTCCTTATCGTAACCTTCTGGAGTGTATAATACTGCTGACAAATCCACACCATCAGCTCTTTTATATTTCACTAGCTCCTTCTGAATTCCTAATAGTTCCGGAGTTGGATGAGGGAATGCAGTAATTGGCTTTATGGTATTTGCCTTCAAGTCTCTCAGTTGATAATTAGGCACATCATTCTCAGATTCTCTGATAGTAATGATATGCATTTTGTCTAGATCAACCACTTTAGTAAGGCGCTCATAATAGGGTGCTTCGCATCTCCACAATATTTCTTGCTGCTTAGTATTTACATCAAAGCTGCTGAAGAAAGGCATATCTCCTTCAGGTGAACCTCCTGTAGATGTCATAAAAAGTTTATTACCCTCCCGCATCAATACTCTGTGACCGGCATCATTTCTTACGGTAAGTGGTGAACCTGGATCGTTGTAAATATCATCGTAAGAACGTCTGATCATTTCTCGCATAGGCTTATTCGGATCAGATGGATCAAAAATACTTGTCAATTCTGTTCTTGTTGCTCTCCATCTTTCATTCAAAAGAGCGAAATTATCATCACCCCATGAAATGCCCCCATATCGTAGGGAGGTTTTTGCAATTGCTTTTTTCTCACCATTAAATGGTGCTTCTAATGCAAATACAATATCTCTTACTTCAACTTCATTTCTAGGGTCGCCACCATCTTGTGCTTCCACCCAATAAAGCATTGCGTCGGCATCGGCACGCCAGCTGAAGCTTCTAGGCTTATCAACTGTGGCATCAAATCCAGTTGGACGATTTTCATCCAAAGGAAGAGAAGCAATTTTCTTGATATGCTTGCCACTTATATCGTGGATATCCACATCATAAGGAAAACTGTATGCTGGCACTAGATAAGAAAATGGTCTTTGGATAGTTTCCACCTTAATGTAATTGCCATCAGGTGATATGGAATAACTCTTGTAAAGGCCTTCCATATTTAGACTTGTGGCATTTCCATCTACGCTTATTTTCATCAAGCTTGAAGTAGCAAAATAGGCGAATAAAGTTTCGTCATAGCTATTTTGAAGCAAATCTTGGTAAGTGCGACTAGGAGCAGCATCACCAGAAGTCGCTTGAATAATTGGCCCTGATGGCACCTTTGGTGCTTGAGGATATGGGCCTCTATTAATAGGCACAGTCATCACAATCATGTTTTTACTATCTGGCAACCAAGTGATCGTAGAACCCATCACATCTACCAATTTGAATTGCCCTACTCTAGATGCGCTGCGAGTAGCGACATCTGCCATCCAAAGTTGGATTTCTGAATCTGTAGTATGTGTAAATGCAATTTTAGATTCATCAGGCGACCAACTTACATTACTTATTTTCGGATTTGATGGCAGGCCAGTAATTGGGTATTCTGCACCTGATGCCGTATTCTTCAAAATAAGCCCATTCATTCCTGATGAACGACTTGGCCCTGATGTAGCAGGATTAATTCTCATCCCTGCAATTCTCAATTCATCCTGAGCAAGATCTTCGATGGATCCATAACCTGGGCGCTCCATCAAAAGCATCCAATCTGCATTTTCAGTAAAGCTTACTGATGGAGTTGAGGGTGCTTCTACTAGCTTTGCTATTTCGGCGGGAGGCTTTTGATAGCCAAGTTTTTCCTGCGAAAAAGCCGGCATCACCATCATCACGCTAAGCAAAAGAAGACTAATTCTTTTTATTTTCGTAATCATAATCTATGAAGGTTTGAGTTTATTTGTAAATCGGCATCTAACCTTTAAATTTAGAAAAGCTTTTCCATTTTTTAATTAATAATCTCCTAAATGAAATCATCACTCCGACTTTTTGCTCTAACAGGTTTATTTATAGTTTTTTCGGTTTCTTCATGTTCCGTCATCGATCTAAGTAGCTTAGGTGCTGGACCTCTTACAGAAGGTGAAGCACGCTTGGGTATAAATGAAGCATTACTAAAAGGGATAAATAATGGTGTAACCAAGGCCTCAGTTATTGATGGTTTCTTGGGAAATCCTCTTATCAAAATTCCCATTCCACCAGAAGCACAAGGTATAGCCGATGCACTAAACAGAATTGGTTTAGATGGCGAAATTCAAAAAGCGATTACAGCAATGAACCGTGCTGCAGAAGATGCTTCCAAAGAAGCCGGGCCTATTTTTAGAGACGCTTTAAGACAACTCACCATTACAGAAGCTATTGCTATTGTAAAAGGTAGCAACGATGAAGCCACTCGCTTTTTGCAAAGAAATACGCAGGACAAACTAACGGCTGCTTTTAGCCCTATAATCAGAACTCACTTAGAAAATACAAATGCCACTCGTCTATGGGCAGATATATTTACTCGATACAATCGTATTCCACTTGTGAGACCCGTGAATGTAGATTTGGACGCTTATGTAACTCATAAAGCTTTGGAAGGTTTATTTACTCTAGTAGCCCAAGAAGAATTAGCTATAAGAACCAACCCAGCAGAGCGTACTACAGCGATCTTGAAAAGAGTATTTGGCAACGCCACAAACCCGTAATTTCTAAGAAATTAAAAAACCAATTTCTGCACAGGCTGTTATTCCTACATGAAAAAAGGGACAGCAATTGTGTGGTTGAGAAACGACCTGAGACTTCATGATAATGAGGTGCTCAGTTCGGCAATTCAAAAGACTGAATATCAAATTCCAGTATATATCATAGATCCAAGAAGCTTTGCTCAAGGCGATTTGGGATTTTCTAAAATTGGAGCATACCGATTCAAATTCTTATTGGAGGCTTTAGCAGATTTGCGAGGCTCCATGAGAAAAATCGGAGCAGACTTGCTTGTAAAAGTTGGGAAACCAGAAGATATACTTCCTGACTTGGCCCAAAACCTCAAAGCCAATGTAGTTTACACCAGTCAAGAAGTTACACAAGAAGAACTATCAGTAGAAAAAAAACTGGAGAACAAGCTCTTTGCACAAAAAATAAGTATCGAATATTTCTGGCAAAGCACATTATTTCATGTGGACGATATTTCCTATCCCGCACAACATATTCCAGATATTTTTACTGAGTTCAGAAAGGGGACAGAAAAGACCACGAAAGTACGAAAGCTACTTCCAATACCGACTGAAATACAATATCCAAAAGGATTGGAAGCTGGTGAAATTCCGAGCTTGGCATCTTTAGGTTTTGCATTGCCACCAATACAAGTAAACTCTGCCTTTCCATTTGCGGGAGGAGAAAAAACTGCACTCGAAAGAGTGAAATATTATCTGTGGGAAAGTAATCTGATTACAGAATACAAAGAAACTAGAAATGGACTTATAGGTACGGATTACTCTAGCAAATTATCTCCTTGGCTTTCACTGGGCTGTATAAGTCCAAGGTATATATATTTTGAGATCATTAGATATGAAAAAGAGCGAAAGAAAAATCAATCCACTTATTGGTTAATATTTGAGCTTATTTGGAGAGATTACTTTCGATTTATCGCTAGGAAATTTGGGAATAAATTATTTGCCGAAGGCGGACTAAAAGACAATAAATCCATAAGGTGGAGAAATGATATAGCCAAGTTTATAAAATGGCGGGAGGGTGAAACTGGGGTACCTTTTATCGACGCCAATATGCGTGAATTGAAGCTCACTGGATTTATGAGCAACCGAGGTCGCCAAAATGTTGCAAGCTTTCTGACCAAAGATTTACAGATTGACTGGCGATGGGGAGCGGCTTGGTTCGAGCACTGCCTTATCGATTATGATCCATGTAGCAATTGGGGCAATTGGGCATACGTAGCAGGTGTTGGAAACGATCCAAGAGAAAATCGCTATTTCAATATTTTAACCCAAGCCAAAAGATACGACTCAAAAGGAGAATACGTGAGAACATGGATTCCTGAAATCGCACAGATAGAAGGCTTTAAGATTAACAGACCCGATCAGCAGCAAGCCAACATAAAATACTACTCGCCATTAGTCAATATGGAAAAGTGGGTTTAAATTATCTTAAAGAGCGAATAGGAATAAAATTCTCTTTAAAACACTTCCGCTTCTTGTGAGAAATGGTTATATTGTA
Organism: Peijinzhouia sedimentorum; assembly: GCF_049340005.1. Lineage (NCBI taxonomy): Bacteria > Pseudomonadati > Bacteroidota > Cytophagia > Cytophagales > Peijinzhouiaceae > Peijinzhouia > Peijinzhouia sedimentorum. The sequence goes on from NZ_JBMPIY010000004.1 coordinate 236,043, forward strand.
TGGATCAAAAAATAATAGCGTTATGACGATAGAAGTAAAAAAACCTATATCGCTTGATAAGCTCAATCAAGCCTTTGAAGACTTAAACAAAGCAAGCCACAGCAAGAAAATGGCAGGCTTTAATGCCAAAAAGTATAAGGGAAAAATTAGTGGTCTTTTAAAATAACCCAACATGAACAATAACAAGATATTAATTGACACCAGAATATTGGCTGCACTATTGGATGGCAATAGTGAAATAAGCTCATTTCTTCAAGGGAAAGACGTGCATATATCTATAATAACCGAAATGGAATTGCTTGGAAATGCTAGCCTCGATACAAAGAAAATAGTGCTATTAAAGAGAATAATCCGTGAATTCACTGTAATTTCTCTTACCGATTCGGTGAAGGAGCGTGCGATTATTTTAGGTCATGAGTTTGGTGTAAATCTGGATGAAGCCATCAAAGCAGCATCTGCTATCGAAAAGCATATTCCAATGTGCTCATCCAATAAAAACCTATCCAAAATCAGTCAGCTGGATTTACTTTTAATTCATTTATAAAGACCAATTACTCTATAAAAAACTGACCAACCTGAAAAGGCACTTGACCATAGCTAAGGCCGCCGATGTTAGAAAGCACAGCAACGATCACTTCTTCTTCAGGAAAAACGATTAACCAACTGGTGCCTCCTATAGAGCCACCGGAATGCCCAAACCATTTGTATTTGCCCGCCAGAGTTCCAACTCTCCAGCCAATACCATAGCCTGTTTCGGTTCCATCATTTAGCTTTTGGCTAGTTAGCCAGATATCCAATGTTTCTTTTTTCAGATAGCCTGGTTTCATAAAAGCCTCGCCGAATTTGATTAGATCGTCTGTTGTTGAAAGAAATCCTCCTCCCGCCCATTTTATGCTATTGTCTACATGCGGGGCATGTTGCACTTCTGTAGGTGTGAGTTCATAAAACCTTGTCCGCCATGGAATAATCTCATGATTCCAATCTGCATGAGTTTTTTCCAATCCCAAAGGATTGAAAACCTCGGTCTGTACCAAGTTCAAAAATTCCTTTCCCGATGCAATTTCTGTAACTGCACTTAGTAAATTCCACCCATATGTAGAATAATTGTACTGTGTGCCAGGCTCAAAAAGTAAGGAGTCATCCTTGAAAATAGCTAGTCCTTCCCATACGGTTTCGTATTTGTCGTCGCTCAAAAATTCTGTCCCCTTGTAATGACGTACTCCCGCTATGTGGCCAGCCAATTGACGGGTGCTAAAGTCGTAAGCCTTTTTAGGAAATTGAGGTAGATAAGTATAGATAGAGGCATCCAAATCTATTTGACCTCTTTCATATACTTTGGCTAAAGCTGCGGCAGCAATTGGCTTGGAAATACTCCCAATTCGAAACCTCGTTTGAAGCGGGTCTACAGGAACCTGTTGTTCCAAATCTGCAAAACCATAGCCTTTGGACCAAACAATTTCTCCTTTTTGCCAAACAGAAATAGCCAGACCAGGCACGCGCTCTTCTTCAACAAGTGCAGACATTGCTTCGTCTGCAAGTTTTTGATCCATGTAATTTTCATCGGCACAAGCTGAATAGATGAAAACAAGAGCGCAGATGAAAAGCCAAGCAGAATTTCTCATAGTGAATCAATCAATGTTTTTTGAATCTCAATATACAATCAAATTACCTCAATTTTTCCTAATTCAGATGCCTTTAATAAAAATCAATTAATGTATTTAGCAAAAGTCAACTGATTTGTAAAATCAAGTAACGCTTATTAATTGTCTGAAAACAGCACGTCATCCTTTCCCAAAAAAAACATATCTTTGAAGTCCATTTATGAATCATTCATATTCACTCGTCATGACCTTAGATAAAATTCAAGAATTATTAGGAGACGGCGCAGAAAACCTGCTTAGCCATGAATGTAAAACCATCAATAAGGATCTCCTACATTTGCCGGGACCAGATTTTGTAAACGAGATTTTTGCAAACTCCAACCGCAACCCACAAGTATTAAGAAGCTTGGCTCAGCTATTCAATACTGGCCGTTTGGCTGGCACTGGTTACGTTTCAATATTACCTGTAGATCAAGGGATTGAGCATAGCGGGGGAGCTTCATTTGCTAAGAATCCGATATATTTTGACCCTGAGAATATTATCAAATTGGCAATGGAAGGAGGCTGCAATGCAGTAGCAACGACTTTTGGCAACTTGGCGATGATGTCTAGAAAATATGCTCATAAGATTCCTTTCATTGTGAAAATCAACCACAATGAATTGCTTACATACCCAAATAAATTTGATCAAATTATGTTTGGTTCTGTAGAGGAAGCTTGGAATTTAGGTGCAGTGGCAGTGGGTGCAACAATTTACTTTGGGTCAGAGGAATCCTCCCGCCAAATTGTTGAGGTTGCACAAGCTTTCGAAAGAGCGCATGAATTAGGCATGGCTACCATCTTGTGGTGCTATGTTCGTAATAGTGCCTTCAAAAAAGACGGCGTAGATTATCACGTAGCAGCAGATCTTACCGCTCAAGCAAATCATTTAGGAGTGACTATCCAAGCGGATATTATCAAGCAAAAGCTTCCTATGAACAACGGCGGATATAAGGCGCTAAATATGGGGAATTCGAGCTATGGCAAATTAGATGAGAGAATGTACACAGAATTGGCAACCGATCATCTGATTGATCTTTGTCGTTATCAGGTAGCGAATTGCTATATGGGCAGAGCAGGTTTGATTAATTCTGGTGGTGAATCTAAAGGTGCTTCTGATTTGGCAGATGCAGTGAAAACAGCAGTTGTCAATAAAAGAGCGGGAGGTATGGGTCTGATTTCTGGCAGAAAGGCCTTCCAGCGTCCGATGGATGAAGGCGCAAAATTGCTAAATGCAATTCAAGATGTGTACCTTAGCAAGGACATTACAATCGCTTGATTTTTGAATTTTAAAAAATTCCTATGGCTTGGTTTAGAAGAAAAGATAAAGGAATACTTACTCCCACCACAGAAAAGAAGGATGCTCCTGATGGCCTGTGGTACAAATCGCCTTCGGGCACTATTATTCATACCCGTGAGCTCAAAGCCAATAGCTATGTGTGCCCCGACGATGGCTACCATGTGCGCATTGGTTCAAAAGAATACTTCGAAATATTGTTTGATGGAAATAAATTCACCGAGCTTGATGCATCATTAAGTTCTGGCGATCCATTACAATTTGAAGACAGCAAACCTTATCCAAAAAGGATAAAGGAAACGCAAGAAAAGTCGGGATTGAAAGACGCTGTCCGCAGTGCCTATGGAAAAATCAACGGCAAGGACATTGTGATTGCATGTATGGATTTTTCATTTATTGGTGGCTCCATGGGATCGGTAGTTGGTGAAAAGATCGCTAGAGCTATTGATCATGCATTGAAAAACAAAAAGCCCTTCCTAATGATAAGCCGCTCAGGTGGTGCACGAATGATGGAAGCTGGCTTTTCGCTAATGCAAATGGCCAAAACTTCGGCGAAACTAGCTCTTTTAGATAATGCTGGTATTCCTTATATCTCTTTACTTACTGACCCAACCACAGGTGGAGTTACAGCGAGTTATGCAATGCTAGGAGATTTCAATATTTCCGAACCAGGTGCATTAATTGGTTTTGCCGGACCTCGTGTAATCCGTGAAACTATTGGCAAGGATTTACCTAAAGGCTTTCAAAGTTCAGAGTTTGTATTAGATCATGGTTTTCTCGATTTCATCGTCGATAGGAGAAACTTAAAATCGAAACTAAGCTTGCTAATTGAAATGCTAGAAGAGGATAAAAAGGCTAAGAAATAAGCTTGAGCAGTAATAGAAATTAAAACACAAAACCCGAAGCAATTGCTTCGGGTTTTGTGTTTTTGTGGAGCCGGAGAGATTCGAACTCTCGTCCAGATAAGGCGCTTGTAGCGCTTTCTACATGCTTAGTTTTACTTGGATTTTCGAGCCGAGTCGGGTGCAAAACAAACCTTAACTCAAACCTTATTTGCGATTAGTCTTACTTTTGTATCACAACCCTACAAAAGCCAGTTCTGCGTGATGATGCCCAGACGACCACCCGGCAGAACGAAGGGTGATCAGGACACATGCTAGCTAATACTTAGATTAGGCAGCAAGGGCGTAATTAGATTCGCCGTTTGAAATGTTTGAAGTTTGTTTGTTCGGGAAATACCTCCAACTCCCGGCATGCTTACACTCAACCACACATACTGTCAAAACCGGTCGGCCCCGGTCTGAGTGGGAGACAAATTTATAAATAATTTAGTTCATAGGAGAAGAAAATACTTTTATTGATGAACTTATAATGACCTTAGTATAATATACCCTCCCGCCTTTTTGCTTTTGGAAAGCTAGGCGTACTGAAATTAATTAAGCAAATTTTCCTCAAACTATTCGTTTAGCGAAAAAAAAGATTTATCATTAAATGGAAAATGAATAAACTCATCCAATACCTCTATTTTATTGCGCTCCTTTTGCCAAGCATTTGTTTTGGCCAAAATCTTAATATTGATAGCCTTAAGCATCTGGAAAGCCAAACTACAGAGCCAAAGGATAGAATTGAGATATTGAATAATCTCGCTCTACAAACTAGAGAAATTGAATTGCAAGAGGCCAAATTGTATGCTGAGGAAGCAGAAAAATTAGCTTTAGCCATAAATGATAGTCTCGGACTGGGTAGAGCCAAGGGAAACCTAGGCTGGATAAATTATCGCTTAGGTAATTGGGAGGAATCATTTAAGCAATCAAAGGAAGGCTTTCAAATTAGTAATAAGCTGGGCGACTTGGAAGAAGCTTCACGATCGCTAAATAATCTGGGCTCTATATATTATCAGCAACAAAATTACTTGGGAGCCATTCAACAATTCCAGCAGGCTTATAAAATTAGTCTGACGTTAGAAGATACCTACACTACAATTCGAAGCCTCAATAATATTGCCTTCAATTATGTGAAAGCTGGGCAGCTAGATTCTGCAATGCATTACGCCAACAAATCTATCGAATTCAATGAGCAGAATGGATCAATGTATTTGACCAGTTTCGCACAGCGGGTAATTGGTGATGTATATTTAGAAAGAGGGCAAATAGATGAGGCTATTGCTGAATTTAGAGAAGCACTTGGCCTCTCTCAGGAAATTAGTTTTCGGTCTTTTGAGGCGTCAATACTACACCGTTTGGGCAATGCATTAATTCAAAAGGGAAATGATGCCGAAGCCATAAAAACCCTCAAAACTGCTGAGAGAGTATCCAAAGAGCATGGATATATGGATGAACTGGTGAAGAGTTATAAACTCTTAGCAATTGCCTATGAAAACCAAGGAAATATTAATCGTGCTTTCCTGGCACAAAAATCCTACATCCAATTAAATGATAGCATAAACAATGAGGCAGCGAAAAGTAGACTTGCAATAACACAAGGCATGTTCGAATCTGATAGAAAGGAAACGGAACTGAAACTTCTACAAGCTGAAAATGAGCTTCAACAACATGAAATTGAAGATAAAGCTAATCTCATTGCAATAGGCATCTTTGGTATTGTCATTATAGGCGGCTTGTTATTATGGTTGATTGCGATAAATCGTAGAACTAAAATTGTGAATAGACAGCTTGAAGAAACTACGGCTATTGTAAACAAACAGAATCAAATACTTGAGAAAAGAGCAACTGAATTGGAAGAGGTGAATAGGGTTAAAAACAGAATTTTCTCAATAGTTGGCCATGATTTGCGAGCTCCGGTTGGACATGTAAAAAGTGCTTTGGAATTGCTCCACTCTGATATTCTTACCAAAGAAGAGTTTAGCAACTATCTAGGTCAAATGAAGCGGGAGGTTGATGGTGTTTTTGTAACATTAGATAACCTACTAAGATGGTCCAAAGCACAAATGGAAGGCTTTAAAATTGAGAAAGAATCACTAAACGTAGATGCGATCATAGCCAGTACTATTTCAATTTTCACAAACTCAGCCAAAGAAAAAGGAATTAGCTTCCAATTAGATATTGCCAAGGACTCAACAATTATTGCTGATAAAAACTTGCTCGAAGTAGTCATTAGGAATTTGGTAAGTAATGCTATTAAATTTTCAAAGGAAGGATCATCAATCGCTATTAAAACTCAGCAGAATGCAGTAAAAGATTTGATTGTCATCGAAGATGAAGGAATTGGCATGAGCCAAGAACAAATCAATGAAGTACTTAAAGGCTATATATTGCAATCGCAGTCAGGTACACGAAGCGAAAGTGGTACCGGCATAGGCCTTCTTATAAGCAAAGAATTTGTCGAAATGAATGGTGGCAAACTGATTATCCAGAGCGATATCAATCATGGTACCATGATCACAATCGAATTTCCTAAGGCATAAAAAAACCAGCCCACAATGTGAGCTGGTTTTATTTGTAAAATGTATATTATTCTTAATTAGAAAGTGTAACGAACACCAAACTGAGCTCTCCATCTTGAGAAGAAATCATTTTCTACCCATGGCTCAGAGCCACTCAAGTTTGATCTGAATGTTGGAGTGCCATCAGCTCTTGTTCCAGCTACTGTTAGAATTTGAGTACCTGTAGTACTGTAGCTTCTGCCCCACTCTTTGTTCAACAAGTTGCCTGCATTGAACACATCAAATGTGAATTCAAGTTTACCAGCATTCTCAGTGAATACTTCTTGCGCAATTCTCACATCAAATCTATGTTCGAAAGGAGCGAATGCACCGTTACGCTCAGCATAATCGCCTCTTCTAGAATCTAGGTAAGAGTTGTTACTGATGTAAGCATCTAACTCAGCCCATTGCTGATCAGCTGATTTAGTTACTTGACCACCACTTACAACATCCACAAGTTCGATTTCACCGCGATTTGCAGGAACGTAAACCAAATCATTACCAAATATTCTATCTCTGTTCACGTCACCATTATATGTGAATGAAATTGGTGAACCAGATTGTCCACTGTAAAATAAACCAATAGAAGTAGCTAAGTTACCTAGGTATTCTTTTCTGTAAGTCAATGCAGCAACAATTCTATGAGGTACCATGAAGTTTGAGAATGAAAGCTCAGGATCATTAGGATTAGTGTATGTTGGTACACCTCTCCAGTTAGAGATCGCTTGGCTTGAAGTACCTGGATTGATGTCTTTAGATATACCGTAAGTATAGCCTACGTTTGCGTAAAGTCCACCTACAAAAGTTTTGCTTATTTGACCAGTGAAATTAGCTGTATGACCTTTGTTTGTATTAGTCAAATAGATAATATCTGTGTAACCAGAGTTGATAAAGCTACCACCGAATCTCGGTCTATTGTCAACACCAGGAAGAGTAGTTGCCGTTCCATCTTCTAAACCTGACACATTGTAGTTTTGGTATAGAATATTGTTGATGTTTTTAGAGTAGATACCATCAAAAGTAAATACGAAACCGTCACCAAAGTTGTAATCCAAACCTAAGTTAGCTCTGAAAATCTGAGGATACTTGAAGTCAGGATCTAACACGTTGATTTCAGATGTGAAAGTAGATAAACCTAAGTCTTCAGCATCTGGCTGCGTGTTTGGATTTGGATTGAATTGGAAACCGTCAGGAAATTCGTTGAATCTACTTTGAGCTTGCAATCTACCAATCTGGATACCAGTATTAGAGTATTGGTTAGACAACCAAACGAATGGCATTCTACCTGTAAAGATACCAGCACCACCTCTTACTTGTAAACTTCTGTCACCATTTACATCATAGTTGAAACCAACTCTTGGAGACCAAAGCAAATTACCACTTGCTACTTGATTTGTTGCTAACCCATTTTCTCTTGCAATATCTGAATTGTTAAAGTCTGGGTTTGCAGTTGGTTCGTCATTCAATAAAGGAATATCAGCTCTGATACCGAATGTCAATTTCAATTTGTCATTCGCTTGGTACTCGTCTTGAGCATAGAAACCTAATTGCGCTGCACCAAATGATGCTGCCCAGTTTGGTTCGTTAGGTACATTTGAGAAAGAGTAATCGTAACTAACTGGGAATGCTTCATTTGCAGTACCTACTGTCAACCAGTCTTCTAGAGACTCATATCTATAAGAACCAAATGCTTGTCTGATGAACGCATTCTCGATTTGATAAAACTCATTGTGTGTACCAACTGTAAGGATATGCTTTCCTTTATAGAAAGTCAGGTTATCAGTAATTGTTAATACATCTTGGAATAGTCTGTTTACAGTTGAGAACTGCTCAGAACCTAATTGAATACTTCTACCACCATCCAAATCAACCCTAACATAAGGGAATGGATCATTTTGGTAAGTTCTATTATCACGTACTGAAGTGAAACCAACTCTCAATTCATTTGAAATTGTGTTTGAGAATCTAGAAGATAATTCAGCAACTGTTGTGTTTGTCTTACTTGGAAAGAACAAAGCGCCACCTGAAAGAACGAATGTATTTGCATTTCTGAAAATACTCAATGATTCAGAATTCACATAGTTATGACGGATCGAAAACTTATGTCTATCGTTGATACTCCAATCAATTCTAGCGAAAACTTTTTGCGTTTCATCTACTTCATTGAATGGAGATGCATCTCCTACGTCAGCACCTGGAGCAATTCTTTCGATTACACTTAACACTTGATCAATTTCACTTTGAGTGATGTTAGAACCTTCACCAAGACCAAATAATTTAGGCTGAGTACGTTCTGTTAATTCTCCATTGACAAAGAAGAAAAGTTTGTCTTTTATAATTGGGCCACCTAATCTGAAACCATATTGTCTTTCAGAGTAATCAGTTACTTTTTCACCTTCTGTACTTGAACCAGGAATTACACCTTTACCAGTAAGGTTTTGGTTGTTTACAAAGTAGTAAGCAGAACCTTCGAAACTATTTGAACCTGAACGAGTAATTGCATTGATACCACCACCAGTGAAACCACCCATTCTTACATCAAATGGAGCAAGTTCCACACTGATTTCTTGTATTGCATCAAGTGAAATTGGTTGAGTTCCAGTTTGGCCACCATTTGTACCAGAAGCCGCAAGACCAAATACGTCATTGTTTACGGTACCGTCAATTGCAAATTGGTTGTATCTGTTGTTAGCACCAGCAAAAGATATACCTCCCGCACGTGTATTTGCTTGTGGAGTTAATCTTGCATAGTCAGATATACTTCTGCTCAACGTTGGTAAGGAGTTGATTCTTTCAGAATCGATGTTCGTAGCTGCACCTGTTCTATCAGAGCTGAAAGTTGCATCTTGTTTTCCAGATACTACAACTTCTTGAAGAAGTGTTCCTTCATCCAACATTCTAAACGATACGTTGGCTGCTACACCTAGAGAAAGAGTAATATTTTCTTTCACTTGCGGCTCATAACCAATGTAAGATACAGTTACTGTGTAAGGACCTCCTACTCTCATACCTGGAATAGTGTATTTACCATCCATCAAAGTAGATGTAACATACCTTGTTCCAGAAGGAACATGGACTGCTAAAACGTTGGCACCAGGAAGACCTTCGCCATTTTGGTCATTTACATAACCGGTAATAGAAGATGTAGTAATACCCTGAGCTAGCACACTACCGCTCATAAATACAACACCTACTACCATCAAAATTGATAGTAAAAATTTTAGCTTCATAATAAATTGGGATTGGTTTGACATTTTTAATCAAGTCGGTTTATTCAAAAACAAATAGTAAGAACGAGTTTGGAAATACTTAATGATTTGTAAGGCAAAATTAGGTCTTTTAAAGGGGCATTGTGTGAAGAGAACATTAATTTTTGTTTACCCATTGATGGCGCAAAATTAACAATTTTTTAACCTGTTTTGCCTAATTCTGACAAAACAATTTTCAATCCGATACTCTGTTTGGTTTATTTGAAAGTTAACCAAATAAAACAAATATAGTTTTCTGAAAGACAATACAATAGAGGCAAGGCACTATTGACCGATTTGCTCCATCTTTTCATTTTGTTGAGAAATTTTTAATGCTAAATCCAGCTACTGGTTTTTCTTTAATCAGCACTTGAATTAGAGAAAATTTTCGAGTTTATCATCAGCCTGATTATCTATTCGAAAAACACCTATTCCTCCCGCCATCTTATACTCACAATCTGTCTTGTAGAACTAGTAAATAGAATTTTATGGACAAATCTTTAAATTAAGTATTACCAACCAAAGAGAAGGATTTTGAAAATAGACCTACAAAGCGGATATTGTTCTTTTGAATCCCAGAAAACTATACCCCAAAAATTATGAAACATATTTTACTTTTTGCTTTTGCAGTCTGCTTATCATTTGGCAGCATTGCTCAAGTAGATTTATCTTACTATCTACCAAAGGATGTAAGCTACAATAGCTCTATCCCAACTCCAGAAGAAGTGTTGGGCTACCATCCAGGAGAGTGGCACGTAAGCCATGATCAGGTGCTCTATTATATGCGCACAATTGCGGATGCATCAGATAGGATTACGCTTTCGGTACAAGGAAAAACCTACGAAGGTCGTCCACAATTAATACTTACCGTTACTCACCCAGAAAACCACAACAAGATAGATCAAATTAGAGAAGAGCATTTAAAACTGACGATCCCTTCAGAATCAGGCAATTTGGATGTTGCAAATATGCCTTCCGTAATTCATATGGGCTTTAGTGTTCATGGGAATGAGCCAAGCGGTGCAAATGCAGCTCTTATTACCATATATTATATGGCTGCAGCGCAAGGAGCTGAAGTAGAAGACAAACTTCGTAACACAGTTGTTATTTTCGATCCGTCCTTCAATCCAGATGGTTTACACAGGTTTTCTACATGGGTGAATCAACATAAATCGAAAAATATCTCGACTGACCCGCAAGATCGTGAATACAGAGAACCTTACCCTGGTGGCCGCGCCAACCATTATTGGTTCGATTTGAACAGAGATTGGATGCCATTGCAGCTTTTGGAATCTCAGTCGAGAATAAAAACCTATCATGACTGGAAGCCGAATATCCTTACTGATCACCATGAAATGGGCACAAACTCAACGTTCTTCTTTCAGCCAGGTGTGCCATCACGTACACACCCAATCACACCGCAAAGAAACCAGGATTTAACTGCTAAGATTGCTACTTATCATGGCAAATTCTTAGATAAAATTCAATCGCTATATTATACGAGTGAAGGTTTTGATGATTTTTACTATGGTAAGGGATCTACCTTTCCGGACATAAATGGTGCTGTTGGTATCTTATTCGAACAAGCATCTTCTAGAGGACATGCTCAAGAAAGTGATAATGGGGTAGTTACATTTCCGTTTACCATCCGCAATCAATTCACAACAACCCTTTCTACTTGGCAGGCTGGTTACGAAATGCGGGAGGAACTGAACACTTATATGAGAGATTTTTACAATGAATCGAGCAGATTAGCTGCTGCAGATCCTGTAAAAGCAATTGTATTTGGTGCTCCGAAAGATCCGGCTAGATCTTACCATTTGGCTGAAATGCTTAAAAGACACAAAATTGCCGTACACAAGCCAGCCAATGAAATCAATCGCAATGGCAAAACCTACACAGCAGAAGATAGCTACATCGTACCTATGAATCAGAAAGAATATAGGGTACTAAAAGGAATGTTCGAAAAGAGGACTGAATTTACCGACAGTTTATTCTACGATATATCTGCTTGGAGTTATTTGTTGGCTTTTAATCTGAATTATGAAGAACTGAATTCTGGTGCATTTAACAACAATATGTTAGGTGACGAATTTAGCTTTGATGATTTCCCGAAAGGAGAATTGATTGGAGGCTCATCAACCTATGCATATGCATTTGAATGGCATGGATATTATGCTCCTCGTGCTGCTTATAGATTACTGTCCAAAGGCATAAGAGCTCGAGTAGCACATGCTCCATTTACAGATGAAAGAGGAAAAAAATACGACTACGGAACTGTGGTCGTTCCACTTGGTACGCAGGATGTCCCAAGAGCCGAAATTGATGCAATCATCCAAGAAATCATAGAAAACGACGGTGTGGATGTGCACGCAATCAACGCTGGACTTACAGAAGGAATAAATCTTGGCAGTCCAAGCTTCTCAGCAATGGTGGAGCCAAAAATTGCTCTTATGGTGGATGACGGAACTTCAAGCACCGATGCTGGCGAAGTTTGGTTTATGTTAGACCAGCGCTATGATATGCCAATTACAAAATTGCCAGTAAGCTCTTTCAACTTTGCTGACCTGAGCAGATATAATGTCATCATAATGGTAAATGGCAGTTATGGCGGCATGAATAAAGAAAAAATGCAAGAATGGCTTGGCCAAGGGGGTGTAGTAGTTGCTGCAAAAGGTGCTGTCAATTGGTTTAGCAGAAATGATCTTGGTACCTACAAATTCAAAAGAAGCGAAGTAGAAAATCCGGAAGGTCGTCCTTACGAATTACAAAGTAATTATTCTGGAGCACAAGTAATTGGAGGAGCTATTTTCGAAACAAAAATGGACTTAACTCATCCAATTACATATGGCTATGTGAATGAGAATTTACCAGTTTTCCGCAATTCTACGATGTTTCTAGAAAAGCCAAACAATCCATATGCTAGCCCAATCAAATACACGGCAAACCCACTACTGAGTGGATATATTTCTGATGAAAACTTGAAAACATTGGGTGATACTCCAGCCGTAATTATATCTAGCGTGGGTAGAGGCAAAGTAATTTCCTTTACAGATAATCATGCCTTCAGAGCATTCTGGTTTGGTACCAACAAACTAATAATGAATGGAATATTCTTTGGCCACACAATAAGTGGTGGTACTACAGAGAGGTAATAATTATTACTGAATAGATTTTGAAAACGCTACTTGTTACAAAACAGGTAGCGTTTTTTATTGCTTTAGCAAAAAAGCTGAGAAGTTCCTTAGACTCTTTTCTTGCACATCAACACTTGAAACAATTGCCTTTTCAGGGCCAATTTTGCACCAGCTAAGGAAATTCTCCAAATTTTCATTTTCACCTTCTGCTTCTATATAAACACTGCCATCCGCTTTGTTCTGAACCGATCCTTTCAAATTGAGTTCAATAGCTTTGGTCAATGCTGTCATACGGAAAAATACTCCTTGCACTTTACCGTGTACTGATATATTGATGGATTTCATGATTGTAGAGGGTTATAACCTTGCTGCTTCTACGATTGCCACACCTGATGAAGTACCAATTCTATTTGCGCCAGCATTTATAAGCTCGACAGCAGTTTTAAAATCTTTGATGCCCCCAGAAGCTTTGATACCAACATAGTCAGGAAGTGTATCTCGCATTAGTTTTATATGTTCTAGTTTGGCTCCCTCTGGTGCAAAGCCCGTTGAAGTTTTCACGAAATCTACGCCTGCATCGCGACAAAGCAAACAAGCCTTTACGATTTCATCATCCGACAAGTAAGCAGTTTCGATGATAACCTTCAAAATCGCTTCATTTTGATGCGACAAATTTGCCAATTTAGCCATCTCAATTTTGACCCAAGGCATTCCCGATTTAAAAGCCGAAATATTCATGACCATATCCAGCTCGTTGGCTCCGTCATTAAGGGCAACTTTCGCTTCCTCTATTTTGGTTTCGGTCATATTGTAGCCCAATGGAAATCCGATTACTGTCACCAATTTAATATCCCTCCCGCTGATTTCTCGATGCGCTTTTTTCACCCAAAAGGGTGGAAGACATATCCCATGAAATTCATATTTAGCCGCATCTTCTACCAATTGGTATACATCTGCATCAGTAAATATGGGCTTCAAATTAGTCTGTTCTATATAAGTCGATATACTTTTCATTATGAATTAATATGGCAATCTATTTTCCGTCTAAGTAATCTTGAAGGTAGGCAAATTTTTGAGTCAGTTTGCCATTTTTGCAAATGGTGGCATTTTCAATTATTCCCTCCAAATCATCCCCTAGCAAAGCCGGTAACACTCCATCTATAAACATTCGACCGAAGTCCCGTGACGAATCCCTTGGTAATTCACAGGGCAAATTATCTATGGCCATCACATTAATATGTTTATGGCTTGAAAAAGCACTTTCAAGAGTTCCCTTCTCTGGGCAATAATCATAAACTGGATCGTCAATAGTACTTGGCTTTTTGGTACTTGGGATCGACCCTTCTATATCGCAAGTGATGTCAGCAATTACCTTAATGCTAAAATCTTCACTACGCATATCCTCCTCTTTGAATAATACTGGCGCTTTTGGATGCCAATAAGCCGCTGCAATTAAGATATCAGCTTTATGGGCATATTTGAGAAAATCACCTTCATAATTTTCTGGATGCACATAGAAATCTTGTAGATCGAATGATTCTCCGTCTTTTCTAAAATGGTAATCGTCATTATCCAATTGAGCATAAACTGGATAAGAGTAAGATTTGTTGAGAAAATCAATTGGAGATACTTTTCTAACATTCATTCCATCCAAAACCTCCATCGCTCCTTTGGCAACTCTACCGCCACCTGTGAGGATAATTTTGGCGGGAGGAAGCTGTACCTTAGCAAATTCTTGCTTGAGGGCTGCTAAGTCAAAGCAATCTTTGGCTCTCTTCAAGTGGAACAAGGAAGTACGTTTTCCATAAGTCCATATTGCATTATAAGCTCCAACGATTCCTGCATACCTACCAAAAGCAATTATTCGCTGCCCATCAGCATTCACCAAGCATTCGTAGTCAATCAGTCGAATATTCTTATCGACGATAGCTCTCAGTAGTTTCTGATTATAAGTTTGCTTTTTGATAGTATGGCTAAAGAAAAAATAGGTTTTATTAGCAATCAGATTCGCTATCGGTACCTCTTTTACACCAACCAAAATATCACAATCTTGAATATCCTCTTGTGAATCAATCCCTTCCTTATGGTACTCATCTGCAGTAAATGCTCTCACACTACTTGGCTGGAAAACTATTTTGGTATTCGGGAATTTCTCTTGGATTTCCCTCGCTTGGGAAGGGATAATTGCGCATCTTTTGTCGATGGGTACTTTATCTTCTCTTATGATAGCTAATTTTATGTGATTCATTGCTTGATTTTGTAGAAATTTTGGACGTATTTGCTTTTGATTCCGGAAAACAATTTAATATCAATCAAAATGAACTCTATCATTGCTATTGATAGCAATATATCTTTATTAATTCTGGCTTGGGCACTTTTTGGTTTGACACACTCCTTATTTGCCAACAAGCTAGTAAAAGATAAATTAACTGAAGCCATTCCTAATTATAAAAGGTACTATCGGTTTTCATACAATGTTTTTGCTTTAGTTTCCTTGGGTGGAATACTGGTTTTTAGCACACTATTACCAACCTCAACCCTTTTCGAATCGTCAGTTATTTGGGAGTTCATAGGCTTAATGTTCGCTACTTATGGCCTGCTTATTAGCCGAATAGCTTTGAAAAGTTACGGAATTCGCGAATTTTTAGGTATTGACTTTAACGATGCTCCGGTTTCTTTTAAGAAACTTAAAAGAAGCGGATTACTCGCCTATGTAAGACATCCACTTTATTGTGGAACCATCCTTTTATTTTTAGGAGTTGTCTTCTATTTTCCAACTGTAGCAAATCTTGTCAATTTCATTTCTGTATTTACATATATACTAGTAGGCATTTATTTCGAAGAGCGCAAATTGGTATATGAGTATGGCGAAGAATATAAATCTTACAAAGCTCAGGTGCCCATGTTGCTCCCAAGCTTAAAGTAAAACTATCATACGTTCTGAAATTTGAAGGTGATTGTGGAAGCCTTCACGATCAGCATGACCAATGAGGGATCATTAAGAAAAGCAGGGATCAATTAGTCTATTGGATAAAATCCTCAATCTAAATTTATTTAGCCCACCATTTCTATCAGAAGCGGCCTCTCTCAATTTTGCTATTTTCTTAATCATCTTGATTGATAGCCCTCAGTGCCTTATTCTTTCATAGAGGCAAAATCTCTTTTCTAGTAGGGTTGAGTATTGCAGTTTATTTGAGGAAAATAGAAAAGTATTGGATTAGTCATCATCAACACCCTTTCATGTATTTCGAGTGATATAGGGTTTGGGATAACGGTTTAAATATGGCTTGTGGCGGTTTCGAAGCACTTTCTTGTCCGCTTGAAACAAACTTACTCAAAAGCACAAAACTTGAATTTACCACTTTTCCCGGCATAAGTTATATACGCTGTTGGGCGCAGGCTTTATTATTTAAAGTACTTTTCAAATTCAGTGTCTTTCATTCTAAGGGTTTTGTCCTTGCCGTCAGGTGAGAATAGGTCGTGAAATATTCCGTCCCTATTTGTGTCAATAAAATGAAGGAATTGTTGTCCTTTTAATATTTTAACTACGTCCTTTATTTCAAAGTCTTTCTGTAGCGTAATTACAATACCTTCTTTATCCTTCCTGTTATAATTATCTAGGTCATTGTCTGGTTCCGATTTGTCAATTATATCAAAATAGTCTGACATTAAGCTATTCATTATTCTAAATACCTTGTCAGTGTTATTTTTTTTGATGTTGTAACCATATCCTATTATGTCATCCACGATACATTTATCTCCTGTCGATATAATCATAGTGTCTTTGTCTTCAAACTCAATTTCGAAGTCTTTACTTGCTTTCAAGGTAGTTCCTTGTCCGCAAAAAAGTGGTGGAAAGTATATTGCCATTCTTGTCTTTTTTAGCTTGCGCCCAACCGATTTGCATATGACTTGTAGCGGTTTCGAAGCACTTTTCTGTCCACCGAAACCAAACTTAGCTACGGAGCGAAAACCTTGCTGGTAGCCGTCCTCCCGCTATATGCGTTGTTGTACAGCGTTTTTTATTTTTTCTGATAATTCCTTCAATTTTTCGTCAGTCTCTTCAATTTCCATCGCTTCATTTAAATATTTCCTAATTGCGACTTTGACTGACTCCGAGTCGCCATTTTGAAGTAAAGCTGAATACGCAGCAAAATTTATGGAATCATATTCATCGTCAACGCTGTCCGCTACACCAAGAGGGTCCCATTCGTTTAGTATTTCCTTTATTCTGTCAAAGTGTTGTTTCCATTGTTTATGAAGGTTTTCAGAATCAGAATTCTCAATCAATCTGTTAGTTTCTTTTAATTCCGTCAACACTCTGTCTGCAAGATTCCACAAAGTAGAAAAGTACGTCCTTGCTTGGCCTTCAAGTTCCTTGGTTACTGCTTTTAATTCAGTCGACAATCTTTTTAAAAGGTCAAAATCAGTATTGGTCAACTTGTAATTGTATCCAATAAATTTTTCAATCAGTCCTGCTGTGTCAGTGTCCAATATTGCCAAGTCAATTCGGTGAATTTCTTCTCCTGCAACTCCTTCTGGAAAAGGTTTGCTTCTGAATTCTTGATATTTCTCTTTAATGTCGTTCATTTAAATGCTGTACAACATTGGTTAGTATATGGCAAGTAGGGCAGTAGAAAGCGATCAACTTTCAAGTTTGCACTGAGCCAAAACGTTGTATTTTGTTTTTAATATATTCATTCTTAAAAGCCAAATCAACGATTTGGCGGTGTTTGTAAATAGCACTGAACTTCCTTAAACCAAGAAACTCCCTATTTGCTATATACAGTGTTATGCACTTTTTATATCCCAAAGTGTTCCTCCGTATTTCCACATTTTGGGCATGTAATAAGTTTCGTTCCTGATATACCATGGTGAGCTACATAAGAGTAATAATCCAATCCACTTCCGGCAATTTTAAAACCATACTTGCAATATGAACACTTATGATATGGTTTATTATGCCATGCTAGAGATAGACTCGAAGATGGAATATATTCTAGTTGTACTTCAATAGCAGGTTTCGGAGCCTCTTCTTGATGAATATTTGAGTTTGGAGCTAATTGCCTTACAAAACTTGTCAAATCATGAATGATTTTGTCCTTTGTCACCATATATGCCAATTGTTCCTCTTTGGTCATGTCAATGTCAAGGAATTCCAATCTTACTCCGTAATTTTCTGTATGATTGAGAATTGCAGCGATACGCTCCAAATGATAGATTTCAACATCATATTTATCATCAATCTCTTTTTTAAGTTCTTCCCTTTCTCCTAGTCTTAATTCTTGGTTCGTAATGAAAATAATTCCATCTACAGAATTACTTTCAATCCCTTCCGCATCTTCTTTGAATTTTGTTTTAATTTCAGAAAAGTTCTTCTGCCCGCGTGGGAAATAGCATCCAGCAACAAATTTAGTGTTTCCTTTCTTGCAAAGTATATCCTTTTTACCATCTTGACCACCAAGTGGGTGCGATGGATCTATAGAGACATACTTTTCATAAATAAGAATTTGAGCAGATAATTTTTCCGAAGGACTTTGTCCTTTGTCCCAGTTGATTAATCTATGCCAAGTCTCTCTTCCGTCAGTTTGTCTACTCATAATTATTTTCTATTGTGCATAACGATTTGCATATGACTTGTGGCGGTTTTCGAAGCACTATCCTCTCGGCTTGTAACAAACTTACTTAAAAGCCCAAAACTTGAATTTACCACTTCCCCGCCATAAGTTATATACGCTGTTGGCCATCCGTTTTTTATTTTTTCAAGACACCCACATTTCGCGTTGTCCTACAATTTCCCATTCTTTATCTTTTCGTGCTAAAAATACAATACTTCCCCAACCACATAACCTTCCACATGAAAACGTGTAGTAGAAAACGGCTCTTTCTTTGTTTTCACTGAATGCAACACGAGACATGGTCATCATACCAATCCTTCTTTTATAGTCAGTAGTATCATTAAATTCCGACTCGGTTACTAATGTGTAATTTCCTGTCTTTGTGATTTGATTTATGTCAAATCCTTTGGGGTTTTCAATTCGGTTTAGTTTTCTTATCAACTTAATCCAAGTTGTGTCGACAGGGAAATTGGCTTCAAAATTTTCCTGACCTAAAATACCTTCTAAAAAGTCATTACTCTTGTAAGTTGTCAGAGTGTCGTACAGATAAATTTTCAGTTCGGAAGTGTCAAGTCTCCTATTGTTTAGAAGTTCTTCAAATTCCGTACTTTCATTTCCAAATCGCAAACTGTCTTCTTGTGATGATTCTTCCCAAAGTGGCATAGGTGGAACAGGGAGTGGCTCATAATACCATCCGGTTCCAACCAATTCAATGAATTTTTGATTTAGAATGTTTAATTCTTCACACTCCTTTTTGGTTGTGGTCGAATTACAACTTATCAGAAACGAAAGAATTATGATTATGAATGAAACTCTCATTTTTTTTAAATGGTGGCCAACATTGTATTAACGCAGTCCTGCGTTTATTTCCCATTTGTTAGATGTGGTATTTTTATTAATTTTCATTGTTTGTTTATAAACATACGTTATTCAAACTAGATATCCAATTTATCCAAAGGACTTTTAATTTGATCAAACCCTTTGGTACACATGTGGGAATAATTCCAAATACTATCAAACGTTTGTGAAATGTTTAAATGAGTTTGAGTAGAACCAGAAAAGGTGGATGGGCTTAGCTCAAGGCGCGATTCTAGGCAAACGATTAATTATCACGTCTAAGAAGAAAGGATATGAATCGATGCTTTCCTATTATCTTAAAACCTGCCATGCCGGCAGGCTGGCACAACCTATAATCCAATGAACCGCCGTATATGGTAGTGAACAGTTGTGTGAAATTACCGAGCGTAGCTCTCGTACCTACGGTGGTCATGCCTTCGGCAGATAAATGTGAGACTTGACTACTGACAAGGTAGTGGTGCACCGTGGGCTAGGAAATTAGCCCAGACAAATTCCTCAGAATCTTACACGATTGCAGTTAACCTTCAACCCTGCCAAAACCAATTTTATTTCAACTATGTAACACCCCTTCCATATCCAATTCGGGGATATAGCGGATATTTTCTTCGGTGATGCTATGTGCAAGGAATACGAATTTCTTATCAAAAATCTTATCTAGAATGTAATAGCTTACCCAATATTCATTATTGAGTTGAAATACAGAAGGGTCTATACTTTCTACTAGAGCAATACTCTGCTCTTGCAATTCCTTGATAGAATGTCTCAGCAAAGAGGTTTTCTTTTCTTCGCCATTTATGCTGCCATAGCCTTTGCTAGTAATCAATATTGTGTTGAGCTCAATGAAGTTTTTGTTGATCATATAAACGAACCAATCAAAGCTGTCTTCCAGGTTTTTCTTTCTAACAACCGCTAGGTGAACTCCCGTAACTGGCTCTATTTTCAGGTCTTTTTTCATTTCAATTACTCTCCCATTCCATTTCAAACAAATGGCCTATATGGTTTTTAAGTTTTTCTTCTACCTCATCAATGTCGATTTCCTTACCCAATTCTTTTTGCATGGATGTCACAGCTTTGTCATCTATCCCGCAGGGAACGATATGATTGAAATAGCTTAGGTCTGTGTTCACATTAAAGGCAAATCCATGCATGGTGACCCAGCGGCTGCTTTTCACGCCCATTGCGCAGATTTTACGTGGATTCCAAGTGTGGCCATTTAGCGGATTACTTTGGTCTATATCTATCCATACGCCAGTGAGGCCATTTATCCTCCCGCATTTTATGTCATATTCGGCTAAGGTGTGGATTACGGCTTCTTCCAGTAGCCGCAAATATTTATGAATATCCGTAAAGAAATTTTCTAGATCTAAAATTGGATAACCCACTATTTGGCCCGGCCCATGATAGGTAATATCTCCACCTCTATTTATTTTGTAATAGCGGGCATTATGTTTTTGGAGACCTTCTTCATTCAATAGCAAATGGCTCTCTTTCCCGCTTTTGCCAAGAGTATATACATGTGGATGCTCTACAAATAGCAGATAATTTTCCGAAGGCAATTGCGCTTGCAGCTCCACCTTTCTATTTGCAATTTTCAGGTCAACCGTTTCCTTAAATAGCACTTCTTGATAATCCCATGCTTCTTGATAGTCCATCCTACCTAAGTGGCGGAATTGCACCTTTTTGTTAATCAAATGATTCATAGGTTTTCAATTTAGCTAAAGATTTCCATGTAGCATCCCTACAATCGCTGCACAAGTCTATAAAAATCGATCATGGTTTTTCTGAATATTTCTCGGTCTTCATTTCGGCTGAATAATGGCCAAGACTTATCTCCAGAATAAATTTCCATTGCCTTGAGATCAAGCATATTTTGGTACACCTTATCGGCAAACCGGGTGTGATTATCCTTATTTCCGTATATGAAATCGATGCTTTGCTGGCGAAGACTATCATCTTCCCACGTCACTTTTATGGTATCACCTACGCTGTAAAACGAATTTGGCTCGACGATAATATAAGCCTCGTCTTCCAACCAATTGTTCACCAATGCCAAATTGAGCACAGGATAATCCTCTGTGGAATTCCTGTTTTTCATTCGGTAAACATCGATTTTGGCTTCAGATAACGTTTGCTTTTCGTAATAGCTAGAGCGCACATTTCGGAAGAATAATTTCGTAGCATCATTTGTTTGGTAAATGAGCTCTCCTGCTTCTACAGCCTTATTTTTGTCTGGATTGCAGGCAATTACAATTGTGAGAAATAAAAATAATTTCAAGCTTTTCCGCATAATAGACATACCATTATGAAGTAGAATAGTTTTGAAAAAGCGGGAGGAAATTATTTTACTTCTTCGTATTCGATATAATCACCACCTCTGAAGTTCTTTCCTTTTTTCCCTTTTGGTGGAACGTAATCTACTTTTACATTTCCATCTGTTGGACGAGCTCCAGTTGAATTATAATTGCCCGCTGAGCTTTGAAAATTCTTGTACAGTTTTTTCAAAACCCAACGGAACATAAAACCTAGGAGATAAAGTACTCCAAAGGTGATAAGCAAAAATTTTAGTAAAAAACCCATTTATTATCTACTCAAATACAGATTTCTCTCGGCGAATATTTTAAGGAAGTAATCGTCCATCAAATCGTCAATGAAATAAATTGCTTCACCAGTCGATTTCATTTCTGGACCTAGCTCCTTATTTACATTCGGAAATTTGTCGAAAGAGAATACCGGAACCTTGATTGCGTAACCTTTTTTGGTTGGTTTGAAGTCAAAGTCGGTAACCTTTTTCTCGCCAAGCATCACCTTCGTTGCATAATTTACATAAGGCTCATCGTAAGCTTTACAGATAAATGGAACGGTACGAGAGGCTCGTGGGTTCGCTTCTATGATATAAACTTTATCGTTCTTGATAGCAAACTGAATATTGATAAGGCCAACCGTATTGAGCGCCAAAGCAATTTTATGTGTGTATCGCTCGATTTGCTGAATCACAAAGTCGCCCAAATTGTATGGAGGCAATACTGCATAAGAATCGCCAGAGTGAATTCCCGCTGGCTCAATATGCTGCATTATGCCGATGATATACACATTTTCACCATCACAAATTGCATCTGCTTCGGCTTCAATTGCGCCTTCTAGGAAATGATCGAGCAATACTCTGTTGCCAGGAATATCACGCATAATCTCAATTACGTGGGTTTCTAGTTCTTGCTCGTTTATCACAATTTTCATGCTTTGACCACCCAATACATAGGATGGCCTCACCAGCAATGGGAAGCCAATATCTTTGGACAAGGTAATCGCAGATTCTGCATCTTCGATTACGCCAAAGTCTGGATAGGGTATATCATTTTCTTTTAATAAGGTAGAGAATCTTCCTCTATCTTCAGCCAAATCGAGTGAAGTGAAATCTGTTCCTAGTATTTTTATTCCAAACTTGTGAAGCTTCTCCGCTAATTTCAAAGCGGTTTGTCCACCAAGTTGTACGATTACACCTTCAGGCTTTTCATGCTTGATGATATCGAAAATATGCTCCCAAAATACCGGCTCAAAATAAAGTTTATCAGCAATATCAAAGTCTGTGGAAACCGTTTCAGGATTGCAATTAATCATGATGGTTTCGTAGCCACATTCTTTTGCAGCGAGTATTCCATGTACACATGAATAATCAAACTCAATACCCTGACCGATTCTGTTTGGCCCAGAGCCTAGTACGACAACTTTTTTGCGATCCGTTACAATCGATTCGTTTTCTTCTTCGAATGATGAATAGAAATAAGGCGTTTTTGCTTCAAATTCGGCAGCACAAGTATCTACCATTTTGAATACACGGTTGATGCCTAAGTCAATTCGTCTTTGGTGCACTTCACTTTCTAGACAATCAACCAAGTGGGCAATTTGTCTATCAGCATATCCTTTTTTCTTAGCAGCAAGAAGTAATTCTTTTGGAAGACTATCTAAAGAAAACTTTTCCATTTCCTTATCTAAGGCTACCAATTCCTCTATTTGCATCAAAAACCATTTATCAATCTTCGTTAGATTTTGGATGGTTTTGAAAGGGATACCTAATTTGAATGCATCATAAATATGGAATAATCTATTCCAGCTTGGATGTTTCAGACTATACAGGATAGCTTCTCTATCTGCTAATTCTTTACCGTCAGCTCCTAGTCCATTTCTTTTGATTTCTAGAGATTGACAGGCCTTTTGGAGCGCTTCTTGGAAATTGCGACCAATGCCCATCACTTCACCCACTGACTTCATCTGCAAACCGAGTGATTTATCCACGCCTTTGAATTTATCGAAATTCCAGCGAGGAATCTTCACAATCACATAGTCAATAGCCGGCTCAAAATAAGCAGAAGTCGTTTTGGTAATTGAGTTTTTCAATTCATCCAAATTGTACCCTATGGCTAGTTTGGCAGCAACTTTTGCAATTGGGTAGCCAGTAGCTTTGGATGCCAAAGCAGATGATCTTGAAACTCTTGGATTGATTTCAATACCTACAATTTGATCATCTTCAGGGTTTACGGCGAACTGCACATTACATCCTCCCGCAAATTGTCCAATGCCATTCATCATTTTGATGGCAAGGTTTCTCATATTTTGATAGACCGTATCAGGCAATGTCATAGCTGGAGCCACAGTAATAGAATCTCCAGTATGCACACCCATTGGGTCAAAATTTTCTATCGAACAGATAATGATAACATTACCTTTATTGTCTCTTAAAAGCTCAAGTTCGTATTCCTTCCAGCCCAAAATACTTTGCTCTACCAATACCTCATGGATAGGCGAAGCATGCAAGCCACGAGTTAGGGCTTTCTCAAAATCTTCTGCTGAGTTTACAAAACCACCTCCAGAACCACCTAGTGTATAGGATGGGCGAATTACCAATGGAAAACCAATTCTTTGAGCAATCTCATTTCCTTGCAAAAAGGATGTGGCGGTTTCTCCTTCACACACATTCACATCCAATTGCTTCATTAGCAATCTGAATTTCTCGCGATCTTCAGTGGTTTCGATAGCTTTGATATCCACACCAATAATCCTAACATCGTATTTTTTCCAGATTCCAGCATTTTCACAATCAATGGCTAGGTTGAGAGCAGTTTGGCCACCCATTGTAGGAAGTACCGCATCAATTTGATGTTTTTCCAGAATCTCAATGATAGATTTTTTCTCGAGAGGTTTCAGGTAAACATGATCTGCAGTAACCTTATCAGTCATAATGGTGGCTGGGTTACTATTGATTAGAATTACTTCAATTCCTTCTTCTCTGAGGGATCTGGCAGCTTGGCTACCTGCGTAATCGAATTCACATGCTTGGCCAATAACTATGGGGCCACTACCGATAATTAGGATGGATTTGAGACTTTTGTCTTTAGGCATTTTTTAAGAGTAGGTATAGATATTGATAAATTGGTTCAAAGTTATGGTTTAATGCCCATTATTAAAACCCGAATTTTGAAGTATTGCTCATTCATTTCAAGTAAATTGCATTACTTTGGGGTAAACAATATAATTCTTATGAAATCTATTAAATCATTTATTTTTATCGCATTTCTAATGACGATGATTGTTGGCTGTGCGGGCACAAAATCAGCTACTTCTGCAAAGGAGTTTAATCCTTCAGGATCTTGGGCTACTACGATATCAGGAACTCCGCTTGGCGATATGAATGGCAAAATGCAATTAGCCTCAGCTGGAGACACTTGGAGTGGAGATTTGGAAGCGACAGGTTATGGCACTTTCAAACTCAACAACATCAAAATTGCAGAGCGTAAAATGACTGCAATGTTTAATTTTCAAGGATATGACGTAGAGGTAGAAGGTGATTTTGTTGACGATGATAATTTAAAGGGCAATGTTTATACGATGGGAGATAGCTTCCCATTCACTGCCAAACGACAATAAAAAAATGCTGGCTCAAATCAATAAGCCAGCATTTCTATTTCAATTATATTACCAATGAGTTTACATATGTAAAGCTCTGTTGTCTGTAGCTGCTAACGCGGCTTCTTTAAATGCTTCTGTAAAAGTAGGGTGAGCATGCGAGATGCGAGCAATATCTTCTGCAGATGCACGGAATTCCATTGCAACTACAGCTTCGGCGATCATGTCGGCAGTTCTTGGGCCAATCATGTGTACGCCAAGTATCTCATCTGTTTTCTTGTCTGCAAGTACTTTTACCAAGCCGTCCAAATCCATACTTGCGCGCGCACGTCCTAAAGCACGGAATGGAAAACTGCCTGATTTGTATTCGATTCCCTTTTCCTTCAATTGCTCTTCGGTATAACCTACACCAGCAACTTCAGGCCAAGTGTAAACTACATTCGGGATAAGTAAATAATTGATATGTGGTTTTTGCCCAGCAATAGTTTCAGCTACAAACATCCCTTCTTCTTCAGCTTTATGTGCTAGCATTGCTCCTTTCACCACATCACCAATTGCATAAATATTGTCGACGTTTGTGCGAAGGTGTTCATCAACTTCCACACGACCACGATCGTCCATTTTTACACCAGCTTTGTCTAGACCAAGTTTATCTGTATAAGGTTTTCTACCAATAGAAACCAAACAGATGTCTGCTTTCACTTCTATAGTTTCGCCTTTTTTATTCTCAGCTTTTACTATTACTTCTTTGCCTTTGTTGGTTACTTCAACCACTTTATGACCTAAGTAAAAGTCAAAATCAAGCTTTTTAAGGGCTTTTTTCAGTTCTCTTCCCATGGCGCCATCCATTGTAGGAATGATGCTGTCCATGTATTCGATCACGGAAACTTTAGCTCCAAGTCTGGCGAATACAGAACCCATCTCCATACCGATAACACCACCACCAATCACTATCATGTGCTTTGGTACTTCTTTCAGATTGAGTGCTTCGGTGCTGGTGATTACTCTCTTTTTGTCTAGTTTGATAAATGGAAGAGATGCAGGTTTTGAACCTGTAGCAATAATGATTTTTTCGCCAGTAATCTTCTTATCACCACCTTCATTTAGATCGATTTTCACCGTGTTCTTATCTTCAAAAGAACCCATTCCATAAAAAACATCGACCTTATTTTTCTTCATCAAGAAAGCAACTCCTTCACAGGTTTTAGCTACGACATCGTCCTTGCGAGCAATCATTTGCGGGAGGTTTACTTTTAAGCCTTCCAAGTCAATGCCGTGTTCCTTGAAAGTATGCCCTGCATTGTGATAATGTTCTGAGGAATCTAATAGCGCTTTGGAAGGGATACAACCTACATTGAGGCAAGTACCGCCTAGGGTATTATATTTCTCGATTAATGCGGTCTTCAATCCAAGTTGTGCAGCTCTGATCGCAGCAACATATCCACCTGGTCCTGATCCGATTATTATTAATTGATAATCCATAATTTTAGCGTAATGGTCAATTGCTAAATAGCATTGACTTTATGAAAATTGAATTTTATTGAAAAAAGGGTCGATTGATATTTCGACCCTTTTCAGATTTATTTTAAACTCCTAAAAGCAATCTAGCTGGATCTTCAAGAAGCTGCTTTACTCGAACAAGGAAGCTAACAGATTCTCTACCGTCGATAATGCGGTGGTCGTAGCTCAACGCCACATACATCATGGGGCGTACGACTACTTGGCCATCTACTACCATTGCACGCTCTACAATATTGTGCATACCCAAAATCGCAGCTTGTGGAGCGTTGATAATTGGAGTAGAAAGAAGTGACCCAAATACACCGCCATTAGTGATTGTAAATGTTCCTCCAGTCATTTCTTCAATGCTTAATTTGCCATCTCTTGCTTTTCCTGCCAATCGAAGAATTTCTTTCTCGATTTGCTGAAAACTCATTTGCTCAGCATTTCTGATTACTGGCACTACCAATCCACGTGGTGTTGATACGGCAATAGACACATCGCAGAATTCATTGTAAACGATTTCTTCACCATCAATTTGAGCATTAACTGCTGGCCATTCTAATAATGCTTGGCATACTGCTTTTGTGAAGAATGACATAAAGCCCAAATTCACTTCGTATTTTTCTTTGAAGCTGTCTTTGTATTTCTTACGAATATCCATAATTGGCTTCATATCCACTTCGTTGAAAGTGGTAAGCATAGCCGTTTCATTTTTCACTGATACCAATCTGCGAGCGATGGTTTTTCTCAAATTCGTCATTTTCTGACGGTTCTGATTTCTGTCGCCGCTAGGAGCAGAAGCTTCTTTTGAAGCTGGCTTACTTTCTTCTTTCTTAGAACTTGCTTCTGGCTTCGACTTTTCTGCACTCAAGGCATCTTCTTTCGTGATTCTTCCGCCCGGACCAGTTCCTTTTACTGCTTCTGGAGAAATACCTTTTTCAGCTAATATTTTCGCAGCAGCAGGAGAAGGATGTCCATCTGCATGGCTAGATTTATTATCTTCAGTCGATTCCTTCTCAGAGGATTCTTTGCTTGAACTTTCAGGCTGGCTATCAGATGCTGCATCTTCTGTTACTTCGATTTTACAGATTAGTCCGCCTACTTCTAAAGTGTCCCCTTCTTGGGCAATTATTTGAAGTTTGCCTGTAGCTTCTGCCGGCAATTCAAAGGTTGCTTTATCAGAATCTACTTCTGCGATGATTTCGTCTAACTTCACGGTATCACCATCAGCTTTGAGCCATGTGGAAATTACCACTTCGGTAATAGATTCGCCTACAGTTGGCACACGCATTTCGATGATTTCGGATTTACCTCCCGCTGATTTTTTCACTTCAGTTTCAGCTGACCCTTCTTTTTTATCTGTAGAAGCTTCCTTGTTTTCAGGTTTGCTTTCTTCTTTTTTAGCTTCACCTTCTTCTATTTCGCAAAGTGTGGCACCAATTTCTACAGTCTCTCCTTCTTCAACCTTTATTTTTAGCACACCTGATGCCTCAGCAGTAAGCTCAAAAGTGGCTTTGTCTGATTCTAATTCAGCTATTACTTCGTCCATTTTCACCTGTTCACCGTCTTTTTTCAACCAAGAGGCTATGGTTACTTCTGTGATGGATTCGCCTACTTGAGGCACTTTCATTTCTACACTCATGATGATATTGTTAGCGTGTTGATTTTATATTTAGGAAAAAGCTTGTTGGATGATAGACGCCTGCTCTTTTGCGTGAGCGCTGCCATATCCTGTAGCAGGAGAAGCACTTGGCTTGCGAGAGATTACACCCATTTCGATATGGCGGAATACTCTATTAATATAGCCATAAGCACCCATATTTTCTGGTTCTTCTTGCACCCAGAATACTTTCGCATTTTTATATTCTTTCAACAAGCTTTCAATTTTTGTTTTCGGATAAGGGTGAAGCTGCTCAATTCTAACGATTGCTACATCTTTACGTTCTTGCTTCTCTTGTTCTTCTTGCAAATCGTAATAGATTTTTCCTGAGCAAAGTAATACTTTAGTTACCTTTTTCTTGTCAACGTAGGTATCGTCAATCACTTCGCGGAAACCACCTTTGGTAAATTCCTCAATTGGAGAAACCACTTTAGGATGACGAAGCAATGACTTAGGCGACATCACTACGCATGGTTTACGGAATGGCCATGTAAGCTGTCGACGCAGTAAGTGGAAGAAATTAGAAGGTTCAGTAATATTGGCTACTACCATATTATATTCGGCAGATAACTGCAAGAAACGCTCTGGTCTAGCATTGGAGTGCTCTGGTCCTTGGCCTTCGTACCCATGCGGGAGGAGAAGAACTAGTCCATTCATTCTTTGCCATTTTGTTTCCGAGCAACTGATGAATTGGTCTATCATTACCTGGGCTCCATTGGCAAAGTCACCAAATTGCGCTTCCCAAATTGTAAGTGCATTTGGATTTGCCATGGCATAACCAAACTCAAAACCCATTACCCCAAATTCAGATAGCAATGAATTGTAAATATGGAATTTCCCTTGGCCATCACGTAAGTTGGCTAGGTTAGTATAAGCCTTGCTCGTTTCGGCATCTCTGATCACCGCGTGTCGGTGAGAGAATGTCCCTCTCAAACAATCTTGACCCGAAAGTCTTACGATTTTTCCTTCGTCCAGAATAGAGCCGTAAGCCAAAAGTTCCGCAGCAGCCCAGTTTAGGCTCTTATCTTTACTGAACATATCCTTACGCTGTTTTAGCAATTTTTCAATTTGCTTGAGCGGTTTAAATCCTTTTGGTATGGTGGTCAGACACTTTGCAACCTTATCGATTACTTCTTGCGATATGCCAGTATCAGGCGATGCCTCAAAATCTTGTGGCTCAGATCTGCGTAGATTTTGCCACTCTTTTTCCAAAGGCTGGTATTGGTATGGAAGCGGATGCTGTTTCACCAAATTAAGCCTGTCCTGTAATAGCTGGCGGAATTCAGAATCCATTGTTTCCGCTAATTCGGCATCCACGTCACCACGTTCGATTAGCTTTTTATTATAGACCTCCCGCGGATTCGGATGCTTCGAAATGATATTATAAAGGGCAGGCTGTGTGAATTTCGGCTCATCACTTTCATTGTGGCCATGCCTGCGGTAGCAAAGCATGTCAATGAAAATATCCTGATTGAATTTTTGACGATATTCTACCGCCATTTCCACGCAGAAAACTACAGCTTCGGCATCATCACCATTTACGTGTAGTACAGGAGCGTCAATTACTTTGGCCACATCTGTACAATAAATGGATGACCTTGCGTCGTCATAATCGGTGGTAAAGCCTACTTGGTTGTTGATCACAAAATGAATAGTACCTCCCGTATGATAGCCCGCAAGTTTTGACATTTGAGCCACTTCATATACAATACCTTGGCCTGCAGCTGCTGCATCACCATGAATTAGGATGGGCAAAATTTTGTCATAATCATTACCATACATTGCATCTGCTTTTGCACGTAAGAAGCCTTCTACTACTGGATTGACAGCTTCTAAGTGAGATGGGTTTGGCGCAAGCTTTAAATTCACTTTGTTGCCAGATGGAGTAGTGATTTCAGAGCTATAGCCCATGTGATATTTAACATCACCATCACCCATTGTTAAATCTGGAACGGCCGTACCTTCAAATTCATTGAAAATTTGCTCGTAGGTTTTGCCCATTATATTTGAAAGCACATTTAATCTACCTCTGTGTGCCATCCCAATCATTGCTTCTTTCACACCCAGCTCACCAGCTTTATTGATAATAGCATCTAAAGCGGGGATAGTACTTTCGCCACCCTCAAGAGAAAATCTTTTTTGTCCAAGATACTTGGTGTGTAAGAAGTTCTCGAAAATAGCCGCTTCATTTAGTTTCGAAAGAATCCTCTTCTTCTGATCTAATGAAGGCTTGAAAGCCAATGCTTCTTTTTCTGTTTTTTGCTTGAACCACTCCAGCATTTCTGGATTGCGGATATACATATATTCAAAGCCAACTGTGCCTTCATATATATACTTAAGTGATTCAACAATTTTCTTGAGTGGCGCTCTGCCAATGCCGATTTCTTCACCCGCATTGAATTCCACATCCAAATCAGCATCTGAAAGGCCGAAATCCTTCGGGTCAAGTAGGGCTTTGTGGTCTCTTCTTTCCCTTACAGGATTGGTTTTCGACTTCAAGTGACCTCTAGTGCGATAGGCATGAATTAAGTTTCTTACCTTTAATTCTCTTTCGTCTGAGCTAGAAACAGCTGCTTGTCCATTTTCGCCAGCATAAGCTTGTGAAAATTCGAAACCCTCAAAAAACTTCTGCCATGAAGCATCAAGTGATTCAGGGTTGGACTGATATGTTTTATAAAGCTCTTCGATATAATTACCGTGAGCGTTTGCGATATATGAGTAACGATCCATTTGTAAATTGTTTCAAGGCAAAGATAAAGAGACCATTTGTTTATTAAAAACTGTATATTCGGTTAAACAAATATGAATTGATTTTCAACTATTTGAATAGCCCATAAATGCTTGGATCTCATTTTCTTGAGTGAAATCAATCTGAGCTAAACAGAATGTAGATTTCACTAAAATGAGTAACACTTCTATCATAAACTGAGCTAATAGCCAGTATTTTGTAAAAATGCGGGAGGATTTAAAAAAGTAATTAAGTCATCTGTTATGATTATCAGATATTTCAGTATCTTTGCAGTCCAAAATTTTGAACAGCGGACGAGCTCCGCAACACACAAAAACAAAAATGGCAGTAAAAATCAGATTGGCCCGTAGAGGTCGCAAGAAACAAGCAATGTACGATGTAGTCGTTGCTGACGCTAGAGCACCACGTGATGGTCGCTTTATTGAGAAATTGGGTACTTACAATCCAAACACCAACCCAGCTACTATAGTGCTTGACGAAGAGAAAGCATTTAAATGGGTAATGAATGGCGCCCAGCCAACAGATACGGTAAAAGCGATGCTTTCTTATCGTGGTGTCCTTTTGAAAAAACACCTTCAGATTGGTGTTATCAAAGGAGCGCTTACACAAGAGCAAGCTGATGCTAAGTATGATGCTTGGAAAGAAGGTAAAGACTCTGCTATTACAGGAAAAGTAGAATCACTAGCTGCTGAGAAAGCTGCTCGTGAAAAAGCAAGACTTGAAGCTGAGGCTAAAGTGAAAGAAGCTCGTGCTGAGGCAATCAGAGCTAAAAACGTAGTTCCTGAAGAAGTTGTTGAAGAGGAAGTAGCTGAAGAAGCTGCGACTGAAGAGCCGGCAACAGAAGAGGCTCCAAAAAATGAAGCAGAGGCAAATGATGCTCCTGCTGCTGAAGGAGATGCTACAGAAGAGCCAAAAGCTTAATAATATTTGAGGGATGAGGAAGGATGACTGTTTTGAATTAGGGCACATCCTCAAGCCTCACGGTCTGCAAGGCGAGCTTTGGATAATGCTCGATGTTGACTTCCCAGAAGATTACGAAGAATTGGAATCGGTTTTCCTTGAGCAATCTGGAAACCTGATTCCTTTTTTTATAGCGGATCTTCAAATTAAGGGACAGAGGGCTTTGGTTCAATTCGAAGATGTAGAAAGTTATGATGACGCTGCGGAGCTTACAGGCTCCAAATTGTACTTACCACTTTCTATCCTCCCGCCATTACCAGATGACCAATACTATTTTCATGAGCTTGTAGGAATGCAGGTAGAAGATAGTGTAAGTGGAAATATTGGAATTGCTAGGGAGATCGCATCTAGAGCTGGACAAGATTTACTTATTGTAGATAAGGATGGAAAAGAAATCCTTATTCCAATGGTTGATTCAATCCTTACCAAAGTTGACAAGAAATCCAAAGTGATCTATGTCTCTCTTCCAGATGGATTATTAGACATATACCTTTCTGAGGAAAATTGATTGATTCATGAGAATTGACATCATCACATGCTTACCACGCTTATTGGATAGCCCTTTTTCGCATTCCATTTTAAAGCGTGCCCAAGACAAAGGCCTTGTGCAGGTGCATGTGCATGACTTGCGAGACTATGCAACCAAGAAGCATAAGAATGTAGATGATTATGCATTTGGTGGCGGAGCAGGTATGGTAATGATGATTGAGCCAATTGATAGGTGTATTTCGGCTTTGAAGGCAGAAAGAAACTATGATGAGGTAATCTATATGAGTCCAGATGGTGAATTGCTCGATCAGCCTATGGCCAATGGTTTAACCTTGTGTAATAATCTCATTATACTATGTGGGCATTACAAAGGAGTAGACGAAAGAGTAAGACAGCATTTGATTACCAAGGAAATCAGTATAGGTGATTATGTATTGTCTGGAGGTGAACTAGCAGCAGCTGTATTGGCAGATTCTATCATTCGGCTATTGCCGGGTGTATTGTCTGACGAAACTTCGGCTTTAACAGACTCATTTCAGGATGGACTAGTAGCTGCGCCAGTATATACTCGGCCGGCGGAATATAAAGGATGGTCCGTTCCTGAAGTATTACTTTCGGGTCATGAGGCAAAGATAAATGCCTGGCGATTCGAACAAGCTGTGGAAAGAACAAAAGCTCGAAGACCTAAATTAGGAGAGAGCTCATAATTTTTCCATTACATTTAGAGAATTAGAAAATTTACGTATATTTGCAATCCCATTTTCAACGGGCTATAATCTTTTGCTAAAATGAGCGACCTGATTAAATTAATCGAACAGGAATATCAACCAAAAAGAGAAGGTTTTCCAACTTTCAAATCTGGTGATACAGTAAACGTACACGTGCGTATTACAGAAGGTAACAAGGAGCGTATACAGCAGTTCCAAGGAACCGTAATCCAACGCAAGAACAAGAGTACTAATGGTGAAACATTTACCGTAAGAAAAATTTCTAACGGTGTAGGTGTGGAAAGAATTTTCCCATTGTTGTCACCAAGTATCGACAAAATTGAAGTATTAAGAAGAGGTTCTGTGAAAAGAGCTAAACTTTATTATCTAAGAGGACGCCAAGGAAAAGCGGCAAGAATCAAGGAAAAAATATCTTCATCAAGATCATAAAAGAAAGAGGCTTAGGCCTCTTTTTTATTTCCCTCCATTGTGATTACGGCTTGATTTTGGATAATTTTGAATTATCTCAAACTGATAGCATGACAATCCCATTTTACAAGTATCACGGCACTGGAAACGACTTTATAATGATTGATAATCGAGAAGGGCTCCTTGGGCCAGCTTTTCGCAATCAAATTCCGATGCTTTGTCACAGACATTTTGGCATAGGTGCCGATGGTGTCATCCTTATTCAACTTCATAGAGATTACGATTTCGAGATGGTCTATTACAATCCAGATGGCAGTCAAAGCCTATGTGGAAATGGTAGTAGATGTGCGGTAGCATTTGCTCGAGATTTGAAAATGATAAAAGATAAAGCCATCTTCTTGGCTTATGATGGAGAACATTCTGCTTTTATCGAAAATGATCAGATTCATTTGAGTATGGCGGATATCGAAAAGGTGGATACTATAGCAGATGATTACTTTGTGAATACAGGGTCTCCGCATTACATCAAACTAGTACAATCCATTCAGAATTTTGATGTTGTAGGCAATGGTCGAAAAATTCGATATACGGAAGCTTTTGAGCCAAACGGAACAAACGTAAATTTTGTTGAATTGCATGTTGATGATAACGCTCTTCACATAAGAACTTACGAGCGCGGCGTGGAAGACGAAACCATGTCTTGTGGCACTGGTGTAACAGCAGCTGCTTTAACAGCTTCGGAATTAGGTTTTCAAAGCCCTGTAAGTGTACATGCACAAGGGGGTGATTTGCAAGTATCCTTTGAAAAAGATGCAGGTGGGATTTATTCCAACATCTATTTAATTGGCCCTGCCGTTAAAGTTTTTCAAGGTGATATCGAATTATAACTAAGACTGTTTGCAGATAATTACCTGTTTCTAACAAAAAGAAATTAATTTTACCTTCTTATAAAAAATATTACTGATGTTCGATTTCTTGACGAAAGGTTTAACCAAATTATTTGGTACAAAATCAGACAGAGACGTAAAGGAGTTATTGCCTTACGTACAAAAGGTAAATGACGAATACGCAAAGTTGCCTAACATAAGCGATGATGAATTAAGAGCGGCAGCGCAAGCAATTCGTGATGAAATAGATGCCTATCTAAAACATATAGATGATCAAATTGCGGATCAAAAAGAAAAGGCTGAGAATACTCCAGATGCTGACCTTGATGCCAAAGAAGATATATTCAAAGAAGTAGATCGTCTAGAACTTGAGCGTAATAAAAAGCTCGAAGAAGTTTTAGAAATTGTCCTTCCGCGTGCTTTTGCAATCATTCGAGATACGGCACGTCGATTAAAAGAAAATGGCAAACTTGAAGTTACAGCTTTAGACTATGATCGTGCTTTTGCCGTCAAACATAAGCACGTCCAAATTCAAGGAGATAAAGCTATCTGGGCCAACAAATGGGTAGTTGCTGGCAATGAACTAGAATGGGATATGCTCCATTACGATGTTCAAATTATCGGTGGGGTAGTATTACACCAAGGTAAAGTTGCCGAGATGGCGACTGGTGAAGGTAAAACTCTTGTAGCTACTTTCCCTGCTTTCTTAAATGCACTAGCTCGAAGAGGTGTCCATATTGTGACAGTAAACGACTACCTAGCAAAAAGGGATAGCGAGTGGATGGCTCCACTTTTCCAATTCTATGGAATGAATGTGGACTGTATAGATAAGCATCAGCCAAACTCAGAAATGAGACGTCAGGCTTATTTGGCTGATATCACTTATGGCACAAACAACGAATTTGGTTTTGATTACTTGAGAGATAATATGTCTCGCGAGGTGAAAGATTTGGTTCAAAGAGGCCATCACTTTGCAATGATCGATGAGGTCGATTCAGTGTTGATTGATGAGGCTAGAACTCCGTTAATTATCTCTGGTCCAGTTCCAAAGGGCGATCAGCATGAGTTTTACGAAATGAAGCCAAGGATAGCCAAATTAGTAGATGCTCAAAAGAAATTAATCGGACAATACTTAAATGAAGCCAAAAAACTCATTGCTGATGGAAATGAAGCTGATGGCGGTACAGCTCTATTTAGAGTTTTCAGAGGTTTCCCGAAATACAAGCCCCTCATTAAATATCTAAGTGAACCTGGAATTCGGTCAATCCTTCAGAAAACCGAAAACTACTACATGGCTGATAACTCTCGTTTGATGCCTGAAGCAGATGAGCCACTTTACTTCACTATTGAAGAAAAGAGCAATCAGGTGCAAATGACAGAAAAGGGTACTGAACTTATTACAGGAGAAGGCGAAGATCCAAACTTCTTTATTTTACCAGATATTGGCTTCGAAACCCACCAAATTGATAAAGCCGAAGGTTTAAGTCCAGAAGAAAAGAAAGAGCAAAAAGATAAGCTCATCAAAGATTATTCGATAAAAGGTCAAAGGATTCATACGATCAATCAATTATTGAAGGCCTATACCTTATTCGAAAAAGATACCGAATATATACTTGCAGATGGCAAAGTAAAAATTGTAGACGAACAAACGGGTCGTGTGCTAGATGGCAGACGTTATTCAGATGGACTTCACCAAGCGATTGAAGCTAAGGAAAATGTGAAAGTAGAAGATGCTACACAAACCTATGCTACCATTACTTTGCAGAACTACTTCCGAATGTACCACAAGCTAAGTGGTATGACGGGTACTGCGGAAACTGAGGCTGGTGAATTTTGGGAGATCTACAAGCTTGATGTAGTTGTAATCCCAACCAACAGGCCAATTGTTAGAGATGATCGTCAAGACTTTGTATTTAAGACAACTCGTGAAAAATTCAATGCGGTAGCCAACGAAATCCAAGAACTTACTTCTAAAGGAAGACCCGTGCTTGTAGGTACTACATCTGTTGAGATTTCTGAATTGCTAAGTAGAATGCTTACAATAAAGAAAATATCTCATCAGGTATTGAATGCCAAGCAGCACCAGAGAGAGGCTGAGATTGTAGCAGGCGCAGGACAACCGGGTGCTGTAACTATTGCAACCAACATGGCGGGTAGAGGTACAGATATCAAATTGAGTGCTGATTCTAAGAAAGCGGGAGGTTTGGCAATTATAGGTACCGAGCGTCACGAATCAAGGCGGGTTGATAGACAGCTTAGAGGTAGATCTGGTCGTCAGGGTGATCCAGGTTCTACTCAATTCTTTGTGTCATTGGAAGATAATTTGATGCGCTTATTTGGCTCTGAAAGAATTGCTAAATTAATGGATCGCTTAGGTTTAGAAGATGGTGAGGTAATCCAACACTCAATGATTACCAAATCTATAGAAAGAGCTCAAAAGAAAGTAGAGGAAAACAACTTTGGGATAAGAAAGCGTTTGCTCGAATACGATGATGTAATGAACTCTCAACGTGAAGTTATTTACAAGAAGCGTCGTAATGCGCTATTTGGCGAGCGACTTTCGTTGGATATCGTGAATATGATGTTCGATACTTGTGAGAGTACTGTAAACAGAGCTAAAGCATCTGAAGATGTAGAAGCATTCCAATTAGAGGTTATTAGTCTGTTAGGTATTTCCTTCGAAATTGATGAAGCAGAATTGAAGGCTATTAATCCAAGCGATTTAGCGTACAATTTATTTGATGCTACCTACAAGGCCTATCAAGATAAAAATGCTAAGGTTTGTGAAATGGCAGTACCAGTGCTTCGCAGTGTATTAGAAAAGCGTGGTGCAACAGTCACTGAAATTCTTGTTCCGTTCTCTGATGGCAACAAGCAAATTGGTGTCGTAGCTAACCTGCAGAAATCAGTAGATACAAACGGAGATGAACTGATCCGCAGCATGGAAAAGGCATCTACTTTGGCCATAATTGATAATGTTTGGAAAGAGCATTTGAGAGATATGGATGACTTGAAGCAATCCGTGCAAAATGCTGTGTACGAGCAAAAGGATCCATTGCTAATTTATAAATTCGAGGCTTTTGAGCTTTTCAAGAAGCTATCGGAAAGAATTAATGAAGAAGCTGTTACATTCTTGAGCAAGGCCATCCTCCCGCTTAAGCAAAACGATGAGGTAAAAGAAGCAAGGACAGCTAAACAAAGAGAGCAGAGTTATAAAGAAAGTAAAGAGGATTCCCAATCATTACTTTCAAGAGGTGGAGGATCACCTAGTCCTGCTAATCGCCCTCCTGCTGAAAAGACAATGCCTATCAAATCCGAGAAAATAATGGGCAGAAACGATAAAGTAACTGTGCAATACCCGGATGGCACTTTGAAAAAGGATGTAAAATTCAAAACAGTAGAGGAAGACGTATTGAGCAATCGCTGCGTTATAATCGACTCTTAATATCTATATGAAAAGGATAAATGGCTTTTTAATCTTATTGCTAATTGTTGCATTTGGTAGCTGTGGCCCAGCTAAAAGCAGCAAATCTCCTAGCCTCCCAGCGAGCTATTCGGAGGATTTGTCAGGCTTACGTGAAAAAAGCAAACCAGTAGCTGAAGAAGAAGAAATAGTTGTAATTACTAAGCCACCTTTTGTAAATCCTACCAGCGATGTAACGCGGGAGGTTAATGTTGTGTTAGATTCGCTGACTTCTATTAATAGGAATAGAGGGTTTATCGAAGGATTTTCCGTTCAAGTGTACTCTGGTGGTAGCAGAACCCAAGCTACCGAGACTAGAAGTAAAATAATGGAAGCGAATGAGGATATCAATCCAGAAATTACTTATGAGCAACCGAATTATAAGGTTAAGATCGGATTTTTTGCTGAGCGAGTGGAGGCCTTAAAAATTTATCAATTATTGAAAGCCGAGTATCCAAGTACCTTGATAGTTCCTGAAAGGAGAAGTTTGAGAAATGAATGAATTGAAGAGTAAAATACAAGAGCTGGCAAAAGAATTAAAGCCTTCAGTAATTGCAATGCGTAGGCATTTGCACGCTAATCCAGAACTTTCATTTCAAGAATTTGAAACTGCTTCCTATGTGGAGGCTGAATTGAAGAAAATTGGTATAAATCCAACCATTGGTGTTGCAGGTACTGGATTAACAGCTGTAATAGAAGGAAAAAATCCATCAAAGAAAGTTGTAGCATTGAGGGCGGATATGGATGCATTGCCTATAATTGAGGCGAATGATGTGCCCTACCGATCCACGAAGCCGGGAATTATGCATGCATGTGGACATGATGCACATACATCCTCTTTACTAGGAGCTGCTCGTATTCTACACAATCTTCGGAATGATTTTGAAGGAAGCATAAAACTGATTTTTCAGCCAGGGGAAGAAACTGCTCCAGGAGGTGCTTCATTAATGATCAAGGACGGCGCATTACAGAATCCAGCTCCAAAAGCTATTTTGGGCCAGCATGTGATGCCGTTAATTCCTGTGGGTAAAGTGGGCTTTCGCTCAGGCTTATACATGGCTAGTGCCGATGAAATCTATATTACAGTAAAAGGTAAGGGAGGCCATGCGGCAATGCCAGACAATACAGTAGATCCGATCTTAATCAGCGCTCATTTGATTGTGGCCTTGCAGCAGATTGTAAGTAGAAATGCAAGTCCAAAAATTCCTTCAGTACTTTCATTTGGTCATATTGAAGGCCTTGGTGCCACAAATGTGATCCCGAATGAAGTGAAAATCAAAGGAACATTCAGAACTTTAAATGAAGAATGGAGAGCTGAAGCGAAGTTGCGAATTCGTAAATTAGCCGAAGGTCTTGTACAAAGTATGGGTGGCCAATGCGAAGTAAATATTGTGGATGGATATCCATATTTAGAAAATGAGCCAGAGTTAACAAATCGTGCCCAGAATGCAGCCATCGAATACTTAGGAGCAGAGAATGTGCTTGATTTGGATATTTGGATGGCTTCTGAAGACTTCTCTTATTACTCCCAAGAGATTGATGCTTGCTTCTATCGTTTGGGAACCAGAAATGAAGAAAAGGGTATCATTTCAGGGGTGCACACTCCTACTTTTGATATAGATGAGAACTCATTAGAAATAGGAGCCGGTTTGATGGCCTGGTTAGCGATTTCAGAGTTGGAAGAAAAATAAAATTAATTTGGATGTGGCTCTATTAGTCAGGCCAGATCATTTCTACAAATTCTGCTCTCATAGCTTCGTTTATTGAGAAAGCCAGAATGATAGAAACTAGTAATCCAATACCAGCATATAGGGCATCTTTGCGAACAAGCATTAATGCTTTCTGAATTCCTTTCACTCTTCTTGCCGGGTTTGTTTTCATCATATTGATGGCGATTTCCCTCCCGCCTAATAGACCAAGGAATACCCAAGTAGTACTTATTGGTATTGTGCTTATCACTTTCAGATAAAAAAGCAATGCGGCATATACAATATCCACTATGGTAGCAGCTCTTACATCAGTTACATCTGCTTTCTCATTTACAATTCCTTGGATTTTATCTCCTTTTAAGTAGAACAATACGCCAAGCCCAGCAAAGAGATACCCAGCCATTACTACAAATTCCCACAATTCTAATTGCCTTGGCAAAACAACTGCTATGTTGGATACATCTTGCATTATCCAAACTGCCCACAAAGTACCGCTAGTAATCCATTGAAAAGGTGTCCACCATTTTCCAGCTGCTTTATTTCTAACCTTCCGTTCCAGCCATCTGGATACAAGCGCCCAAACAATTATACCAATGAAAAAAGCTAAAATATAGCCTGTGAAACTTTTCATTAATATACTTCCAATCGAACTACTTTTCGTAGAAAAAGCACTTAAGAGAAGAATTGAAGTAGATACGGGCATTCTCAATCTAGTGAGGATCAAAAGAATAATAGGCGCAGCAACTTGCAAAAACTCAAACGTAGCGGGTGCAACATCTAAC
This sequence comes from Peijinzhouia sedimentorum, assembly GCF_049340005.1. Classification (NCBI taxonomy): domain Bacteria; kingdom Pseudomonadati; phylum Bacteroidota; class Cytophagia; order Cytophagales; family Peijinzhouiaceae; genus Peijinzhouia; species Peijinzhouia sedimentorum. The sequence continues at coordinate 276,519 of NZ_JBMPIY010000004.1, forward strand.
CCGGGTGTATTTAATCGCTGATAGGAGACATCTCCATCATTGATCACAAAACTATAGGTAAGTGTAATTACAAGAATGGTTCCCATGAAAAGCCAAAGCCAGTACCATGGTTTATTTCCATTTGAAGAAATAAATGTTCCAATGGTTTGGATACTGTCATTGGCTATAGCTGAATAGCCAGCAAGCAGAAATGCCAACCACATGGCCAAAGTTGGATTCTTGAAAACCAACCCACTCAAAATGAGTAAACCTATAATGATGATGAGAAAACCTCTCTCTTTCCTTATGTTAGTATTCAGCCTAGACAATGCACTTGTTCCTATGGGCGACGGTGTTGATTGTTTTGATGACATTTATAAGGATTGATTTACAAGGGTTGGTAAAATGTTGTGGGTCAAAACTACTGTGCAAAAGTAGAAATTGTTTTCTGAATTAATGTTACCAAATTGTTAATCGCTAAACTCTAAATAAGGAGTTATAATAATTTTCGTACTCAAGGTATAAAATTTCTATTGAGTAATAAATTGCCTAACTTTGATTACGTTTAAAAAGGTGGTTTTAACCTTTAAATAAAAAGAAATTGTTTGGATTACCGAAATTGGATAAACTGGTAGAAAATTTATTAGGGTTTCTTGAAACTCGAATAGCACTTTTTAAAATTGAGGCAAAGGAGGAACTTGTCAAGGGAACTTCTCGCTTTTTGTTGTTCACTTTTTTTCTTTTCTTTTTTAGCTTAACCGTAATTTTTGCGAGCATTACGCTTTCTCTTTATCTTAATGAAGTTTTTAGCAGCTCCTTTTTAGGATTTGGGATAGTAACCATAATATATCTACTAATTTTTATTATCTTGATTATGACCCGGAATGCTCCCTTTTGGCAAAGGCTCATTCATAAATTGATTAATTATTCCGAAGAATCAACTAAAAAAGAAAATGGAAGACCTAGAGAAGAAAAAGGAGATCCTAAGTCGGAAGAGTAAGGATTACCTATCGCTGATGGATTCGCAAGTGGGTGATATCAAGCACGATCTTAACAGATGGGGAAAAGTAATTGCGGTGGCTGGAGGAGCCATGATTCTTTCATATTGGCTATTTAGTGGAAAGAAAGGTAAGTCACGCAAAAAGGCTCCTAAAAAAGTAAGTGAGCAACAATATTATTACCCAGAGCCTTACCAACAAGAATCTGGTTTGTTAAGAGAAATAAAGCATCAGGCTGCCTATATGATTGTAGCTTTTGCTAAACAAAAATTAGTAGACTATTTGTCATCGCTCAACAATAATTCCACTAGTGAACAAGAAAATTCTTAGTAACCTACAGCGTTTAAGGCGGGAGGGAAAAAAGGCCTTCGCCGTATTAATAGATCCTGATAAGGTATTGGATACTAATACTCTACAGCGATTAGCCCACATGAGTGTTGAGAATAAAATAGATTACTTTCTAGTAGGTGGTAGTTTACTCACGCACAATAATCTTTATCAAGTAGTCCATTGGCTTAAGGAACATACCGATATACCAGTAGTTTTATTCCCTGGCAACAGTATGCAAATTGACTTGAGAGCTGATGGGATCTTATTTATTTCCCTTATATCAGGAAGAAACCCGGAATTATTAATTGGCCAGCATGTAATAGCCGCACCTTTACTAAAGAAGAGTCAATTAGAAATTGTGCCTACAGGCTACATGCTTATAGACTCTGGCCATCCAACAAGTGCTAGCTACATGAGTCATACATTGCCAATTCCTGCTGATAAGCCTTCGTTGGCAGCTTGCACTGCAATGGCTGGCGAGATGTTAGGTATGCAATTGATGTATATGGATGCCGGCAGTGGAGCAAAAAGACCAATCGATGCAAAAATGATATCTACAGTACACCGAGCTGTAAATGTGCCATTGATAATAGGCGGAGGGATTACCTCAGCTGAAAAGGCTCAAATAGCTATGGAAGCTGGTGCTGATGTAATAGTAGTAGGCAATGGGATAGAAAAAAACCTCAATCTATTGATTGAGGTTTCTGAAAAAGTGAATTTGTTTAATTCTTTACTAAACATTCATAAGTGATTCTCTACGACGCATTTTGCCGGCAGGTATGCCAAACATCATCTTGAATCTTCTACAGAAATAGGCTGTATCTTTATAGCCAACTTCATGTCCAATATCACGAATACTCTTTTTAGTAGTCCTAAGTAGGTTTACGGCCTCCTCCATGCGTTGGTACTCAATATAATCCTGTGGGTTGATTCCCGTTAGCATTTTAAAGTACTGACCAACATAATCTTCGGAAACATTGGCCACTTTAGCCAAAACTTTGTTTGATAAATCACCACCAAGTTGCTCCTTGATATAGTTGAAAATATCGATAAGGCGTGGATCCTTGAAGTAAGTGGAGTTTGTTGTTAATTGTTCAACAAACATTCTATTATCTAAAATGTGGCGAACAACTTCTACCACAATCTCTTCCATCAATAAACTTACGATTCTGTCCTTGCCCGGTTTATGAGAGTGCTTTTCACTTATCAACCTCTCCATCAAGTCAACAATCTTTTGATTATTACGAATTACAAATGGAGGAATATCTAGTGAAGCAAAAAAGTTTACTGAATTGAAAACTTTCGTTTCAAAGGAGATAGTACTGAAATATTCAGCATCCTTATCTTTCTTATCATCAGAGTTTACAGTACCTAGATACTTTTTCTTAGTTGATAAAAATTCATCATTGGATAACCTTACAGAAGGACCTGTACCAAAAGTAATGGAAGTCATTCTACCGCCTGGCATAAATAAGATCTCACCAGCCATGGCAACTTCATCATACTTTCCGAACCTTACACCACATTTATTTAATAATATGATGCTGTTTTCTACATCATAGTAGTTATCAACTGTAATTGGGTGTATTACTTTTGTTTTAGAGGCTTTAAGGAATTTAATCCCCAAAGATTCAAGAATTTTATTATAATCTTCCATGACATTTTCCTTAGTAAAGTGGAATTTGATTTATAGGGTTTTTGTAAATTATTGTATAAACCTAATCACAATATTTGAAAGTTGCAAATACCGCGGCAGACTAATACTTAATTAAAAATAAAAGTGCTGTAAATCAGTAATTTAGAAAAAAAATATTTATGACTATTTTAAGACGTGTCTTGAGATCACAAGCTTTTGGATTTCTGATGTACCCTCATATATCTGTGTGATTTTAGCGTCTCTCATCAGTCTTTCTACATGGTATTCTTTTACATAGCCATAACCTCCATGCACTTGAACTGCTTCTGTGGCAACTTCATTTGCTACCTTTGAAGCATATAGTTTAGCCATCGCAGAATACATTGAGAAGTCTTGTTTAAGATCCTTCAACTTGGCTGCTTTCATGCATAGCAAACGAGCAGCTTCTATTTCTGTAGCCATATCAGCTAACTTAAAGGCAATAGCTTGATGTTGGTTGATAGTTTTGCCAAATGCTTTTCTTTCTTTTGAATATTGTAATGCCAATTCATAGGCTCCTGAGGCAATTCCTAAAGCTTGAGAAGCAATTCCTATCCTCCCTCCATTTAGCGTTTCCATTGCAAAACTGAACCCGAAACCATCAGCTCCAATTCTATTTTCCTTTGGTACCTTCACATCTTGGAACATTAGAGAATGAGTATCTGAGCCTCTAATACCCATTTTTTGCTCCTTCTTACCCACTACAAATCCTTCCCATTCTCTTTCTACTATAAAGGCATTTATTCCTTTATGGCCTTTCTCTCTGTCAGTTTGGGCTATTACAATATAGATAGAAGCACTGTTCCCATTTGTAATCCAGTTCTTAGTACCGTTTAATAGGTAATGATCCCCTTTATCAATAGCCTCAGTTCTTTGAGAGGTTGCATCTGAACCTGCTTCAGGCTCGGAAAGACAGAAGGCACCAATCTTCTTTCCCGATGCCAAATCGGGTAAGTACTTTTGCTTTTGCTCTTCATTGCCATAGGTCTCTATACCCCAGCATACTAAGGAATTATTCACTGACATTACTACGGAGGCGGAAGAATCAACTTTGGATATTTCTTCCATAGCGAGTACGTATGATACAGTATCCATTCCTCCTCCACCATATTTTGGATTGACCATCATTCCCATAAAGCCTAACTCTCCCATTTTCTTTATTTGAGCTGCTGGAAATGTTTGGGTTTCGTCTCTCTCAATTACACCAGGAAGTAATTCTGTTTGCGCAAATTCTCTCGCTGCGTCTCTTACCGCTAATTGTTCTTCTGTCAATGAAAAATCCATAATAAAATAATCTTTTGTGTTTTGACCCAAATTGTTAAAATAAAGGTCGAATTAAACAAATTTAATCTCTTCCTCCAAAGAACATTGTGGCGTAGTACAATAAAGTTACTATAGAGGCAAGTGCGGCAACTATATACGTCATGGCTGCCCATTTGAGAGCATCTTTGGCCATATCATATTCTGTACTTGTAACTATTCCTCTTTTATCTATCCATGCCAACGCTCTTTTACTAGCATCAAATTCTACAGGTAGTGTTACTACAGAGAATAATGTTAAAACTGAGTATGTCCCTACTACAATTATTCCGATAAATTCGTAAGGAAGATTTGCCAATAATGCTCCTCCAAAAATACTTAGTAGAACAACAATGTTTAAAATTTTACCACTTGCATTCTGAACTGGCACCATAGCAGAGCGAAACTCAAGCATACTATAGGCGGTTGCGTGCTGTACTGCGTGGCCACACTCGTGAGCAGCTACTGCCACAGCAGCCGCACTTCTGCCATGATATACATCAGGACTTAAGTTTACTGTACGGTCCGCAGGATTGTAATGGTCAGTAAGACGGCCTTCCACAGATACAACTCTTGCATCTGTAATGCCATGATCACGAAGCATAGCTTCTGCCACTTGTGCACCTGTAAGGTTGGCTGTTAGAGGTATTTGAGAATACTTCTTAAATTTTGATTTTAGTTTCGAACTTACCGCAAAGCTGATAATCATGAAACCAATGAAAATGATCCAAATCATATTATTTATTTTTAATTTTTTCGATAATGTTTGTGGTAGAGTAGCCCGATACTAATTGTATAGTTTCTACTTTTCCGCCGTTTTTGATTACGATATCAGAACCCACGATGTTCATAATTTCATAATCATTTCCTTTAACTAATACATCGGGCATTATTTGCTCTATCACTTGCAGTGGTGTCTCTTCATTGAAGAAAGTAACAGCATCCACAAAAGCCAAAGCAGCAAGCATTCTAGCTCTTGCATACTCTGTTTGTATAGGTCTATTGGGCCCTTTGATTTTGCTTACCGACCGATCCGTATTAATTGCTACTATTAGTTTTGTGCCTTTTTTCGAAGCTTTCTCAAGGTAATCGATATGTCCGAGATGAAGTATGTCAAAACAACCATTGGTAAAAACAATTTTTTCTCCTCCCGCTTTCCATTGGGATACGATTGGTAGTAATTGTTCTAAAGTTGAAATTTTATTCTCGGTCATTAGCAATTTTGTCTTCTCTTGTTTTTTTACCAGAAATCAATGCTACAAGTATCAAGGAAATCCCTCCGCCAACTACAATAAATAATGCTTGCGAAGTGTGAAGGATGGTGGCAAACAAAATGCCATCCGTTTCTTCTATGCCATAAAGTACTAAAACACTGCCAACCAATAGATGAAACGCTCCAACCCCACCTTGCACTGGTGCTGCCATTCCAATACTACCCATTGCTAAAAGCGAAAGTCCTGCACTCAATCCTAATCCACTCGTTTCTTCTAATGAAAAAACCACAACATAAGCCATAAAGAAATAACACAACCAGATAATAAATGTCGAAAACCAAAAGGCCTTTTTCTTTTTGAGATGCCTTATACTTGTAATTCCCTGCACCATCTGCCCCAAGAATCCTCTAATCTTTATAAAAAGCGGATGGGTTCTAAGTTTAGAGCTGCTCGCACTTCTTAAATAAAAGTAAGCTACCAATATGAGGATTGGAATAGCTATAACAATTATCAAAAGTACATTCAATTGGTTTTCATAACCTGTCAGTTTGTCTTGGATCAAATCCAAAAAGAAATTCTTAAGTCGACTAAATTCAATAATGAAAGTGAGTGCTAGCAATAATATTAAGGTGAGCAAATCAATAATTCGCTCAGCCACTACAGTTCCCAATGAAGTGGTAAGAGGAACTTTGTCGGTTTTTACCAATACACCACATTTGGACACTTCTCCCATTCGGGGGAAAACGAGGTTGGCTATATAGCCAACCATAACTGCCAAAAAAGTACGGAAGGTGGAGAGGCCGGTAAAGCCAATTGGCTCTAGTAGCAGGTTCCATCTGTATGCTCTCGCTATATGGCTCACAGTGCCTATTGCTAAAGACAATATAATGAATCGATAGTCAATGTCCTTGAGCTTCGAAAGCATGTATTGCAAATCGATGTTTCGAAATACAAGCCATAGCAGACCTCCTGCCACTAGAAGGGAAATCACATATCGAAGGGCAAAGCGAAGGGAGTTTTTTAATGCCATTAATTGATGCGATTACTTTCGTCAGGGAAAATCAATTTCGGTTGATGCAAGGAGCTCTCTTTTTTGTCTAAAATACAGTAAGAAATGATAATAACAATGTCACCGACTTGAGCTTTTCTTGCAGCGGGTCCATTTAAGCAAATTTCTCCAGTGCCTCTTTCACCTTTAATTACGTAGGTTTCAAGTCTTTCGCCATTATTTACATTCACAATTTGCACTTTTTCATTTGCAACCAAATCTGCAGCATCCATCAAATCTTCATCTATAGTGATGCTCCCAACGTAATGTAGTTCTGCTTGTGTGATTCGTACTCTGTGAATTTTAGATTTCAATAATTCAATCTGCATGAAAGTTTTCTTTTGATATTAAAGTCTTACTAAAATGTTGTCAATGAGTCTGACTCCCTCGATATAAGCGGCAATGCAAATAACCAGTTCATTATTTTGATTATTTTCTTTTACTTCTTGTAAGGTTATTGAATTTGCGATGGTCAAATACTCAAGGTCTAAAAATTTATCCTCCCGCAGTTCTTCAAGCAAAATGTGCTTTGTTTGAGAAGGCGATTTTCCAACTAGAAGCATTTGCTTGCCTTGCTTTAGAATTTGGAAAAGGCGGGAGGCATTTATGCGCCCTTGCTCTGTGAGTCTTTGATTGCGCGAGGAAAGTGCTAATCCATTTTCATCTCTTATAGTTTCCACTATTCGAAGCTCAATAGGAAAGTTGAGGTCTCTGATTAAACAATTAATAATTTGTACTTGCTGCCAATCCTTTTGGCCAAAAAAAGCTAAGTCAGGCTGAACTAAATTGAATAACTTAGAAACTATCAAAGCTACTCCACTGAAATGGCCAGGCCTAAATGCGCCTTCCATTACTTTTTCTAAAGAGCCAAATTGGAAAGATGTGAATGTGTATTTGGGATACATGACCTCAACTGATGGAATAAAAAGTGCATGACACCCTGCTTGCTCCAGCAGCTCTTTATCAACGGAAATCGTCCTTGGGTATTTTTCTAAATCGTCTGGATTATTGAATTGGGCAGGGTTTACAAAAATAGAGCAAATTACAAAATCACATTCTTTAAGTGCCTGTTCGACTAGCGCTATATGTCCACTGTGTAGCGCACCCATTGTAGGGACGAAACCGATTTTTTGATTGCTAGTTTTTAGGCCTGAGATCTTTTCTCGTAAAGAATTTAGAGACTCTATTAATTCCATTCCTTGTTTTATAATCTTGGCAAAGCTACGTTTTAGCTAGGAATAAATGGAATTATGGGTAAATTTTAGTATTTTTGTGCGCAATTTAATTTTCCACTCTAATTTATAGCTATTATGTCTAAGCTCCGCATTCTTTATGTTGCTAGTGAAATCAATCCTTTTTTACAAACTTCGGAAGTTGCTGAATTTGTAAGAAAGCTTCCTCAAGGCATGCAAGAGAGAGGGATGGAAATCAGAATCTTAGTTCCAAGATTTGGATTGATAAATGAGCGCAAGAACAGATTGCATGAAGTTGTTAGATTATCTGGGATCAACATTTCTGTTGGTGAAGAAGAAAAGCCATTGGTTATTAAAGTAGCTTCTATTCCAAATGCTAAGCTTCAGGTTTACTTTATCGACAATGAAGATTATTTCCATCGTAAGTCAGTTTTCTTTGACAAGGAAAATAAGTTTTACGAAGACAATGACGAAAGGGCAATATTCTTCTGTAAAGGCGTTATTGAGACGGTTAAAAAACTTGGATGGGCGCCAGATATCGTACATTGCAACGATTGGATGACTAGCCTCGTTCCAATGTATTTGAAAACTACCTACAAGAAGGATCCGTTATTCAAGAACACAAAATCAATTTTTACAATTTATGACAATTTCTTTGCAGATAAATTTAGTCCGGATCTGATTAGCAAGGCTAAAATGCTTGACATCGATGATAAAGCATTAGATCAATTGAAATCTGCCGATTTAAGAGGTTTCCTCAAAATTGGCATCCAATATGCGGACGCATCTATTAAAGCAGAAGAACAAAATAGCGAAAGTTTAAATGCAATTTTTGAAGAATTATCCAACTCAGACAAAAAAATTGATACAATCGAACAGAATGAAAACTTTCTCGATTCGTACTACAATTTATACAATGATCTTGTCAGCTAAAAATATTGGGTCAGTCATTATACTGGCCCTTTTTCTATTTTCATCGTGTGAAGAGCCAGGCAATATTGACCTAGGCATGAATCAGGATAACAGACTGGAGATCAAACTACAATCTTACACTCTTGACGGATCACAGACATTTTTCGATTCCATCAATACTAGGAATCAAACTATCATTATGTCTGGACGCTATCAAGATGGTACATTTGGTGAAGTAGAAGCGAATGCTTTTGCGCAGCTGGGTTTAGTAAATCTGAACAGGTTTTTGCCAGAGTCAGCAGTATTTGATTCTGTCAGATTAGAACTGTTTATAGACTTCTTTCATGGGAATGATTTTAGTTCGCCGCAGTCTTTTTCAGTTCATGAATTATCAGAACCTATTTATGACTCCTTGCCCTATTTTGCTTCTTCAGCTGTCAATTACGAAAGTGTAACATTAGGTGAGATAACCAAAACCTTTATTCCGGGAGCAGACTCTATTTTCACAGTAAAACTTGATGACGCCTTTGGAGACGATTTATTTACCAAAGCAAAAGCTAATGCTACTGAGTTAAGTACAAATAATGAGTTTAAGAACTATTTTAAAGGGATGGCATTAATTCCTGGAGCAAGTAATGACAAATCTGTATTAGGCTTTAACTTGCAAGACGAGAGATCGAGAGTAGTCTTATATTATCGAACTGAAACGGATACCCTTGAATATGATTTTACTTTCGCAGGGCATAATCATTTTAGCAATATAGAGTTTTCTCCACAGGGAAGTGTTTTACAAAACCTAACTGAGCCATATGAAGATGTGGATTTAGGTACAAGTAAGTATTACAATCAGTCTGGAACAGGAGTGGTTAATAAAATTGATTTTAGCCAAATAACTGAAATGTTGGATACTTTAGAGAATTTCAAAATCAATCTTGCTGAGTTGGAAATATCAGTGGATGCATCAACTGAATTTCTCAGCCCACCAAACTCTGTTCTATTCTATTATGTTGGCTCTGATGACAAAGTCGTAAATGTAGGCGGAATTGTTGGATCCATACAAATAGATGGTGGAAATCAATTAGGAGGTTCTACACCAGCTCAATTATTCTATGATTCATCCAGTAAAAAATTCAAAGGTTCTGTAACAGGATACGTCCAAGCAGTAGCTGATGGTAGAGTTCCCTATTTGGAGGTTTTTGTATTACCAGGCAGATTTGGTTCAAGCTTAAACCGCATGGTAATAGATCAGTCAGCTATAAAGCTTAACGTATATTACACGATTGTCAACGAATAAAATCTAAAGCATTTTTATGTGTGGAATAGTTGCTTACATCGGCCATAGAGAAGCCGCTCCAATAATTATAAAAGGGTTAAAGAGATTAGAATACAGAGGCTACGACAGCGCTGGAATTGCGTTGATGCAAGACCAATTAACCATTTATAAGAAGAAGGGTAAGGTAAGCGAACTGGAGGATTTTATTAAGGACAAAAACCTTAAAGCTACAGTTGGAATGGGTCATACTCGATGGGCGACTCACGGCGAACCGAACGACACAAACGCACACCCACATTATTCTTCTACTGAGAATTTGGCTATTATCCACAATGGCATTATCGAAAACTACAGTTCGTTAAAGACTGATTTAATGAACCGTGGTCATGTTTTCAAAAGTGAAACTGACTCTGAAGTTTTTATTCATTTCATAGAAGAAGTACAAACACAGAATAATTGTAGCTTGGCTGAGGCCGTTCGCCTAGCACTTTCTAAAGTGATAGGTGCTTATGCTATAGTAGTATTGAATAAAGATGAACCTAATAACCTAATTGCTGCTCGCAAAGGAAGCCCGCTTGTAATTGGAGTAGGCAAAGGCGAATATTTCTTAGCCTCTGATGCTACACCAATCATTGAATATACGAATGAAGTAATTTATCTGGACGATTATCAAATTGCTGAGATAAAGGATGGTGAACTGGAATTGAAAGATATTCAAGATGTGAAATCAACTCCATATATCCATCACTTAAATATGGAATTGGAAGCTATAGAAAAAGGTGGTTTCGAGCATTTCATGTTGAAAGAAATCTTTGAACAGCCCAAATCCATCATGGATTGTATGCGCGGGAGGTTGGATGCTAATGCTGGCCGATTGGTACTTGGGGGATTACGCGAATACATCAATACTCTAGTAAAAGCAGATCGCATTATCATCATTGCCTGTGGCACAAGCTGGCATGCTGGGATGGTTGCCGAGTATATGATCGAGGAATTTTGTCGAATTCCGGTAGAGGTTGAATACGCTTCAGAATTTAGATATAGAAACCCGGTAATCCACGAAGGTGATGTAGTAATTGCTATATCACAATCTGGTGAAACAGCAGACACGCTAGCGGCAATCGAATTAGCAAAATCTAAAGGGGCAATCATATTTGGTGTTTGTAATGTGGTAGGTTCATCAATTGCCCGTGCTACGCATGAAGGTTCCTATACACATGCGGGTCCTGAAATAGGCGTGGCAAGTACCAAGGCTTTCACCGCACAGATTACAGTGCTCAACATGATTGCTTTGCTTGTAGCTCAAAAGCGCGGGACAATATCTGAAACAAGATTTAGAGAAATGCTCGTTGAAATGGAGCAAATCCCAAGCAAAGTGGAAAGAATTCTCGAGCATAATGACGAGATCAAAGCAATTGGCGCACTTTATCAAAACGCTCGAAACTTCCTTTATTTGGGAAGAGGGTATAATTTTCCAGTGGCATTAGAAGGAGCTCTTAAATTGAAAGAGATTTCCTATATACATGCCGAAGGCTACCCTGCGGCTGAAATGAAGCATGGCCCAATCGCTCTTATTGATGAGGAAATGCCGGTCGTTTTCATTGCGCTTAAGGACAGTACTTACGAGAAAATCGTGAGTAACATTCAAGAGGTAAAAGCTCGCAAAGGAAAGGTAATTGCAATTGTTTCTGAAGGAGATACACTCATACCAACAATGGCAGATCATGTGATTGAAGTGCCAGCTACCCAAGAAGCTCTTACGCCAATGTTGTCGGTAGTTCCATTGCAGCTGCTTTCATATCATATTGCAGTAATGAGAGGCGCCAACGTAGATCAACCACGGAATTTAGCAAAATCAGTAACGGTAGAGTAAATCTCCAACTAACTTAATTGAGCTTCCTTTTTCAAGAGCGGACAAATTTTGTATCGCTCTTCTTTGGTGTCTTCCCAAAGGGCAGTAAGTAGTTGATATACATTCTTAATTCCAATTTTTTCTGCCCACTCAAATGGTCCCATAGGGTAATTGGTGCCTAGCTTCATGCCTTTGTCAATATCGGCTTTGTTTGCCGTGCCTTCTTGTAATGTATAATAAGCTTCATTTATAATCATACAAACCACCCGCGGACTTACCATTCCAACTCTATCGTCTATAAATTCTGCTTCTGTTTTCAGTTCTTGAAGTATTTCCTTTACAAAGGTTTTTTCATATCCCTTTATTGTACTAAGCTCTAAAAGCGGTCTATTGAAAAAAGTAGGCAACCCATTGAATGCTAAAAGTATAATTTCAGGTTGACTATATTGTGCGAGCAAATTATGTAATCCGGTTTTCACTAAATTTGCAAATAGAATACATTCACCAACCTCATATTTCTTATAGAGTTTTAGTCTTTCTGGAGCATCATCGATACTAAAGTCCCATATTACTACTGGGTTTTCACCTGTGTCAGGCAATGGATCATTAGCTCCCAGAAATCGAGCATCTACATGCGGAAATTTATGACCAAACTCTTCTCTATTCTTTGCGTTTCCAATTACAATCGTATGCATAATTCTTATCTTCATGGCTAAATTACGGATAGATTCAGTTTTAAAAAATTGAGTTCTGTTTAGAGGTTTATATTTATCTAATTATTAATCAACAATACCATGTCCAAGCAAGTTATAATGTCACAAAATGCACCTGCGCCTATTGGGCCATACAGCCAAGCGGTTAAAGCGGGGAATACATTATATGTATCAGGTCAAATTGCTTTAGATCCTAAAACTGGAGAATTGCATATGACCGATATCGAATCCGAAACCAAATGGGTGATGAACAACCTATTGGCGATAATAGAGGAAGCGGGAGGTAGCTTTAGCAATGTGGTAAAGTGTAGCATCTTTGTAAAAGATATGAACAACTTTGCTAAGATAAATGGTGTCTATGGAAGCTATTTCTCTGATAATCCTCCTGCCAGAGAAACGGTAGAAGTAGCTAGGTTGCCAAAAGATGTGAATGTAGAAATTTCTTGTATTGCAATAATCTAAAATGAATCTCTGGCCTGTTTATACAGAAACAATAGTACTGTCTTACGATCGGCAAACTTTATTGCTGAAGTTGGACGAAGCAATTAGGCATGTATCCGAAGGGCCAAGAATGGATAATCCAAAAGAAGATAAGGAGAAGTTATTCAATGGAGCCCTACATGAAAATGGATTCAAAATCTCAAAAAGAATAAAACATGCTGAAAATTTTCTCCCACTTATTAGCGGTGAAATTGAATCAGCCCGGTCAGGATCAATTTTATTCCTGACTTATACTTGTTTTTTCAGCACATTGATGTTCTTAGGCTTTTGGTCTGTAATCTCCATTTTGGCTGGTTTTATTTTTATTTTTCCTGGCGAAAATTTCTCTACAGGGCTTTCGTTAATTGCTTTTGGCATTGGTCAGTATATCTTATCTATGTTCTTTTTCTACCGACAAGTGAACAAAAGCAGAAAAGTACTTTTCGATATTTTGGAGATCGAGGTAGTGAATATTATTTAATGGAGCATAAAAGGTTAATATTTTGTACTTTTGCAGCCGAATAAGGAAATTATGCAAAGAGAAGTAAGAGTTAGATTTGCTCCTTCACCTACAGGAGCGCTACATATTGGTGGACTTAGAACTGCCCTTTATAACTATTTATTTGCTAAAAAGCATGGCGGTAAATTTATTCTTAGAATTGAGGATACAGACCAAACGCGCTTTGTGCCTGGAGCAGAGGAGTACATTAAAGAGTCATTAGAATGGTGTGGAATTTCACCAGACGAGGATCCTTGGCAAGGTGGCCCAAATGGCCCTTACCGCCAGTCTGAGCGCAAGCCTTCTTACATGCAATATGCCATGCAATTGGTAGAAGCAGGCCATGCATACTATGCTTTTGATACAGAGGAAGAATTGAATGATATGCGCGAAAGGCTAAAAGCTGCGCGGGTGGTAACTCCACAATACAATAGTATCACGAGGACAACCATGAAAAATTCCTTGACTTTACCTGAAGATGAAGTAAAAGCAAGATTAGCTTCTGGTGAGCCTTTCGTTATTCGTATCAAAATGCCAAGAAAAGAAGAAGTTCGTTTGAATGATTTGATTCGCGGCTGGGTAATGGTACATTCTTCTACTTTGGATGATAAAGTTTTGATGAAATCCGATGGTATGCCCACTTATCATTTGGCGAACATCGTTGATGATCATTTGATGGGTATTACGCATGTGATCCGTGGAGAAGAATGGTTGCCATCGGCTCCATTGCATGTGTTGCTATATAGATATCTTGGTTGGGAAGATACAATGCCAGAATTCTCCCACCTCCCGCTTTTGCTAAAACCTGATGGAAATGGTAAACTAAGTAAGCGTGATGCGGAAAAGCATGGTTTTCCAATTTTCCCATTAGAGTGGACTGACCCTGCAACCGATGAAAAAGTAGCTGGCTTTAGAGAAGATGGTTATTTGCCAGAAGCAATGATCAATTTTCTAGCTTTTCTGGGCTGGAATCCTGGAACAAATCAAGAGATGTTCAGCAAGGAAGAACTTGTAGAGGCTTTTACAATCGAGCGAATAGGAAAATCAGGAACCAAGTTTGACATCAATAAAGCAAAGTGGTACAATCAGCAATATATCCGATTGATGTCCGATGCAGAATTGGCTAAATCACTGAATGAAGCATTGAAGGCTAGAAGCATAAATGTGCCAACAGAGACTGTAGAAAAAATCAGTGGTTTATTGAAAGAGCGAATCACTTTTACCCATGAGCTTTGGGCAGAAGGCCAATACTTCTTTGAGCTACCAAGTGAATATGACGAAAAAGTAGCTTCTAAAAAGTGGAATGCAGATGTACTTAATGTACTTGAAAAATTTGCTGTCGAAGTTGGTGCTAAAAGTGAAATTTCTGCGGAGGAAGCTAAGGAAACATTAACTAGGATTCTTGAGGAATTAGGAATTGGTTTGGGCAAAGTAATGCAAGGCATTCGCTTGGCTTTGACTGGAGTAGGTGCTGGGCCGGATTTGATGGAAGTGATCTCTGTACTTGGACCGAAAGAAATCGTTTCTCGTGTGGAATTGGCCAAAACTAAATTAAATACGTATCTTAATTGAGATATGGCAAAGAAAGCAGACAACAGCAAAAAAGATAAAAAACCAAGAGTTAATCCAGAATTGGAGGGTTTCGAATTGAATATCGACTCATTTGGAGAGTTAACTTCTACATTTGATATCGACAGAATTAATGAATTTCTGAATAGAAATGTAGAAGACAAAAAGCTTAAGGATCGAGAAGATATTGATGAAATTAAAGGAGAAGACAATAAAAAAGAGGACAAATAAAGTTTTTTGATTTTTTGATAGAAAGGAAGGTTGATAAAATTCTCCTGAGTCATTCCAGCCTAATTTCCCTTTTCAACGAAGCGCTAAAACTGATAGTTCGTCGCAAACTGTAAATCATCAGCGCAGTTAGAAAGCAAATGCATAAACTATACTTTAAAGAATCAGCAATCATTGAGATTTACTTAAGGTAAGAGTAAATGTACTTCCCGCTCCAAATTCACTTTCCACAGATATTTGCCCACCTTGGGCTTCTATGAATTCTTTACTAATTGAAAGCCCAAGTCCAGTTCCTTCCTTTTTGGTTCCGGGTACCCGAAAATACCTGTCGAAAATTTTATCCATGTATTGCGGTGATATTCCTTGTCCAGTATCCTTTACTGAAATTTTGATGTTTTTTTCTGTTTCTATTACTCTCAAATAAATAATAGAGTTATCGTAAGAATACCGAATAGCGTTTGAAATTAAATTGGTAATAACCCAAGCTGTTTTTTCATTATCGGCTTGTATCATGGACACCACTTCCGGGCAATTAATTTCGATCTTAATTTGTTTTTGCTCGGCCTGAATTTTTGTCGCATTGATGGCATATTGCAAAATCTCCTTAGGGTCTGAAGGCATTATCGAAAGCTGAATATTTCCACTTTCTACCTGCGTCATATTTAATAATTCACCAGTAAACTTAAGCAATCGGTTTGCATCATCTTTGATACTACTTATCAAATTCTTTTGCTCCTCATTCAGTTTGCCTACACGATTGTTTTCCAATAGCTGTAAGCTCATCTTAATGGATGAAATTGGAGTCTTGAATTCGTGAGAAACATTAGCTATGAAATTTGTTTTGGCGGAATCTAATTCTTTGTATTCGGTAACATTTCGTAGGAGAATTACATGACCGATTAGTTTAGGTTCGCTTTCACCTGTGGGAACAATAGAAATGTGCTGTATATCTTTTTCAAAATAGCCTTCCTTGCCATTCGCATATATTTTCATGGGTTCAAAAGAGTTTTGAGAACTCACTACTCCATCCACATCTTTTATTAATTCCCGTAAAAGGTCATTTTTCAAAGCTAGATCTTTTGAACTAAAACCAATCATTTCAGAATCTGGAATACCTATTATATGATTAGCTTCTTCATTGGCAAAGATCACTTTCATATTTTCATCCAAACCAATTACTGGATCATGCATTTTGTCAATAAGTGTTTCCACCCGCTTTTTCTCAATCATTAGCTTGGCTAGATTGCTGTTATTATATTCTTGAAGTTTTTGAGCCATTGCATTGAAGGATTTTGCGAGCTCAACAAATTCACTCCGACCCTCAAACTTGACTCTTTCGGAATAGTTCTTCGCTGCAATTTGTTTGATACTTTCTGTTAATTCCTTGATGGGATTTGCAACATTTGAAGGAAGATTAATCAAAAGGATTAAAGCAATCAGGAAACAAATACTCCCAGTAATAGCTATCCAAAAAACCGCATTGTTGACTGACTCTTGAGCCATTTGGCTTTTCCGCTGGATAGCCTGCATATTCATATCCATTACTGCGAATATATCCGAACGAATTTCAGATTTAATCAAATTATTAGATTGATTTTCAGCGTATAAAGCAAAATTATTTCGAATTTGTTGAGTTAGATTTGCTTCATTGATTTCAGTAATATTATTTTCTTGCTTTTGAAGGTTTTCTTCAAAGGAAATAATCGCATTTTCTTTCCTGTCTTCTAATGCGATAAGCATATTTCTTGAGTACTCTAATGTTCGGTAATTATCTATCAATACATTTTCAGTATCTGATTTCAACATATACAAGTGCCGAGCACTAACAATGCTGAGCAGTAATATCATCAGAAAAAGGAGCCCAATGCCAAGGGTTAATTTCGTTTTGATTTTCACGGTACTATTTTTTATTTCTGTCTAAAATTACCTCGTCTTTTGCCATAATAGACTTTTATGTATCCTTCGAAGGAATCCATCTTAATCCTATGTAAAATTCTGACTGTATGCTTTTATCAAAAGAATAGCGTAACTCACATTTAAGTTAACCATTCCTCAACTCAAAATTACTAGGTCAATATTGCTCGTCGAAAGCTTTTTTAAAAGTTCGCTGAATACGTTTGTTGCAAGGAGAATCTTTAACAAGTTTATATGAGGTTTTCCTATGCAGATAGTTGATATTTTTCTCTGCTCAGCTTGCTCAATTATCGCTTTTGCTACTGTTGAGCTTTCTACTTTTATAATTTCTGCTCCTAATTCAGTTGCTAGTTTGAAATGGTTGATTAAATGCCTCTGCTTATCTAATGGAATTTTGTCAGCACTTTCTTTGGGAGTTTGTATATATAAAACGTACCATTTACTATGATAATAGTTTGCCAGACGTGCCGTTTTTCGAATCACCGTTTTGGCCGTTTTTTCATTACTACTGATACAGGCAAGAAACCTCTCGTGTTTTAAAGAGTTTGGTCTTGTTACTTCTGTTTCAACTTTTCTCTCAACTTGAGAGGCCACCTCTTTCAAAGCCAACTCTCGAAGTTGTAAGATATTCTCACTTTGAAAAAAATTTTTTAAAGCAGTTTCAATTTTATCCTGTTTATATATTTTGCCAGCCTTTAATCTCGCAATTAACTCGTCAGAAGTTAAGTCTATATTCACCACTTCATCGGCAAGTGCTAATACTTTGTCTGGAATTCTTTCTCGTACCTCTACACCAGTAATTTCTTTTATTTCTTCATTTAAACTTTCAATATGCTGAATATTGACTGCCGTAATTACATTGATTCCAGCGTCAATTACGTCCATTACATCCTGCCAGCGTTTTTCATTTTTACTGCCTTCAATATTCGTATGTGCAAGCTCATCCACAATTACCACTTCAGGGCGCAAGTTTATTATTGCTTGCAAGTCCATTTCCTCCAATTCTTTCCCTTTGTAAAAGAGCTTTCGTAATGGAATAATAGGCAATCCGGCAATTAACGCATGTGTTTCCTCTCGGTTATGTGTCTCGACAAACCCAATCTTCACATCAATACCATTTTTCAAAAGAGCATGAGCTTCTTGCAGCATTCGAAAGGTCTTACCTACGCCAGCACTCATACCGATATAGATTTTCAATTTTCCTCTTCTTGACTTTTTGATCAGATTCAGAAATTCTTGAGCCGATTTGCGAGTTTCTTCCATCTCTTGGATTGATAAGTAATAATGGACAAAAGTTAAACAAAATGCATTTTATAACGCCTTATTTATTAGGCATTTACCCATTATCAACTTTACAGAAGTTATTAAAATGCGATACTTAGGGAAGTGCCCGCAAAGAAATTGTTTTGAGTAGCTGTTTGAGTTCTATCCATAAATATATTATCTCTTTGGCTGTTGAAGGTTCTAGCTTCTATTCGCCATAGTACATTCTCCACAACGTTTACATCCATATTTACAGAATAGCCAAAGGTTTGGAAGCCATTTGGTGAGCCAGTAGAAACAATTACTTCATTTTTATCAGAATAATATTCAGCTCTAGCTGCAAAAGATAATTTTCCAGATGGAGAATATTTAGTTATTAAAACTGGGGAATACCAAGTATGAAAATCATTACTCCCTTTTGCTATTTGCTGTGCACCAAAATCAAACCCTGCTATCAATGCAAATTGTTGGTTAAATTGAAATTGACCATAGAAATTATGAAAGTAGCGCATTTGGCGGGTGGAATCTGGAGTATCACTGCCTATGAATGAACTGCTATTGAGGGTGATCTTTTCATTGGGTGTCCATGTGAGTTGATGACCAAATGATGGTGTTTGGTTACCCGGAACCCTTTGAATTCGCTGCCAGCCATTCAAAATTAATCCACTTAAGAACCACTTCTCGTCATCGCTTGTGTAGGATACTTTAGCGCCTGATAGAAAATATGGTGAATTTTCAGCTAGTATACTTCTGGTCATATTCCAGCAAAGGGCTCCAATTGCACTTTCGAAACCGATATGAGATCCAAAAATTCCTGCGTCTACCCATAAATTTTTGGTTTTTGAAATTTTCACACCCACATTAGCTTCAAAAATGTTTTTTAATACTCCTGGCTCAGCCGATAAGTTTGCATTAGCATAAGTGCCCGTCATTAATGCAAGTTTACCTCTGACTTTATCGTTATTATATTCGGCTTGAAGGTATCCGAAATTTAAGTTCACTTCATTATGACGGTTGAAAGAATATAAAAAATCAGGTCGGTTATGATCTACAGGATTACCAAAATCATACACGTAATATGTTTCTAAATATCCACTTACTTTAAATGGATTTTCAGATTCATTGGATTGAGCTTTTACCAAGCCAAAACTACAGAGGTTTAGCAAAATCAATCCAATCATAAATTTATTTATATTAGCCATATAGTTTGAAATTGTTTCGTTTTAATGATTCTAAAGAAATTATGGATCAAATTTGATCCTTGGTAGCTAATTGATCCAATGAAATGTTAAGCTTAAGAACATTGATTCTTTCAGTTCCGAATAATCCTAATAATGGTTTTTCGATATGTCTATCTATTAGCTCAATTACTTCCTTTTCTTCCAAATTTCTTATTTGAGCAATTCGCTTTATTTGAATTTTGGCTGCTTGAACTGAAATGTGTGGGTCTAATCCACTGCCGCTAGAAGTAACCAAATCAGATGGAATTTCGTATTTCTCAATTTCTGGATTCTGTTCCAATATATACTTAATTCTTTCTTCCACTTCAGCTAAATGGTCAGGGTTGCTCGGTCCATAATTACTGCCACCGGAACCAGCCGCATCATAATTTACTGCTGATGGGCGCGACCAAAAGTAGTTGTTTGAAGAAAAACCTTGACCAATATTAACATGATGTTCTTGGCCATTTTCAGAAATTGTAAAACCTTTTCCTTCACCAGGTGCTAATTGAGCTACGGCTAATACCGATAGCGTGTAAATGCCACAGAAAAACACCAAGGAAACAAGGGTTAATCGAATGGCCGAAATCAAATTATTTTTCATTTTTAAAAGAGTTAAATTCGGAATATTAGTCATTAATAGTGCTGATCAGCTAGGTGTAGTCCAAATAAATTTCTAGCCACCTTAATTGATCTCATATTTACAATAAAACTGAAACCATGAGATCAATTAACTTAATACCTATAAATGGCACGATCACTCCACCTAATCCGTAAATGATCAAATTTCTGCGAAGAAGGGCGCTTGCGCCAATTGGCTTGTAGGCTACACCCTTTAATGCCAGTGGTATAAGTAAAGGGATAATAATCGCATTGAAAATTACAGCCGATAGAATTGCGCTTTCAGAGCTAGAAAGATCCATAATATTTAGTCCTTGTAATGAAGGAATAGCAACAATGAAAAGAGCAGGAATGATGGCAAAGTATTTTGCCACATCATTGGCAATACTAAAAGTTGTAAGCGTTCCTCTGGTCATTAATAGCTGTTTACCAATTTCAACTACTTCGATAAGTTTGGTAGGGTCATTGTCTAAATCCACCATATTACCTGCTTCTTTAGCTGCTTGGGTACCACTATTCATAGCAACTCCTACATCTGCCTGCGCTAATGCCGGAGCATCATTTGTACCATCTCCCATCATTGCAACTAAACGGCCTTCAGCTTGCTCCTTTTTAATATAATTCATTTTGTCCTCAGGCTTAGCTTCAGCAATAAAGTCATCTACGCCCGCTTTTTCAGCGATATATTTTGCTGTTAAAGGATTGTCTCCTGTAACCATTACAGTTTTTATTCCCATTTTTCGAAGACGTTCGAAGCGTTCTTGTATACCCGGTTTTATGATATCCTGCAACTCAATAACACCAATAACCTTTTCATTTTCAGATACAACTAAAGGAGTCCCGCCATTGCTTGAAATCTGGGTTACTCGTTCTGCAATTTCAGTAGGGAACTCGTAACCTGCTTTTTCAGATAAATCCTTTATGGCATCAGCAGCTCCTTTGCGTATTCGAGTGCCATCTTGAAGGTTTGCACCACTTGATCTGGTCTCTGCTGTGAATTTTATAGTTTGAGAAATGTGTGATTTTGATTCCGATAAAATTGATTTCAAGTCTCCACTATTTGCAATCTGCTCACTTAACTCTATAATCGATTTACCTTCAGGGGTTTCATCTGCCATTGAGCTCAATACAACTGACTTTATAAACTGATTTTCATCTATGCCCTTAACAGGATAAAAGTTTGTTGCCTTTCTATTGCCAATAGTTATTGTTCCAGTTTTGTCCAACAATAAAACATCAATATCACCAGCAGTTTCTACAGCTTTTCCTGATTTTGTAATTACGTTGGCTCTAAGTGCTCTATCCATCCCTGCAATTCCAATAGCTGAAAGTAAACCTCCAATTGTGGTGGGAATTAAGCATACAAACAACGAAATAAAAGCAGCTATGCTAATCGGTGTATTTGCATAATCTGCAAAGGGTTTTAGTGTAACGGTTACAATAATGAACACTAAAGTAAAGCCAGCTAGAAGTATTGTCAATGCAATTTCATTTGGCGTTTTTTGACGACTTGCTCCTTCTACTAATGCAATCATTTTATCCAAAAAGCTTTCGCCTTGCTCGGTAGTAACTTCTACAACTATTTTATCAGATAATACCTTCGTGCCTCCCGTCACTGAAGATTTGTCACCTCCCGCATCACGAATAACTGGCGCGGATTCTCCCGTAATAGCACTTTCATCAATAGTTGCTAAGCCTTCAAGAATTTCACCATCAGCAGGTATTATATCTCCAGCTTTACAAATAAAAACATCTCCTTTTTTGAGCTTCGATGAAGAAATTGTCTCACCACTTTTTAGCATGGCAGGAGTTTCTTCCCTTGTTTTCCGCAAACTATCGGCTTGTGCTTTTCCCCTTGCTTCAGCAATTGCTTCAGCAAAATTTGCAAATAGTAGGGTAATTAATAGCAAGGCAAATACCGTTAGATTGTATCCGAATGAACCTTGCGAATCACTCGTGAGTGAGAATATTGTAACTGCAAACATTACAATTGTTCCAATTTCTACAGTGAACATTACTGGATTACGGAACATAATTTTTGGATTGAGCTTAACGAAGGCTTCTTTTAGCGCTTCTTGAAGCAAATCTTTCTGAAACAGGCTCGTATTTTTGACTGTCATTTTTTACAATATTTAGAATTGGTTCAAGGAAAAGTATTCGGCTATAGGTCCTAAGGTTAGGGCAGGGAAGAAAGCAAGTGCTGCAACGATGGCAATCACTGCAAAAACCAGAATCCCAAATGTGCTTGTATCTGTTTTAAGCGTTCCTGCACTTTCAGGTATATATTTTTTGGAGGCTAGAATACCTGCAATAGCTACCGGGCCAATAATGGGTAAGTATCTGGCTAATAACATGACTAAACCTGTCGCGATATTCCAGAATGGGGTATTATCTCCCAAGCCTTCAAACCCACTTCCATTATTTGCTGATGCTGAACTGAATTCATAGAGCATCTCACTAAAACCATGAAAACCTGGATTATTAAGCCAACCTGAATAAGCTTCTGGATTTCCTGCATAGAGAAAACTCGCTAAAGCTGTACCGCCCAAAATCATTAATGGGTGAAGAAGTGCAATGATCATCGCTATTTTTACTTCTTTAGCTTCTACTTTCTTTCCCAAAAATTCGGGTGTTCTACCTACCATCAGGCCACCTATGAAAACTGCTAGAATGATAAAGACATAAAAATTGATAAAACCAACACCAACACCTCCATAAAAGCTGTTAATCATCATACCAAGCATGGTAAACATCCCAGTGAGCGGAGTCATGCTATCATGCATAGCATTCACTGATCCATTACTCGTACTTGTGGTATTTATAGCCCAATAGGCAGATGCCGCTGAGCCAAATCTAATTTCCTTGCCTTCCATGCTGCCCATATCTTGTGATATGCCCAATTCGGCGATCGCAGGATTACCGTTCATTTCAAAGTAAATGGAAGGAATTGCAAGACATAGAAAACCTGCTGTCATGACACCGTACACCATTAAAGCAAGCTTTCTTCGCTTTACGACATAGCCCATGGCAAATACCAAAGAAATAGGGATCAAAAAGATAAAAACAGTCTCGAGAATATTTGTAAGGTAATTGGGGTTCTCCATTGGATTAGTAGAGTTTGGGCCATAATACCCTCCGCCATTTGTACCTAATTGCTTGATTGGAATAAATGCAGCTGCAGGCCCTCGACTAATATTTTGTTCAATACCTTCAAGAGTGGTAATGGTATCCTTTCCTTCAAATGTCATTGGAGTGCCATTGAATACTAAAATAACAGCACCAATAAACGCAATGGGTAATAGGATCCGGGTATTTGTACGCACAAAATAACTATAGAAATTTCCAAGCTTATTTGTAGTTCTCTCTTGCATTGCATTGAACACTACTGCGCAAATAGCAATACCTGTGGCGGCACTTATAAATTGCCATAGCATTAAAATAAGTTGCCCCATGTAGGACAATCCCGTTTCACCTGAGTAGTGTTGTAGGTTGGTATTACTAACAAAACTTACTGTGGTATTAAATGCCAAATCCCAACTCATCGATGGATTATTGTCTGGGTTCAATGGCAACCAAGCCATGTTAGAAAGGACAAATAGAGAAATGACAAACCAAAATGCATTGATGGTTAAAAGTGCCATCAAATGCTGTTTCCAATTCATTTCCACCTTTGGATCAATGCCGCTAAGCTTGAAAAATAATTTGTCGAGTGGATTGAAAATGGTATCCAACCAGGTATTTTCATAATTGAAAATTTTACCAATGTAGCGACCTAAAGGAATTGCTAAAACTATTACAATTGCATACATTAAGAGTACGCCAAGTATTTCCGTGTTCATTTTTTTAGTTTATTAATAGGTTATAAAGCCAAACCAGTAATTTGAAACTTCCTAAGACTATTAGGAAAATGACGAAGATTTTAATAATAGTTTTAAAGTCTTCGTTGAATTGCTTCTTGCTCATTCCTATTTAAAATTTTTCAGGTTTGACCAACACAAAACAGAGATAGCCGAATACAGCTATAGCGATAAAGAATAATGCTATCATGGAGAATTGATTTTGTTTGTTTCGATTAATACTTTGATATATCCAGCCCAAAGGCTTTTTGGAATTTTTTTGAGATGGTTAATCAAATCTTTAGCACCTAGTTTCAATGCAATTACTGAGAGGAATTCATTCTCAATAGCATTGCAAGTAAAAAGTTGCTTTTGTTGATACACCTGATCTATTGCATTGAGAATTTCTCGGGTCTTTTCTTCTTCAATATGGAGAGCACAATAGGCTCCGAAATGGTTTAGCACTTCGTAGATTACATATTTACCATTCTCTAAAGCGGGAGGATAAATTTCGGGAAATTGCTTTTCCAGTTGTTGAAGGAAATCACTCATACTATTAGATATTTTCGAAGACATCAATAGCTTTGTATAATAGCGTAAATAATGCTAGGCCTGTGAGGTACATTAGAATTATCATGTCTTATGGATTTAAATGCCGCAAGAATTGATTTGCCTACAGTACTCAGCTTTCAGTTGCCTAGGAAATAACCTAAGGTACTCTCTCCCCCACTTGTAGTTTATTTCTAATAGCTGGGAAAGAGATAAAATGAATTTATTAGCGATTAAGGATCGTGTGTAATCACTTCCTTTCACAAAAAGACTCTCCACTTTTCCGTAGAGTTTTTTAACCTTTTTCTTCTGCCCCTTGAAGATTGCATCAAGTGCTTTGTGCTCTAATTCTTCAATTTTTTTTGACTCAATATCTAGTCGATTTTTCATAAGAAAACATTTGATTTTGTTTCCTTATGCCAAATGCTGTTCCTGTTAAATTGATGGGTATGTAAAAATCTGATTATTAGATATATATAGCATAATTTTAAATAAGAGGAAAATAAAAACCCTTTCGTTTTGAAAGGGTTTTCCTAGCATTTTGAAAGGGTTATTTTAATGAATGAATAATTATGTAACAGATATGATATTTTCATTCCAAACCATATTCGGAAATCTTTCTGTAAAGAGTAGTTAATGCTATTCCTAATAATTCGGCAGTTTTTGTTTTATTTCCATTAGTATAGTTCAATACTTTTTGGATGTGGATTTTTTCAGCACTTGCTAATTCAAATGCAGAAAGTGATTTTCCATTTTGGGTTGGACTAGAAATACTTTGGATATCGCTTGGCAAATGTTCCAAATTCAATTCATCATCACACAGAATTACACTTCTTTCAATTACATTTTTTAGCTCTCGTATATTTCCATTCCATTTATGTTGCTTCAAGGCTTCAAAGTATTCTTTTGAAACCGATTTAATCTTTTTGTTAGTTTTAAAAAATGATGAGTTTAAAAAGTTTTGCGCCAATAATTCAATATCAATTACCCTTTCCCTTAATGGTGGCAAATGAATCTGAAATACTGAAATGCGATAATATAGGTCTTCTCTAAAATGCCCTTTTTCAATTTCTTGCAGCAAGTCTCTATTTGTAGCGGCGATGATCCGTACGTTTACCTTAGTAGGCTTACTGTCACCTACACGAATAAACTCACTGGTTTCTATTACTCGCAACAATTTGGCCTGTAAGTCCAAGGCCATTTCTCCTATCTCGTCTAGAAAAATTGTCCCGTTATTTGCTTCTTCAAATAACCCTTTTTGGTCTTTTATAGCACCAGTAAATGCACCTGCCTTATGACCAAACATTTCACTTTCCAATAATTCTTTGCTAAAAGCTGAGCAGTTTATTGCGACAAAACTCTGTTTTCTTCTATGGCTTTCCTGATAAATAGCTTGGGCAAATACTTCTTTTCCTGTACCCGTTTCACCAGTTAGCAAAACGGTCGTATCAGTAGAAGCAACTTTTTTAGATAAGTCAATTGCCTCTTTTATCGCCTTGGATTTGCCAATTATTTGATCAAAAGAATGCTTAGTTGCCAATTGCTTTTCTAATTGTAACACTCTCTTGGCCAAATCTACTTTTTCTATCGCTCTATTTAACAGCGGTATTATTTTGTTATTATCATCCCCTTTGGTGATATAATCAAAAGCTCCATTCTTAATAGCTTGCACGCCATCAGAAATATTTCCGTAGGCCGTTAATAGTACAATTTCAGGAATGGGATATTTGTCTTTAATTTTCTTTACTAAATCTATTCCATTGCCATCCGGAAGTTTTACATCGCACAGGATTACATCAATATCAGTCCTTTCCATTCTTGTCAAAGCTGATTTACAATCTTCCGCTTGAAACACCTCAAACCCTTCCAAACTTATAATTCTAGCTAATAGAACTCTTAGTTTCTCCTCATCATCTATAATCAGAATTTTTCTCAAAATATTTTATCTATCTGTTTAAGTAAAATTACAATAATTAATATACTCAATAGTAAGCAATAAGTCTTTTGCTTATAAATACTTATTCAACATCTACTATACGACAGTATCAATCCTTAAATGTTCAGTTTCTTGCGAATCACATAACAAGTAATATTCTCTTATTCAATCCGTTTCGGAATTCTTCTAGCATAATACCAGCCGATGATTGGGCCTGGCGCAAGTATCAGCAAGAACAATGAGCTTGACACCGAATTATAGAGCCACTCAGTAAGCTGTAAGCTGATAATAGTGATAAAAAACCCCAGGCTTACCGTAATAGTCAATGCAGTTCCTACAAGTTCCTTTGGCGCAGTTTGGGCATTGAGTGTAGAGAGTTGCGGCGAATCGCCAGCCACTGCAAAGCCCCACACGAGTAGATATGCTATAAAAGCCCACACAGGTAAAACAAGTAATATCGGCGATAGTAAGCAACATATTGCGGAGGTTCCCAAAAACAGTACAGCAACTTTTCTGCTGCCTATTTTCAAGGCAATACTTCCTCCCGCCATACATGCCAAACTGCCGGTAGCAATCACTACAAATGTCCATAAGCTCACCGACAAATCTTGTTGATTTTGCTGAGCATAAAGGCTTATCATAATAGGAACGAAAGCCCAGAAAGTATATAATTCCCACATGTGGCCAAAATATCCAAATGCAGCTTTTCGGAAATCCTTTACAGAGAATACAGCCAAGATTTCTTTGGGCTTAAATTTCGCAGATTTCACTTTCAATGGACCATCACCTACCAAAAAGTAGAGCAAAAATCCGCCAAAAGATGCAATAGCTGAGGTGGCAATAATTACCCATTTCCAATCAACGTTACCTCCCGAATAACTCAAAAAATGTGGAAATGCAGTACCAAGAACCAATGCGCCAACCAAATAGCCCAAGGCCATACCGAGCTTTTTGCCATACCATTCCGATGCGATTTTCATTCCAACAGGATAAATACCCGCCAAAAAGAATCCTGTAAGAAAGCGGGAGGATAAAAGGAATACATAATCTGCAGGCCATAATAAAATGGCGGCATTCATTGCAGAACCTGCTAATGCACAAAACAGAAATACTCGACTCGATGAGAATCGATCAGAAATGCCAGAAAGCGCAAATAGAAATGTGCCAATAATAAAGCCCAACTGAACCGCAGAAGTAATACTTGCCATCGAATCTGCCGGAAAGGCAAACTCAGCTGATATTCTAGGCAATATGGCATTCCCAGCAAACCATAAGGAGGTGCCGGCAAATTGTGCAAATATGATTATTGGTAGCGTGAGTTTAGGATTAGAACTGATAACTTTTGCCATTGGCTATCAATCAAACCGCGTTTCGTACTTCCCTTTCATATACTCAACTGACTCTGCAATTAAGGTTTCTAGTACTTCCATATCTATATCGCTAAGCTTTTTTACATACAGACAGGATTTGCCTGTTTTGTGCTTACCGAGTTTCTCCATAAGCTCCCCGTACTTGCTGAAGCCCGCCATAATGTAGAGTGTGAGATTTTGCTTACGTGGAGAAAAGCCCACTACCGGCCAGTCGCCACTATTACCTGTAGCATATACATAATGATAGGTACCAAAACCCACAATGCTCCCTCCCCACATTTTCGGTTCGGAACCTGTGATTTTGCGCATCAATTTGATTATTTCAAAGCTATCCTCCCGCTTTTTTGGATCTTCTACCCGGTTGATAAAAGCTTCAACACTCTCATCTGTTGGTTTAGTTTTTAATTCAGCCATTTTCTCAATAGTTAAATGATTACTTTTTCCTTTCTACATTTCCTTGAAATAAAAGCCAAGTTCCCGGATCTAAACTTATATGGCTAGGCACTTGGCTAGAGGGCAAGGGAATTTGACTTGTTTTTTCGTCTATCTCGATCGTATATATCTGCGGTAGATTATTCCCTTCAGTATATACAGCAATATCGATAGGAAAGCGGAATACATGACCGGGTTGGATTTGTTCAAAATCAATAATGGCAGCTTTAGCCTCTGCATTATATTCCCATTTTGCTTCAATTATAGGATGGCCGGGCTGGCGAAGCCATTGCTCAAAAAACCAAGATAAATCCTCTCCGCTTACCTCTTCCATCACCTTACGCAAGTCATCAGAAAGGGCATTTCTATTTTGATATTGCGCGTAATACGCTCTAATGCCATCTCTGAAATGGGTGTCCCCAATTTCCTTTCTAAGCATGTGTAGCACCCATGCTCCTTTTTGGTAAGAGTTTGGACTGAGCAAACGATTGAGGTCTGTAATGAGTGTGTCCAATACAGGAGAATTTTTGGTGCCTTCCCAATGCTTCACTACAGTGAATCGTGCTTGCTGCATTCCTTCGGCAAGCTTTTCCCGACCATAATAATGCTCAAAATACAGCTGGGTAAAATAGGTTGCAAAACCTTCGCTCAGCCATATATGATACCAATCCTTTTCCGATACCGAATTACCAAACCACTGATGGGCAACTTCATGAGCGATAAGGCCTTCTGCTGCGCGGTCGCCAGTCACAGAGCTTTCGCTATAGAAAATATTACTAGCATTTTCCATTCCGCCATAGCGAGTTTTGGACTGCACATTCGCAAGCTTTTCATAACTATAAGGACCTACATAATAATTGAAAAATTCGAGTGATTGTGTAGCCAATGCATAATCGTAAAAACCCTTTTCTCGGTCTTGTGGATACACCCAGCTTTGTACGGCTACTCCATCAATTATCTCCTCTGTTTTGATGGCGAAACGCGCAGCACCCATTACCATTACTTTTGTCGCAATATCCACATCGGTTTCCCAATGGGTTCTCCGCGTAGCATTATCTATGTCGGTAGATTCTACAAATGCTCCAGTACCTATCACTTGATAATGGTTGGGAGCGGTTACGATAAAAGCGCAGCTCGCCTTATCTGATGGGTGATCCACTACAGGCAACCAATGATGAGCTCTGTTTGGCCAATTATCGCCAAAGAAAGTGCGCTCTCCATATTTATTTTGAGAAATGATTAAACCATTCTGTGGAATTCCTTGATAAGTGATTTCAATTTCGTGTGAGATACCAGTTCCTGTATTAATACTTACACGATTGTTGGTATGCTCAAAAACTAAATCCCTCCCACTTTTTTTATCCTTGATACTACTGATAGACATTCCATTTCCTTCGGCATTTTTATTCACCAAATCTAAGGTGAAGGAGTCTTTTGTTTGATCCAGGTATTGAAGTTGAATAATGGCTACGCCTATTAATTCATCTGTGTCATCAGCAATTTCTAAGTGAAACTCGTAATGCTGAATATCCAAATTTCGATCCACAGGATAAGGATCTTGCGCTTGAAGGAAGAAGAAAGAAAGGCTGAAAATAAAACTTAGGAGGTATTTCATGAAAAAGCGGATTGATTAGCTAAATATAATCAATCCGCTTTGTATAATAGGAATGCTTTTTACCATTACCTGTCTTTTATCGGTTCCATTTTCACCTCTATGTAGTCTGGAGTATATTTCATCATTGCACCTGTGGCTACATCTATCGCCCAAAATAGAATATTGAAAAGATTGAGCACCGAAACAGGGTTGAAATCTGTAGGTGGTTGAATAACCTTATTTTCATATCCTTCTTTTTTCAATACGACCGTCTCACCAGTAAAGCCTTTTTTAAGTCTTACAGAAGTTGGTGTTGTTCCTTGATACATTCCGCCAACTTCTACTCGTGTGTCTGGAACATCGGAGTCGATGGTTACATTTTGTCTAGAGCCAGTGAAAATAGTAGCGCAACTAGAAAATATGATTTGCGATGAAATGATTAATAGAAGGAATAATGCTTTACGTTTCATATCTATTTTTTTTGCAAAAATAGATAATTTACTAGGCCTTATCCAATAAAAAATTACCTAAATAAAGGTTAGTACTGTTTTAAATGAAGCCTTATTCATCATATCTACAGTTGCTCTATTACCTCCTGCAGCACCGCCTGCGCCACCAGCACCACCAATTCCTGCTCCTGGTCTGCCAGCATTTCCTTGACGTCCTCCTCCAGCCCCACCGCGCATGCCGCCACCCATTGGAGCACCACCCATTTGGGCACCACCTTGAGCCATACCATTAACTACTACTTCCATTTCTATGCTGTTTGCAACATCTCTAGGATCACCATTGTCTATAAAAAGCTGATTTAGAGGAATTTTATATTCATAAACCAAATGCTGGTCTTCATTCCAATTAACCCCTAAGTTAATTCCATTGCTATTGTCTAATGTTTGCTGGCCTTTGAATTTGCCAACAAATCCATCTGCTAAAAACACTTTATTTCGAAGCAGAAAAAGCTCCTTCATATACTCCATATCAGGTCTCTGACCTGGTTCGGTTCTTATTTGTGGCATTGTAGACTCACCATCTGCACTGTAAGGGTGCAATAGTTTGCCAGTAGTTTTCTTTTTTCCTGTCTTTGTAGTGAAGTTTAGCACTAGCCCATTTCTCATTATTTTCTGCTGAAAAGGCATTTGCTCTGCCACTAGCAAAATATATAGGAATTCATCGTCGGCAACAGCCTGATAGGATAAGCCAGTTTTGTCTTCCTTGCTGAGGTTTTCCATTGGCCATTCTTGATACTTTCCATCCAAAACCGGAGTAAAGTCAGCCTTAGATACCATAAGCTGAGCCTGCGCAAATCCGCTTAGCAGAAATGCGCAAATTAGAGTTGAAATTGATTTTTTCATGTGGTTGAATTTCCACCTTTGATGGCAAATCTTCAATTGAGTTTAATGCTTCTTTTGAATTTATATTCAGTAATTATAATGAATGTAAAACATTGTAATACAGATTGATATAGTAATGTCAAAAATTGAAAGCCGAACAAAGAATCAAAAGAGTCGTGTCAATAAAAGGATGCTTGTAATCCTTTATAGAATTAGAAATATATAGATAATTTTAATCTGAGTATAATGAATATCCTTAACCTACTTATCCTTCCTCTAAAATTGATTTTGCAAATACCGCAAGGGGTTCCTAACCCAGAGGACGGCTCTCCGCTGAGTATTGAATCTACAGCTGATGTATTCCTATATATTGTAGCACCAATCATGATGGTAATCTTATGGTTTGTGGCGCGCAGTTGGCGCAAAAGAAAAAAGCGGGAGGAGGAAGAAAGAAGAAATAAAAATAAAGACAAATAATAAATTTAACCCGCCCAGCCTTCTCTATCCAAGCTTCTGTACTGGATGGCTTCAGCCAAATGCTCTATTTTAATTTCCTTACTATCGGCAAGGTCGGCAATGGTTCTAGAGACTTTCAATATGCGATCATAAGCTCTGGCTGAAAGTCCTAGCCTTTCCATGGCAGTTTTGAGTAATGTCCGACCAGCATTATTTATTTGGCATACTTCCTTCACCATTTGCGATGGCATCATCGCATTGGAGTATATTTCAGGGCTTTCCTTGAAGCGGTGGTTTTGTACTTCCCGCGCTTTTATTACTCGCTCACGTATTTCGGCACTGCTTTCAGTTTTACGCGTTCCAGTCATTTCGTCGAACGAAACGGGTGTTACTTCCACATGCAAATCTATGCGGTCCAGCAAGGGTCCACTCACTTTATTCAGATAGCGCTGCACTATACCTGGCGCGCATACGCACTCTTTTTCTGGATGATTATAGTAACCGCAAGGACAAGGATTCATGCTGGAAATAAGCATAAAATTGGCTGGAAAATCTACCGAAATTTTAGCTCTACTAATGGTGACTCTTCGTTCCTCCAGCGGTTGGCGCATTACTTCTAATACGGTACGCTTAAACTCAGGTAATTCGTCCAGAAAGAGCACTCCATTATGTGCCAATGAAATTTCCCCAGGTTGTGGATTTCCTCCTCCTCCAACTAAAGCCACATCCGAAATCGTATGATGGGGGCTTCTAAATGGTCGGCGAGTAATGAGGGACGCTTCATCACCTAATCTGCCAGCTACAGAGTGAATTTTGGTAGTTTCCAATGCTTCATTTAAACCCAAAGGCGGGAGGATAGAAGGAAGACGTTTGGCTAGCATCGTTTTGCCAGCACCAGGTGGGCCAATCATGATAACATTATGTCCTCCCGCTGCTGCAATTTCTAATGCGCGCTTTATATTTTCCTGACCTTGGACATGTTCAAAATCAGCTTCATAATCATTTAGCTTACTGAAGAAAATATCCCGAGTATCTTGCTTCAAGGGTTTAATTTCTACCCTAGACTCGAAAAAATCTATAGCCTCTTTCAGCGTTTCCACTGGAATCACGTCCAAATTATTGACTATTGCGGCTTCGCTTGCATTGGCTTTGGGTAATACAAAACCTTTGAACCCTTGCTTGCGAGCTTCAATCGCAATGGGCAAAACTCCTTTGATAGGTCTGAGTGTGCCATCCAAAGCCAATTCGCCCATGAGCATATATTGGTCGAGCGTATCTGAGAATATTTGACCCGATGCGCTTAATATTCCTAAAGCAATTGGGAGGTCATAAGCCGAGCCTTCCTTTTTCACATCAGCCGGTGCAAGGTTTATTACCACTTTTTCACGTGGCATTCGGTATCGTAGGGTTTTTATGGCAGCTTCTACTCTTTGCTGGCTTTCTTTTACCGCATTGTCTGGCAGGCCTACCATGAAGAATTTGATGCCCTGACTCACATTTACCTCAATGGTAATCACATCGGCATCTACTCCATATACTGCACTTCCATAAACCTTTGCAAGCATTGTTTATTCAGTCATTTTCTCAATCAAAAATATAAGCGAGTGAATCACCTTTATATGAATTTCCTGAATGCGATCGGCATATCCATCATGTGCCACTCGAATTTCAATGTCAGATAAAGCAGCTAGTTCGCCACCATTTTTCCCGGTAAGGGACACTACTGTCATTCCTTTTTGCCTTGCACATACTGCCGCTTTTATCACATTAGCCGAATTGCCACTTGTGCTTATCGCCAACAGAATATCGCCCTTCTGGCCAATTGCCTCTACATATCGAGAGAAAATATGATCAAACCCATAGTCATTACCCACGCAAGATATATGGCCAGGGTTAGAAATTGCAATGGCAGGCAAGGCCCTACGGTTTTCTCTGTATCTCCCGGTAAGCTCTTCTGCAAAGTGCATAGCATCACAATGTGACCCACCATTTCCACAGGCAATTACTTTCCCTCCTCTCAGAAAGGAGTCAACCATTGCTCTAGCAGCTGATTCAATTTTTTGCAAATTCTCACCCGAGTTCAAAAAACCATCCAATACATTCCTGGATTCTGTAAGTTCTTTTTGAATTAAAATTTGGTAATCCATTTTCTATTTATGACTTGAAAATCCAGTATTATCTTCATCAGAGGCCTTTCTCGGAGGGATTTCAGCAGTTTGTGCTTTTCTCTGCCAGTTGTTTTTTTCCTTTTCTAAATCAAACATCTCTGCTTTGATATCTTTGATTTTATCTAAATACATCTTTTCCATCTTTTGAGTGCTTTTCACCTGTATAGCCTGGCGGATCATAATGATGATGAAAACCAATAAGCCAATCAATGTCCACCAAATAAATAATGGAACAAAGGCGGGAGGAATTAAATCACGGCTGTCAAGCAATGCCATTACAACGGTTGCAAGTAACCAAGTGAGATGTATTATGCTGAATGTTTGGACTTTTTGTGACATGGGAATTGTAGTTATGCTACTAAGCTACAAAAAATATGAAAACACTTTGTCAGCTTTGCTGAATTTGGCTTAGCTTTTTATACAATCCATCTCTTTCAATCAACTCGGAATGACTGCCTCTTTCGATAATCTCGCCCTTTTCTACCACGATTATCTCATCTGCATGTTGGATCGTACTCAATCGATGCGCAATCACTAGCGAAGTTCTGTTCTTCATTAGATTGAACAATGCATCTTGTACGAGCTTTTCAGATTCAGAATCAAGTGCAGAGGTGGCTTCATCCAATATCAAGATTGAAGGGTTTTTGAATACCGCCCTGGCGATGCTCAATCGCTGTCTTTGGCCACCGCTGAGTCGCGTGCCACGCTCACCTATCATCGTATCGTAGCCGTTTTCAAGCTGTTCGATAAAAGCATGCGCATTTGCAATTTTGGCGGCTTTTATCACATCCTCCTTGTTAGCATCGGGTTTGCCAAAAGCGATATTTTTGAAAACAGTGTCGTTAAAAAGTATTGACTCTTGGGTAACGATACCCATGTGTTTTCTCAAATCAGCAATTTTGTAGGAACGAATATCTTCTCCATCAATCCAAACAGCTCCTTTTGTAGGATCATAAAAGCGAGGAACCAAATCTGCAATGGTAGATTTACCTCCACCAGAAGGCCCTACAAGCGCCACTGACTTCCCTTTTTCGATACGCAAATTCAACCCTTTGAGCACCCACTCCTTATCGTAAGAAAACCACACATCTTTAAACTCAATTCCTTGCTCAAAATCATTCATGACCTTGGCCGGCTCAGGATCAGTAATGGCGGGAGGTGTATCTATAATGGCAAATATTCTATCACCAGACGCAATTCCTCTTTGGATATTGGAGATGGCTTGGGAAATAGCTTTCGATGGATTTAAAACTTGAGTGAATAAAATGATATAGGTGAAAAATGCACTTGCAGATAAGTCAGATTCTTGGTTGAGCACCAAATTGCCACCATAGAGCAAAATACCCGCTACCACAACCACACCTAAGAATTGAGAAAGTGGTGGAGCAAGTTCATTTTTGCGTGCCATTGAAATATTGATTCCGGAATATTCAGCAACCTCCCGCCCAAATACCTGACTGATATAGTTTCTTGCCGAAAAAGCTTTTATTACTCTGATTCCAGAAAGTGTTTCTTCTAAAATATTTACGATTCTCCCTAGAGATTCCTGACTTTGGGTTGCCTTTTTCTTCAATCTCACCGTAATGGCAGAAATCAAATAGCCAGTTACTGGCAAAAACAATATGGTGAAAAAGGTAAGTTTCGCTGAAATAGCAAATAGCAGAACAAAGGTTATCAGAATGGTTGCCGGCTCCCGAAATGCTACTTTCAATGTGCTAACAATCGTATTTTCCACCTCCTGCACATCATTGGTAATGCGTGACATCAAATCACCCTTACGCTCATTGGTAAAATAGCCCAAATGCAACTCACTAGCCTTATCGAAAATATCCATTCTCAGTTTTTCGATCACCTTAGCCCTGATTTTAGCCAATAGCACATTCGAAACATAAGTGAAAACATTGGCTAGCAACACTGAAAAAACAATCACTGCACATACATATTTCAAAGTGCCCATTTTCCCCTGCGTTTCTGAGGCCTTTACCAGAAAATGGTTGAAAGTATGCATGAAATAGTCTAGCGAAAGGCTAAACTCTATGGGTTCTTTGTATTTCGCAATTTGCTCTAGATCTACTTGCTCGAATACTACATCGAAAAGTGGCTTGAGCAAAGCATAGTTGAGCAAGCCAAAAATAATCGCCAAAGTGGCAAAAAAGATATATCTCGGCAAATATTTCCCATAAGGTTTGGCATAGGTCAATATTCGCAGATAGGTTTTCATTTCAGGAAAGGAATTAAATAGAAAATCAACAAGGACTAAAATTCATGATCACGATGTGGAATATTCCATCGTAGCAATAGCTGCGTAAAGGTAGTATTCTCCTTTTTGCCAGTGTTCACTTCTTGAGATAAATTTCGTATAGTCTGGCGAAGGTCAACGAATAAATTGTGCTTGAGCATGTAAGAAGCCGTAAAATCATACAATTGCAGATCGCTACTATTGCCTTGGCCTACTTCATTGTCAAAATCCTGAACTCGCGAGTCTGTGTTTCTCATCACATCGCCACCAAAATTTTGCCCCGGCAGATCGCTTCCAAATTTGGTGAGGATTGCCTTAGCTGTAATAGATAATCTATCGATCGGCTGATAACGCAATATCCCAACCACCTCCCGCAAATTCGCACCCATTGGATGCGCTAATGGTTGCCTGAAATGTGCCGCATTCATAAGATAGTTTTTGCGCGCATAGGTGTATGGTGTAATATGATTTACCTCCGCTTGTATATCCAAATTAGAGATCTCCAATACGTCAAAATACTTGACGCCAATTTGAGAAGCTATATTATTGTTCCACGCTCCATTGCCA
Source organism: Peijinzhouia sedimentorum (assembly GCF_049340005.1). Classification (NCBI taxonomy): domain Bacteria; kingdom Pseudomonadati; phylum Bacteroidota; class Cytophagia; order Cytophagales; family Peijinzhouiaceae; genus Peijinzhouia; species Peijinzhouia sedimentorum. The sequence continues at coordinate 313,277 of NZ_JBMPIY010000004.1, forward strand.
AATTCTTTCAGCTGCAAGCCATCAAAATATGCCGTACCATATACGCTCATGGTATTGAACAAATTCCATCGTACATCCAAACCAGTCGCTTTGTTTTCGCCAGGTTCGTTTGTATTGAAAAGCGAGCGAGTGAAAATAAAGGGATTGAAATAGGCGATTTTTATTGGAACAGCTTTATTGATATTCTCATCACCATAGATTATTTGCTCAAACACACCGATATTCAAATTGGGCGTGACATCAAATCCCAATCGATGTAGTGTCATGTATTTCTTTGGAAACTCACCATCGATAGAGCCTGTAGCACCAGCAAAAGCAGTTGCCCGAAGTTCCGTAAATAGATTGGTGAGTTGTAAGCGTTTCCCTATTTGTGTATCGAATTTTAAGAATAGGTAATTGGTAGAGAAATCAGAAAGCAGCAAGCTTCGATAGCCATGCCCAATAAAATTACGATCATAGCCAAATTGCACATTAAGCTTCTCTACTGGATCGAAGGTGATGTAAGCGCGCCCTGTTAGGAAATCCACTCCACCTTCTTTGAAATCCTTCCAAAAGCCTTCACCTGGAATAGCAAAGTTTTCTTGCTCAATATATTCTCTCACATAAGTTGGAAAGCGAGCTTGATTCTCTCCTACATACGTATAAAAACCCAATGAATTGGCAATTTGTCCACGTACTTCCAATCCTCTGGTATTGATAAATGTTGGCTCATCTATATCATTTTCGCGACCCATTCCTACATGCAGCACAGGGTTTATATGTAATTGAAAATCATCGTCAGCGTAATGAAACAAATCAGACTTCTTTTTATAAAAGTGCTTTAGGGTTGGTTTCTTGCTATCTGGATTTACCGTAGTAGACCATTCCCAATTGTCCTGCACCAAATATTCCAAGTTGAATTTGTCTTGTTGGCTGAGCGCGAGCGTATCATTTTCACGGAGGAAATCTGCAAGCAAAGCCACATTCTTTCTTTGCCAAGGTTTCATGGCAAAGTCTGAAGATATAAAACCACTCTTCACTTGATATCTTTCGATAAGGTGATAATAATCTTTATTCAATGGCACATTCACACTTTGCCCTTTGCTCGCAAGCGGGAGGAAAGTCCATGCAATACCAAAAGCGATGATATAGTTTATAGAATTACGCATGGTTAAAAATCGTGATCACGTTGAGAAAGATTTAAACGAAGGCCAATCTGTGTAAATAAAGTAGTACGATCTCGGCTACTGATTTCGCTAGTAAGATTGCGGTACACGGTGCGAAAATCTGCATACAAATTATGCTTGAGCATATAAGAAAGTGTAAGGTCGGCATAAAGAATTTTGGTGTCGATACCTTGGCCTATCACGTTACCATAGTTTTGCTCGCGAGAGGTATAGGGTTTTAATATATCTCCACCCCAATTGGTGTCCGCATCATCTGCTCCAAACTGGTTGTAAAAACCTCTAGCCACAATGTGAAGTCTTTCTCTAGGCTGGTAGCGAAGTATTCCCACCACTTCTTTGAAATTGGTGCCAAAAGGATGCGCAATAGGTTGCAAAAAGTGCGTATAACTATTGAAATTATCTTGATGCGTGTAATTATACGGTCTAGTGATATTACCTTCCACTTGTAAATCCAGATTGCTGACGCCAAATGCATCTATGTATTTCAAGCCCGTTTGTATGCCAAATTTGTTTGCCCACCAACCTTCACCTGAGCGAATTTCTTCGAGGACAAACTCATCAAAAATCACTTGGCCATAAAATGAAAATGAACTTAAGAAATTCCACTTATAATCGATCCCAAGTAGTGCATTATCCGCAGAACCCACCTGCTGTTCGGTAGCTCTAAAGAATATGGCTGGCACCATATATCCCAACTCAATTGGGTTGGCTCCATTTTCTCTTTCACGTCCATACACTACCGTTTCGAATATGCCGAGGTTGAAATTTTTGCCAATATCAATTCCCAATCGGTGGAAGGCTTGGTATTTCTTTGGAAAGCTCTCGCCAATGCTAGATTCGCCGTAAATGCCATAAGCATCCGCACGCATCACATTTTGGATCATTGTGTAATTGAAATGACCCAGTTTTGCATTTGCCTTGATGTAGAAATTGTTGTTGCCAAAGTCCGACAGAATCATTGAACGATGACCATTCCCAATAAAATTGCGATCGAAGCCCGCTTGTAAGTCTATATGCTTGGCTACTTTGGTGGAGACATTGAATCGAGGTGTAGTAAATGAATGTCCTTGATTGCCCATGTTGTCGAAATAACCTTCACCGGGAATCACGCCCACATCGCTAATGCGGTCTTGCACATAAGTTGGGAATACTGCCCAGTTTTGTGTGAAATAGCCGTAAACGGCAACTCTATTAAATAGCGATCCGCGTACTTCAGCACCAATGCTGCTCATAAATCTTACATTACCTCCCGCTTCTGTATCTACTCCTACACTTGCACCAAGGACCGGATTCATTTGGTATCTAAACCAGCGGTCACCTGTTCTTTGAATATCCTCAATTCCCGTAAATCTATATTTATCGAGAAAGATCTCATCTCGATCCCAATTGGCATGTTCCGAAAATTCCCAATTGTCATCTGCCAAGTATTGTAGATTGAAAAGATCTTTGGACGACCAAACCTGACCTGACGAAAGCAACGAATCTGCCAGCATTGCGACTTCATTTCGCTTAAGTGGCTTCACCGTGCTAAACAAACCCGGCATTAAGCCTTTCGATTTTATTTCGTAGCGCTCTATCAGGTGATAATAATCTCTATTGAGAGGCACATGCGTACTTTGCGCAAAAGTTGAAATCTGTGTGAACAGAAGAGCAATGAGAAGAATGACTGAATTTTTGATCATATTAGTACGGATGCTACAAGTATAGCACAAATTCGAAAAATTTGGGCAATGTTAAGCCCAAAGCCTCCATTCAAAATAGACTACAAAGCTAAAATTGATATTGAATTCTATCGTTTATTTGTAGACTAAAATGTATCATTTCTTTTGAAAGACGAAAAAGAAGTAAATTTGATCAAGTAATTTGTGATATTCGCAAAATCTTCTGAGCTACATTTGGTTATTGAAGAGGATAACTTTATCTTTGCCCCTCTTTTTTGGGAAGAGAAGCATTAAAAATAATTTCGTAATGAGAAAAGATATACATCCAAACTACAGAGAAGTTGTGTTTTTTGACACATCTACAGAAACCCAGTTTATCACTAGGTCTACCATTTCTACTCCAGATACTATTGAAGTTGAAGGTAAAACTTACCCTTTGGTGAAAATTGAAGTAAGTTCTGATTCTCACCCTTTCTACACTGGTAAGAAAATGCTTGTGGATACAGCTGGTAGAGTTGAGAAGTTCAACAGACGCTATACTAAGAAATAATTATTTCGATTTTATCGATAAATTGAAAGTCTCTCTGAATAATCGGAGAGACTTTTTTTATTTTTGGCTATGCGTATTATTCTTTTTGATCAGCCCAACATCCGAATGGATTTGTTGCCATTCACTTTTACCCGACCCATAGCCGACTTGCGGGTGGGTATTCTCACCATTGCCGAGAAGTGGAGCAAATATTTTCAGTCTCCTATTTCATACCTAACTCAAGCTTATCTCACAGCTAAATTCCCACTTGTGGCTGATGATGAAAATCTACTGATCAATGGCGCATTATTACCTGATGCAGGGTTGATCAAAGCCATCCAAGCTTTAAAGCTAGGAGAAGCACTTTCTCGTAATGGACTTTTGTTGGCAGCCAAATGCAATAAGGAGACTGCCGAAAATTGGCAATTAGAAAAAGTTGATTTTAAGCAAATTGAATATCAAAATGAGGTAACGGCAATTCTGAAGCCTTGGCATATTTTCCAGCTCAATGGACAGGAAATCCGAAAAGATTTTGTGCTGCTAACTGAAGGAAGAAAATCACAAACCATTACCGATCCGCATGTAATCATGTACGGTAAGGAAAATATATTTATAGAAGAAGGCGCAAAAATAAAGGCTTGTATAATAAATGCAGAAGAAGGGCCTGTGTACATAGGGAGAAATGCACAAATACATGAAGGAGTGATGATTCATGGACCATTGGCTCTTTGCGAATCTGCTCATTTGAATATGGGCGCCAAACTAAGAGGTGATAATACCATCGGGCCATTTTGTAAGGCGGGAGGTGAAGTGTCCAATTCGGTAATGCTGGGCTATTCCAACAAAGGTCACGATGGCTTCTTGGGTAATTCTGTAATTGGTGAATGGTGCAATATTGGCGCTGATACGAATACGAGTAACCTTAAAAACAATTACGCCTCAGTGAAGCTCTGGAGTTATTCCTCCCGCCGATTTGAGCAAACGGGACAACAATTTTGCGGATTGATGCTGGGCGATCATTCCAAGTGCGGAATCAACACGATGTTCAATACAGGAACAGTGGTAGGCGTTGGCGCCAATATATTTGGAGCGGGATTTCCTCGCAATTTTATTCCATCATTTGCTTGGGGCGGTGTTGGCACAATTACTACGTATCGAATCGAAAGTTTTTTTGAAACCGCCGATGCCATGATGGGCAGACGAGGATTAGCCTTATCGGAAGTTGATAGAGAGATTTTCCATTATATCTTTGCCCAAACTCAAGAGAGCCGAGCTTAAGCATGCAATTTTCAGAAATACCAGGTTTACAAACAGAAAAAGAAATTCTCATCCGGAGTGTTCAAGATGCGCATTTGGCTCATGCTCAGTTGTTTTTGGGCAAGCCAGGTTCAGCAAATCTCGCGCTAGCAATGGCTTTTGCTACGTATCTCAATTGCGAAAATCCAAGCGAAGCAGACTCTTGTGGCACTTGTTCGGCTTGTACCAAAAATGCCAAAGCCATCCACCCCGATGTGCAATTTGTATTTCCGATTGCCAATATTGCAAAGGATATGATGAGCCACAATTACTTACCTCAATGGAGGGAGTTTTTGAAAAATAGCATTTATGGCGATATCAATACTTGGAATGCCGTATTTGGTGCGCAGGATAAGCAATTCAATATTGCGAGAGCCGAGAGCTATCAAATCACCTCTAATCTTTCGATGAAAGCTTATGAAGGAGGTTACAAGATTTTGATTCTTTGGCTGCCAGAATATTTGCATTCCTCTACGGCTAATGCCTTGCTCAAAATATTGGAAGAGCCACCTGAAAAAACGATTTTCCTACTGGTATCTACCAATTTGGAAAAAGTGTTAGGAACTATTCAATCAAGAACTCAAATATTCAGAATTCCTGCCTTCAGCGATCAAGATGTTGCTCACTATCTCCATAGCAATATGGAAGTGCCGCAGGACAAAGCGAACGACTTGGCAATAATGGCCGATGGCAGCATAAGCCAAGCCCTTTCTTTGCTGGAAGAAGGCAATGAAGTCGCAACAGATTTCTTTATAGATTGGATGCGACATTGCTGGGAAGCCGATTTTATTGCGCTCAATCAGGATATGGAGCTTTTCCATAAAATGGGCAAGGAATCACAAAAGAACTTATTCAATTATGGCCTGTATATTTTTAGAGAGAGCTTATTGGGAAATTTCTCCATCAATTCTTTGCAGAAATCAATGGGCGAACTCAATTCATTTGTGCAGAAATTTTCAGCGCAAATGAATTTGGAGAAAATTCAATTTCTCTCAGATTTATTCAACGAAGCTCACTATCATATTGAGCGAAATGCCTATGCCAAATTGGTTTTTATGGATACATCAATTGATATTGCCAAAACCATTCGGAAAAAATGAAAAGCACAGTAGAGAAGAAGACCATTGGTAGATTTGAATTGGTAGATTTGCCCGAGTGGGATTTATATGGACTTAGAGCCAAAACGGACACGGGAGCTTATTCATGCTCTATCCATTGCCACGAAGTAAAGCTAAAACAAGCGGGAGGTAGCGAGATCCTAGAGTTTCAATTGCTTGATCCGGACAGACCCAACTATCACGATAAAATATACCAAACCAAAGATTTCCGTATCAAAAGAGTCACCAATTCCTTTGGACAATCCGAGGAGCGTTTCTTAGTGAAAACTAAAATAATGTTATTTGGAGAGTTGGTCGAAACTGACTTTACTCTTACTGATAGAGGAACCATGCGATTTCCTATTTTGCTTGGCCGCAAACTACTAAAAAGGAGGTACCTTGTGAATGTGGATCGAACCAACTTATCCTATAAATTTCTGAAAAAAATAAAGTCCAAATGAAAATCGCGATATTATCTAGAAACCCAAACCTGTACTCCACCCGCCGTATGGTGGAAGCAGCAAAAGCACGTGGCCATGAAGCAGTCGTGATTGATCATTTGAAATGCGATATTTTCATCGAACCGAACGATCCCCACATCTTATATCGTGGACATAGGCTTGAAGGCATCGATGCAATTGTACCTAGAATTGGGGCCTCTGTTACCTTTTATGGTACAGCAGTAGTTCGTCAGTTCGAGATGATGAACGTATTCTCTGCTACAGAATCCCAATCAATTGTGCGTTCGAGAGACAAGCTGCGTAGCTTGCAAATCCTCTCCAGAGCAGGTTTAGGAATGCCCAAAACGGCTTTTACCAATTACTCCAACAAAGAGCATAATCTGGTAGAAGAGATTGGTGGCGCGCCGCTAATTATCAAATTGCTTGAAGGAACTCAAGGACTTGGTGTTGTATTGGCGGAAACGAGAAAAGCTGCGCAATCGGTAATTGAGGCATTCAATGGATTGAAGGCTCGTATCATCGTGCAAGAGTTTATCAAGGAGTCCAAAGGAGCAGATATTCGTGCATTTATAGTGAATGGCGAAGTGGTTGGCGCTATGAAACGTCAAGGAAAAGAAGGCGAATTCCGGTCGAACTTGCACAGAGGAGGCACTGCTTCTATCATTAAATTATCAAGGGCTGAGAAGGCTGCTGCTTTGAAAGCCGCAAGTGTATTGGGCTTGGCAATAGCTGGTGTTGATATGTTACAATCCGCACGTGGGCCACTGATTATGGAAGTAAATTCTTCACCAGGATTGCAAGGAATTGAAACGGCTACAGGGATAGATATTGCCGGTAAAATCATTGAATACATTGAGCAAGCAAAACCAGCCAAAAAGCGAAATGTAATTAAAGCAAAAAAGGGAGCCTAATGACAAAAGTACGCATTGGTACAAGAGGGAGTAAGCTGGCTTTGTGGCAAGCCGAAATGGTAGCCGAGCAATTAAAAGCGGGAGGTTTAGAGCCAGAACTTGTACTTATTGAAACCAAAGGTGATAAGGTGCTCGATGTGAGCATTTCTAAAATCGGTAGCAAAGGCGTTTTTACGGAGGAAATTGAAGCACAACTAGAAGCTGGCTCGATCGATATTGCCGTCCATAGTGCCAAGGACATGCCTTCGAGCCTGCCGTCAGGTTTTCAATTAATCAGCTTTAGCGAGCGTGAAATTGTTTCTGATGTATTGATTTCTAGGATGGACGGAGCTTCACTTAGCCACAAAGAAGGTCTTCGATTGGGAACTTCATCTACCCGCCGTGTGGCACAATTGAAACGCTACTACCCACAACATAAAATTGTAAATGTGAGAGGCAATTTGCAAACTCGTTTGCAAAGAATGGACGAGGGAAAATGCGACGCATTGCTATTGGCCTATGCCGGCGTTCATCGTATGGGCTATGCAGATCTGATCAAAGAATACTTACCTAGTGAGCAATTTATTCCTCCCGCTGGTCAAGGCTCGGTCACTATCGAAATACACAAGAGTTTGGATAGTCAATTGGCCCAATCCATTCGCGAGCTTTGTAATCACGACATTACTGAAAACAGAATATTAGCGGAAAGAGCATTCCTCAATTTGTTGGGTGGAGGTTGTAGCGTACCCGTTTTTGTACTTGCCCAATTCGAAGGAGAAGAATTACATTTGCACGGTGGCGTAGTTGCTTTAGATGGAAGTCAATTAATTGAATCCAGAAAAAAAGGCAAAGCATTCGATGCAGTAAGTATTGGCAAATTGGCAGCACAAGAGGTAGTGGCCAAAGGAGGCCGAGATCTATTATTAAAAATTAAAAACGAATTATAAAATCATGCGTAATCTCTCAATTTTATTCGTGGCAATATTTGCCTTTGCTTGTGGTCCTCAGGAAGAGGTAGTCACTATTTCTACTGAATTTGGAGATATGAAGGTGGTCTTGTACGACGATACACCTGTTCACAAAGAGAATTTTTTGAAGTTGGCAAAGTCCGGTGAATATGACAGCACCATTTTCCATAGAGTGATATCGGGTTTTATGATCCAAGGTGGCGATTTGTCAACCAAGCCGGAAGGCGGTCAGAGTTCATCTGAGGTAATTCCTGCGGAGATATTGCCTCATCACTTTCATAAAAAGGGAGCACTGGCAGCAGCTCGTATGGGCGATAATGTAAACCCGGAAAAGAATAGCAGCGCTACTCAATTTTACATTGTCCAAGGAGTAGTGTTTACTCCAGAGCAGATTAGCGACCTTGCCGAAAACAATTATATTTCTCAACAACGCACTTTATTCAACCAATTATTGGCCAAACCAGAATATAAGTATCTGGCTGATTCGGTAGCAAAGTATAGTCAAACGGGCGATATCGCAGCCTACACAGAGCTGCTTAATAACTCCATGGAAATCCTCGAAAGGGAATTTGGGCCAATTGTAAAGAAGGAATATCCGCAAGAACATACAGATGTGTACAAAACCATAGGCGGTTCACCGCATTTGGATTATGATTACACTGTTTTCGGTGAAGTAATCGACGGACTTAATGTGATAGATTCGGTAGCAGCGGTAGAAAAAGGACCAAATGACAGGCCTTTGGATAGAATCGGAATCAAAATGAGTGTAGATAAAGTTTCAGTGAAGAAATTAGAAGAAGAATACGGTTACAAAAAAGAAGAGTAATGAAAATACTCGTCACCGGTTCTAATGGTTTGCTTGGACAGAAACTCACTGAGTTAATTCTCAAAAGTGGCAAGCACGAATTGATTGCCACTTCTCGAGGTGAGGATCGACTAAATGCGGAAGGATATCGCTATTACACAATGGATACCTGCCGTCTAGACCAAATTTTGGAAGTAGTGCAAACGGCAAAGCCCGATGTAATCATCCATACCGCAGCCATGACCAATGTGGATCAATGCGAGCTCAATCAAGACGACTGCTTCATTCAAAATGTATTTGCAACCAATAACATCATAGAAGCGGCAAATGCAGTAGATGCATTCCTTGTTCATTTATCCACAGACTTTATATTCGATGGACAAGACGGCCCTTATGCTGAAGAAGGAAAGGCCAATCCCGTGAGCTACTATGGTGAAACCAAGCTTGAAGCAGAAAAGCTGGTAATCGAAAAAGCAAAGCATTGGGCTATAGTACGTACGGTACTTGTTTTTGGAATTGTGAAGGATATGAGCCGTAGCAATATTGTGCTGTGGGTGAAAGATAGTCTTACAGCTGGAAAGCAAATAAAAGTGGTGGATGACCAATGGCGTACGCCCACTTTGGCCGAGGACTTGGCAATGGGTTGCTTATTAATAGCCGAACAAAAAGCGGGAGGAATCTGGAATATTTCAGGGGAGGAAATGCTTACTCCTTACGAAATGGCGATAGCTACTGCCAGCTATTTTGAACTAGATCAATCGTTAATTGAGCGAGTAGATTCGACCATTTTTACCCAGCCGGCTAAGCGTCCACCGCGCACTGGATTTATTATTGAAAAAGCTAAAAAACAATTAGGATATGAACCGCACAGTTTTAGAGAAGGTCTAAAATTGCTAAGTGAGCAAATATCCTCCCGCTAATCCGACCATAAACTATATTTAAACCTAATTTAATTTTTTGTTTATCTATTTTTTATGAAATTGTTGCCTTAATAATTCGAACATCACATCAATTTAACCAAAACCTTAAAGATTTATGGCTGCATCACCAAGTCCTGAAAGTCGTGGTCAATGGGGATCCAGTTTTGGATTCATCATGGCTGCCGCTGGCTCAGCAGTAGGGCTGGGAAATATTTGGCGTTTCCCTTACATCACCGGAGAAAACGGTGGTGGTGCCTTTGTTTTCGTTTATATCCTATGTGTTATTTTAATCGGGCTTCCGCTCCTTTACAATGAGCTAGCTCTTGGGCGACTCACTGGTAAAAATCCGATAGGAGCGATGAAAGCAACCGCCAAAAACAAACTATGGGTGATTCCTGGGATTATCAGTGTGGTAATTTGTTTTATGGTGCTTACCTATTACTCTGTAATTGCTGGCTGGACAGTTGGCTACATTATTACCGAGCTAATCAATATCCCTGTAGATTTTGATGTATTTATCGAAACGCCGAGATACATTATTCCGCTTACCTTCTTCTTCATGATTATTACTATTGTGGTAATATTAGGTGGTGTGTCTGGTGGTATCGAAAAGGCGGCTAAATTCCTTATGCCGGTTCTATTCTTCCTTATCCTAGCGATCGCCATCAGAAGTGTGACCTTAGACGGCGCAATGGCAGGTGTTGAATATTACTTGAAGCCTGATTTTGCTAAAATTAACGGTAAGGTAATACTTGCTGCACTTGGCCAAGCATTCTTCTCGATGAGTGTGGGTTGGGGTCTTATGATCACTTACGGCTCGTATTTGCCAAAAACTGCAAACATTGTAACTAGTGGCATGTGGATTGGCGCAATGGATACAATCGTAGCTCTTTTAGGTGGTCTAATGGTTTTCCCTGCTGTATTCGCACTCGGTATGGAGCCAAACTCAGGTCCAGCACTTGTATTCGATGTACTACCTCAAGTATTTAATGCCATACCTGGTGGAGCTATAATCGGCGCACTTTTCTTCTTATTGCTAATGGTAGCAGCTTTAACTTCAACGATCTCGATGCTTGAAGTACCTGTAGGCTACTTTATTGATGAGAAAAAAGTAAACCGTAAAAAGGCAGCTTGGCTAGTAGGTATTGCGGCAATGGTTATTTCTATCCCATCTATTATGAGTTCCGTTGATGATAGTTTTTTCAGTACAGTAACTATGAAAATTGGTTCTATTGAGAAAACAGGCTGGTTCGATATTATGGACTGGGTATTCGGAACATTGGGCGTAACCGTGCTTTGTTTCTTATTAGCAGTATATAGTGGCTGGTCATTTAATACCAAAACACTTGTTAACGAAATATCACTTGGAGCTCCTGGCTTTAATAAGGGAATTATTGGAAGCCTTACTCCAGGTCATATCTGGATCTTCTTTATCCGTTTTGTTTGCCCGATAGTAATCGGCCTAGTACTTCTCGATTTGTTTGGAGTATTTGGAACCGCAGCGGGAGGAGGTTGATCATTTTCCAGAATTAAAAGCATATAAAAATAGCCCGGCATTCTTGTCGGGCTATTTTTTTGAGCTGGTCTTAGGAAACAAATGTATGAGCCCGCAAGGATATTGCATTCCAAACCGCTACACTGGCAGCTGGGAGAGATGTGGTCATGTTGTAGAGCCGCAATGCATTAGCGGCTGTAGGGTGGATTTTTTAGAGGTATGGCATTGTCGGATTGCAAATCCTCCTTACAGGGTTCGCCATTGCAAATGTCGAACAGGTGGTGATTGTTATTTGGCTGGCTTAGTATCAGAATCGCTTTTGAGGAAGTCATACTTTTTCTGCTTGTCCTTCCATCTTTCTAAAGCATATTGCTGCATGTCATCTATTTGGTCTTTTTCATCGATAATTTCAAAGCCAAGCAATGACTCGATGATATCTTCTAGGGTCGTAATTCCATCCATCCCGCCATATTCGTCGATCACGAGTGAAATGTGCTCTCTCTTGGCTAACATTTCATCCCAAGCTTTAAACAGCGTTGTACTCTTGCGAAAAGTTAAAATATCTCTTTTAATGTCCTTCAGCTTGAGGTCGAATTGGTCTTCGGCTAGTTTTTCGAAAACCATGGCTCTAAACACGTAGCCTGTAATATTGTCTTTGTTAGTTTTATAAATTGGGATTCTAGAAAAATGCAAAAACTCTTTGTTCTCCAAAAATTTCTCTAAAGTCATATCCTCATGTGCTGTTACCACAACCACTCTTGGCGTCATGATTTCAGAAACCTTTATATTCTTAAGCTTTAGGAGGTTTTGAATGATTTTATTTTCATTCTGAGCAAATATGCCTTCTTCCGTACCAATTCTTGCCAATGCAGAAACTTCCTCTCTACTGGTTGTCAACTCAGCCTCACTTCTTGACAACATCTTTGTAAGAACAGATGAAGCAACCACAATTGGGTAGGTCAAGAAAACCATAATATTGATAATTTTCGCAGAAATACCAACCAATGATTTGCTGTAATTCGCTCCTAAAGTTTTGGGAATTATTTCTGTAATCACCAAAATCAAAATGGTAAGGACTGCCGATACTACTCCAAAATAACCCTCACCAAAAACAACAATTGCCTGCGCACCTACTCCAGCCGCGCCTACTGTATGAGCTATCGTGTTTAGAGAAAGTATAGCAGATAGAGGTTTGTCAATATCTTCTTTCTGCTTTAGCATTGTTCCAGCGCTCTTATCTCCATTTTCAAATCTAGACCTGAGATAGGATATTGGTGTAGAAAGTAAAACCGCCTCCATGATAGAACAAAGGAAGGAAGTGAACAAGGCTATAAATAAATAAACGAGAAGTAAAGTCATCTTATTTGTTTATGCTTTTTAGAATATAAACTACCTATGTAAAACTAGATAATGCGCTATTTCTAATCAGGACTGGTTTCGGTTAATATACAAAGATTCTCCATTATCACACAGTTGAAACCATGGACCATGGAGATTTCGATCTCCTTATGAGTTGGAAATGATTGAAGCTTCAGTTAAAAATTCTGTTAATCCTACCATTCTGTAAATTCCAATTCAGACAATTACCATAGCAGTGGGTAATCTGCTTTGAATTGATCCTCGGATTAAAAATCTTTCTTAGATGTGGTTCGACATTGCAAATGCCGAACAGTTGGTTAGCACTCTAAAACGTATAAAAATAAAAAATCCCAGCCTCAAAACGGTTGGGATTTTTCTGATAATCAAAACCTAATTAACTTACTTTAATCTTCTTAACAGGCTTTGACACAGCCACCTCTTTCTTAGGAAGAGTCAAACGAAGGATCCCATTCTCATACTTTGCATCAATCTTATCGGTAAGTAGATTCTCAGGCAAAGAAAATGAGCGACTGAAAGAATTATAAGAAAATTCTCTTCTGCGATAGTTCTCTTTTTCCTCTTTCTTTTCTTCTTCTTTTTCTGCACTAACACTCAGAATACCATCATGAACCTCAACTTTTAAATCATCGCGATTCAGTCCGGGCACCGCAAGTTCAATTTTATAATCCTTACCATTTTCAATGATATTCGCTTCAGGAATCACAAGAGAGCTGTCAAAATCAAGTAGATTCCCATCAAAATCGAGCATCGAAGGCCCGAAAAATCTGTCTGTGTTGAAGAATTCGTTTACCAAGCTTGGAAACGCTCTTCCATTTCCTTTTTTTGTTAATACGAGTGACATATTTTTATTTATTTAGAGTTTTAACTGATAAGTTTAAAAACTAATCTAAGTTATTTATCATTAATGACTTACGGAATGACAGAGATCACTAGGGTAGATGATTTATATCAGGAATTTGCGGAGAAATTCTGTCGATTTTTCCTTTCCTCAAACCCACATTCCATCAGAATGGCATGTTTATAGAATATTTACCGATAATTAGCAACGACTATGAAGGAGTCGAATGTATTGGGCACCTCATTCAAAATCCAATTCCTAGTTGCAGACCCGCAAGGTTTCAGAAACCTTGCGGGTCTTTATCCATTTGTCTGAACTATGGAATAAGCGCCTACAAACCACTTTACAATTCTATAAAGCCGGATTACAAATCCTCCTTATCTGTAGTTCGACATTGCAAATGGCGAACAGGTGGTTAATATGATTTCCTTTTTTTGCTAGCTCCAGAGGAGCGAAATATCCATAGGACAATGGAGAAGCACAAATCAATTTTACCGACCGTAGGTGGGCGTCCCGCACAGACGTCTGAACCAAGGATAAAACTCCTAAAGACCGATTAGAATGTTATAAAGTCGGATTACAAATCCTCCTTATCTGTAGTTCGACATTGCAAATGTCAAACAGTTGGTCAAATTTCTATTTCCTATTCCATAGTTCCTTACCGAGATATAGTCTATTTGTCAGCAGCTCTTCATAAATAGCATTCGTATTATCTCCATTCAGAAAAATCAAATACCCATTTTTCGATTTTGGAAATAGTATAGCTAATGTGCTAACTCCTGGGTCTTTTCCTGAATGTAAAATGGCATATTCATTATCGCTAAAACCTGTCAGAATTTCCCAGCCTAAACCAAAAAAATCATCTTCCTTAAGTTTAACCTGAGGTTTGAGCATTTCTGTGAATAGCTTTTCGGAAAGCTCTGCTCCATTTATAACATACTCCAAAAAATTTCCATAATCTTCAACGGTTGTCAAAAGGTTCGCTGCAGCATTTGCTTCATAGTATTTCGCAGTTTCTATCCTCTCTCCACTTTCATCAAAGTTTTGAGCATATCTTTTTTCTTCCATTGTGGCATCCCACCAAAATCTTGTATCAGTCATTTTAGCCGGTTCAAACAAATGTTCTTTTGCTAATTCTTCTATGCTTCTCCCCAATTTATTTTCAACAGCCTTTCTCAGATATTCAAATCCTTCGCCTGAATACTGATACTTGGTTCCAGGTTCAAACTCAAAGGCCAGTTTGTTGGATTCGGACATATATCGCCAATTCGGAAATCCCGTTTGATGCGTCAATACAAGCCTTGGCGTTAGTTTTTTGTGTCGCATATCTTGCCCTAGATCCGGATCTATCCAATATTTATATAAAGGCTCATCCAAGTCTAAAATTCCTTTATCAACAAGCTTTAAAATGGTAATGGCAAATATCGGTTTTGTAAGTGAAGCCACCTTGAATATGGTATTTAATGGCGCTTCCTCCTCCTTATCCAAAGTCCCATAAACCTCCACTTTTGATAACTTTCCATTTTCAATTATTCCAACTCCTAGCGCAGGCACATTGCTTTTCTTTAATATCTGTTCGATACTCGTATCTCCAGCTTCCTCAAATGATGGATCCTGATGGTCATAGCTGAGCACCTCACTTAATTTCCAAATTTGGTCATGTACCAGCCACACATGTGTAAATTTTGCTGTACTCGTCCATATATCATCTTTGTCACGCTCTCTTAAGTAAAAATGATGAATCCCTTTCTGTATGGCTCCATATAAAATTCCATTGTTGTAAAGAGGATAAACTTCTAGGCTTGTTTCTTCAATCTTTCGAATGGGTTTTTGTACAGCGTTTGAGCAAATGTATTTTTTAGTATTGTACAAAAAGATCGCCTTGTCCTGATGTAAGCTTCCCTGATATTTGGGCCATTTAAAAGTTTCTTTTCAGTTGTTATCAAAAGTAGGTGCCTGCTGCATGTA
>NZ_JBMPIY010000005.1:0-237588 GCF_049340005.1 Peijinzhouia sedimentorum
TAACAGGATTATTTTAAATTTGTAAATCTATTCTAGGACTTCATTTCAAACCTGTAAACTTATTTCAGGACGACACATTGAAAAAAATCATAGCCTATCAATTAATCATAAAAATCATAGTTCAGACAATTGCGATGGCTGTGGATGATTTGCTGGAAGATACCATCGGATTACAAATCCGATTTATCTGGAGCTCGACATTTCAAATGTCGAACAGTAGGTTTGATGGAGACCCCATTGGGATAGTTTTGTAAAGCTTTCCAATTTATTTTCCTTATCTATATAAGTGATGATGCAATTAGCCTAATAAAACTTTCTCTTTTTTTCGTTTCTATGGGCCTCTGAATTACAAATTCTAAAATTAAGATCTGCAAGCTTTACAAAAGCACGCTAGGAGATGGAAAACATTTAGGAAAGCCATAATCTCAATAATAAAAAGTCAAGTAAAAAGCGATAAAATGAAAGCTCATTTTAGTTAACCAGTAGAACTGGGTTCAATAATCTAGAATAGTAGAATTTTTTAACAGACTCTAAATAAATTCATTTAATTTTAAATTATTATTTTTTTTATTAAATTGTATTCTTATTGATGTTGTTTTTAAATGAATGTCTAATTTTAAATTGTTTATTTCTATGAAAACACTTAAAAAAAGATTGTTTGCTTTATCTATTGTATTGACTTTTATGTCTGTTGGGGCGAGTGGTCAATTCATAGGAAATTGTATCTGGGATGAGTATTTTCCAGGTAATTTGGGTTATTGTAACCATGAGGATAATGGGTGGTCTTGTATTTATGATGAGCAAGTATTTGATTGTCCATGGACAGATAATTATACTCCAAGGACTATCTTTCCCTAGTCATTTTAAAACGGCATCCTAAAAGATGTCGTTTTTAATTTTGCAGTATATGAAAGCATTTTTATCTATTGTCTTATTCCTTTTGGGGTTTGTCTCATGTAATACTAGCTTAACAAACCAAAGAATTGTCTTGGATATTGGAGAGGATGTAGTATTTGCTATTGATGATAGTACCTCTAATTATTCTTTTGCAGCTCAATATTTTGTTGACAGTCTTGGAAATCCTTATGTCTTTTCCATCAACTCTAATCTCAATCATTTAGATAAATTTGATTTTAAAAACAAATCATTAGTTCAAAAATTAGTATTGTCTCCAGATAATACCAAAGGCATTATAAGTAATCCAACTAAAGGCTTTAAAGTTATTTCTGAGGATCATTTTATGATTTTCTCAATGAATGCTCAAACTATTTATGAGATGGACTCATTATATAATTTCACCCAATTTTATAAGGGGGATGATCTTTCAAGATCATATTTAAATGTAAATGGTACGCAGCA
The DNA here is from genome assembly GCF_049340005.1 of Peijinzhouia sedimentorum. Classification (NCBI taxonomy): domain Bacteria; kingdom Pseudomonadati; phylum Bacteroidota; class Cytophagia; order Cytophagales; family Peijinzhouiaceae; genus Peijinzhouia; species Peijinzhouia sedimentorum. The sequence continues at coordinate 1,360 of NZ_JBMPIY010000005.1, forward strand.
TATACAACTAGCAGAAAATGGGTTTGTATTTCCAAAGTATAGTTCACATACAACTTATAAGATGAATGTCTCTACATCAGTAGAAGTAGTTGATTTTAATGGTGAATTGCTTTACTCCATTAAATATCCTTCAAAGTATAATCAAGGTGTTTGGGGAATATTTAATAGTTATAGGTCATATCCTTTATTACTTTTAGATGGAGCTTTATTGGTAAGTTATGGGGTAACCGACTCAATTTTTAGATACTCTATTGATATGGATAATAAATATGGGAGGCCTTATTTAGCGAAAAGCGATTTACTCGAATTTAACAAAAGTGTTACAAGATCGTCCAGAAGGAGTATCCCCGAATTGCAATCGTATGAAATGCAGAATGGATGGTATGGACAAGTACTACAGGATCCTATCAATGAAAACATTATTAGGTTTGTTCATTATCCAATCGAAAAGCAGGCAATTAGAAATGGAGATTTTTCCTCTCAGAAAGTTGGTGTAATACTTTTGGATAAGAATTTTAATGTTTTAGGTGAGGGTGATTTTCCTGATGAATTAGGATTTTTTAGCTATTTTATTACACCGCAGGGAATTTATTTTTACAATAAGGAAAAAAGTATGAGTAATGAAAGGGAAATGGTTTTTAGTAAACTTTTGCTTGATAGTATTTCTGTCGGCATGCCAAAATAAAGAACAGGAATTATATAATGAAGTCCTTAGAGTATCTATAGATCAAATTATTTCTGATAGAACTTCTAATTTGGAATATATCATTTTGGTTCCTGAATCAGGGTGTCCAGCATGTTTAAAGTATGCTAGGGATTTTATGGAAGGTAATTCTAATAATGAAAAGTATGTTTTTATATTGTATAATATTAATGATTTAAAATCTCAACAAATAAAATTTAAATCAATTTTATATGAGGGTTCTCAATTTTTAATTGATAGAGATAATAAAATCGCTAAACTAGGTTATAATTTATCCTACCCAACAGTACTAAAAATTGATAATGCCGGAAAACTATTATGGTATGAGATAGCTTCTAGTGATAATTTTATTATTTGGGAGAAAATTAAATTGTAATTTATATAACTAGAAATTCTATTAGTCCTTAAATCAAAAAAATCCCTTCCCTCCCTTTAGGTGAGATAGTTCAGATAATTGCGATAGTGGTCATTGACTCAAAAAATAAAGAAAGTTGAGGAGATAGGGTGTTCGGCAGACAATGATTGATATCTTACCCTAATTTTTTACCGACTGTGCGGGAGGATAATTTGTACAATTCCATTATCCCACGGTTGAAACCGCGGACTATGGATGTTACGCTCCGATGGAGCTCGAACTAATGATTTTCTTTGAAATTGTCCAAATCCTAAAATCATCAAATCCTAAAAATCTTAATTCAGACAATTGCGATGGAGGTGAATGATTTGCTTTTGATTGATTATCGGATTGCAAATCCTCTTTATCAGGAGTGCGACATTGCAAATGTCGAACAGTTGGTTAGAGTGGATTTAATTGATTTGGAAAATGCAACTAAATGCAGTTACTTTGAGTTTATGTCTAGGAGGGAAAAACTAATTGCTAGGTTTTTAGGCATGCCATCCGATTTTCATTATGATGAGATGGTAAAACTGCTAGGTTATTTTGGTTTTGAGGAAGTGAAAAAAGGCAAGACCTCTGGTTCGAGGGTGAAATTTGAGAATGTAGAAGGCGTTCCTATTAGCTCCACAAACCACATCCAAGCGGAATCATGAAGCAATACCAATCAAAACAAATTAGGGAAATATTGGAGTTATGAAATATCTTGAATACAAAGGTTATACAGGCAGTATTGAGTATAGCCCTAAGGATAGCCTCCTTTATGGTAAAGTTCTGGGAATTAGAGGTCTGATCTCCTACGAAGGAGAAACCGGAAAACTTTTAGAGCAAGATTTTAAAGAAGCTGTTGACAGCTATTTAGCCGAGTGTAAGGCAGAGGGAAAATCTCCTGAAAAACCGTTTAAAGGGAGTTTTAATGTGAGAATACCAGCATCCTTGCACCAATTGGCGGCTCTACTTGCAATGGAAGACAAAGTCTCATTGAACAATTTTGTTGCAGAAGCCATCAGACACAGGGTCAGTAAAGAATCTGTTTGATTTTTCTAATACAGTTGTTGAGAACAAATATGCTTACTTATAATACCCGCCCGATCTACGTTTTTGCTCGAAAATTTGGCGGAGGGTTGTGCCTGTCAGTGCGCCAAATCCTCCCGCTATTCCACCAACTAGGCCAGTAACTAACACCAATAAAAGTGGTGCTGAGAGCTGGAAAATGGCAGCAACTTTTTTCGTTAATAAGGAACCTGATTCAAAATCTATCAACCAAGCCAAAGTGAACCACAATAATCCGATCGCTAAAAATCCGCTAACAAAAGAAACTAATCCTGAAGTACGAATAAGTAAGGAGCCAAGAAATGCAGCAATTACTACCGAATACCAAGGAAAGGATTGGCTGGCAAAGTAGGCTATGGCGGCAATAATGATTGTTTTTACTAAAAATTTCATAAGTCTTATTCGTTGCGAGGATCAATGATTTGTGTGAAGAGGATATTTTCTTGTTGCATCTCTGCAATCGGCAATGCTTTCAAATTCAGGTATTCACCTTTAGCCCAAATCTCAATCATATTATCATAAAATTTGGAACCTGGATTGCCCGATTGTCCGCCAGGATAAACGCCAAAAGCAGATGGCTTAGAGCCTAGCTCTACCACCATGCGCCATGATGCTCCGTGACGTGGTCCAGTAGCATTGATGATGCTTCGGTTGCCACCAACTTGCACACCGGAAACAGTGAATGGTGTAAGAGGTGGTAATAAATGCTGTACAGTTGTGTTTTTGAAATTCGCCCAAGCGTATTCTTTACCATCATTGGCAGCAGACCAGTTTTGCAATGAGTCGATTGCACTTAACAATGCTTGTTGCACTATCTCCTTAGCTGTTTCTTTTTGAGAAGTTTCTGGCAAATCGAAAATTTCATCCTCAGGATATTCAGCCAGCAATTCTTGAAATCTTCTTTCCCCTACAAGCTTTAGCGGTTTTGATGCAGTTCTAAATTTCTCATTAGACATTCTTCTAATCTTATCCCACCATATTTCCCAAACAGATGCTCCCTTAGAATCTACATCGTTGAAGAAATCCCAGTTTCTTGCAAGATCTAAGATATCACTTTGCTCGATATTCAAATTCATTCCTTCCGTCATTTGAATTAAAAGCGGGAGGGTTTCAGAGGCTTTTAAATTGAAGTTGTCATTTTGCAGTGCCATTATCTCCGACACTGAAATATTATTCATTTCAGTAAGTCTACTGTTGATTCGTCTATTTCTCCACGCTTCGAAATTGCTATCGAAACTCCAATATGGATAAGTAGTGTCGTGAGGGTGTTGGTTTGCCGAGCTTACAAATCCGCGTTCAGGATTAAGTACATGGGCATTTTGCTCCATTGGAATAAAGCCTTGCCAATCGTGATCGAGTTGTGTTCCATCCATCAGAAATTTGCCTTGACCTTCCCATTTGATTGGGAATTTGCCTTGTACCCATAGAGCGATGTCTCCTTGGTTGGATGCAAATACAAAGTTCTGAGCTGGGCTGCCATAATTCTTAAGTGCCTCAGTATATTCTGTGTAGTTTTTGGCTCTATTGAGTTGATGAAATGCAATTACTTCTTTAGAGCCTTGATGAGCAATCCAGCGCATTGCATAGCCAGTTAATTGCTCTTTTTGGTTGAAAGTATGATCATAAACCACCGGGCCATGATGGGTGTAAATTACCGTGTCAACATAAGCTTCTCCACCTAATACCTTCACTTCTTCAATTCTCATTTGGGTTTTGAGCCAAGTGTTGTTGAAGAAATATTCTTGACGAGATTCATCTCTAAACTGAATCTTATACCAATCTACCGCATCTCTTTGGGCATTGGTTACACTCCAAGCGATATTGTCATTGAAGCCAATGATAACGCCCGGTGCTCCCGGCAAACCAGCGCCCATCACATTGACACCTGGAGCATTTAAGTGCAAAGAGTACCAAATGGAAGGTAAGTTCAAACCTAAGTGAGGATCGCCTGCCAATATTGGATTTCCGCTTCTTGTTTTGGAGCCGGCAACGGCCCAGTTATTACTGCCGTTTAGTGGATCAGGCTTTTCATATATTTCATCTGTATTCGACCAAGGAAAGCCCTTTACAAGTGGCTCCTTCACTTCGATTGGTTCAAAATCGTAAACAGTAGAACTTGGGATAATTGGATCAGGATTGTCAAATACTTCAGGGAAAAGGAAGTCGTATCGCTCCTTGCCGAATAACTCAACAAAATTGGTGTTTTCCAGATCAGTCTCACTTGCTGAAAGCATATCGGCCATGTATTTCAGGAATAACGCCGATTTGTAAGGCGACCATTCCTCTGGCTCGTAGCCTAATAGTTTGTATTCAATCGGTAAATTTGCGTAGTCAAGGCTATTGATGTAATGATTTGCTCCATCAGAATAAGCTTGCATGATGGAGGTAAACTGCCCATCATTTTCTCCCTCTCTCAGAGAATTCTCAGCAGCGAATCCCATTCCCTTTCTTCTTTGTAGTCGGTCAAATTCAATGGCGTCCGGGCCGATTATTTCTGATAGACGACCCGCTGCGGCTCTGGTTTGGAATTCCATTTGCCAAAGACGGAATTGCGCCATTACATAGCCTTGAGCAAAGTAAAGGTCATAATCGTTGTTGGCATAAATATGCGGAATTAGGTTTTCGTCAAAAAGGATTTGCACCTGCTCATTTACTCCGGCTCCAATGCCAATATCGATAAATTGGTTTTCAGTTTTTTCAGCATTTTGCCAAAAACCACCCACAGGATTTAGGAACTTTCCTAATGGCGGAACCGAACCAAACTTGGTTTCAAGTACAAAAACTAAGGCAGCAGTAAGAGCTAGGGAGAGGAGAAATTTGAATAACTTCATAGAATTGATTTACCGAAAATCTATTTGAGTGTCAAAGATAATGGAAGGTAATTAAAATAAATTTTTTCAGACTAGCTTTAATTTTTTTCTTTCGATTGCAAATTTGGCCAATGCGTATGCTCAATGATGCATTTAAGCATCAATTTATCTATATATATATTACCTTCGTGTTCTTAGATTTTAGACTATGCTTGACGGAAAAAAGATTTTAATTACGGGTGGTACAGGCTCATTTGGGAAGCAATTTGTGAAAACGGTACTTCAAAAATATCCTGGTATTAAGCGCCTTGTAGTATTCTCTAGAGATGAATTGAAGCAATTTGAAATGGCTCAAGACTATGATCTCAATAAATATAAGCAGCTGCGGTTTTTTATTGGTGATGTCCGTGATAAAGATCGAATAAAAAGAGCCTGTGAAGGGATAGACATTATTGTTCATGCTGCCGCTCTCAAGCAAGTCCCTACTGCGGAATACAATCCGATGGAATGTATTATGACGAATATAATGGGTGCTGAGAATGTGATAAATGCGGCAATGGATTGCGGTGTAAAAGATGTTGTCGCACTTTCTACAGACAAAGCTGCTGCGCCGATAAATTTATATGGAGCAACAAAATTGTGTTCTGATAAGCTATTTGTAGCGGCTAATAATATACGAGGAACGAGAGATTTGAAGTACTCTGTCGTGCGATATGGAAACGTAATGGGCTCGCGAGGTTCTGTGATTCCATTCTTTATGAAAAAGAAACGGGAGGGTGAATTACCGATTACCGACCCACGCATGACTCGCTTCAATATCACTTTGCAAGAAGGAGTTGATATGGTGCTTTGGGCATTGGAAAATCATTGGGGAGGAGAGATCCTAGTTCCTAAAATACCGTCTTACAGAATTACAGATGTAGCAACAGCAATTGCACCAGAAGCTACCCAAAAGATTGTGGGAATTCGTCCAGGTGAAAAGGTTCATGAAGAAATGATCACCGAAGCGGATTCATATACTACATACGATTTGGGCAAATACTACAGTATCCTCCCGCAACAGCCGAATTTCAATTTAGAAAAATATATTAGCCATTTCGAAGCGCAATCTGTTGCGGAAGGCTTCAATTATAATTCGGGTAAGAACCCAGATTTTCTTTCAGTAGAGCAAATTCGTGAACTTATCCAAACAGATCTTCAATCAGAATTAGCCTAATATGCATATAATTCCTCATGGCAAGCATCACATTACCGATGCAGATAAGCAGGCAGTAATCGAAGCCTTGGAAGGCGAATTTATCACCCAAGGTCCTCGAATTGCCGAATTTGAAAATGCCTTTGCCGAATATGTAGGAGCCAAATATGCTATTGCTGTGGCAAATGGGACTGCTGCTTTGCATTTATGCGCTATGGCATTGGATGTGAAACCTGGCCAAAGAGTGATTACCAGTCCGCTTACCTTCGTAGCCTCCGCCAATTGCGTGAGATACTGTGGAGGAGAAGTGATTTTTGCAGATGTGGATCCTGAAACCTACACAATTGATCCAAAAAAGGTGAGGGAAATCCTTGAAGCAGATGCTGAAAATATTGTCGGAATTATTCCGGTGGATTTAACAGGCCGCCCGGCTGATTTGCCAGCATTGCGCGAAATCGCAGATGAATATGGTCTGTGGATAATCGAAGATGCTTGTCATGCCCCAGGCGGATTTTTCCATGATGCAGAAGGAAAGCACTACCAATGTGGAGATGGAAATTTGGCTGAGATGGCCATATTTTCATTTCATCCGGTAAAGCATATTGCTTGTGGTGAAGGAGGGATGATCACCACAAACGATCCTGAATTGGCTCGAAAGGCGAGATTATATCGAACGCATGGAATTATCAAAGATCCGGCAGAAATGAGCCAAAATGATGGTGGATGGTATTACGAAATGCAAGAGCTAGGCTACAATTATAGATTTACTGATTTTCAAGCTGCCTTAGGTACTAGCCAATTGCAAAGAGCTGTACCCAATTTGCAAAAACGTAGAGAAATCGCAGAAAAGTATGCTAATGCCTTTGCTGATGTCAAAGAGATAAAACATCAATCGGGCAACGTAGAAGGCCATGCATATCACTTATATGTGATCCAAGTAGAGAAGCGAAAGGAGCTTTATGACTTCTTGCGAGCGCATGGAATTCTCACACAGATTCACTATATCCCAGTGCATTTACAGCCTTATTATAAGCAGTTTGGCTGGAAGACGGGCGATTTTCCAAATGCCGAAAGTTATTACAGCCAATGCATCAGTTTACCAATGTTCCCAACCTTGACCGAAGCGGAGCAGGATTTTGTGATAGAGAAGGTTATTGAATGCTTAAAGTCATTCGCTTAATGATCTTTTGAGAGTATAGCTTTTTTGGATTAACCTAAATCAAAAGTGTCAATTCAATATTTTACCATAAATTTGAGAAACATCATTTCAAGCCTGTGAAGAATTTAGCCATCATTCCGGCGCGAGGAGGAAGCAAGCGAATACCCGGCAAAAACATCAAAGCATTTCTAGGGAAGCCGATCATTGCTTACTCAATTGAGGTTGCGTTAAAATCAGGGCTTTTTGACGAAGTGATGGTTTCTACAGACGATGACGCAATAGCTGAAATGGCTAAAAAATATGGAGCGAAAGTGCCCTTTTTTAGATCGCCAAAAAATGCTGATGATTTTGCCACGACCGCCGAAGTATTGGTAGAGGTGATTGACGAATATAAACGAATTGACAAGCGCTTTGCGATGGCTTGCTGCTTGTATCCAACAGCTCCGTTTGTTACTCCATTGCAATTGCAAAATGCTCATTCCAGAATGATTGACGAGGAATTGGATAGTATCTATCCGGTGGTTCCATTTTCGTATCCCATCCAAAGAGCACTAAGAATAAATGATGGCAGATTGGGCTTTGTTAATCCAGAATTTTCAACAGTTCGCTCGCAAGATTTACAAAAAGCCTATATGGATGCAGGGCAATTTTACTTCTTTCAAGTAGATGCATTTCTAAAATCAAAAAGCTTACTAATGCCTAAAACTGGCGCAATGATTATTTCTGAACTGACCGCTCAAGATATTGATAATGAAGTGGATTGGAAGCTTGCGGAAATGAAGTATTCCTTGATAAACAAACAAGATTAAATTCGAATGAACAAATCATATAGAACAGAGCAAGAAGAATTTTGGGCGGGTAGTTTTGGTGAGGAATATATCAAACGCAACCAAAGCAAGGAATTGCTAGCGTCAAATTTGGCACTATTTACCAAAATGCTAAAAACCGCCAAACCTGCTTCTATTATTGAGTTTGGAGCAAATATTGGGATGAACCTGCAAGCGCTAGAAACGCTGCTTCCAAATGCGACTTTATCGGCGATTGAAATCAACAAAACGGCTAGCGAGCAATTACAGAATTTGATGCCGGAGGTTGCGGTTCACAATCAATCTATTTTGGAATTCGATGCCCAACAAAGCTATGATTTGGTGCTGATCAAAGGTGTTTTGATTCACATAAATCCAGCTGAATTGCCACTAGTTTATCAGAAGCTTTATGATTCATCCTCCCGCTATATTTTGGTGGCTGAGTACTATAACCCTTCTCCTGTGGAGATTAATTACAGAGGACATTCTGGTCGACTTTTCAAAAGAGATTTTGCAGGAGAAATGCTCAATACTTTTGGGGATTTACGCTTGGTGGATTATGGTTTTCAATATCATAAAGATCCGATATTCCCAGCCGATGATATCACTTGGTTTTTGATGGAAAAAGTGAAAGCTTGAAAAGGATAGTTTTCATAAGGGCGGATGCAAGCGAAAAAATAGGGCTTGGCCATGTGATACGATGTTTTGCATTGGCTCAAATGATAAAAGATGCTTTCGAAATTCGATTCTTTTGCAAAGAAATCCCAACGCAATTAGCTGAAGAAATTTCCTCTGCAGGATTCACCATCGAGATAATTGAGCGGGAGGATGAGTTTGTAAGTCTGCTCAATACTAACTCAATAGTGATTTTGGATGGCTATGGATTTGGCTTGGAATATCAAGCGCAAATCAAGAAAAGTCGAGCACGTATTATTTTGATCAGCGATTTCAAAGCTCGAAATCCATTTGCAGACATTATACTCAACCAAGCGCCGGGAATACAAGCAAGCGATTACCAAACTTCTTTCTCCTCCCGCTTTTTACTAGGAGCTGATTATGCGCTTTTGCGTCCAATATTTTTTCGAACTCATCTGCAAGAGAAAATAGCCAATTCTGTTTTTATCTGCTTTGGTGGTGCCGATCCGTTGAATTTAAGTCTTAAAACATTAGAGGTATTATCCTCATTTCCCAAGTTTGACAAATGTACAATAGTGACTGGCGCAGCCTATCAATTCCAATCTGAACTGGAAGATTTCATCCATAATAGCCAGCAAAATATTGAGTATTTTCATGCAGTTGATGCAGAGAAGATGCATGAGTTAATGAGCCAAAGTGAGTTAGCTATAGTGCCAGCAAGCAGCATTATTTATGAAGCAATGGCCACAAATTGCCAGATTATTTCAGGCTATTATGTGGACAATCAAAAGCTGTTTTATGAAGGGTTGAAAGCGCAAGGTTGCTTTTATGATGCAGGAAAATTTGAATCTGAAAATCTTAAAAATGCTTTAAATTCCTTTTTCCATAAACCTGAGAAAAAAGCCAATCTGATAGATAAAAAGAGCCCTGATCGTATCAAGAAGGCAATTTTGCAATTAGCAATGTCACAAGATATCCGCTTGGAGAATATGCAAGCGGAAGATGTAGGTTTGACTTATAAATGGGCCACAAATGCTGAAGTGAGGAAATACTCATTTCAACAGAAGCCAATAAAAGCAGGTGAGCATAATGCATGGTTTGCTAAAAAAAATACGGATGAAAATGTGCTCTATTATAAATCCTTTTACAAGAATGAAATAATTGGTTCAGTGCGTTTTGATATAGCTACCACTGAAGCGACAATTAGTTATTTGCTTGATCCAAAATGTCATGGGAAAGGCTTGGCATTGCCGATGTTAATGGCTGCAATAGGCAAAATGGAACAGTCTAGAAGTAATGTAAAAAGAGTTGTTGGCTATGTGATGAAGGAAAACTTGGCTTCTATCTGTATCTTCGAAGCTTTAGGTTTTGTAGCCGTGGATCAAAATGACCGCTTTCAATTTTTCAAATGAAATATTTAGTATTAGGTTCGCAGTTAAATCTAATTGATTTTTTATAATATTAATTGAAAATATTTTTTAACAATGGCCACTGGAAAGTCCTTACGTATTGCAGATAGAGTAATTGGAGAGGGGAATCCTACTTTCATAATCGCTGAATTATCCGCTAACCATAATGGTAGTTTAGAAACAGCTTTAGAAACCGTAAAGGCCGCTAAGCGCGCTGGAACTGATGCAATTAAGCTTCAAACCTATACAGCTGATACAATAACAATCGACAGCAAAAATCCTGATTTCAAGCTAGATCAAGGAACAATTTGGGATGGCAAATATCTGTATGATTTGTATAAAGAAGCTTATACTCCATGGGAATGGCATGAGCAGATAATGAAAATTGCTGCAGAAGAAGGTTTGATTTGTTTCTCTAGCCCATTTGACAAAACAGCCGTGGATTTTCTAGAAAAGTTGAATGTACCAGCGTATAAAATTGCTTCTTTCGAAATCACTGATATTCCTTTGATCAAGTATGTGGCTTCCAAAGGCAAACCTGTGATAATTTCCACTGGAATTGCTTCTGAAGAGGACATTAATCAAGCATTGAATGCATGCCGTCAGCAAGGAAATAATGAGATCGTGTTATTAAAATGCACTTCTAATTATCCGGCGCCTATTGAAGAAGCTAATTTGAGAATGATCAATGACTTTGCGCAAAGATTTGGTGTAACGCCAGGTTTGAGTGATCATACAATAGGAATTGCTGTGCCAATTGCTGCCGCGGCGCTTGGAGCTCGTGTTATTGAAAAGCATTTTATTCTGAATCATGAGATTGGTGGGCCAGATGCAAGCTTTTCTCTTGATGAAAAGGAATTTGCAGATATGGTGGCTGCTGTAAGAGTGACTGAAAAAGCGATAGGGAAAATTGATTATCAGCCTACAGAAAAGCAAGTGAAGGCTCGCTCATTTAGTAGGTCATTATATGTGGTGAAAGATGTGCAAGCAGGAGATGTCATCAGCGAAGAAAACGTGAGATCAATTCGTCCGGGTTATGGCTTGCATCCCAAATATTTGCCTGATATAATGGGGCGAAAATTCCGCAATGACTGTGAAAAAGGAACCCGATTCTCAATGGATCTATTAAATTAATTTACCGTCATTAACATAAGCTAAGCTGATATTCGTTCTAAGCTTGAAATTTCGCATTTCGATCTGCATTTTATAAATATTAATTTATCTTAAATTCTCGACCTCTGCGCATTTAATCCTATCTTTGAGCCGTATGCAAAGTATCCTTTCTCAATACCCTGACTACATAATTTCCAAAGCTGCTCGCATCAAATTATTAGCTTTCGATGTGGATGGTGTACTAACTGATGGCGGCATAATCTATGACAATAATGGGCTGGAGTTTAAGAAGTTCCATGTGCGTGATGGACAAATTATTGCAGTACTCAGGAATATGGGATTTAAGCTTTGCGCTATTACAGGGCGTGATTCCAAAGTGGTAAAGCACAGATGTGAGGAGTTGAAATTCGATTATCACTATCATGGAGTTCAGGATAAACTGGGTGTATTGGACGTAATTCGCAAAAAGCTTCAATTGAGCTTTCATGAAATTGCCTATATCGGTGATGATTTGCCGGATATCAAACCCATATCCATTAGTGGTTTGGGAGTAACGCCTGCCGATGCGCCGGAATATGTAAAAGCACAGGCAGATTTGGTAACAGCTGCAAAGGGTGGTGAAGGAGTTTTGCGAGAGGTGGCAGATTTAATATTAGCTGCCCAAGATATGATGGATCAGATTTTACGAGATAATTATTATTTGAATGAAAATTTATACGGATAAGGTTTTTTTCACACCTAAAATGGAATTGGGGGCAGGAAAACCTATTTTACTTTCTGGGCCATGTGTTGTAGAGAGCGAAGATCTTTGTCTTGAAATTGCGGAGGAAGTTCAGAAGATTGCTAATGATTTGGGTTTTGAATATGTATTTAAAGCCTCATTCGACAAAGCAAACAGAACATCAGGATCATCATTTCGCTCATTGGGTTTGGAAGAGTCTCTTGTCATTTTGGACATGGTGAAAAATACTTACAATGTTCCAGTCGTTTCGGATATCCATGAGTCATATCAAGCTTCGGAAGTGGCCTCTGTGGTTGATGTATTGCAGATTCCCGCTTTTCTTTGTCGCCAAACTGATTTGCTAGAAGCAGCCGGCCGCACCGGTAGAGCAGTGAATATTAAGAAAGGTCAATTTATGGCACCGCAGGATATGAAATATGCTGTAGATAAGGTGAAATCGACTGGCAATCCAAATGTTACGTTAACGGAAAGAGGGACAACATTTGGTTATCAAAATTTAGTGGTAGATTTTCGTTCATTACCGATAATGCGTGAGTTTGCGCCCGTAATAATGGATGTAACTCACAGTGTGCAGCAGCCTGGTGGGGCGGGAGGTAAATCGGGTGGTTTGAGAGAATTCACACCCTATCTTGCCAATGCAGCTGCAGCGGTAGGAGTGGATGGCTTTTTTATTGAAACTCACCCAAATCCATCGCAAGCGCTGAGTGATGGGCCTAATATGATTCCATTAGCTCAGTTGCGCACTTTTCTAAGCTCAGTTAAGCAATATTGGGATATCCAAAACGCAATTAAAACCCTGAATTTGGAATAGCTTTTTTGGCAATGTAAGCCTTATTCTTATTTTTGAAATTGTTTTAGACAATGCACATGAAAGACCAACAAGCCTCAAGAAAATTCCCGGCTCTAATTTTAGTTTTATTAGTAATCGCTGCAGGCATATTTTCTTGTGTTCCCAACAAGCAAATTTCCTACGTACAAGATAAATCAGTGGAGGATATTAGCCTTCTTCCAAAAGACACAGTAGTTAAGACATTGTGGCTTAAGGAATTTGAGCACAGGCTTAAGCCAGAGGACATTTTATCGATCAGAGTAAGGACTTTGCTGGAAACTGAAGAGGAATTAAATTATTTTAATCTTGGAATGGGAGGAAGTCAAGGAGGCCAACAGCAAAATCAAATGATGATGGGCCCAGGTGCAGCAGCTCTTTCAGGTTATATTGTAGATAGCCAGGGAAATATAGATTTACCTGTACATGGTAAGCTTTATGTACAAGGGAAAACATTAGAAGAAGTAAAGAATGAAATTCAAGTAATAGCTAGAGAATCAATCGGTTCAGATGTAGTAGTGGATGTTAGAATGATGAATTTTCAGCTGTATATATTAGGCGCTGTAGGTCCATCAGCTATTTACCAAACATTCCTCCCGCGATTGAATATTCTTGAAGCACTTTCGCTAGCAGGAGGATTGCCAATAGATGCTGATAGAGAAAATATTAAACTTTACAGAAGGGATGGTTTGAAAGTTGAATTGATTATTATTAATCTGCTTGATGATAAATTATTTACCTCAGATTATTTCTACCTTAAGCCAAATGACATGCTTGTGGTTGATCCATTACCAGTACGTAATGTTACTTTGGCACAATCTACAGTCACCACGGCAATCGGTTTTGGTTTGACTATTTTCAACCTAATTCTTCTTTTATCCCGCTAATTAACATGGAAAATCGTCCTGTCAAAAAAGGCCCAGATGAATTAGAGATATTACGTAAAGTCTTATTTAAAACACTTTCAAGGTGGTATTTTGTCTTGCTTTCAGTAGGTGCTGCTTTAGGAGTTGCCTTTCTGATAATCCGCTATACTACGCCAATTTACAGAGTATCTGCTGAAATGATAAAAAAGGAGGTGAGAGAAGCCTCTGAATATATCTATGGACAGCAGCAAGCCCGAAGTATGTTCAAGCCAACCAATAATCTACATAATGAGATTGCTCTACTCAAAAGCTCTGGATTAATGGAGAATATGATAAAGGAGCTTGATTGGGAAACTTCATATTGGCTTGAAGGCTCAGTGAGAACATCTGAACTCTATAAGAACACTCCATTTATTGTCCAGTTTGAGGGAGAAAATAACACTATTCCTTATGGAGTAATGTTTAGGCTTAACTTAATTGATGTAAGTACCTTTTCTGCCGAGGTTGAAGGTGGGGCTTTTCAAAATGCTTTAGAAGGCAAAGTGTTTAAGTTTGGAGAAGAACTTGACTGGCTTGGATTTAAATTTAAGGTATTCCTGGTAAACCAAGAACAATGGGTGAGCTACGGAAGAGATAAGCTATTTTTTAGAGCAGAGTCCCCAGCTGGATTGGCGCGTTCCTATGGCAGTAAAATTTTTATTGAGCAAAAGATTCCAGAAGCATCTGTATTGACACTTACAATGAGTGGAGTGAACCCAGCTAAGGATATTGATTTTCTTAATAATTACATAAAAGCCTTTATTGATTATAATCTTGATGAAAAGAATCAGGTTGCAGAAAATACCATCCGTTTTATCGATCAACAATTAGTAGCCTTCAATGACTCATTGGGTTTATCAGAAAGCAAAATTGAAGATTTTAATGTAAGCAGAAGTACCATTAGTATTTCAGATGATGCTTCTTACATCTATGAGGAAATCAAAAGCGTACAAGAGCAATTGACTACTTTAGAAATTGAAACTAATTATTATGATTATTTAGAAAATTATTTAGTAGAAGAGGCAGAAACTACCCGCCCACTGGTACCCGCATCCGTTGGAGTGAACGATCCAATAGCTGCAGCTTTTCTTGAAAGATTAGTTGAATTGCAAACCCAGCTGAGACTAAATGAAGGTCGCAAAGAACAAAATCCTGTTGCAAATCAATTGTATGAAACCCAACTTCTTGAATTTGCAAGAATTAAGGAACAGTTACAAGAAAACATCAGAAATGTTCAGCTTAGAAGTGAGAATCAAAAGAGTATTTTGAATAGAGAGCTTGAGGGGCTTAAAAGTGAAATCCGCAAGATACCTGGGGCTGAAGCAGTTTTTCAGGGAATTCAGCGTGAGTTTAGGTTGAATGAAAATATTTACGTTTTGCTATTATCTCGCAAAACGGATTTAGAAATTCAAAGAGCTTCCAATACATCTGATTATCAATTACTAGAGCCTGCGGGTAATAGAGGTCAAATTAAGCCTCAACCAAATAGAATTTATATGATTGCAGGAGGTATTGGTGCTGCAATTCCATTCATCATTATCTTCTTGCTAGATTTCTTCAACAATAAGATTCTTTCCTTAGAAGACTTTAGAGCAATTAGTGATATACCATTTCTTGGTATGGTTGGTCACTCAGATATAGAAAGCAATCTAATTGTAATTGAAAAGCCAAAATCCAGTATAACAGAGGCCTTTCGAGTCATTCGTTCTAATATCCAATTTCTATTGGATGATTCGGCAGCGACTAAAGTGGTATTGGTAACTTCTACAGTATCCGGTGAAGGAAAGACATTCTCAGCCATGAATATTGCCAGTGTAATTGCAATTTCAGGTAAGAAGACGATTATAGTGGGTGCGGATATGAGAAAGCCTCACGTTTATAATAAGAACTTCAAAATGGATTCTCACAAGGGGCTAAGTAATTATTTGGCGGGGATGGCTACTGAAGAAGAAATAACCAATAAAACTGTTGTAGATAATCTTTACGCAATTACGCCAGGTGATATCCCACCAAATCCTGCTGAATTGATTATGAGCTCGAGGTTTACCAAACTGATGGATACCCTTAAAGCACATTATGATTTTATAATAATTGACTCAGCACCAGTGGGGCTTGTAGCGGATGGAATGGAGATTATGAAATACTCTGATGCTAACCTTTTCATGGTTCGTCAGGATCACTCTACCAAGCGAGCATTAGTTGGGTTGAATGAGCTTTATCAAACCGGTAAAATCAAAAATGTAGCGGTAATTTTCAATGACGTAGATTACAAGAAACTCGATTATGGTTATGGCTACGGCTACGGTTATGGCTATGGTTACGGCTATGGTTATGGCTATGGCTATGGCTATGGTTACGGCTACGGCTATGGTTACGGGTATTATTCTGAAGATTTCGAGAAGAAGGAGAGTGTATTGAAGAGGCTATTTAGAAGTAAGAAGAAAAAGACTAAAAAGTAAGAGAACATATTAATAAATGAAAAAGTCTGGCAAATCGAATTTACCAGACTTTTCCATTTTAGGAATATTAGATTCGGCTGAATCCAGTTAAAGAGATTTAGAATTGTGTTCGTATAGAAACGATGAAATTGCGACCTGGGGCTACAATTCCTGAGCTGTATGGCCTATATCTTTCATTTAAAATATTCTCTAACCCCATCATCAAACTAGTGCCATTATTCATCTGATATTGCGCTTTTAAGTTTAAGGTAAACCAAGATGGTGAAAATGGATTTCCATTATCATCGATGGCATACATGTACTCTTTGCCTTGTTCCTCAGGTGCTAATCTATCGTTTGGAATTTCACCATTGTACATAGCATAAAGTTCTGTACGTAAGCCACTCTTTTCGTAGCTAAGCCTTGTTACGCCAAAAGATGGTGGCGAATGCCTCAGAGGCGCTTCTGTTTCATCATCTAGCTCTTCGGTCCCCTTTTGCCAATTGTAGCGGGAGGATAAACCAAAACCAGATGGAAACGATACTTCCACACCCGCTTGGACACCAAATACTTTAGCAAAAGCAACATTCTGCACAGCTTGTACTCTACTTAATGCGCCATCATAAACGAGACTATCTTGGCCATTGAACTTGAAATCGCGCCTTACCAAAGCATTTGTTAGATAATTGTAAAAACCAGTTACATCTAGTTTTACAATATTTCCTATAGTGCGAGCAATCGCCAAATCCACATTGCTGGAATATTCGGGATTCAAATCCGGATTAGGAACGATCACAGTGCCTGGGCTTGAGTCGAAAACCTTGCCTATGTCATCGATATTGGGAGAGCGGAAACCGGTTGATAGATTGGTGCCAATTTGCCAATCCTCCCGCGGATTGTACACCACGCCCACACTACCAGTGAATGCGCCAGAGCTTATATTGGCATTTTCGAAAGGAAAAGGATAAAAGCTTCTGTCAAATTCTGCATTCAGCCCTACTTGATTATATCTACTAGAAAGCTGAACAGTCAATTGATCGGTTGCTTTATATTGATAACTCGCATAGGCAGCGTATGATTGCCAATCTGACCCATCAGGATAGCGGGAGGAGGCTGGAACTGTTTCATTCGTCTCAATATTTGTATCCTTACCAGTGGAGCCTATTGCATTGTAGATAAATTCCAATCCATAAAATAGTCTTCCATTACCATTCATTTTTTTCTCCATATCCACATTTGCAGAATAGGCATTCACTTGCTCCACTCTAGTTCGACGGTTTGGATTGTTCAAATCACGGTCTATTCTGCTTTCTTCAAAAAACTGATGTGCCAACCTTACTGTCATTTGATCAAACAAATTAGTTTGCTTAAACAGATTGATTTTCAATTTATTGAGCATCCAAACTTGTGGGCCATAAGCCCATTCTGCCGAGCGGAGTGTACTTCCTCTTGGCCTTATTAGTCTGTCGTAGCGTGAGTATGCAGATGTTTCAGAATAATGAAAGGAGTAATTGATATCCCATTTCTGATTTGGTGCGAAGCGTACTTTTTGCATGATATTATATTGATCATAACCTGATGGTACTTGCACCAAAGGATCAGGATTAACTACCACAGAATCTTGTCCATCAATTCGCCTTACATAGGAATTTCGCAGGTATTCTTCTGGGCCATTTTTGCCCATCCGCAAATTGCCATACGATGAATAGGTAAAACTGCTCAAGAAAGCCCATTTGTCTAGACCTATATTTACATCGGCGTGGACTGTTCCTTCATTATTGGCAGATGAGTATCTCATCGTTCCACTTCCAGTTATCAACTTTTCTTCTCCACTTGAGAGACTAGGAGTTAGTGTATAGAAGTTCATCACACCACCAATTGCATCGCTACCATAAATGGTAGATCCTGGACCAAAAACTACCTCGGTATTTTCCACTGCAAATGGATCGAGTGAAATCACATTTTGAACATTTCCACTTCGGAAAATGGCCGTATTCATCCGTACTCCATCTACTGTTATCAATACTCTATTAGTAGCAAATCCACGAATCATAGGGCTACCTCCACCTAATTGACTTTTTTGTACGAATACCATCCCTGTGGTTTCTAACATATCCGCTGCAGTCTGAGGATTTTGTAATTGCATCTCCTTTGAGCTGATGGTGGTAATCTTATTTGGTACATCTCTGCTCGACTGCTGCCATCTACTTGCGGACACTACCACCGTACTCAATGAGATATCTTCTATTGACAGAAAAACCCTGAAATTATTGGCTTCCAAAGCAGCATAGCTTCGAGTGATGCTACGATAACCAACGGAGCTGAACTGTATATCATTCGCACCTTTGAAAGCCGAAATGTCTGCCTCACCGTTTTCGTCGGTAAATATTCCCACGTCAAGGCTTGGGCTGTATATTGTCACCAACTCTAATGCTTGACGATCGTTATTGTCTCTTACGGTTACTATCTGTGCTATTGAGCTGTACCCCAGTAGCATTAATGAGAATAACCATAAATATTTGATTTTCATTTTTTATAAATTTATGGTTTTGAAATACAGATAATCATGGTGAGCTTATCCAATTTCATTTACAATGATTGAGTTATCCTTCCGCTTCGAATAAAATGCGGAAGGTATTGACCCTAGCATTGGGTATAGTCAATTAGGCTTTCACAGATTTATTAGATTTAATTATCCATTCTGCGAAAAGCGTTTAAACTAGCTAGGTTCTATATGGATAAACGAATCTGCGGAGGAGGGTTTGGAATTTCGCTTAAGATCGACTTGTAATGAATTGCCATTTCGAGCTGATCTGAATTTTCTAGTTCAGCGTAGTATTCAGCGAAATCAAGGTTATTAGCTGTAAAAATATAATTGGGATAAAGCCTTTCTAGCTTAGTTCCGGGCTCATGTGGTAATTGCTCATCTCCCCAAGCTTTCTTTTTGAGCTCATCCATTTTTGCATACAAAAGAGTTTCAGCCTCATCGTGAACCGCCCAATACCAAGTTTCATCGCCTTTGTCTTCCTGACGCACCACATCATACATATTGCCCTTGTAGCGGAATTCTCGAGAATGGATTCGCTTAAATGACTTATCTGGATTGGCTTCAAGTGATTTTGGAATCTTTACAAGAACCAGGTTTTCTTCGGTTTTTTCCTTTCTGATTCTATGCTCCATTGCATATTGCAATTGGCTGCGCTTAAGCCAAAATGAGATATAGGTGCCGCCCAAAGGGAGCATCAAGATGAATAAAAACGATATGGAATAAATGCGAACGGCCAAAGCAGCTTGTTTCCTCTAAGTTAATTTTTTCGTTTCGGATTATGTAGCTTATTCCATTAAGCCTGTGATAGAAATTATCAATGGCGTGTACTGTTTATGAATATTTACCAAATCTCAACTTTAGTCAGAACTATTTGAGCTGATAGGAAACATTATTAAGTATACATCCAGAATTATTTGCATTGGTTCTCCCATACGGCTCTAACTTCTTTACCCTCCCGTTTTTTTATTCGTTGATTTTTGGACTTATCTTGAAAGTGAGTTTTAATGGTATTAAAATTTATTCAAAATCTAAATTCACTGGAATGAAATGGTCACTTTATTTAGGTAAATATGCTGGGATCAAAGTTTTTATCCACTGGACATTCTCATTGCTACTTTTATGGATTGCGGTATCGGGTGTAAGATCTGGGCAAACAAATGAGCAAATAGGGTGGACAATTCTGTTTATCCTCGCTGTATTTTTATGTGTAACCCTGCATGAATTTGGTCATGCGCTTATGGCCAAAAGATTCAATTTCAAAACGAAGTATATCACCCTTTTGCCTATAGGTGGCTTAGCTCAAATGGAAAAGCTACCTGATGATCCAAAGCAAGAATTACTTGTAGCAATTGCCGGACCTATAGTAAATGTGGTTTTAGCGATAATTTTAGGATTAGCAGTAAGTGATTTTACAATGGAAGTGGAGGATCTGATGACTATTGGTGCGGACAATTTCCTAGTTTATTTAGTGACTGTGAACATTGTATTGGCTGTTTTCAATTTGATCCCAGCCTTTCCAATGGATGGCGGGCGGGTATTAAGAGCACTTTTGTCTTTTAAATTTAAAAGAGAGCAAGCCACTCAAATTGCAGCTTCATTAGGTCAATTTATCGCTATACTTTTTGTGTTTCTTGGGCTGTTTTACAATCCATTTTTAGTCCTTATTGGCATATTTATTTTTCTTGGAGCACAGGCCGAAAATAGTATGGTACAAACCCAAAGTGTGTTGAGAGGCTTTACTGTAAAGGACGTAATGATGACCGAATTTAGCGAATTGCAAGCCTCAGATCCTCTCTCACAAGCAACGAAGGCATTGTTGGATTCACAAAACACCGATTTTGTGATCATGGATAAGGGTCGTTTTGTAGGAATTTTGAGTCGAAATGAATTGATACAAGGAATTTCAACTTTGGGTTTAGAAGCTCCTATTTCCCAAACCATATCTAAAGAATATAAATCACTGACGATAGATCAAGCTCTTGAAGAGGTATTTCCAAATATGAAAGTAAAAGGACAAGGCCTAATGCCAGTAATGAATGGCGAGCAACTGATTGGTGTCGTTGATTCTGAAAATGTGATGGAATTTATCCTTGTCCGCGAAGCTATGCGCAATCAAGAAAAGCATATTTAGTTTTTCCCTTCTGCCGTGAGCAGGATAATTTAGCCTCTCAATTATTTTTCCTTCATAAAAGGAATCGCTTAATTCTTAACTTTAGGAATCAATAGTTTTTTATGATGCTTGCAGCAATTGAAATTCCCATGTTATCTGAAGTGGTAATCATACTTGGTTTAGCCACTTTTGTTATTGTCCTCTTTCGAAAATTCAAACTTCCAACAATCATTGGTTACTTACTTACAGGCATTATTGCCGGGCCTACAGGTTTCAATTTAGTAGGGAGTTCGGACGAGTTTGATGCGCTGTCTGAAATTGGGATCATTTTGCTGCTATTTGTAATTGGGATGGAGTTTTCTCTCAAAAACCTGGCAGCTATCAAAAATATTGTTTTGATAGGTGGGGGCATTCAGGTGTTGCTCACCATTGCTGTGGTGACAGGACTTACCGTATTGTTGGGTTTTGAGTTAAATACAGCGATTTTCATTGGCTTCTTATTTTCACTTAGTTCTACAGCCATCGTATTGAAATTACTGCAAGAGCAAGCCGAGATTAATAGTCCGCATGGGAAAATAGCCCTCGGTATTCTAATCTTCCAAGATATTGTAATCGTACCATTAATGCTCTTTACGCCAATATTGGCTGGCGTTGCGGAGAATGTCTGGTTGGAGTTGGGAATGCTTACTTTAAAGGGTGTGCTTGTAATTGCCGCAGTGATCTTCAGTGCCAAAAAGCTATTTCCTTGGATATTAGATCAAATTGCCAAAACCAAAAGTCAAGAATTATTTATCCTCAGTACGGTCGGAATTTGCTTTGCTGTAGCTTATGGCACTTCTGAACTTGGGCTATCGCTAGGTTTGGGCGCTTTCTTGGCAGGTTTGATCATTTCGGAGTCGGAGTACAGTCATCAGGCTACAAGTAATATCTTGCCCTTCCGTGAGCTGTTTATTAGTTTCTTCTTTGTGTCTATTGGGATTATTTTCGATGGGATGTTTATGTTGCAAAATCTCCCGTTTGTCATTGCCCTTACCGTAGGCACATTCATTATTAAAGGAGCTGTAGCCGCTTTTGCAGCGAGGGTTTTAGGGTATCCGTTGCGGACAGCTCTTTTGGCAGGTTTGTGTTTGTTTCAAGTTGGTGAGTTCTCACTATTACTTTCTAAGTCGGGCCTAGATTATGAGTTACTTACCCCAGAAGTTTACCAGTATTTCCTTTCAGTTTCCATTTTTACGATGGCCATTACGCCATTTGTCCTAATGAAGTTAGATAAGATCTCATATTTCATCATGAGGTCTAGACTCCTCAAAAAGATGAATAGGCCATTGGATAATGTAGGGAA
Source organism: Peijinzhouia sedimentorum (assembly GCF_049340005.1). Classification (NCBI taxonomy): domain Bacteria; kingdom Pseudomonadati; phylum Bacteroidota; class Cytophagia; order Cytophagales; family Peijinzhouiaceae; genus Peijinzhouia; species Peijinzhouia sedimentorum. Next base: position 23,549 of record NZ_JBMPIY010000005.1, read on the forward strand.
GAAAGCGCGTGAAATTGAAAAGCCAGCAGAAGTGCTTGATGATCATTTGATAATAATAGGTTATGGTCTTAATGGCAGAAATCTAAGCCGGGCAGCTAAAAGTGCAGGAATCAAGTATGTGATTGTGGAGTTGAATGCTGAAACAGTAAAAGAAGAAAGTAAAAAAGGCGAGCCAATCCATTTTGGTGATGCCGTGAGTGGACATGTATTGCACCATATCCATGCAGAGAAGGCAAGAGTTGCAGTTGTGGCCATTTCTGATCCAGTAAGTACTAAGCGTATAGTGCAGCAGCTCCGTAGTATCAATCCAAGCTTACATTTGATTGTTCGTACGCGCTTTGTTGCCGAAATGGAAGAGAATTATAAGCTGGGTGCAAATGCTGTAATTCCAGAAGAGTTTGAAACTTCTATTGAGATATTTACTCGAGTTTTGAATAAGTATTTTATTCCAAATGCTTCAATAAATGAGTTTATTCAGAAAATAAGATCTGCCAATTATGAGATGCTTCGAGATATACCTGGAGCGGGAGGTTTAGATCGGATATCTGCCCAGATTCCTGAAATGAATGTTACGGCGATTCGAGTGCTTAAAGGCAAAAACGAGGTGGTAGGCAAAACCATGAAAGAAGCCCAAGTGCGCAATAAATATCACGTAACCATCATAGCTTTAAAGCGGGAAACAGAAACCATAACAGAGCTTGGTGGTGACACGCTAATAAAATGCGATGATATCCTCTATGTAATGGGTCGTCCACAAAATATTGAGGACTTTAGTAAGGTTGTGGCTGGGGTGGAGAGATGAAAATTTTATAGGTTATATAAAGTCCACAAACACTATTTGGCTAAAGCCATGATATTTTTTTGCATTTTATGAATGGGCTAAAGCCACATTCCTATTCAATTTCACTATTGAATTCCTAGGATAAGCAAAGTCATCAATTTATTCAGCGCCAAATCATTTTACAAAATTGAATTGCCTCTAGATTTATTGGGGTGAATGAGTTGGTGTGTTTTTGGCTTTAGCCTAATTTGCCTTTTTGGATGGTGAATGATAAAAACCATTTCTATTTATTCTTTCCATAAAACCATTCCTTTACCATATTTCTATACGTTTCGCCAATAGGTAGGTATTCGCCATTGGTCATTTGGATTTGGTTTCCTTCGATTACTTTAATTTTATTGAAGGGTATTATATACGAGCGATGGATCCTAACAAATTGGTTGTCAGGTAATTTTTCTAGGATGTCTTTCATGTTTTCCAAGAACATTATTTTATCATCATCGGTATGAATTCTAATATAATCCTTTATCCCTTCGATATACTGAATAGAATCGGTGTTGATTTTATAATGCTTACGATCTGCTTTTACAAATATATAGTTGTCAGCAGGCTCTTTTGGTTGGAAGTTGTTGAGCCATTGGCTGTACTTTTCGATACTTTGGTAAAATCGATTAAATGTGATGGGCTTTAATAAGAAATCGATAACATTGAATTGAAAAGCGTCCAAAGCATATTCCTGATAGGCAGAAGTGATAATGAAATTGTGGTTTTGATTAAACATTTGCATCAATTCAATCCCTGTCAGTTCAGGCATTTGAATATCTACAAAGAGTAAATCTATCTGTGTGTTTTGGAGAATTTCGATAGCTTTATATACTTCACTGCCCGCATATTGAATATTAAGCGTAGGAGCTTTTTTAGCGTAATCTTTAATTAATTCCACCGCAAAAGGTTCGTCATCTAGGATAATACAATTAATCTTTTTCTTCATCGCAATTGTATTTCGAGTTCGGCAATAAATACATTGTCTGTTTCGCTTAGCTCCAAATTATGGGATTTTGGATAGTACAACTCCAATCGTTTTTTCAGGTTCTCTAATCCAATTCCACCCAATTTATCTTTTTTATTTGTGGAGATTTCATTTTTCACTACCAAGTTTAAGGTGGTTTTCGTCCTTGTCAATTTAATTTCTATTGGGTTTTCAACCGTGGCTTTACCATGTTTCAAAGCATTTTCAACAAATGGAGATAAGATATAGGGTGGTATTTCTACTTGCGTTTCCTTGCTTGGCAAGTCCAGATTCACTGTGTATTGTTCTTCATGGCGTAATTGCTCCAGCTCGATATATGCCTTGATATAATTGATTTCTTCCGAGAGCTTAATTTTTTCCTTTTGTGATTCGTAGGTGGTGAATCGCATAATTTGACTTAATTTCTCGATAGCGGGCAATGATTTACCTGATTTGAAATAAACCATTGAGTAGATATTATTTAATGTATTGAATATAAAGTGCGGGTTGATTTGGGCTTTAAGAAACTTGATTTCAGTGTTCTTCTGCTCTTCAATTATTTGTTGATTATAATGTAAAAGCCTAATTACAAATATGATAATCCATAAAAAGGAACTAGCAATGATAGGAAAGCTTCCATAATAAATGTTGTCTAAAATGTAGAAAGCGAGAGAAAAATTATCATAATAGTTTTGAGTGTCAAATAGGGCAACCGTCAATTTTTGCTCGATTAGGTATCGGAGTACAATGAAAAATGCAAACAAGCTTACAATTGAAATTAGAGCCTTCGTCCATTTAAATGGTTTGAAAGTAAATGGCAAAAAGAATAGATAATTGAGATAGAATGTGAGAATGAAAATGATTGCTCCTGTTACCCCAAACAGGTCAATTTCCATTAGTCTAAGGGAATTCCCATTGGTTGTATCGAATACAACAAGAGTCAAATAGGCCATAAATGACCAAAAAAGTATATGGATTATGACTTCTTGTTTACGAGATAAGGCTCCTTTATAGATCATTAAATTATTTTTTGATAAAGGTACGTCTTTCACAAAAGCCTCCCTACCCGATACGTCGATCAACACTCCGGGTACGTCGATATAAGTTTACAGGCTGCGGCATTCTTCCAATGTTTGTACAACAAAAAAATAATTTAGTATGAAAAAGATCATTTTAGCTACCGCACTTTTATGTACAAGCGTATATTGTACAGCGCAACAAATCCAATTCAAAACGAAGTTTGATGACGCTATACCTGTCTTAAATTTTGGAACATTTCACATGGGATACACCCCAGATGCCAACAAAACAGAATTTGATGAGCACAATCAAGAGAATGTTCGACAGATCCATGAGATCGCGAGGATGTTGGCCGAATTTAAACCAACTGTAATAGTGGTGGAGGCAACTCCTGCCTATCAAGAAAAGTTGGAGGCCTTGTATCAGGCTTATTTGCAGAACCCTAAAATGAAATTTGAGAATCCGAATGAAATTGAATTGCTGGCCTATGAAATTGGTCGCTTAAGTGGGACAAAAAGGATTTATGGAGTTGATTATAAAGAAGGCTATAATTATATGATTGCCGCACAACTTCAAAATCAGATAGATTCGACCACTTTTAGGAAGTATGGTAAAATGATGGAGCAGAATGAGATAGAATATGTTGCCAGCAAGGGCGGTAATCTATCTCTCAAAGAAATGCTTGAAATGAGTAATAACCCTCTGTATCTGGATTATCTACTCAATATCAATGCTGATATGTTATTGCATTCGTCCACAAAAGGAAATGCTGAAGGTGCTGAGGAAGCAGCTAAATTTTACCATCGAAATATGGTGATGTATTCTAATATCAATCAAATAGAGCTTACTAAGGACGACCGAGTTTTTATCCTTATGGGTGCTACGCACACTGCATTTTTTAATGAATTCATGCAGCGCAGTCCGAAATACAAGCTTGTAAGTGTGTTTGACTATCTAAAATGATTGGTTAGATCAGTAAAATTCATTCATCAAGGATCATCCTTACAAAGGTAAGAATGCTGACTTCAACCTCCCGCTCCATTTTGGGAGAATGTAAATAGTGGGAGGTAATTTCTGCTCTCATTTTAGATCAAGCCTATTTCGTATTGTTGAGCACTGAGACCAAACTAAATCAAGCCCTAGTAGTTAGTAGAAAAAGTAATTTTATGAAAAGCTATCGATTTGGCGATTATGGTGGATGTATATGATAAGCTTCAATTCTCACAAGAGATACACCACATTATAAAGAAAAGCCAAAAACCCAATGGGAAGGTTTTGCTAATTAAATACCGAGGAGAAAATTCATCTGTGCAGATTAAGCTACTCCATAAAATGTCTGAAAAACAAGTTCGCAGAAGAATGAGGGCTCATCGATTTAAGCTTATTGAAGATGGTAAATTTATGGAAATCCAACATTCCTTGCTTTTTGAAATAGTTGAATAGAAGTTTACAATACCGATATCCAATAAGCAAAAGCCTGTCTTGCACCTGACACTTAGAGAGAATCTTTTCCTCCCGCATTTTTGTCAAAAGAGATTATGTTAATAAATTATTTGGCAGGGTTAGTAACGGTAAATAGCTAATTGATAAGGGAAATTGAATTTTCTTTATTAATTTAAGCTTAATATTTTCATGTTCTTTATCTATTAATAAATATATATTGATAAAGTATAAATTTTAAAGCCTAGTCAATCTTAATTTTCTTAGCATGAAAAAGTTGTCTCTATTCCTGCCATTACTTTTCTTAGCCATTTTCTTTTTTCAATCTTGTGAAAATGGGAGTGACGAGGAGGAAGATACCACGCCTCGCCCTACAGTTAACTTTAATTTTAGCCCAGAGAATCCTTCTATTGGGGAAACGGTAAATTTCACTGGGACTGCCACAAATTCCACAAGTTACCAATGGTCTTCAAATCCATCTGGATTGACAGCTAATGCTATTTCAGTTAGTTATGCTTTTGAAGAAGCAGGCACTTATCAAGTTACTTTTAGAGCAACGGGGCCAGGAGGTACAACAGAGCTCAGTAAAACTATAGAGATAACTGCGCCAGAGCCGAGTGCGGATTTTAGTTTTACACCTGAGAGTCCTAAAGTAGGTGAGACTGTAGTATTTACTAGTAGTGTAAGTAATGTTGATTCTTATGTGTGGTCTAGTGAGCCTGCCGAGTTTAATTCGACAGAAGAAAACCCAAGTTTTGCTTTTAGTAATACAGGCACTTATACTATTACCTTAGAAGCAAGTGGAGCGGGAGGAACCGCCACAGTGTCGAAAGAAATTGAGGTGCTTTACAATATAGTGAACAAAAGAAGCGAGGTTCTTTTGGAGAATTTTAAAGGGTTTAGAATAACGGATGAAGAAGAACCTATTATGTATCAAAGAGGAATTTTACAAGTTTTTGCCAATAGAGAGGATACGAACCAGCGTATATATTTTTTTCCTCCAAATGCACTGATGAAGGGAGTAAGCCCAACCGTAACTACAGATACCTCTTATGTATTCGAAGGTTTTGAATATGCCAACCCCTTTGAATTAAGCTATGGTGAAATCAAACCTTTTGTAGAATCTTTTACCAGTTCAGGAGGTGTGGATTTGTTCCCAATTCCAGAACCGACCGTGTTGCCAACTACCTCCGAATTAGTTAATGGAACTATTCTGAATTTTGACATAACTTTTCCTGCTGCACGTATTACCATAACCTCGCTAGCATCAGGTGATTCTATTTCATATTTGAGAAATGTCGAGTCAGATGGAAGAATGATTTTGGTTAGATCTGAAAATTTGGACTCTAGTAAAGGCTTCAAATTCAAAATTGCCATTAGCTATCGTTATGGGAATTCAGATCCAGATCAGAATGGCTGGACAAGAGTAAATAGAAGTGTTTCAACTTTCGAGTTTTATACAAAAATTCCTTCTGGATTGTAAATGGTAGTATAGAAGGTATACTCATATTTTGGGCCGATCCGCTAATGAGCTGGACCAACAGCTTCCTTCGAGTTCAGTCCTGCGAACCCTGAAGTAGGTCAAGAAGTAGTATTTACAAATACTTCAACCTATGCAAATACGTATCTCTATGGACTTTCAATTTGAATGGAGGAAGTGGCGTTCAAACCAATAATTCGGTTACTTCAACAGAAGAAAACCTGATTGTAATTTTCCAATTGAATGAACTTGGGAAGTGATCTTGATATAACAAGCTATAGAACCGGGAGGCACTGTAAGTAGCGAAAGCACTAGCATTCAAGTAACTCCTTTCCTCTAAAGGTGAAACCAATCCAAGCATCCAAACAATTAATGAGTACAATGTACAAGCGCAGGAAATAAAAGCAACAACCCGTACAAACTGTTTTTGGCTTTACTACCACAGTGGTCGTAGAAAGTGAATATGATAATTTTGGAAGGAAGCTTAAAGAATCAACCTATGATAAAAGTGGAGCCTTAAATGGGGACATTGTTACCAGTTACTTTGGTTCAACCTCTAATATCGACCGAATAGAAAATTTTAATGCTCCGGGTGTTCTTCAAAATCACACCACTTTTGATCAATATAATGGGGATGAGCATGCTGGAGTGCGTAATTTCAATAATGATACACTTGAAAGCGGTAGCACATTTATGTGGCGGAATTGTCAAACTGCAACTATTGAATAGTAGCAGCGAGTACAGGTGCACTTGTTTTAGAGCAATGAATCAATCAGTTTGGAAGCAATCTCTTGACAAGTAGTAGACTTCTATTGTGAGGGATACTAAGAGGGAAATGAGCAGACTGCAATAACTACTATTTTTATGATTGTGATTAAGTAGGCAACACCATTGTTAGGAAATCTTGATGAAATCTGAAACCTTTAACGAACTGTTGATGATTCATCCCTTTTGCGAGTTGTCAGTTGTTATTATTTGGAAATCAGAATTTTATAGATTGCCTCCAATTCTAACCGTGATTACTGTACAGAGTTTATATTCGTTTTATCCATTGAAATAAAGATATTTCCTCAACTTTTTATATTTAGTTCTAAAACGATCATTCCAGTGGTGATGGCAATTCCAAAGCTTAGTAGCGTACCAATCAATATATATTCGGTGAGTTTTCTGTCCTTAGATTCTTTTAAATCACCAAATCGAAAAACTGATTTGGCTGCTAATAAGAAGCCAATTGCTTCCCAATTGCCGGTTACCACAAAAGTGAAAACAAATAAGCGTTCCAAAATTCCTATATATTTACCCGCGTTATTCAGTGATTCTTCATTGCTGTCGTTCAATGCTTTAGACCAGTTGGACATTATAACATGGATAATAATGCCGCTTACTATGGAGATGAATAGGATGGCTGTCCCATATATCCAGATACTTGGGCGTATATAAATTTCATTTAGGTTTTTGATTGGATAAAACCAGTAACTCCATAAAAGCAAAATGCTGATGATATGCAAGCCTTGGTCTATCAGAAAACATTTTACTTTATTTTGTTCATTTTGAGCATATAGCTTTACTAGATCAATTAGCCCATGTAGAACCATAATTGATAATGCGAGTGGCCAATAATTGTAATCCCATAAAAGGATTAGTACCAACAATCCATGGAGAAGAATATGTAGGTAAAGTTTGATTGATTTTGCTTTCTTTATTTCTTTCTCAGCTACCCATGATTTTGATTGCAAAATGAAATCACCTATAAAATGAGCTAGAATTAATTTTAGGAGAATGATCATATCAGCAATTGTTTGATTTTTTGGCGATAAACTCTTTCAACTTCCAAAATTTCATCCGCATTTGCTCTGTTTCTCCTCCCGCTTACTGAGTTTTGTTTGATATCTAGAAGGCCTCCAATTTCTTCTTGCTTAATTTCGGGATTTTTCAAAATTATAGCAATGATTTCAGCGGAAGATACAGACCATCTGTCCATAAATATACCTGCCAATTTCAGATAGAGGTTTATTTCATTATCGAGAGATTGCAAAGGACTCTTGATCCCTAATTTTGTATTCTCTTTCTTAAGCTTATCGAATTTCTCTCCTGCATGAATAAAAGCGGAACCATTACTTTCTGATATTCTATCACCCGAATAGGTTTTCTCACCTATTCCAATCGCCATTCTTACATCAATCGGGCTGATATTTTTACGTTCATTAGAGGGTTCTATTTTTTTTATTAAGGCTTTAATCTCTAGTGCTCTTTTAAGGGCATCCTCAGGATTGGTAATTTCAACTTGAAAAAAATCACCCCATACTAATTCCCATTGCTTGGGTGTATTTCCCCATGTTGATAATAATGATTTTAGCGGTATTAACCATTTCTCTTGGTCTATCAGCTTTCTTGAAGAGACTATATCTCCTTTTATTATTGCAATCATATATTAAATATCGCTTATTAAAACGATAATTCAAAATATCGCTTAAAAAGACGATAATTTAAACTATCGCCTAATGCTAAGATATATTAGAGGCTTCATCCATCTCTTCTACTTAAATAAAAGCCTGTTAACCAGATTGGATATTTAGTTAGAATGGTTTATGTTTATGAATAAACAGTGAAAAAGATTTAATAATATGCTCGTTGATAAATGGAAATAGAGGAAGCTTCTCTCCCCTATGCCTTTGTAAGGTAATTACCATAACTGGATGATAACAAAAAGCTGCAAAATGAGATTACGAATAATAATAGTTCTGATAATAAGCTTTTCGTCCTGCAAAGAAAAACTCAAACAAACATCTGAACTAAACGAATTGAAAACCGAAACGGAAGTTGTTCAGAATGAAATGTTTGATTTGACTAACGTTCCTGATTCCTTGGAATTGATTGCTGACAAAAATCTGATAGGGGACTTTAATGGTGACAATAAAATAGATTTTGCTTCTTTGGTCAAAAGCAGGAACAATCAAAAAGTTGGTGTTTTAATAATTCATAATTCTGAAAATTACGAAAGCATCATTTTTGGAGCGGGAAAAGAAATTAACCAAATGACCGATTTGAATTGGATCGATGTTTTCGAAGTTATTCCAAAAGGAGAAGTAGTTGCGCCAACATTAGTAGATGAAAATACTGGAGATATAATCGGGTATGATGAAAGTCAAAATTTTGAGCTGATAGGAAACGGGATTTACATGAGCGTTGAAGAATCCCACGGTGGAGGAATTATTTTTTGGAATGGAAAAGAATATCAATGGTATCATATAGAATGAAATTACCATTAGGCGAGTAATTTTATTGACCCCGAATTCATCTCCCATCACCCATAACTCACTCAACCATAGCTCAAAAATCTCCCTTACCCAACTTGCCTTTTTCCTTTCAAAATTACCTCATCGATATGATTAGTGCCAAACATATAGAACATATAGTCTATAGTTGGGATTGCTTTGGTGATGATAAGGTTGGCAACTTTGCCTTTGGTGATGCTGCCATATTTGTGGGATAGCTCCAGTGCTGATGCCGTATTGATCGTAGCAGCATGAATGACTTCTTGTGGAAGCATTTTCATTTTTACACATGACATCGCTAGCAGTAATGGCATATTCCCTGTAGGCGAGCTGCCAGGGTTGAAATCCGATGCAATGGCTACCGGAAGTCCGGCTTCGATCATTTTGCGAGCGGGAGGGAAGGGCGCATTGAGAAACCAAGCAGCTCCTGGTAGTAAAGTCGGCATTACCTGCGAGTCTTTCAAAATAGCTATTTCTTTATCACCAGCTACCTCCAAATGATCTACACTCATTGCGCCTAGTTTCACGCCCACTTCTATACCTCCCGAGTTGTAGAGTTGGTTGGCATGGATGCGAGGTTTCAATCCGTATTTTAATGCTTCCCTACAAATATCTTCTGTTTCCTCAGCAGTGAAAAAACCCTTTTCGCAAAACACATCGCAATAGTCGGCAAGCTTAGCTTCTACGACTGCTGGCAGCATTTCATATTTAATTTGCTGTATATATTCCTCCCGCTTTTTGTTCCTTGGGATAGCATGCGCACCTAGAAAAGTGGTTTTCACTTCCAAATCTGTAAGCTCAGCGATTCTTTTTGCTACTCGCAGCATTTTCATTTCTGCTTCGGTAGTCAATCCATATCCACTTTTTATTTCTACTACACCTGTCCCTGTAGCTATTATTTCCTTTGCTCTTTTGAGCGATTGCTCAAGCAAATCCTCTTCAGAAGTTTGCCTTAATAGCGCTGCTGAATTATAAATCCCGCCACCTCTTGCGCCAATTTCTTCATAACTCAGCCCTTTGATTTTATCAACAAATTCCGTTTCTCTACTGCCTGCAAAGACCAGATGAGTATGGCTATCCACCCATGTAGGCATCACAAATTTGCCGGTAGCATCAATCACTTCTTCATTTTGTAGATTGGGCATTTGGCCCATTTCACCAAAATCTGCAATTAGGCCATTTTCTATTAATAGCCAAGCATTGGAAATGCTGTTGAGCTTAGCCATATCCTGTCCACTTACTCGCTCTATTGACTTATCTAATATTTGAATGAGTCCTTTTATATTTTTAATAATAATGCTCATACCTTTGGGCTGGATTTTATGTAATGAGATAATTTTAGCTAATTTACTCGGAGTATTAGCATTATGCCCAAAAAAAGAACAAAAACTGACTTTTGCCTCAATTGTGGCCATGAAACAGGCGATTCGGTAGAATATTGTCCAGTCTGTGGGCAGGAAAATCGCGATCAAAATTTACCTATTACCCAGCTAATAGGGGAGTTTCTTTCTACTTTCTTGGCGCTGGATTCGCGATTTGTATCTAGCCTTAAGCCCTTTTTCTTTAAGCCTGGCTTTTTGACCAACCGTTTTAATGAAGGTCAAAGGGTTCATTATTCCAATCCGGTTCGTTTGTACGTTGTAACGAGTGTGCTTTACTTTTTTGTAATTTCTCTTTATTTGGGAGGCATAATTATAGAAGGTTTAGAAAAGAATCCTGATAGCTTTATGAATATTGATTCGGGAAAAGCTTCACTTTTGGAGCGATGGAATGAATTAGAAACAGATTCTGCTAAAGTTAAATTATTGCCAGATAGTCTTCGAAGTCAATATACTGGAGTGCAATCTGCTGATTCATTGCTAGCCATGATCAATGAAGATTTTATGGCTGAAACTGGATATTCACTGTTTCAAATGGATTCGATCAGAGCTAGTAGAACTGAAACAGCTAAGAGTTTTATGGATCGTATCAAAGATGGAGAACTGACTGATGAAGAGTTGCTTAGTTCCATGGATATCGATCCTGAGAAGGATAGTCAATTTTTGGTTTTTGGAGCATTGAAACTGCGTAAGCTACTTAATAATCAAGCTTATTTTGTTGATTATGCATTCCGCAATTTATCCTTGATGATGTTAATTGCAATTCCGCTTTTTGCAGCAATACTTAAGCTTTTTTATATCAGAGGGAAGAGGCTTTATATACAGCATATTATTCATGGTCTGCATATTCATTCCTTTGGCTTCATTTTGTTTTCCGTTGCTACCGTGCTTATGTATAATCTAAATGCAAGCAATACAACCTTATTTTGGATTGGTGCTTTGTTTTTTATGTGGGTTACTGGCTATTCTTATTTTTCATTCAGAAGAGTTTATAAGCAAGGTTGGTTCAAGACCTTGATGAAGTTTTTATTCGTAGGGTATTTCTATTTTACAGCACTTATATTTTTATTGGTTGCGGAACTTTATGCAACATTTATGCTTTTTTAGCCATAAAATTTTTCAAGCTTATTACATCAAACTTTCTCTTTCTGAATAATCAGATTATCCGAAATCACCTTATATTGATTAAGGCTAAATGCCAATGTAGAAATACCATCGAATGATTTGTCTGGTGTAGTCTTGAGACTAATTCTTTTGCCTTGTGGATCGGCAAGTTTTACGATTTGGTGATCTCCAAAATAAGAAACTTTGAAAATAGCACCGCTTAATGGGAAATCTTCTCCGCTACCCAAACTTACATGCTCCGGTCGGAAAAGCAATTGTACCTCACCGGTATATTGATAGGCATTAGCATCCGGCAAAAAGCCAAATGGAGTAAGAAAACCTCCATCTTTTGCGCTTGCGATTATAGCATTTTGCTTGCCGAAAAAGTTGGCTACATAAGCATTTACAGGTTCTTCGTAGAGGCTTTTAGGAGTGCCAATTTGCTGAAGTAATCCATTGTGCAGTATAGCAATGCGATCGGCTGTGGATAAAGCATCGCGTGTGTCGTGGGTTACGAATACTGCAGTGACTTTAGTTTTCTTTATGATCTGCCTTATTTCCTCCCGCACCTGATCCTTGAGCATGGCATCCAAATTACTAAATGGCTCATCCAGCAAAATGATGGATGGATTTGGCGCTATTGCTCTAGCCAATGCCACTCGTTGCTGCTGACCACCAGAAAGTTGATGTGGATATTTTTTGAAATTCTCATGTAAACCGACCATTTGTAAGGTATCCTTGGCTACTTGGTCGGCATTAATATTTTTGCCTGTCAGACCAAATTTCACATTGTCGAGCACATTCAGATGAGGGAACAGAGCATAATCTTGAAAGACCATTCCCACTTTACGCTCATTGGCAGGAACTGATTTTTGGCCATTAACAATGCAAACGCCTGAAAGAGAAATATTTCCATCATTCGGATGCTCAAGTCCTGCAATTAGTCTCAAAAGGGTAGTTTTGCCAGAACCGCTTTCGCCTACCAAAGCTAGTATTTCACCGGACTCTACCTCTAAGGATACATTGTTTACTGCGAAGTAATCTGCCTTAGCGTATTTTTTGGTGATGTTATGAAGCTTCAGTATTGTCATTTTAAAAATCTAATTATGCTTATCCATTGCGCTTTCGGATCAATTTATTCAGGAAAATTATCGGTAAAATTCCTGTCAGTATAATCACCAAAGAGGCATTGGCCGATTCCGCGATCATCTCATTAGTTGCCATATCAAAAGCCTTTGTAGCTAGTGTATGGTAATTAAAAGGACGCAAAATCAGGGTCAAAGGTAATTCTTTTAGTACATCTACAAATACTAATAAGATGCCGCTTAGCATACTTGTTTTAATAAGCGGGAGGTCGATGTTCCACAATGTGCGCATGGAGCCTTGCCCTAATAGTCGGCTGGCTTCATTTACGTGGATGCCAATTTTCTGAAAACCAGCATCTAGCGGATTGTATCCTACGGCCATGAATCGGACGATATAGGCAAATACTAATGCAAATAAAGTTCCTGAGAAAATTAGCCCAACAGACTGTGGAGTGAAAACACTCATGAGCCATTTGTCCAAATTCAATAGCGGAATCATGATGCCAACTGCAATCACAGCCCCCGGAATTGCATAACCGAGTGTGGCTATTTTAGTGATGTTTTTCACCCATGCAAATGGACTCAAACGGAGAGCATATAGAAGGATTATCGATAAGACTACCACTGCGAAACCCGTGCCGGCGGCTAGAGAAAAGCTCCTGTAAATAAGTAAGAGAAAATCCCAACTTGCTACTTTGTGCCAAGTGAGATTTACCCAATAGAAGATCTGTAATAGAGGTAGTCCAAAGCTGATCAAAAAGATCGTGGTGCAAATGCCAAAGAATACGAATTTCATGCCCTTTCCAGCTTTGATTCGCTCGAATGGCTTGCTCATGGAATTGGCTTGGGCGTACTTTCTATTGCCTCTTTGCAGGCTTTCCAAGTACAATAATACCAGTACAAAGAGCATTAGAATTGCAGCTAAATAAATAGCAGTAGTTGCATCTCCCATTGAGAACCAAGCACGAAATATCCCTGTGGTAAATGTGTTTACGCCAAAATATTTTACGGTGCCATAGTCATTCAATACTTCCATGGAAGCCAAGGCAATTCCAGCCACAATTGCAGGCCGAGCCATTGGAAGTGCTACTTTTAAGAAAGTGCGCAATCGACTGCTTCCTAGCAATGCAGAAGCTTCTTGTAAAGTACGAGACTGTTGTAAAAAGGAGGATCGACTGATTACGAAGATGTAGGGAAACAAAGTAATTGAAAGGATAAAAATTGCTCCAGGCAAATTCATTATGTCGATCAAGCTTCCTTTGGTTACAATGCCTAAATTATTTCTTAGAAATGAATTGAGTGGCCCTGTATATTCTAGCATTCCGGTGTAAGTATATGCCATGATATAGGCTGGAAAACCAAGCGGGAGGATAAGCAGCCACTCAAAATATCTTCTACCGGGAAAATCATATGCTGATACGAGCCAAGCAGCACTTATGCCAATTAGCGATGCGAAAATGGCTACACCAAAAAGGAGTAAAATTGTATTTTTAAAATAGCCCAAAAGTTGGGTGTCCACCAAGTGATTCCAACTTTCGCCGGGTACGGCAAATAGTTTCACCAGAATAGTAAAAATGGGAATGGACACAAGCAGCAATACTATGATTGCTGCCAATGCCCATCTATTCCACCAATAATACCTTTGCTTGGCTAATTCCAAAATCGCTTCAATTATTCTATCTACTTATTTCCAACCCACACGGTCAAAAATCATTACTGCCTTTTGGTTGTTTTCGCCTAATACAGAAAGATTCAATTCATCTGATTTGAAGTTCCCCCAGCTTTTTAGTAATTCCGAATGTTCCACATTTGGGTTTACTGGGTATTCATAATTGATATTTGCCAAGGTTCCTTGAGCAGATTCGCTAGAAAGGAATTCAATTAGCTTGATGGCATTTTCTTTGTTTGGCGCATATTTCGTAACTCCGGCTCCAGAAATATTTACGTGGGTACCTCTATCGTTTTGATTTGGGAAGAAAATGCCAACTTGTTCAGCTGCTAATTTTTCCTCTGGATTCTCATCATTAAGCATAATACCGATGTAATAGGTGTTTACAATTGCAACATCACCTTCGCCAGCAGCAACAGCTTTCACTTGGTCTCTATCGTTGCCTTTAGGCTCACGAGCCATATTTGCTAATACATTTGAAGCCCATTGCTCAGCGACTTCTTCACCATTTGCAGCAATAATAGATGCCATCAATGATTGATTGTAGATGTTTTCTGAGCTTCTAGTTAAAATTCTACCTTTCCAGTTTTCGTTAGCCAAATCTTCATAGGTGCTGAGTTCTTCAGGAGTTACGCGTTCTTTGCTATAGGCAAGAATTCTTGCACGGTAGGTCAAACCAAACCAATATCCCTCAGGGTTTCTGAATTTAGATGGAATATTTTGGTTCAAAATATCAGATTGAACCGCTTGTAATAGGCCTTTTTCATTGGCTCTATGTAGTCTGCCTGCATCAACTGTAATTAGTACATCAGCAGGTGAGCCTTCACCTTCCAATTCTAATTTCTGGATAAGTTCGTCTGCACTTGCGCTTACTACATTCACTGCAATGCCTGTTTCGGTAGTAAACTGATCGAATAATTGTTGATCAGCTTCGTAGTGACGGTGCGTATACACATTCACAACTTCTTGTTCAGTTTCTTCAGTGGTAGTTTCGCAGGATACGATTGCCATCCAAGCAAAACCCAAAAGAACGATTTTAAATACTGATTTCATTTTCATGAGGTTTATGGTTTTTGTTTTTCTTTTGTTGGCTATAGATAAGTGTATCTAATCTATTGGTGGACAAAATTAAATGTTATTTAGATTAAATCTAAATTAAAACAATATTTTTCTACCCATTTGCGGAGAAATTTTAAGAATGGTTTAAAATAGAAATCAGCAATAAATTGCGAACGCAAATTAGCCGAGATGTAGATGTGAATTTATGCGTTTTGTCAGGAAAATTCTTGATTTGCAAAAGGAATATTACCAATTCAAGGAGTAATTTCCACCATTGGTGAAGGCAATACTTGCGCTCTCATTTCCCTCAAAAGTAAGAACTCCCTCATAGTTAAAAAACCTACCACTAATTGAGGCTCCACTGAAAACGAAATTGGCGGTGCCAGAGGATATTTCTTGTGATTCTCCGTCCACAATAATGTCAATTCCAACAAAAGATATTTTTCCTACATATCCATCTAGTATATCATTACTGGCTCTGTATGAGCCTTCTATATCGGTAATTAGATTTATCGTAAACTCATTCTCAAGATTGCTCAGTCCACTAAGATATATGCTGGTTTCGATTTTTTCATTGGCAGAAAGATCATTAGTTAAGTATCTTCGGTTGCCATCCAATATGCTTGTCAACTCAAATGGTTTATCTTCTAAATCACATTCATTTTCTAAAGTCCAGGTATAGCTATATGAATTTCTACTATTGATTACTTCATTTAGAGAAGAGTCATTAAGAACATCGCAACCTAAGTCTGCAGCAGTGAGCCCTTGTAATGCAGTTGCATTTATCTGTGAAATCAAACCTCCTGAATTAGGTAAGATTGCTCCTTCAATTGCCAATACTACATCCTCTTCCAAAATTGAAATTGGTTCAGGGGTTTCTTCTTGACATGAATTGAGGGAAAAGAGTAAAGCAATTACAACAATAAGAATATTTCTGTTTGATCGATACTGTTGAATAAGCATGTAATTCTTATTAAAAATTTTGTTCAAAATTAACGGTAGTATTCTTTGCAATCAAGGATTAAAAAAATAGCGGGAGGTTTATTTATGAAATTAGTTTTCAAGCTATTTTCAATTAACCACTCTCACCTATCCAACAACGATGAAATGATTAAATATTATACTGAATATAATATTGTGCTAAGTGTTTTGAACGGTATTTGTGAAAAGAAAAGCCATCCACTTTTTAATAAGCAGATGGCTCACATCATTTGTATAGTTACTTAGCTTTTGAATCTTCCCGAAAAATAAAATGCTGCACCCGATAAGGCAATGTCTTTTAAAAGGTTACTCATTGAGGCTTGGGCACCATCCATTGCTCCAGGCAGATGAACGGTAAGTGCAAATATCAAAAGCATAATACCCAGTAAAAGCATAGCAAGGGAGGTTTGGATTTTTAAAATCAAACTTAGGCTAGCTAAGATCAAACCAGCTCCTGAAATGTAGACAAAAACTGTAGGAGCAGGTAAGTAAGCGGGAACTATCCCAGACATTTCAGTGGCGTTCATAAAATGGAAAATACCAAAAATCATAATTGGTAAGGCAAATAAAAATCTGCCAATCATTGATAAGCTTTCTTCTTTCATGGTATACTTAATTTTGTTTTAAGTACAATTTACAGATTATTATTTTTACGTAAAACCAAATGAAGAAATTTTATAAGTTTAATTGATTGTATGTCAGACTATTTGTTAACTACTTTTCTCAAAAATATACCCTCTGGATCTACGGTAGGTCTTTGATTAGTTAGGATTGAAATTGGCTGTTTTGAAAGTTCCATAATCTTAACGCCATCGGCTGTGTGCACTTCCATAGGAATGCTGAAATTGATATTTGGGATGGAAATGCTGTATTCTCCGTCTTCACCCTCCCGCACAATTACTTCCGGTATTTCTGTAGTATTCATAAAAAAGGCAAAGAAGTTTGTGTAATCTTCTCCACTTTTCTTATTTACCAAATTCACAAAATACTCTGTTGTTATTCCATTCAGATATGTGCTTTCTGGTGTATTAGCGAGATCATACAAAATTCCAAAAAAGAGATCATCACCAAGCATTTGCCAAAGCATATGAAGGACAAAAGCGCCTTTACCATAAATATCCGGATGATAGGCCGCTACGGAATTCACCTGCCGCCCCATTACAATGGGTTTTTGGTTTGCTACATTATTTCTGGTTTGGCTCATCTTTTTCCAATATTCATCCCAGCCAAACTTGGTGTATAAATATAATGCGTCTGAAAACGCACAAATGCCTTCGTGAATCCAAAAATCTGCCCAATCGGAAGCTGTTACCTTATTCGCCCACCATTCGTGCCCCAACTCATGTAGCAGCAACCAATCATACGTTTTGCCTTGAGTTACTGTAAATCTGTATTCATTTCCATAGGCATTTATGGTTTGATGCTCCATCCCCAAATAGGGCGTTTCTACCAAGCCGAATTTTTCTTTTGCAAATGGATATTCTCCAAAATACTGCTCATGATGTTTTAAATTATCAATCGACAACTCAGCCATAGTTTGCAGTTTGTCTTCATTTTCTTCCAGCAAATACACATCTACTTTCACGGGATTATTGTCCACCGACGTGTAGGAAGTGCTGTAGTTTGCAAACTTGCCTATGGTAAAATTGATGCTATAATTATTAATTGGATATTGGGTAAACCAAGTATAAATGGACTGTTCGTTTTCAACTTCAACCACAGATTCTAGTAAGCCATTGCCAATGGCTTGGTAGCCAAAAGGCACAGATATACTCATTCGAACGGAGTCCGGCTTGTCGCTAGGTTGATCTTTGCAAGGCATAAAAATATCGGCGCCGTCGTTCTGACAACTCAAGCCAATCCAATGGTTACCATTTGGGCTTTTTTCGAAAGTAAAACCACCTTCCCAAGGAGGATTTGGCGCAATGGGTACTAGTCCTCCGTATTTCACTGTCAATTTCACCAGACCATTTTCGACTAAACTTCTATCGAAAGGAATGCTAATCTTGCCGTTTTCATGCTTAAATGAAAGAGATTTACTGCCTGAAATAATGCTTTCGATTTTGTAGGCACTTACCAAATCAAGTTCCCAGTGAGATTGATTGCTGAGCTGCTGAAAAACAATTTTTACAGAGCCGGCCAAGGTTTTCGTTTCCGGGTCGACCTTCAGATCAAGCTCATAGTATTTGATATCCATTGCTGCTTGCAATTCATTAAGCGGGCCACCTGAGCTTGGCCTTTGAGCAAGAGCAATTACAGGAAAACCTATAATTAGCAGAATTAGTAATTTCTTCATCTTTTGGCTTTTTGTGAAAGCAATTTACAAATTTGAATCCTTATTTCTTTTTAGAATTTATTTCTGGCTGCTTGAGTATAATTCCTTGCACAATCTGATTTTCATGCCTTAATTCAATCATAGATGAAAACAAACTGGAAAATTTGGGCGGATACCGGAGGCACTTTTACGGATTGCCTTGGTAAAATGCCTAGTGGAGAAATCCGACGTGCAAAAGTGCTAAGTGATGGTAGTCTTAGAGGAATTGCCTTACGATATGCGAATAGCAAGCTTTACATCAATCACAGATGGGAATTCAGTGATGAACTTATAATAGGTTTTAATTTCGCTTGGCTTTCTCACCCAAATATTGAACTGAAAATTACTCGAGCGAATTTGGCTGAAGGTTGGCTTCAATTAAATGAAGAGATTGAATTTTTAGAGTCAAACAGAGATTTTCAGATTTTTACCGGTGAGGAAGCTCCTGTATTAGCTACAAGATTAATCACAAATACTGCTATTCATCAATCGTTTCCGCCATTAGAAATGCGCCTTGGATTTACCAAAGGTACCAATGCATTGCTTGAGCGCAAAGGGGCAAAAGTAGCATTAATCACCAATATAGGCTTTGAAGATTTGCTCATTATTGGTGACCAGCAAAGACCTGATATTTTCGCCCTTAATGTTCAGAAGGCGAAGCCTTATTATTACATAGCATTTGGCATTTCTGCCAGATTGGATGCACAGGGAATTGAATTACAACAATTACCTATTGAAGAGGTAAGGCAAATTATTGCTGAACTTAAAGCAGAAGGGATTGAATCGGTAGCAATTGCAATGATGCACAGCTATCTGAACCCAAGTCATGAGCTGCAACTTGAAGAGTTGTTTAGAGAATCCGGCTTTTCAAGTATTTCGGTTTCGCACAAACTTGCCCCAAATATTAAGATATTATTTCGTGCGCAAACTGCTGTAATAGATGCATTTATCAGTCCTGTGATTAATGAGTATTTGAATGGAATTACCCTATCCCTTGGAGGTAGCAATATCAAAGTAATGACAAGTGCGGGAGGTTTGGTAGATGCTCAATTGTTCTTAGCAAAAGATAGTTTGCTTAGTGGTCCAGCCGGTGGAGTAGTTGCCTCTGCGGCAGCAGCTAATAGCCATAATATTACAAAGCTGCTCACCTTGGATATGGGAGGCACTAGTACCGATGTAGCTCGATACAGCGGGAGGTTTGATTATCGATTTCAAACCAATGTTGGCGAAGCGAAAATCTTCAGTCCTTCACTCCATATTGAAACTGTTGCAGCGGGAGGTGGTTCCATTTGCGATTTTGATGGAATCACACTCACGGTAGGCCCCGAAAGTGCAGGAGCCAAACCTGGTCCGGCCTGCTATGGTGCTGGTGGTCCTCTTTGTATTACAGACATCAACTTGCTTTTAGGTAGAATTGAGCCATCTTTTTTTGGCATTCCAGTTCACCTCCAAAAATCCGAAGAGGCACTAGATAAAGTGCTTACAAAGATGGGATCAAAGCTTGGTGCAAAGGAAAAGCGAGAGGATATTTTGGAAGGATTCTTATTGCTTGCCAATGAAAAAATGGCCGAAGCAATTCGCAAGATTTCCATCAACAAAGGAATTGATCCAGCTGAACATTCGCTTTTGGCATTTGGAGGAGCTGGCGGGCAGCATGCTTGTGCAGTTGCAGAAATCCTGAATATCAGTGATATATTGATTCCCTATGATGCAGGATTATTAAGTGCTTTAGGGATGGGAATGGCTCGAATTGAGCGCTTTGCCGAAAAGCAAATTCTACAAAAATATGAGCAGGTAAGTCAATCACTTGCTGAGATTATAAATGAGCTCGGAGAGCAAGCTTTAGAGGAATTAAGACAGGAGGTAAGGGATGAACCCGTTGACATTGAAGAGCAACAAATTGCGCTTAGATTCCTGGGACAAGAAAGTACTATTACTGTGGATTGGCAAGGCGAAGATCAGCTGATTGAAGATTTCAAGAAGGAGTATTTAAAGCTTTTTAATTACTGGCCAGCCAATAGAGAGATTGAAATAGAGTCCATTAAAGTAATTGCTAGGAGCAGAGAGGTTTCAGCTAAGATCCATTCGTCAAGCCTCAAATCGTATAAGCCCAAGGCAGATTTGGAAAGGGACAGTTTGATTGAAGGTAAGTGGCGAAAGATTGACATTTATATTTGGGAGAATCTTGAAGCAGGTGCAAGAATAAATGGACCTTCAATGTTGGTGAGCAAAAATTCCACATTGATGGTAAATGCCAATTGGCAATTAAATATAGCTCAAGATCGAGCTGCCATTTTGGAATATCAAGGTTATGAAAGTGCCTCCAATATCAGCCATTCTGAAAGTGTAGAATTGTCCTTATTTACTAGCCGATTTCAGTCCATCGCTGAAGAAATGGGAACGATGTTGCAGAGGACTTCATTCTCAGTAAATGTGAAAGAGAGATTAGATTTCTCTTGCGCATTGATGGATGCAAATGGCTATTTGATTGCAAATGCGCCCCATATTCCAGTGCATTTGGGTAGCTTGGGAATTTGTGTGCGAAGTGTAATTCAGCAATTTCCTATAGAAAAGGGCGATGTAATCCTTACAAACCACCCTGCTTATGGAGGTTCGCATTTGCCAGATGTTACGATGATTTGTGCTGCTTTTGATGAGGAAGGCAAGCGAATTGGTTATTTAGTAAATAGAGCGCACCATGCCGAAATTGGAGGAAAGAGCCCAGGCTCGATGCCAGCTGATGCGAAATTGCTGAAAGAAGAAGGCGTCATCCTCCCGCCTACTTATGTTTGCAAAGGAGGCGTCACTGATTGGACTGAGGTGATTTCATTATTGCAATCGCCACCTTTTCCAAGTAGGGCAATTCACGAAAATCAAGCTGATTTTTCTGCTGCACTAGCTTCATTAATGGCAGGAACCGAAGCTCTTCAGCATTTAGCAGAATCTTTCGGCACCGATAAGCTTTATTATTTCATGGAGAAAATCCTGGCTGAAACTTCTAGAAAGTTGCTAAATCGCTTATCCAAATATCAAGATAGGAAATTAAGTGCTCAAGAATTATTGGATGATGGTTCGGCGCTAAATGTGGAGGTTGGATTTACAAATAATGAGTGGCAGATTGACTTTAGTGGAAGCGCCCAAGTGCACAAAGGTAATTTTAATGCTACGCCGGCAATAGTACAATCTGTGATTTTGTATGTGCTGCGATTGATTGTGAATGAACCAATGCCACTGAATGAAGGGCTCATTCGTGGAATAAAAACTATTCTACCAAACGGACTTCTCAATCCCCCATTTGCTGAAATGGAAGGTAATGAACCTGCGGTAGTTGGTGGAAATACGGAAGTAAGTCAGCGATTGACAGACACATTATTGAAGGCATTTGAACTTGCCGCTTGTAGTCAAGGTACTATGAACAACCTGCTATT
Organism: Peijinzhouia sedimentorum; assembly: GCF_049340005.1. NCBI lineage: Bacteria > Pseudomonadati > Bacteroidota > Cytophagia > Cytophagales > Peijinzhouiaceae > Peijinzhouia > Peijinzhouia sedimentorum. Next base: position 45,573 of record NZ_JBMPIY010000005.1, read on the forward strand.
TGGTAATGAGAAGTTTGGTTACTACGAGACCATTTGTGGTGGTGTAGGAGCAGGCCCAGACTTTCATGGTGCAGATGCCGTTCATCAGCACATGACGAATACTCGAATTACTGATCCTGAGATTATGGAGCTTCGCTATCCGGTTCGCTTATTAGCATTTAAAGTACGAGAGAATTCAGGTGGCAAAGGTAAATTCAATGGAGGAAATGGAATTTCAAGGAAATTGAAGTTCTTGGAGGATGTTACGCTGACTGTTCTTTCCCAGCATAGGAATATTGCTCCTTATGGCTTAGCTGGTGGGGAGGGCGGTAAAGTTGGACGCCAAGTCTTGCAGCAGACAAATATGCCGGTGGAAGAAATGCCGGGTTGTTTCAGTAGGGAGATTTCGAAAGGAAGTGTTTTTACAATCGAGACGCCTGGGGGTGGTGGATATGGAAAAAATTAAAGCTTTAAGCTTTTAGTACTTTTCAAACCTTTAATAAAAACCTGATACACAATTGAGCCTTTGTAAATAGTTGGTATATCCTCGATTTTAGTATTTTTTCGAATGATATTCCTTTTCTCTCGAAACTTGCTTTTATTCTTAAAATAATCTTGATGTGCTTGGTATACAGCCTTAAAATTATCCCAGCTTTTGTCAACGATAAGAAATTTCAAAGCTGCAATTCCATCTAGAATAAGGCGGGAGGGAATTATATACCAGCTTTTATTGGCTGGTAGGTTTTTGTAAAGCAATGTCAATCCATTTCGAAAATTTAGATAGGTTTTCCTTGGGTTGTTATGCGAAAGTGTACCACCTCCTACATGATAGACAGTGCTTTGACCTACATAGGCAACTTTTAATCCTGCACTTTGAATCCTCCAGCAAAGATCAATTTCTTCCATATGTGCGAAGAACTCTTCTTCTAAACCACCAAGCTCTTTGTATACTTTGCTGCGAATAAGCATACAAGCTCCACTCGCCCAAAAAACCTCCCTCGAATCGTTGTATTGGCCTACATCTTTATCTGTAAGGTGAAACAGTCGACCTCTGCAGAATGGATAGCCGAGAGAATCGATAAATCCACCTCCTGCTCCAGCATATTCGAAATAGTCAGGATGGCTGTGAGATAGTATTTTGGGCTGAACTGCGGCAACTTGAGGGTGATCGTTTAGATAATCTACCAATGTATCTATCCAGCCTTCACTCACTTCCACATCACTATTAAGTAAGCAGAAATATTCGTGATCTAATTGAGCGAGCGCTCGATTATATCCACCTGTAAATCCATGATTTTCTGTAAGAATAATGGTTCTTACTTGTGGAAAATGCTTTGTTAGAAACGCAATAGAATCATCGGTAGAAGCATTATCGGCAACTATCACCTCATGACCCTTGCTATGTTGGAGGACGGATGGTAAAAACTTTTCTAAGTATTTTTCACCATTATAATTGAGGATGACGATTGCCGTTTGACTCATTTACAACATACTGCTTAAGTCCATGCCAGGGATGTTTGGCAACATACCATCCGTGGCTTTCTTCATTTCCTCTTTACCCAATGCTTCTGCTTCTTGCAGTGCTTTATTAGTGGCGGCCACAATGAGGTCTTGAAGCATTTCTGGATCATTTGGGTCGATCAGGCTTTTATCGATTTCAAGCTTTATTAATTGCTTCTTTCCATTGGCAGTGGCTTTTACCATTCCTGCGCCAGATTCGGCAGATACTTGTATAAATTCTAATTGCTTCTGGGCTTCTTTCATGCGCTCCTGCACTTCCTTGAGCTTGCCCATCATTTTCATCATATCAAACATGGTATTAATCTTTAAGAAGGTTAAAATTGAGGCTAAAATCTAAGATAGCCAACAAAAAAAGTGGATTAGGATTATTTAATTAAGAGGACGGTACCTGATTGGTTGAATCGCCTCCCTCCTAGATCAATCATACTGACTTTGTAAACGTAAGATCCCTGCTGAACCAATTGCCCATTATATGTACCATCCCAACCTTCATTAATATTTTGGCTTTCGTAAAGCAGCTCTCCCCATCTGTTAAATATTTGGATATTATACTTTCCGAAAAATTCGCCAACAGGCTTGAATTCATGATTTGGAGGAGTACTATTGGGAGCAAAAGCATTTGGAAAGGCTAGATTTATTCCTGTGCTGAAACAAATTGGAGTGCCGATTTCTGACTCTAGCAAACATTCGTCTTTATAGGTAATATAATAGCATACTTGGGAGCTTTTAGTTTGAAGATCCCGATCTGTAAAGCTCAGATTTTGGGTGCTATCAATCAATGCCCTTTTGCCAGATTCTTCTCTGTAGATATAAAATAACTGAGGGTTTTCTAAGGGATTTGCCCACGTTATAGAAATTCCTTCGAAACTAGGCAAGAGTTCTTTTCCATATACTGAGTCCTGTGGAATCAAAGCTCGAGTAATATGATCTATTTCAAGAGAACTACTTGTTTTACCGTCATTATTTATTAAGTGGACAGAATAGGAACTAGTTACATTGCATGTAACATCAGAGTCTACAAAGGAATTATCAGGAAAACCACCTTCTTTTATTAGCTGGCCATCTCTGAATATCCTGAAAAACGAATTGGCCAATTCAGCTGTTTCCCAAGTTAAACGGTTTTGTTTATGCTCTCCAATTACTTGTAATTGAATGCTACAAAATTGGTTAGAGATAGTTGGAACATTGCCACATTCATCAAGTGTTAAAATTCTAAAACAGTAATAGTTGTCTGTTGGATTAAGATTGCTAATTATTGCTTTGCCAGATTCTGGAAAACGTGCATTCGCTGGGCCAAAGGTATTTGATCCATTTTGAGCAAATTGGATTACATACTTATTGTTTGGAGAAGCGTCAAAACTTAAAACTATTTCTTCATTTTCGTCAATTACTATTGACTGAATATCAGCTTTAGGTAATGTTTGCGATACTTCAACTAGTTGATTAAATGTATTACAATTTATATTAGAGCCAATTTCAAAAACTCCCTTTGCCTCAAGATTATAAGTGCCTGAATTCTGATAAGTATAGGTAATATTCTCATTTGCATTTATATATTTTGGACTAGAACCATCTCCGAAATTAATTAGAACCCGCTGAAAGGGGCTAGATAAACTAGGTGCGTATGACACATTAACTGAATTTGCTGAACAAGTAATAATCTCAATTTTAGGTGCTTCCGGATTGAAAACTCTAACTTCTAATGATACTATTGGCAGGTTCGAAGCTATTTGCCTCACAAAGTATTCGCCAGGCTCTTCAAATGTGTATGTGATTGTTTTGCCAATTTCTCCTAAGCCTCCTCCTATTGGTGGAGAAGCAACTGATGAACCTTTTCTGACAATCTGATATTGAACAACCTCAGCCTCTACTAAGTTTGTAATAGTAATCGTATGAGGACTACACCCTTCAACAAAATCTATTTCGAATCGATTCTCAGCTATTAGGAACAAAGGCTCAACGTAATCAAGATAAATATCATGCCTCCATAAAGTTAAGTCAGGTACATTATCATTTGTTACCATGCAAGTATAAACTCCTTTATCCTCTGGCTGTGGGTCATTTATGGTTAATGTTACTGTCTTTGTCCCTTTAATTCTGTCTGTGTCTTGTATTGGCACACCATCTTTGTACCATTGATGCACATCAATGGTGCCATTAGCTTCAGAGTTCATTATAATGGGTTCATTTTTGGCAATTTTGTCATTCAAATCGACGGTATATTCTTCGTACAGGCTATCTTGTCTAAAGTATCGATTGCTCAACGGGAAAAACGACATATTTGGCTCTATATCTCCAAAATCAAATTTACAGTCACGAACATTCAAATCTTCTAAACTCTCCATTACATTAAAATTCGGAAGAGTATTTAGTTTCGGGTTATTATGAATATCTAAAACCATCAATTTTTTTAACGAAAGTAATTCTGTAGGAAAAGCACCTAAAAAATCATTTGAGTGAATCCTTAAGCTTTCAAGGTTAGATAGATCTGCAAAGGCAATCGGAATATTTCCTTGAAATTTATTTGTTGAGAGATTAAGGTTTTTAAGGGATTTCAAACTATCCATTTCAAATGGAATAGACGTAAGTTCGTTGATATTTAGACGGAGAACTTCTAGGTTGCTTAACTTGGTTAGCTCGTAAGGAATCGGTCCAAACAAGTTATTTGCAGATAAATCTAAAACCTCTAATGTGTCTAGTCTTTCTAATTGAGGTGGTATTAACCCCGTTAACCCTCTATTAGGTAAATGAAGCTCTATTACTTTTCCAGTTTGATCCTGAAGAACCACTCCGTTCCAGCTATAAACTGAAAAATCTAGCCAATTGCCTTGAAGTGTCCAGTTTGGTCCATCTGTTGAAAAATATATTCTTGATAAAACTAATGAATCACCTATGTGAACTTTGGGTGGGGGGGTTATAGCTTGACTAAATGAAAAAGTTGGCGCTAATATCAATATGTATGTCAGAAATGACATACATAGGATAGGTACTTTGATATTTTTTTTAAACCAAAACATTATTCATATTAAGGTAATAAATATAACTTAGTGTTCAAAATATCAATCTGAAGATTCCTGTCCACCGACAAAAAAGGAACTACTTTCCTATAACTGTGAATTTTATGTTCTAGTTCTGATGAAGTTTGTATAGGTTTTCTAAACTCTAACGCCTGACAGGCAGTCATCCATTCTATTGATAGAATTGTGAGTAAATTATCTACTACTTTATAAAGTTTTGTAGCAGAGTTTGCACCCATACTTACATGGTCTTCTTGACCATTGGATGAAACAATTGAATCTATAGAAGCTGGCGTGCATAATTGCTTGTTTTGGCTTACAATAGATGCAGCAGTATATTGAGGAATCATCAAGCCCGAATGCAAACCAGGCTTAGCTACCAAATAAGGCGGGAGGTTTCTTTGGCCTGAAATTAATTGGTAAGTTCTTCGCTCTGAAATACTTCCTAACTCAGCCAAAGCAATAGCAAGGAAATCCATTGTCAATGCCAGTGGCTGACCATGAAAGTTTCCTCCAGATATGATCAAATCATCATCAGGGAATATATTTGGGTTGTCTGTTACGCTGTTTAATTCTGTCTCTATAATCCTTTCGGCATATTCTATGGCATCCCAACTTGCGCCATGTACCTGTGGTATGCATCGGAAGGAATATGGATCTTGCACATGCTTTTTGGCTTGGGTTAGGATTTCACTTCCTTCAAGCCAATTCAGTATTTCTTTTGCGCATGTAACCTGTCCTTTGTGCGGACGAATTTTTTGTAATAATTGGTGAAAAGGTTCTGGTCGGCCATCGAATGCATCGAGCGATGCAGCTCCAATCATATTGGCCAGCCCTAGGTACTTCTTAGCTTTGCTCACAGCCCATAGCCCAAATGCCAACATAAACTGCGTGCCATTGAGTAAGGCTAAGCCTTCTTTTGCCTTTAGTGTGATGGGTTCAATATTTAGCCTTTGGTGCAGTTCGGCACCTTTCATTTTTTCACCCTTGAAATAGACTTCACCTTCGCCAATTAAAGGCAAACTTAGATGAGCTAAAGGAGCCAAATCTCCGGAAGCACCTAGAGAGCCCTGCTCATAAATAACAGGTGTGATGCCTTGATTATAAAAATAGACAAGCCGCTCAACTAACTCGACTCTTACGCCTGAATGGCCAAATGCCAAACTTTTGATTTTTAGTAAAATAATAAGTCTGACTATTTCTTGTGGAATTTCCGCACCCGTTCCACATGCATGTGAGCGAACCAAATTCTGCTGGAGACTTTCTAGTTCGGACTTGCTGATTCGTTTCCCATACAAAGAGCCAAAACCAGTATTGATACCATAAATAAGGTCTTTGTTAGTGGAAATTTTGTTCTCCAAATACTCCCTGCATTTTTGAATAGCTTGAACACTATCCTCTGCCAAAGCCACTGAACGGCGGGAGGTAAAAGCAGTAAAAAGCTCCTCTGCAGAAATATTATCAGTCGATATGTAAAAGGTATTATCCAAGCTTTGCTATTATTTGATTCAGTGTTAAAGACTCTTGAACTCCAGTTTTCAGGTCTTTCAAACCAAAAACTTCATTTTGCAACTCCTCTATTCCAGTCATCAATAGGTAAGGAATGGCTTTTTTTTCAGCATAAGTAAATTGCTTTTTCAATTTATCTCCATCTGGGTAAATTTCAGCAGCAATTCCGGCATCTCTAAGTGATTTCAAAATGCCTAAAGAACCTTTGAGCGATTCATCACCAAAATTAGCTAAAAGAACTTGGGTAGGAGTGAGGCCTTCAGACGGAAAAAGATTGAGTTCTTCAAGCACATCATAGATTCTATCTACACCAAAAGAAATTCCAACACCAGACATATTGTCCAATCCGAAAATACCCGTAAGATTGTCGTATCTACCTCCCGCTGTTATGGTGCCCATTTTCACAGAAGTAGGCTTCACTTCGAATATTGCACCCGTATAGTAACTTAAGCCTCTTGCTAGTCTTGGGTCAAATTCTATTTTGGTTCCATCATCACCAAAGGCTTCTAAAAGCGAGATTATTTCTTCAACCTCCCGCAATCCATTTTGGCCTTCTTCATTGTTGGCAAATAATTGGTGAAGCTGCTCAATCAATTCCTTATTGTTTCCTTTCAACTCAAGAAATTGTCTTGTTTTATCTAAAGTGTCGGTTTCAAAACCTCTTCCAGCCAATTCTTCTAATACTTTGTCTGTGCCTATTTTATCTAGCTTGTCAATCGCCACACATAGATCTGTGAATTTATCCTTTGCATTCAAAATGCCGGCGAGGCCTTCCAGCACTTTTCTGCTACTGAATGTGATTACATAATCTTCTAACCCAAGTAGCTTGTAAGCCTCCTTGATCATCAAGATAATTTCGGCTTCACATATTATGGAATCTGTGCCGATAATATCTGCATCGCATTGATAAAACTCGCGATAACGCCCCTTCTGCGGACGATCAGCTCTCCAAACTGGCTGGATTTGAAAGCGCTTGAAGGGAAAATGAACTTCGTTGCGGTTCATTACTACGTACCTTGCAAATGGTACTGTTAGGTCGTAACGTAAGCCTTTTTCGGTGATTTTTGGTAACAATCCTTTTGCACCTTCCGCAATATCAGTCGAATCAGTTTTGGACATGAAATCACCAGAATTCAAAATTCTAAATAATAACTGATCGCCCTCGTCGCCATACTTGCCTGTGAGTACGGAAAGGTTTTCCATGGCGGGTGTTTCCAATGGCATAAAGCCAAATTTGCGAAATACAGATTTTATATTGTCAAGGATGAAATTTCGTCGAGCCATTTGCTCAGGACCAAAATCTCTTGTTCCTTTGGGTAGCGTTGGTTTTTGCATTGCCTAAATATCCTAAATTTTAAGCAAAACTAAGGTTTTTCCTGCTTTGTAGGCAATGGCAATTTTCAATAGATTAATTTTGTGATGCTTTGGGATTTGAATTCATTTTATTTACCTTTGCAATCATTTTTCGGGATAAAGTCTAAAAATATAGAACAATGGCAGTTACAAGGTTAATGAGAAAAGCTAAAAAGAATATAGCTAGACAAAAGAACAAGCTTAGAGTAATCAAGCAATTGAATTATAAGCCTGCTTTGAAAAACGTGGATATTGAAGAATTGAAAGCTTCATTTCCAAAGAAGTCTGATAAATAATCCTATCAAAATATTTAAGCTTTAGCTTAGAAAGCAGGTGTTTCACCTGCTTTTTTTGTTTTACTGGTTGTTAGGAAGGTTTTTAAAAGGCTAATTAAAGCTCCATTAAACTGTTTTTTAAAATGAAGGCTCGCAAAGAAAATCAACAGCTAAGCTGGTTTTCTTTGCGAGCCTTTTGTGATTTAGACACTTTTATGGTTGCCTAATTACACATCATTTTTAGCATATATCTCCGCAATTTCATCTACAGCCTTTCTGCTCCTTGGTGCCAATTCTCTGCTTTTAAAAGGTTCTTCTAATTGCTCTGCATCACCCAGATAACCCAATGCGATAAAGCAAATTGGAACTTCATTTTCTGCTAATTTAAATTGGGTTCTAGTTTTATCAGGATTGAAGCCGCCAATGAAATGGCTAAAAATGCCCATCGAAATGCCTTGCGTTACCAAGTTTGCATTAGCCAGTCCTACATCATGCATAAAGGTTTTATTCTCGGCACCATTTTCATAAGTTTTTATACCTATGCTTAGTATAATTACTGCTACTTTATCTGTCCAAATCTGATTGCCGGGCATCATACATTCCCACATCTTCTGAAAAGTTGCTGTTCCTTTTTGTGCTGCCACATATCTCCAAGGTTGTGCATTCATGGCACTTGGCGCCCAAGATGCTGCTTCTAGCAAAGTTTTAATCTCTTCCGGCTCTATGGAGTCATTAGAAAATGCTCTTGGGCTCCAGCGCCTTTTTATGAGTCCATGTATTGGAGTTTCTGTTATTGCTTCTTTTATCATTTTATGCTGTAATTTCCATTGGTACTTCCATCAACAATAATTTTGCGTCATCGCTCAAGGAAGTGAATTTTACTTTATCTGTATCCCAAATACCATAACCATCTCTCTTGTTCAATTGTTGACCTTCTACCTCTACACTGCCTTCTAATACAAATATGTAAAGTCCGTTTTCGTGTAATTTGAAAGTATAATCCTTCTCTATTCCTTTATCCAATTCAGCTAAATGGAACCAAGCGTTTTGATGAATCCAAACTCCATCATCATCAGCATTCGGAGACAGAATTTGTAGAAACTCATTCTTCATTTTAGTTTGATCGAGCGTCAATTGATCGTAGCGTGGCTGTACATTTTTGCGATTTGGAAATAGCCATATTTGCAAGAATTTTACTTCCTGATCTTTGTTTTTGTTCATCTCACTATGCTGAATGCCAGTGCCAGCACTAAGCACTTGAATGTCGCCTTGCTTGATTACTTGCACATTGCCCATGCTATCTTTATGTTGCAAATCACCTTCCAAGGGAATGCTGATGATCTCCATATTATTATGTGGATGCATTCCAAAGCCCATCCCTGGAGCTACAGTGTCGTCATTCAATACACGTAGTACCCCAAAGTTCATTCTGCCGGGATCGTAGTAATGGGCGAAACTAAATGAATGATAAGAATTGAGCCAGCCATGATTTGCATGACCACGACTATTTGCTTTGTGTAATATGGTTTGTGCCATGATTATAATATTTACGAACAAAAATGATGTATATACATTAAAAGTTTCGACATTTAAAAATTCAGCAATATTTCTATCTGGAATTCACGCTGGAAATAGGCGGGAGGAATTTTGGGTTTGGAGAAAATCAGCTTGTAATCTGTATTAAAAGCAAAAGACCTTCAGGATTTTAAATCAAAGAAGGTCTTTTGTTTCTATTTAGAAATAAGTTTTACCTAATAAGCTATTCCCATCTTTTTGAAAATAAAGTGCATAAGCCAAGCAGGGCCAATCATTAAGAATTGGACATCTTTCAAGAAACTGGGTTTTTTGCCTTCTACTTTGTGACCATAAAATTGACCGATCCAAGCAGCTACAAAAATAATAAGCGAAACCAACCATAGAGGCGTGGCTACATTCATATCTACCCAATTGGCGGCAAATGAAAATACGGCTACCACTACCAACATGCCCAAAAATAGCGGAAAGGAGAGCCGAACGTAATACAATAATGTGATTACCAATAACACTGTAGCCCAATTGGCATAATTACCCATTGATGGGAAAGTTGACTTTAAAATCCCTGCCGGAATAGACCAAATCAAACCCACAATGCTAAAGAAAATTAAGGGTACACAAATCCAGTGAATGGTTTTGTTGAGTCCGTTTTGATGGCTTTCGCCATATTCATTCAGGAGGGCATCTATCTTTCTCATTTTGTTATTTTTTCGATTCGATAAACAATATAGGAAATTATGCATATCCAAATCAAGCATCTATAAATTCTGCTGGCTCAGCTGCTAACAAATCAATATCCCTCCCGCCATTTTTGTCTGAATTGGGCAAAAGGATAATTTCCATTTCCAATTTATACCGAAATGCATTTTGACTTTATTCTTTATATGTAATTTGTCTTCTGATTTTAGATTCATTCATTGTTGAATTCATTGAAATATCATGGCTGAAAAAAGACAAATAGCATTTTTTGAGAGGTACTTAACTGTTTGGGTGATATTATGTATTGGCGTGGGTATTCTCATTGGCAATGTAGCTGGTGATTCGATGGCCGTACTTAGCAGTATGGAATTGTATAAAGTAAACATTCCAATTGCTATTCTTATCTGGATGATGATTTATCCAATGATGCTTCAAATTGATTTTTCGAGCATTAAAAGTGTTGGCAAAAAGCCCAAAGGAATTATTCTAACTGTTGTGATCAATTGGGTGATTAAGCCATTTACCATGGCTTTTTTCGCTTGGATATTTTTTGCTAAGATCTATGCAGCTTTCATTTCGCCCGAATTAGCTGGTGAATATATTGCTGGTGCTATTTTGCTAGGCGCAGCTCCATGTACAGCAATGGTTTTTGTTTGGTCTTACCTTACCAATGGCGACCCGAATTATACTTTAGTACAGGTGTCGGTAAACGATCTTATTTTGCTCGTAGCTTTCGTTCCCATTGTTGCTTTTCTACTTGGGATTACGGATGTGGTAATTCCATACGAAACTTTGATCATCAGTGTGCTAGTTTATGTAGTAATTCCACTAGTAGCTGGAGCGATTACTAGTAAATCATTGATTTCAGCGAAGGGAGAGGAATGGTTCAAAAATGAATTTCTACCTAAGTTTAAGCCGGTAAGTATCATCGCATTATTGCTTACTTTGATATTGCTTTTTGCTTTTCAAGGCGAGAATATTCTTAGCAACCCATTGATTATTGTATTCATCGCAATTCCGCTTATTATCCAAACCTATTTTATCTTTTTTGTGGCATGGTATGGCGGGAGGAAACTTAAACTCTCACATGCTATTTGCGCACCAGCAGCTTTGATTGGTGCAAGCAATTTCTTCGAATTATCAGTTGCAGTGGCCATCGGCTTATTTGGTTTGGATAGCCCAGCTGCATTGGTTTGCGTAGTTGGCGTATTAGTAGAAGTCCCCGTTATGCTATCATTAGTGGCTTTCGCCAATAAGCAATTACCGAAATTCAGCAGTTAGGTAAAATTGGGTTTCACTTAAGCATATAGCCCTTTTAGGTATTTAACCTCTGTTTCAACAATGGTTTGATTAAATAGATAGTTCTTTGAATAAATTTGAGTAATGATATTTATAATAAAATATTGAATAATAATAGATTATTCAATAAACAATTAAGTAAGGAAATAGATAAATAAATTGTAAGTCAATCGATTGTAACTATAGTCCATGGTTTAATTCGTGGTCTATAGTGGTCAATTACGAACCCAAAACCGTTTTAGCGGTTTGGTAAATGCTCCAACCATTTAAATTTGAACATTGCCATTCCAAAAAGGCATGATTTACAAAATCGGCCAAATGACATTTATCAACCATCAACATTTTCTCTCATCCCTACCCATTTTACCCATTAAAAACCCTACTTTTACAACTGGGTCAATTTCTATTTTAGCTACTTGCATACAAAGCCGAAAATATTGGTATTTATCGATTGGTTTTACCCTGGATTTCGTTCTGGAGGGCCCACACGCTCGGTTTGGAATCTGATCCAAAAGCTCAAAGATCAATTTGATTTTTACGTGGTCACGCGTAATATTGATTATTGTGAGGAAACCCCTTACCTAAATGTAATTCCTGATCAATGGCAGGAGGTTTTCGAAGGCTTGCAGGTATATTATCAGGATCATAAAAAGCTTAGTGCTGCAAATATCAAAAAGCATATTCAAAAGATCGATTGGGATTTTTGCTATATAAATGGATTGTATTCTTATTATTTCTCTATTCTTCCAACACATTTCACCAAGCGGATTATCAAAGGGAAAGTAATTGTTTGCCCTAGAGGAATGTTATCTGATGGTTCCATTTCAGTAAAAGGCACCAAGAAGAAAGCCTTTGTTAATATTGCTCAAAGGTTTGGCTTGTATAAACATGTAACATTTCACGCTACCAAAAAGCAAGAAGCTGAGAATGTGAAAAAATGGCTTGGTAGTGATAATGCCGAAGTAATCCCAAATTTTCCTTCTGAAGTTTTCGAAGAGAAATTATCATTTCCTATTAAGGAAAAGGGCTACCTGAATTTGATATGGCTGGGCCGAATATCTCCTGAAAAGAATCTGGATTTTGCCTTGAAGCTTCTGAGAAATACTCGCTCGGGCAAAATCAATTTTATGTTGTATGGTGTCATCTATGATAAAGCCTATTGGGAAGATTGCCAAGAGATTATAAACAAAATGCCCTCCCGCATCCATGTAGAATACAAAGGTGTACTCAATCCTGAAGAAATACCTCGAACCCTTACGCAATTCCACTTTTTCTTTTTACCCACAACAGGCGAGAACTTTGGACATGCTATCTTAGAGAGCCTGTTATCAGGTACACCTGTTATTATAAGCAATACTACACCTTGGACTAATTTGGTAGATTTGGGTGTGGGTTGGGATCTACCGCTTTATGAGCCTCGGTCTTTTCTCAAAGTATTGCGCGACGCTACAAACATGGAAGGCAAGCAATATTTAGAATTAAGAAAAAGAGTGATGCGATATAGAGAGAAAATTTTGGATATTGAGCCTCAAATTGAAGGATATAATAAATTGTTTTCGAAAGAATGACTAATATAATACTGGGAATTTCGGCCTTTTATCATGATTCTGCAGCTGCATTGCTGATAAATGGAGAAATTATAGCTGCTGCTCAAGAGGAGCGCTTTACAAGGAAAAAACATGACCCAGGTTTCCCAAGCAATGCAGTAAAATACTGCTTAGAGGAGGCTGGTATTGACTTATGTCAAATTGATGCAGTTGCATTTTATGATAAGCCATTGCTAAAGTTCGAGAGGCTTTTGGAAACGTATTATGCCGTTACCCCAAAAGGACTGAAATCTTTTATTTCGTCCATGCCCGTTTGGATGAAAGAAAAAATGTTCCTGAAAAAGTTGATTAAAGACGAGCTAAAAGAAATTGGAGAGCTTGATTTAAGTAAAACTAAATTGCTTTTCCCTGAGCATCATCTATCACATGCTGCTAGCGCATTTTACCCAAGTCCGTATAAGGATGCAGCAATTCTCACAGTAGATGGAGTAGGGGAGTGGGCAACAGCTTCTATTTGTCACGGAGAAGGAGAGAAGATCACTATTCTCAAAGAACAGCAATTCCCACATTCTTTGGGCTTATTATATTCAGCATTCACATATTTCTTAGGCTTTAGAGTTAATTCAGGCGAATACAAACTGATGGGTTTGGCTCCATATGGAGACCCTACCAGTGAGGAAGTAAAGAATTTTGTTGCCCTGATTAAAGAGCATTTGATCAATATTCGTGAGGATGGTTCTCTTTGGCTAAATCAAGAATATTTTAGCTATGCAACAGGCCTCAGGATGGTGAAGGATAAAAAATGGGAAAAGATTTTTGGTTTCCCACGGAGAGAAATGGAAGGGGAATTGGAGCCTAAGCATTGTAATTTGGGCTTAGCTATACAGCAAATTACGGAAGAGCTTGTAATTTCAATGGCTAAAGAAGCGAAGAAGTTAACGGGCTCTAACAATCTGTGTATGGCGGGAGGTGTGGCATTAAACTGCGTAGCAAATGGTAAACTTCATGACGAGAAGATATTCGACAATATATTTATCCAACCTGCTGCAGGTGATGCGGGAGGTGCATTAGGCGCAGCCCTTACAGCCTATCATGCCTATTTTGAAATGCCTCGAGTGGTTACAGATAAATTAGATACGCTTAAAGGGTCTTATTTGGGGCCAGCATTTACAGCTAAGGATATTCAAAAAGTACTCAATAAATATCAAGCTGTTGGAAACAAAGCTAATGGAGAAGAAGCCTTCTTTGAGGAGGTTTGTAATTACATTAAGGATGGAAAAGTAGTAGGTTGGTTCCAAGGCCGAATGGAGTTTGGCCCACGTGCATTAGGCGCAAGAAGTATTTTAGGTGATCCACGCAGTGCAGAAACACAAAAGAAGCTTAACCTGAAAATAAAGTACAGAGAATCATTCCGTCCTTTTGCTCCATCGGTGCTCGCAGAAGATGTAGCAGAATATTTTGAACATAAGGATATTTCACCCTATATGCTAATGGTAAAGCCTGTTGCACAACAACGTAGAGTTGCATTGCCAGACAACTACCATTCAATGTCTATCCGAGATAAGCTTTATACCCTACGTTCGGATTTACCATCCATTACGCATATTGATTTTTCAGGTAGAATCCAGACAGTCCACAAAGAGACTAATCCAAAATTCTGGAATTTGATTAATACCTTCAAAGGAATGACTGGATATGGAGTCGTGGTGAATACCAGCTTCAATGTCCGTGGCGAACCAATTGTTTGTACGCCCGAAGATGCTTATCGCTGCTTTATGCGTACAGAAATGGATGTGCTTGTAGTAGAAGACTATATCTTTGTAAAAGAACAACAACCGGAATGGAAAGAAACTGATAATTGGCAATTAGAATTTGTTTTAGATTGATATGAAGAATTTCCTAATCAACACTTTCTTGATTCTGATCAGTTTGGCTATAGGTGTTTATATAGTAGAATTGATAGCACGTAAAATTGAGCCAAAAGAAGTTTTTGAAGGATCAGGGGGTAGCTATTTGCAGCATGAAACGCTTGGTTTTGTCCCTAAGCCAGGGAAAGGACGCGTAATTACCAATGAATTTGATGCCACATACATTGTGAACGAAGATTATATGAATGACCTTCCTCTAGAAGCACCTCAACTTGTTGATTCTGGAAATGTAATTGTACTTGGCGATTCTCATACCTTTGCTTTAGGTGTGAACCGGGAGCAAACCTTTCCTTGGGTATTAAATGATCTGGTGCAATCTGAAGGGCTAATAAATGGTAAGGTTTGGAATGCTGGATCTATCGGCTACAGTTTAAGTCAGTATTTACTAAAATACCGTGAATTAGCTCCAAAAATTAATGCTGATTTGGTTGTAATAAGTTTCTCCCAAGCCACAGATTTGTATGACCATATTCCACCATCTAGAGGTGGTTTTATTTATGGGTCAACCTTTGGTAGAATTTACCATGATCTCGATGATAAAGGTCGGTTAATCGAAAAGACTGAATTGGTTGGGAAGTATAGCGCAGATGGTAGTTTTTCTGAAGTGAAACAATCTGCTGAAAATACTAACTCTAATGAGCAAGCTCAAACTCAGCAAACCACCAATAAAGTTAATCGTCTTCAAAAGTTTAAAGATAATCTACATTATCGCTCGGCACTTTATAGGATGTTGAAAAGATCTAAAATTGCTATGTGGGTAGCTACAAGGTTTCGACCGGGTGGGCAATCATTATGGCCAGGCTTAGATACAAGTCTTAAGATAGAATTAACAGAAGACGATCAATACAGAATGGACTTGGCAAAAGCATTAATAGCTCAAATTGCAAAAGAGGCAAAAGCAAATGGTAGTGAAGTCCTTTTTGTAAATATACCCTATATTGCAACGGTTTACGATGATGTATGGGATGCCTCATTTGGTTCTCAGCCAAAAGTATATGATCGTTTTTTAGGTAGCTCAAGGATGAAGCAGATTTGTGAAGAAGTTGACATTCATTACCTAGATCTGACGAATGCTTTTATTACTGAAGTTGAAAGTAAAGGTAATTGGCTTCACTTCCCAATTGATGCACATCCAAATATTGCTGGCCATCAGTTAATTGGAGAAGAAATATTGAATTTTGTTAAAGTAAATCAGCTAGTAAAACAGTAATCCATGGAATTTCTAAGAGACATGTTAAAATTTATGGGTGAGCGGAAAAAATTCTGGCTTGCACCGATAATCATTGTATTAGTGTTATTAGGCTTATTAATTGTCATAGGTGGCGGTTCTGCCGTTGCGCCATTCATCTACACAATATTTTAATGAAAGCTAGCAATACTACCTATAAGACCCTGTTGGTCATGATCACAGGCTTATTGGTTTTTTTCTATTTCTTACAGATTGATATTTTAGTTTATATCTCTTTGGGTATCGGGCTTGCTGCTATTATTTCCTCCCGCTTGGCTGCTGGTATAGAGTGGCTATGGCTTAAGCTTGCGGAAATTTTGGGGTGGATAAATTCTCGGATACTTTTAAGTATTGTGTATTTTATATTTCTTTTTCCTCTAGCCTTATTTAGAAGGATTTTCCAAAAAGAAACAAACTGGAAGCTCAATAAAGGGAAGAAGAGTTTTTACGTAGAAAGAAACCATACTTACACCAAAGAAGATCTAATTAACCCTTGGTAATTCATGTATATTTTAGGTATTAACGCCTACCACGGCGACTCCTCAGCCTGTATCATAAAGGACGGCGAAATAATCGCCGCTACAGAGGAGGAAAGATTTACACGTATTAAGCATTGGGCTGGATTTCCCGAATTGAGCATTAAGTTTTGCCTAAAAGAAGCAAATATCGAGGTGACTCAATTAGACGGAATTGCCATTTCGAGAGATCCTTCTGCCAATATTCATAAGAAAATAATGCATGCGGCCAAGAAAATGGTAAGCATCAAAAGCCTTAAAGATAGACTATCGAACTCCTTGAAAGTAGGTAATGCCAAAGAGCAATTAGCAGACTGTTTTGGAGTAAATGTAAAAGATATAAAAGCAAAATTATATCAAGTAGAGCATCACCGCAGTCACTTAGCAAGTGCATATTTTCCTTCTCCCTTTCCTGAAGCAGCATTGCTTTCTATTGATGGTTTTGGAGATTTCACTAGTACCATGACTGGTATTGGCAAAGACGGCCAAATTACCGTTTTTGATTCAGTGATTTATCCTCATTCTATAGGGATTTTCTATACAGGGCTTACTCAATACTTGGGTTTTCCGAATTATGGTGATGAATACAAAGTGATGGGTTTGGCGCCATATGGTGAGCCTAAATATTGTGATGAATTAAAGAAGGTGATTTTCCCAACCAGCGATGGACTTTTTAAATTAGAAACCAAGTACTTCAAACACGCTAAGGAAGGTGTAAGTATGTCATGGGAAGGTGGAGAACCCCATATTGATCCGATCTTCTCGCCGGAATTGGAAAATCTGCTCGGTACAGCTAGAAAAAAGGGAGAACCATTAGAGCAAAAGCATAAGGATTTAGCTACCTCGGTTCAAAAGGTAACAGAAGATATCATTTTTCACCTGATGAACTCATTGCACGCCAAAACAGGCCTAGATAGTATATGTGTGGCGGGAGGTGTAGCACAAAATTCAGTTGCTAATGGAAAAATTACGCGCAATACACCATTCAAAAATATATATGTCCCATCTGCTGGACATGATGCAGGGACGGCTGCTGGAGCTGCTATGTATGTGTACCACCAAATTTTAAAGCAACCTAGAGTTGCTCCAATTTGGCATGCATATACCGGATCAAAATTCTCTGATAAGGAAATTAAGGAAGTACTAGCTCAAAATAATATAAGCTATCTAGAGCTTACAGATGAGGAATTATACGACAAAGTAACTAACCGCTTGATAGATTCTGGCGTTGTGGGATGGTTTCAGGGGAGAGCTGAGTTCGGACCAAGAGCCTTAGGCAACCGCTCAATTTTGGCGGATCCCAGAAGAACTGATGCGAAGGATTTGCTCAATGAAAAAATCAAACGTAGAGAAAGCTTTAGACCTTTTGCGCCATCGATACTTGCAGAATATGTAGAGGAGTACTTCGAGGTAAATGATAAGGTGCCATTTATGGAGAAGGTTTTTCCAATCAAAGAAGAAAAACATTCTGTAATCCCAGCAGTGACCCATGTGGATGGCACAGGTCGTTTGCAGTCTGTGGATAAGGAGTTTTCACCCAGATACCATGCCTTAATTAGTGCTTTCAAAGCAAAAACAGGAGTACCAGTTTTGTTGAATACATCTTTCAATGAAAATGAGCCGATTGTAAATAATCCGCAAGAAGCACTAAATTGCTTTCTTCGTACCAAAATGGATATGTTGGTTATGGGCAATATTGTAGTCGAAAGATAATTTCATAAAGCTCAATCCAGTTCCAATCTTTTACCATCAAAACTCAAGAGCATTGCTGATATCTCTGATCACTGTTTGCTACAATTCAGCCCAAACGCTGGAACGAACCATTCAATCAGTGGCTAGTCAGACTTATGCTAATTTTGAGTACATCATTGTAGATGGTGCTTCTACTGATGGTACGATTGAAATTATTAAGGCACATTCTGATTTTGTGTCAAAATGGATTTCAGAACCAGATAAGGGAATTTACGATGCAATGAACAAAGGCATTGACATGGCAACTGGCGAGGTAATTGGTTTCCTAAATGCGGATGATGTATTTGCCAATGATAGTATCCTAGCCCAAGTAGCTCAAAGTTTTGATGATGCTCAGCTCGAAGCAGTTTTTGGGGATATAGAATTTGTGAAAGATGGGAGAGTAGTAAGGAAATATTCCTCCCGCCATTTTCAGCCTCACAATTTTGCGGATGGTCTGATGCCGGCGCATCCAAGTTTCTATGCCCGTAAATCTCTTTATAATCGTTCTGGTAATTTCAGGACAGATTTTAAAATAGCCGCTGATTTTGATTTATTGCTACGTATGTTAAAAGTCCATCAAGCGAATTTTAAATACCTGCCAATCACTTTTGTAAAGATGGCGCCAGGAGGCGTAAGTAATCAATCTTTCAAAAGCCGCATTTTACTCAATAAAGAAATCATGCAATCCTGCAAAGAGCATGGTGTGAAAACAAACACTCTCAGAGTCTATTCAAAATACCTCAAAAAGATTTTCGAATACATTTAAACAATCTGCGTAAATCTCCGCGCGCTCTGCGGTTTTGAGAAGAGGAATTTAAACGCAGAGAAACGCCAAGGGAAGACGCTGAGTTCGCAGAGAAAAATTCACCATTCCTAATCCATAATCAAGCCATATTACTCCCTCCCTGACGCTGAATTCGTAGAGAAGAAACACAATCCTTCGCGCCCTCTGCGTAAATCTCTGCGCGCTCTGCGGTTTTGAAAAAAGAAGAGTTTAATCGAAGAGATGCCCAATTGAAGAAACTAATCCCATTAAAGAAAATTGATCTATTCAGCTTCAATCTCTCTTCCCAACTCTTCAAACAACTCCTCATGCCTCTCAGCAACTTTATCCCAAGTAAAATTTTCTATCACCCGATTATACGAGTTTTCACCCAGTTGCTTCTTACTTTCGCCTGATAAATTCTTAAAATCAATTAGTGCATCTGCAACTAATTGGGCATCTCGCGCTTCTAGCAAATATCCGTTGTTACTGTCGACCAATTCTGCCGTAGCGCCTACATCTGAAACGATAATGGGCTTTGAAAATGACATGGCTTCCAGCACAACTGTAGGCATGCCTTCAAACCAAGTTGGAAGTAAAAATATATCACAATCAGCATAAGCTTGGTTGAGCTCTTCATCAGAAAGAAATCCATGACAAATCACATTTGGCCATGGATTGCCAGTCGAATAGTGATCAAACAATGGCCCTTTGCCTACAAGATGAAATTCAAAGTCGACTAAAATTGATCTTCGATTTAATAGCTCAACAGCCTCGAATAAGGTTCCTATTCCTTTATTGTATGCAAATCTGCTTACAAAAAGGACTTGAATTTTGGAGTTAGCTTTTGGTAAGACTTTCTCTTTTGGTATCACGCCATTCGGCAATACTACTACAGACTCACTTTTTTTGATATTCTTTTTAAGAATATGACTCAATTTGCCACCTAAGGAAACCACATGCCTGCTTCTATTAAAGAGATATTTAAAAACCTCCCGAAAGACAAAACCCATGATATTTTCCTTAAAGCCTTCTACTTGGAAGGACTCAAGTCCATGTGGATTTAAAATTAATCGATGGCTGAATTTTCTAATATTAAACCAAACAGATAAGCCTTGAGAATATATAATAGCTTGATTATCAATTTTATCGATCTCATGGGCTACTCTTCTGGAGTATTCGTAACACTGTTTAAGGTAGAATTTTTCAGGATCAATTGGCTTAATTTGAATTTCAGTAATCGCATCAAATCCATTGAAAATGTTTTCATTATGCGGATGAATCACAAATAACTCTACATTATTTCTTTGAGCTAGCGATTCTGCAAGCAATCGGGAATGTCGCTGCATACCCCCAACCGAATGAGGAAAAATACCATCAGTGCATAGAATAACTTGGAGCTTTCTCTTCATTCATTAAATCTTTGATGCCTTCGGATAAGTTTATTTGTGGTTTCCAGCCAGTTTTTTCAATTACTTTTGAAATATCGGCCATTAAATGCATTCTTTCTACTTTTCGAATTCGCGCAGGATTTTGCTCCACGGTAATTTTTTCTTGAAGCGCATTTTCAAATTCTGCCACCACTTCCAAAACTGAATATTCTATTCCGCTCCCGATATTATATGTATCCAAACCAGCGGGAGGATTGAAAACCAATCGACTCACAAATTCCGCCATATCAGAAGTATGAATGAAATCTCTCTTCGGCTCAAGGTTACCCAATTGGATTGTTCTTTTGCCTTCCTTTAACTGCTTTTCTATTTCTGGGATAAGGTGCGGGTTTGTTTCATTCGGGCCAAAAGCATTGAAAAACCTTCCTACTACTGTTGGCACTCCTGTCATTTGATGAAAATCTGCACAAAGATATTCGCCTGTAATTTTAGATAAACCATAAATATCCAAAGGATCCTTTTCATCAGTTTCACGAATTGGGTGATCTATTATTGGATACACAGCAGCTGTAGATGCGAAAAATAGGCAATCAAGATTATCTAATTTAGCCGCAGCCTCCAAAATATTCTTGGTTCCTTGTATATTGGTTTTACTTGATTCGAAAGGGTATTTATTGCAGTCAGGAATAAAGTGAATGGCCGCTAAATGAATAATGATATCTGGAGAAATATCGCTAATCACTTTTATGATATATTCCTTATCCAAAATATCAAGCTCATGAAATTTGTCTTCATCAATGGTAATAAAATCTTTGTTACCATAAGATAGGTTGTCAATTACATAAATATCATGCTCATCTGAAAGTTTATTCACTAAGGCTGAGCCAATAAAGCCAGCACCGCCAGTAACTAATATTTTTCCCATCTATTTAATTGTGCTTTTATGGCTTCAAATTACTAAGATCATTTGCCTTGTCATAGCAAATTTTAGTTTTTAGCTTAATTAGAAATTTTATACAAGGATGAGAACTTATTTTCAAGTAATTTTAATTTATATTAATATAGTCTAATACTGACTCCACTCTTCAAATTTCGATTTTTAGATTGTACCTTCGACTTGCGTAATTCACATCATTAATGAAGTATTTTTTCGTAATTATTGTGCTGTTTATTATTGAGCTAGTCTATTTTAGAATTGCCAAACAGTACAAAATTGTAGATGTACCCAATAGCAGGAGTTCCCACAAAGGTGAGATTGTAAGGGGCGGGGGAATAATATTTGCATTAAGCGCCATTTGTCTCGAAATCTATTTAGGCTTTCCCCATCCTTATTTTATGGCAGGTCTAATCATAGTCTCCTTTATAAGTTTTGTAGACGATATTCACTCATTGCCAAACAGAGTACGGCTTTTAGTGCATTTTCTTGCTGTGGCTTTAATGTTTCTCGATACTACAATTATAGAATCTCATTGGTGGTTATTGATTATTATGGCTATAGTGGTTACCGGTTTTTTGAATGCATTTAATTTCATGGATGGAATTAACGGTATCACTGGAGCTTATGGTCTTATCACCATTATTTCGCTTACTATTATCAATGAGTTTTTTATACCCTTTATACCTTCTGAGTTGGGTGTATTTGTTTTACTGGGGCTGTTGGTATTCAATTATTTTAACTTTAGAGTTAAGGCGAGATGCTTCGCAGGGGATGTAGGAAGTATTTCGCTCCCCTTTATTATTGCCTTTTTTATTTTGAAACTCTACTTTATTTCACAAGCACCCATCCTGATATTATTATTGGCAGTTTATGGAGTAGATTCAGTTAACACTATATTAAAAAGGGTGCTTATTGGAGAAAATATTTTCATGCCTCACCGCACGCATTTATACCAGATTCTTGTACATAAAAAGCAATTTAGTCATCTACAAGTATCTACAATTTATGCTTTTGTTCAATTAAGTATCAATGTGCTTGTAGTCTCATTAATGGACATCCCATTCAATACACAGATAGTAATTTCAATTAGTGGATTACTGTTTTTGACAGCTATTTACTGGGTACTGGTAAGACGCTTGTGAAAAACTTGGGTATACATTTGTCCTTGCTTAAATTGAAAATTATTAGATATGCTAAATAATTGTTAATATTATTACTCCAATCAAGCTTTAATACATTTTTTTTGTAATTTTATTGATTACTCAACCAACCAACCACAATAAAACCTATGTTCTTCAAGCTTTTAAGTAGTTTGAAAATTCTCCCTAGATGGATCATTGTAATAATTGACCTTACATTGATTCTTATCTCCTCATTAATTGCCTATTCACTTCGGTTCAATTTTGATGTAGCCGAATTATATAGAGTCAATTTTTTGTATGGAGTTGGTTTATTTACCCTTGCTGGTGGACTTAGCATACTTGCCACAAAAAGTTATCAGGGTATTATCCGGTACACTAATATGGAGGATAGTATTCGAATTTTTGGTACATGTACCATCACCACTTTGATAGCTCTTACCTTTCAATTAATATATTTTGGCGCACTGCATCTCTTTTTCTTGCCAGTATCTGTATTGCTTATTTCCTATGCCCTCTCTATTATATTCTTGGTAAGTTATAGAGTATTAGTCAAATACCTATTCACTTATTATACTCAGAATTTTAAGAAGAAATCAAATATCATTCTCTTTGGTGCTGGTAATTCTGGTCGGATTACTCAGCAAATACTAGAACATGATAAAGGTTCTCGTTTTAAGGTAATTGCCTTTTTGGATGATGACCCAAATAAAATTGGGAAGAAGATAAATGGTGTAAAGATTTACTCTGCTAAAAGGAAGCTGGAAACTACATTCGAGGAATTGAACATTCATGAATTAATTATTTGTGTACAGAATCTCTCCTTGGAACGTAAAAATGAAATCGTAAAAAAATCTCTTAAACGCAAGATTAAGATTAGGACTGTTCCTCCAGCTGATCAATGGGTAGAAGGTTCTTTTAGTCTTCTCCAGATTAAGGATTTGCGAGTGGAAGACTTACTAGGTCGTGCTCCAATTACATTGAAGGACGCTAACATTGGTCGCGAACTTAAAGGAAAGTCTATCCTCGTAACGGGTGCTGCAGGTTCAATTGGCTCTGAGATAACAAGACAAGTATTAGAATACGACATTAGCAATATCATTATGGTAGACCAAGCTGAAACAAGCTTGTTCGATTTGGAAGCAGAATTGAAACAGAGATTCAAATCTTCTACCAAGAAAATGAATTTTGTTTTAGCTGATATTAGAAATTTGGATCGGATGGAAAAGATTTTCATTCAATTCCAGCCAAATGTGGTCTTTCATGCGGCAGCCTACAAACATGTACCAATGGTAGAAGCGCACCCCTATGAAGCAATACAATGCAACATAAAGGGAACCATGCAGTTGGCTGATCTGTCATCCAAATTCAAGATTGAAAAATTTGTGATGATTTCCACCGACAAAGCTGTAAATCCAACCAACGTAATGGGAGCCAGCAAAAGAGTGGCAGAGATTTATGTTCAGTCTCTGAATAACTTTATGAGGAGTTCTCAAAGTGAGATCGGAACGCAATTTATTACTACTCGCTTTGGGAATGTCTTGGGTTCAAATGGTTCTGTCATTCCTACTTTTCGTAAGCAAATAGAAAAAGGTGGTCCTCTTACTGTTACACATAAAGATGTCACTCGCTATTTTATGACAATTCCTGAAGCTTGTCAGCTAGTGCTTGAGGCGGGTTCTATGGGTAAAGGCGGTGAAATATTTATGTTTGATATGGGTAAGCCAATCAAAATTGTAGACTTGGCTAAGCTGATGATCAAGCTGTATGGATTTAGTGAGGATGATATCAAAATTGAGTTTACAGGCTTACGTCCAGGTGAGAAGATAAAGGAAGAGTTGCTAACCTCTGCAGAAAAATCGTTACCAACTTATCACAATAAAATTACAATTGCCCAAGTAACCGAGTACGATTATTTAGAAGTTCATCGCAAAATCTCTGAACTAGTTTGTGATTCATCATGCGATGAATTTGAAATGGTGAGCAAAATCAAATTACTAGTGCCAGAATTTAAATCTAATGTCTCTCGCTTTTCTGCATTAGATAGGGATTCAAAGGCTATAGCTAATTGATGATTTTCACTTCACACTTTTCATAAAATTTCCAGTCTACTTTCCGCTAAGTTTGAAAATTGAGTATTCTATTCTTATGAGATTACTTTCCGGTAGAAATTAAAATATATTTTAATTTCTACAATTTCATAATTGATTTCTGGACACTTTTCTTTGGTGTAACTAGGCTTCATCGAATTGCATTGCTCATGTGTCCAAACTTGACTTGAAAACATTATTGTTTCTACCAAAGCATCCCGTGAAGAAAAGGCAAAACATAAACAAATACTTGGTTTACACGATTTGTTCAAGTCTCCATTATGCATGAAAGTCAATAAATAACTCTTCAAAAAACCAATTATACATATCATCACTAGAAATATGTCGGTAAGTATAAGGTGCTGAAGATTGAATTCTAGCGAATGTTTTATAGCCAAAGTGGAGCTTTGTCCATTCATTAGTAACAAAGCAATCCATTATATGAGATCCTTTATGCCAAAAACACCATGATTTTGAGCTCCCTTTAAAGGGTCAATAAATACTATCTGCTTGTCCCTGAAATTTGGATGTTTGTGAATTTAGCAAATTGAAGTGCTGTTAAGCCGGATTCTATTATAGCTATACTGCACTTTATTTCATAACAAGAAAGCAGATATTTAAGGCTTTTGTTTTAAATGAAGTATCCAACTGACAAATAAAATTCAGCTTAGTTATTAATTTCCAGAATATTAGAAATGTTATGAAGACTGAAGTAGAAAACTATCATTCCATTAAAATTTAAGCACAAAAAAAGGGAAGCATGATCGCTTCCCTTTCAATGTTTTATATAGGTATGTTATCTAAATTTCTCAGTTGATTTCTTACGAGATAGTTTCTGAGTGAAAGAATAAGGTAAGAAATACTCAAGCTTGAAGTTCACAAACCAATAAGAGTCATTGTTTGTAGGATTACCTCTAATTTCACTATAGTTTCCTCTACCAGTAGTTCTTCTATCAGACAATTCTTTATGGACTGGGTCTGAAAACTGATCTAGTGGCCTGTAAGTAGTACTTACGTCATCTAAATAATCTGTGTCAGTTACTCTATAAGCTACCTCAAAACCAAAGTCCAATTTTTCACTTAACTTATATGTCAAACCAGTACCCATTGGGATTACCCTTACAAAAGCAGGATAGCTATTACCTTCCGTTTGTATTGGTCTTAATTTATGCCACTCCCCTTGATACTTTCCTTTTGCATTCATCGTTGTCATACCAATACCTGCAAAAAAGTATAGGTTGAAACCAGGTCTTGTATAATAACTATAATCAGGAAACAAATGGAATACGCCCATTATGGCACCTTCAAAGTTGTCTGCTTTGAAAGATAGGTTTCGGTTACTTCTGCCAATGTCAGTTGTATTTCTGTCATCACCCTTGATGTTGTAGAAAGTTAAATCACCTCTGAGTGAAAACATTGGTGCAATTCTTTGACGAATACCAATGCCGAATGTTAAACCTGGATCTAGATTGTCACCTATTTCCCATAGGTCACCTACGTATTGAGTACCTCCAGCATTTAGAAATACTGAGGTCTTTCTCGGTTCGTACATGGAAAGGCTGTCATTTTTTGATTGTGCCGTTGCAAGCAAAGACAAAAAAATGGAGCAACTGAAAACTAGGAGTATTTTACGAGCCATGATGGTAAAGTTTGGTCATTTGTTGGTTTGGTATTAAGAAATTGCTCTTTTTCAATAACTAAGGTAAAGGTAAGTAAAGATAAATCCAAATGTTGATTCTATTTATTAATCAATTATGGAAGAATTTAATAAACCAATAAAATTCGGATTTATCTTTTATATACAATCAATTGTAAATCAATTATAAAGCCTCTTTAACTAATTTGGCAGCATCTTTTAGAATAATAGCAGATTTTACCTTTAATCCACTTTGTTCTATAATTTGTGCTCCTTCTTCGGCATTGGTTCCTTGCAATCTTACAATGATTGGAATGTTGATTTCACCAATATTTTTATAGGCTTCAACGACTCCTTTTGCTACTCTATCGCAACGGACAATGCCACCAAACACATTAATTAAGATGGCTTTTACATTTGGATCTTTTAGGATTATTCTAAAGCCAGCTTCCACAGTTTGTGCATTTGCTCCACCTCCCACATCTAGGAAGTTAGCGGGTTCTCCACCTGATAACTTAATGATATCCATAGTTGCCATAGCAAGTCCGGCTCCATTCACCATACAACCTACGTTTCCATCAAGTTTTACATAATTCAGACCTGCCTCACCGGCTTCTATTTCCAATGGATCTTCCTCGTTTTTATCTCTTAAGGCAGCCAAATCAGCATGACGATAAAGCGCGTTATCATCTAGACCAACCTTAGCATCTACTGCTAATATCTTATTGTCAGAAGTTTTCAGTACTGGATTTATCTCAAATAAAGCTCCATCAATATTGTCATAAGCATTATAAAGTGCAGTAATAAATTTCACCATTTCTTTATGCGCTTGGCCTTCTAATCCTAAAGCAAATGCTACTTTACGAGCTTGGAATCCCTGCAAACCTACTTTTGGATCTATCCATTCCTTAATGATTTTCTCAGGAGTATTCGCTGCAACTTCTTCTATGTCCATACCACCTTCGGTAGAGGCCATTATCACATTACAACCTTTAGCTCTATCCAATAATACGCTTAGGTAATACTCTTTTGGCTCAGATTCGCCAGGATAATAAACGTCTTGTGCAATAAGCACTTTGTTTACCTTTTTGCCTTCAGGATCAGTCTGGTGAGTTACTAATGTGCCGCCAAGTATTTTGCCAGCTTTTTCAGAAACTTCAGCCAATGATTTTGCTAGAACTACGCCATTCGATCCTGTTTCTTGAACTTTCCCTTTTCCTCTACCTCCCGCATGTATTTGAGCTTTTATTACAAACCATGAAGTGCCAGTTTCTTTGTTAAGTTTTTCAGCAGCAGCTTGTGCTTCTTCCGGCGTCGATGCTACAATTCCTTCTTGAATTTTGACACCATAGGTTTTTAGGATTTCCTTGGCTTGATATTCGTGAATATTCATTCTAATCTTTATTCTTTTGTTAAACGAGTTTAAAATAAATGGGTAATTTTAACCCGCACGAATTTACGGCAATCTCTTTCATTATTCAACTGGATTGTGGTTTATATAATGCCGTTAATCAAATTAAGCAATTGGTACTATGTCCATTTTAATAGCAAAGGGTATTTCTAAGGCCTATGATAAATTAAAAGTTATCAATGACATTAGTTTAAATATAGAAAAGGGAGAAATTGTTTCGATAATTGGAGCTTCAGGCGCTGGTAAAAGCACACTTCTCCAGATTTTAGGAACATTGGATAATACTGATAGCGGGAGGGTAGAAATTAATGGTCAAGCAGTTTCGGGTCTCAATGGTAAATCCCTAGCTAATTTCAGGAATAAGCACTTAGGCTTTGTCTTCCAATTTCATAATCTATTGCCAGAGTTTACTGCTGCGGAAAATGTAATGATGCCATTGTTAATTGGAGGAACGGCATTAAAAAGTGCCTCTAAAAAAGCGGAAGAAATGCTGCAACTTTTGGGTTTGGCTGAGCGAGTTCACCATAAGCCCTCGGAGCTTTCAGGTGGTGAACAGCAAAGAGTTGCAGTAGCTAGAGCGTTGATTAACAATCCAATGATTGTGTTTGCAGATGAGCCAAGCGGCAATCTTGATTCGAAAAACAGCCAAGATTTACATAAGCTATTTTTTAAAATTCGAGATGAACTGAATCAGACCTTCCTAATCGTAACTCATAATCCAGACCTTGCAAATATGTCTGACAGAATATTGGAAATTAAGGATGGGAATATTGTGAAGGTGAAGTAGTGTGTCTATCTGAATACGTTTTTTGCTTTTTGTTTTTTCGTGCCGATTCCTTCTGAAAACAAGTTGTTTGGCAGGTAATATTGCACCTTGATGCTCATTATAAAATAGCCATCCTTATTGCTTGGATCGCCTCTTTGATCTCCGACCACCTTAGGCTGTGTTATGCTTCTGTCTGAAAGGGAAACTGCTGGAAATTCAGTGTGTTGTATATAAACAGTACTCACATCATCAAGGTAATCAGTGAATGTAACTCTGTAGCTTCCTTCCAAGCTCACGTCGAAAGCATCATTAATTTTTGCGCGGACTCCACCACCCATAGGCATCACAAAGGCATATTTTCCATATTGCTCACCTTCTAAGGCTAATGGCCTAAGCGAATAAAGATCTCCATTTAGTTCAGCTTTTGGATCGTTTGTTGTGACGCCAAATCCGAAAATTGCGAAGGGAACAAACCCGGCTCTTCCTTCAGCATTTGAGCTTTTATTAATAAAGTGAAAAATACCAACAAGGCTTAGCTCAATATTCCTTGCTCTAAAAGATAAGTTTCGTTCAACTTTTCCAAATTCGCTCGAAAGGGAATCTGCCCCTGCTATTTGATACCATAATAACTCAGCCCTAAGGTGTACTCTATCATTGATTCTTTGCTGTAGTCCTGCTGAAAAGTTTGGCGATATTCGTATGCCACTTGAAAAACTATTATCGGTAAGATCACCAACATAGTAATTTGCTCCAAAGCCTGCAGTAATAGCTGTAGATACTCTTGCGGTACTAAGTCTAGACTTGTAAGAGCCACCTACATTATAAAATGTTTGGGCAATCGCATCAGTTCCTATTAGCAACAGTAGGGGTACTAAAATTGAGATAGTAAGATGATTTCTCAAGGGTGCATATTTCGACAGCACAAATTAGAATAATTAACAAGGAATTTAAAATTTTTCTGAATTCTACCTGAAAGTATTTCTTGGTCGAGGCTGAGTGAACTTCTGTAGATCACGCTTGCTTAAATAATGGAACCATTTTACTTGGACAATAAAAAAGCCATCGTTATCGGTAGGGTCACCTCTTCGTAGGGTTACGCCAGAAGTTGCCGCTCTTTGCCATTTAGACATTAATCCAATTTCTGGCCTTCTATCTTGTAATCTCAGGGCAACCGGATCCCCACGAAAATTACTTGGGTCTATATATTCGTCGCTGACATCATCTAAATAATCAGTGAAGGTGAATCTATAACCTCCTTCTATACCAATATCGTTCTTGTAATTCCATTTAACTCGAAAACCTAAACCTGTAGGAAATGTCAAAGTTACTGGTCCATATTGTACTCCTTCAGTTTGGAGAGGTCTAAGACTGTAATATGTGCCATCAAGTTCAGCTTTTGGGGTGTTTGTAGTTAAGCCCAAACCAAAGAATATGTATGGTGTGAAGTTAGGTCTAAAGAAACTGTTAACCGTTGGTTTTACTCTCCCATTTTTTCTTGAAACCGCATAAGAATAACCATAAGTTGGGATCAAATCAATCATAGCCGTGGCAGAAACTTCGAAGTTATTTGCTCTAAATGATAAATTTCTCCCTCTTCTATCACTTTCAGGGTCAAGCTCCTTTCTTTCCTCAAAATAGGAAAGTTTATCATCTCCCTTCAATTGATAATAATTAACCTCTCCTCTTAAATAAATTCTCTCATTTATTCTTCTGAGGTAAGAAATTGATGCACTTGGACCAACTTGCATTGGCTTATCCAAACTGGGTCTGAACATATCGCCATAAAGCATACTACCTCCTATACCACCAGAAATAATATGTGGCCTATCTACTCTTTGGAAATAAAAGCTTTGTCCAATACCGTCAAAAGCAATAATTGCTGTTAATAGTAAGGCTATCGCTAGGGATGTAAAGTTTTTTATTTTCATCTCAAAAAGTAAATATATATAGTTGAGCCGCTAAAAAGAAACTATTTTCTGTATAAAAACTGAAATTAAATTCCTAAATCTCTTCGAATTATCCAAACAAAGGTAAAAAAGAATCAGACTGACAACGATGTTTGTGATAAAAAAATTGCTGTTGGTGGTTTTTTGTCTACTTCCTTGAAGCCTTTTCACTTCTCCAAGGCTTCCAACATTGCTCTCAAATGTTCAGTTGATCCAAATAGATTACTGTAGGCAGCTTTTATTCGATGATTTTTATCTAATAGGTAAGTGATGCGCTTCGGCATTTTTACTATTGGAATTAAAGCTTTATACCTCCCGCAAACCTTTCCGTCTTTATCGCTAAGTAACTCAAAAGGCAAATTGTTAATTCTTTTAAACTCTTGATGAGTTTTAATACTGTCTCTACTTATACCAATTACAGGTATATCTAGATCTTTGAGTTCAGCAAAGTGATCTCTAAATTCGCAAGCTTCTTGAGTGCATACTTTGGTGAAATCTTTTGGATAAAAGTAGATAATCAGAGCCTTCTCCTTCATATTCTCCCGCAATTTGAAAATACTTCCATTTGTAGAAGGTAATTCAAAATCAGGTGCTAATTCTCCAATTTTTAATGCCATAGATTTTCAGTTAATTTCAAAGCTACAAAAATCAATTGAATCCTGTATTTTATCTTCTTCTTCTAACAATCTAAACCAAGGCATGTTTCAAAATATCTATATTTGTCCTTAATCTTTCTCTATGGCATTATCACCTGGCTTGCGATACATGCTTATCGCCACGGTTTTCTTCTCGTTTATGAATGTTACCGTCAAATTGGTTCCTCATATCCCAGCAATTGAAATCGTATTTTTTAGGTCTGTAGTTTCTTTTATTATTAGTTACCTTCTACTCAAAGGCAAATCTATTCCCGTATTTGGCAATAATAAAAAGCTACTGATTGGCAGAGGTATTACAGGCGCTATTGCGCTAATTTTATATTTCACCACGCTTCAGAATGTGCCATTGGCTAGTGCTGTTACACTACAGTATCTTTCACCCATTTTCACTACTCTTTTAGGGATTTACTTGGTGAAGGAGAAAATTAGGCCTCTTCAGCTTTTCTTTTTTGTGGTGTCATTTGGCGGTATTATTATGATTGAAGGCTTTGATGCGAGACTCTCCCTTTTTTACTTATTAATAGGAGTGAGCTCTGCGTTTTTCTCTGGTATATCATACAATATTATTCGCAAACTAAAGCAAACTGAGCATCCATTGGTCATTGTATTTTACTTTCCATTGGTTGCAGCACCCATTGCGGGTATTTATTGTTTGTTCAATTGGGTGCAGCCGATTGGCTGGGACTGGCTAATCTTAATCTCAGTAGGTATTTTCACTCAATTTGCTCAATATTATATGACTAAGGCTTATCAGTCTGAAGTTTTAGCCAACGTTGCAAATCTCAATTATCTAGGAATTATTTATGCTCTAGGGCTTGGTTACGTGTTTTTTGGCGAAACCTTCAATTTGATGACCTACCTTGGAATGACATTAGTTTTGGTAGGGGTGATTTTAAATGTAAATTATTCCCATCAAAAGAATAAGAAAATATTGAAGGAGGTAGAAAATGGCAGGACACAGTAAATGGGCAAATATTAAAAGAAGAAAAGGTGCTCAAGACGCTAAAAGAGCAAAAATATTCACCAAGCTGATAAAGGAAATTACCGTGGCAACGCGGGAGGGAGGGGACGATCCGGATGCAAATGCTCGTCTTCGATTGGCCATTCAAAATGCCAAAGGTGCCAATATGCCCAAAGACACCATAGAAAGAGCTATTCAGAAAGTAGTTGATTCAGACTCAAATACATATATAGAACCAACATACGAGGGGTATGGCCCGCATGCGGTACCAATATTCATCGAATGTGCTACTGACAATTTGAATAGATCGGTACAGAATATACGCTCCATCTTTAGCAAAAATGGTGGAAGCTTGGGCACCAATGGCTCGCTTGATTTTATATTTGATCGCAAAGGCGTTTTTGTAGTGAATCTCCCAACCGAAACTGCAAAAGATAGTATCCTGCTCAAATTGATCGATGCAGGAGCAGAAGAAATAGAGGAGGATGAAAATGTTCTTCATATAACTTGTCCAATGGAAGCATTTGGCGACCTAAACAAAACAATTGAAAGCCTTGAGCTTGAGACGGAATCAGCCCAATTGGAGCGAATTCCAAATTCTTACTTAGTGCTTGAAGATGAGCCTTTGGAGGATGTAATGAAATTAATTGACGCTTTGGAAGACGATGATGATGTGCAAAAGGTGTATCATAATATTGAGTTTACGGACAGCCAAATGGAGAAATATAGTTCCTGAAAAATATCTTAATGGATAGAAAATCAAATTCTGAAAATCCAATTTATAAGGGCAGTCTGGCATTGCTCACGGATTATTATCAAATCACCATGGCCTATGCATATTGGAAAGCAAATAAGGCTGATCAGAAAGGTGTATTCCATTTATTTTTCCGTAAAAACCCTTTTGCGGGAGGATATACTATTGCTTGCGGCTTAGAATACGTAATAGATTATATAGAGAATTTCAGCTTTCAGCCAAGTGACTTGGATTACCTTAGAAATCAAACTGACGCAAGTGGTCTTCCAGTTTTTGATGAAGGGTTTATCGAATATTTAGAGAATCTTAGGTTCACTTGCGATATAAAAGCAATGCCAGAAGGTACGATTTGCTTCCCAAACGAACCAATGCTGAGAATTTCAGGCCCATTACTACAATGCCAATTATTAGAAACGCCACTTCTTAATATAATCAACTTCCAATCGCTGATTGCCACCAAAGCTGCAAGAATTTGCCAAGCTGCACAAGACGATCCGGTAATGGAGTTTGGCTTACGAAGAGCACAAGGAATGGATGGTGGATTAGCGGCAAGTAGAGCTGCCTATATCGGAGGCTGTGCTTCCACAAGCAATGTATTGGCAGGGAAGCTATTCGGTATTCCAGTTTCAGGTACACATGCGCATAGTTGGATTTTGTCATTTCCTACTGAGAAGGAAGCGTTCGAAGAATACGCCAAAGCTTTTCCGGAGAACAGTCTTTTTCTAGTCGATACTTTCGACACGCTTGAAGGTGTGCGAAAGGCCATAGCTGTGGCTGATGAGTTAAAGAAAATTGGCAAGACATTTAAAGGAATCCGAATTGATTCTGGTGACTTAGCCTATTTTAGTCAACGCGCTAGACTGTTGCTAGATGAAGCTGGCTACCCAAATGCCAAAATCGTAGCAAGTAATGATTTGGATGAATACATCATTCATAGTCTTAAAAAAGAACAAAATGCAGCCATAGATATTTGGGGCGTTGGCACCAAGCTGATCACTGCATTCGATCAGCCTGCCCTTGGAGCTGTTTACAAATTATCAGCCTTGCAAGAGCCAGATGGCACTTGGGTAGATAAAATCAAGCTTTCAGAACAATCCATCAAAATTAATAATCCCGGTATGCAGCAATGCAAGAGATATTTTAGTCTGAGTCAAGGGATTTTTGTGGGCGATATGATTTTCGACGAAAGGGATGAACTGGCTAAGCAAAATCTAATGATAGATCCTGCCGATGCTACTCGAAGCAAAACTATGGGCAAACAAGGTCTCAATCATGTAGACCTGTTAGAAGATATCTATCAGGACGGAGAGTTAATTTACCAGAAACCCAGTTTGCTCGAAATACGCGATCGAGTGCAGACCCAATTAAAAGCTTTGGATCCAACGATTAAGCGATTTATCAATCCGCATATTTACACAGTTGGACTGGAGCAACAATTGCATCATCGTAAAAATGAGCTCATAATAAACTTGCGAAAAACCAATTGATGACTTACACATATAAATATCCTCGACCTGCATTCACGGTTGATGCTGTGGTAATAGATTTTTCTGGAGAGAAAGTACTCTTAGTAAAAAGAAAAAACGAACCCTTCCAAAACCAATGGGCATTGCCTGGTGGATTTGTAGAAATGGATGAGCAAGGAATTGAAGCAGTAAAGCGGGAGGTAAAAGAAGAGTGTAACTTAGATGTGAATCCACTAATCGAAATTGGATGTTTCGATCAAGTAGATCGAGACCCACGCGGTAGAGTTATTTCCTTGGCATTTCTTTGTGAAATAGCTAATACAGCGAATCTCGCAAAAGCTGGTTCAGATGCAGCGGAAATTGATTGGTTTCCGTTTAGCACTTTACCCAAACTTGCTTTCGATCATAGCCGTATTATTGAGCAAGCCTTGGTAAAAGCAAACAAGGAATTGATTTTCCTTAATTATCAAAATTTACCAATTCCACTATCCATGAAAAGCGTTGTAAGCAAGAGTAAAAAATAGCCCTATGAATGAAAATGAAGCTTTAATAATTGTTGACATTCAAAACGACTTTTTGCCTGGTGGGGCTTTGGCTGTAAAGGATGGAGATGCAATAATTCCTATAGTAAATCTATTAGCTAAATCTTTCAAACATGTATTTGCTACCCAAGATTGGCATCCGGCAAATCATGGGAGTTTCGCGTCTAATCACTCGGGAAAGCAAATTGCTGACTTTATAGATTTATATGGTATTAAGCAAATCCTTTGGCCGGACCATTGTGTTCAAGGCACAAGAGGTGCTGAATTTTCACAAGAACTTAAAAGTCAGTATATTCAAAAGGTTTTTGAAAAAGGGACTAACCCCAAAGTGGATAGCTATAGCGGGTTTTATGACAATAATAAAATGGAATCCACAGGTTTGTTGGATCACCTGCAAATACTAAAAATTGATACTGTCTATGTGGTGGGGTTGGCTGCTGATTATTGTGTAAAATTCACGGTATTGGATGCTTTGGAAGCGGGATTGAAAACATATCTTTTTACCGATGCAACAAAAGGCGTGAACCTCTCGGCCAACGATACTGAACTAGCTTTTGCTGAAATGGAATCAAAAGGAGCCATTCTTATCAATTCAAGAGAATGGCTAGGTTCCAAAAAATAAACTGACTTCTCTTTAAATAAATGATTTCTCCTTTGAATTAAATAAAATGAAAATATACCAAGTTGATGCTTTTACTGATACTAAATTTAAAGGCAATCCAGCTGCAATTGCCATAACCCCTCGCCCGATCGAAACTTCTCTTATGAAGTCCATCGCAAGTGAGATGAATTTGAGTGAAACGGCATTTATCGAACCTGTGGATGGCAATACATTCAATCTGCGGTGGTTTACTCCCACACATGAAGTTACACTTTGCGGTCATGCAACTTTGGCTTCGGCGCATTTGCTTTTTGAAAAAGAATATGCTGATGCAAAAGAGCGAATTGAATTTATGACATTGAGCGGCCCTTTGCTAGTGAGCAAAAAGGGCGATATTATATCAATGGATTTTCCTCGTATCCAGACTCAAAAGGTGGAAATACCACATATTTTACAAGAAGCTTATCCAGGAGTATTTCTCGAAGCATGGGGCTCTGAGCTTGATTTAATCCTTAGAGTAAAGTCTTCCAAAATTGTGGCTGATTTCAAGCCAAATTATCATGTGCTTTCGGAGCCTGAGTATAGAGGAATTATCATTACTAGTGAGGGAGACGAAGATGGAATCGATTTCGTATCAAGGTTTTTTGGCCCGAGAGTAGGTGTGCCTGAAGATCCAGCTACAGGTTCGGCCAATGTCCTTTTAGCTGATTTTTGGCATCGCAAAACGGCTAAGCTTAAGTTTTCCTCCCGCCAATTGTCCAAGCGAGGTGGTGAGATGACTTTGGAATTAAACGATGAAAGAGTAATTATAGAAGGTAAAGCTATAACTGTATTGAAAGCGGAGTTGTATATCTGATTTTCAATCTATCAATAGCAGTTCGAAACAAAAAAAAGAGGTGCTAAAAAACACCTCTTTTTCATTTATATCTATCACTAGGAATTACATATTCCCTACTTTTTCAATCAAGTCAGCTGTTCTAGCAGAATAACCAGCTTCATTATCGTACCAGCCTACTACTTTGGCCAAAGTGCCATTTGCAGAAGTAAGCTCAGAATCAAAAATACATGAATGCTTATTACCGATAATATCAATACTTACTATTGGGTCAGTTTCGTATTTCAGTATGCCTTTCAATTCATTATCTGCTGCTTTTTTAATTGCGGCATTAATTTGCTCAGCTGTTACTTCTTTTTTCAATACCACCGTGAGGTCAGTCAAAGAACCATCAGGAATTGGAACCCTCATAGCGATTCCATCCAATTTGCCTTTAAGGTGTGGCAATACTAGTCCAACAGCCTTCGCAGCTCCAGTAGATGTAGGCACAATAGAATAAGCAGCAGCTCTCGCTCTACGCAAATCCTTATGCGGCGCATCCTGCAAATTCTGATCGGCTGTGTAAGCATGCACAGTTGTGATATACCCTTTTTCTATACCAAATGCATCGTCCAACACTTTGGCCATTGGAGCCAAGCAATTGGTAGTACAAGAAGCATTCGAAATGATGGTTTCATCTCCGGTAAGCGTATCGTCATTTACACCAAGTACAACGGTAGATAGATTACCTTTTCCCGGTGCTGAGATCACCACTTTGCGTGCGCCGGCTTCAATATGACCGGAAGCACTCACGTCGTCTACAAATCGACCGGTAGATTCCAATACGATATCTACACCAAGTTTTGCCCAAGGGAGATTTTTTGGATCCCTTTCAGCAGTAATGCCAATAGCTTTACCGTTTACTACAAGGCTGTTTCCGGATACTTCCACGGTGCCATCGAATCGCCCATGTACAGAGTCGTACTTCAACAAATGCGCTAAGGTGAGCGGATCAGTCAAATCATTGATGGCAACAACCTCAACATTTTCCTTTTCTAGAAGATATTTGAAAGTAAGTCTTCCAATTCTTCCGAAACCATTAATAGCAACTTTTACCATTGACATATTTTTAGAGCTTTTGGAACATTAAAATTTATTGCTGCGAAGTTAAAACCAAAGCAATCTAAAACCAATTATTAATCTTTGTAAAGCGCAATGAAGGCGGGAGGCAAAGCGGGAGGATAAAATATTTCAAATAATTTTAAAGCAAGGTTTGCAATTAAAAAGGCAACGGCTATATTTGCACCACCAAAAGCGATTTGGCCCGTTCGTCTAGGGGTTAGGACGCATCCCTTTCACGGATGAAACAGGGGTTCGATTCCCCTACGGGCTACCAAAAACCCTCTTTATGTAATGTAGAGAGGGGTTTTTTGTTTTTGGTGGATGCTTTCGTGGATGGTTTGCGGTTTATGGACTGTTTTTATTCAATGAAGGTGTGTTGTTTGTTGTGAAATACCTCAATATAGTAAACCAGCTCATATGATTTCATGCATAAGGTAGAACGCCTTCATACCTTGCAAAACATAACTCAAAATACAACGTTGATTTTTACCTATCAAACTGATTTTCTCGCTGTGTAAAAAGTGTTTTTTAGGTGAAAAAACACTACCACAAATAATAATATAAAATATAATTGTAATAATTACTTTCAATTTTAGTTTATTATTTTGTTGTAAAACGTAATAATTAAAGTTATTTTCTAATTTATATTAGTAAGTTTAATTAAATGGCTTTTATTACATCAAATTAAGGTTTTTGGAACTAAAAGAAAATTTAATTTCCAGCTTCAAATTAGGTAAATTTTAACTAGACTGAAAATTTATACTATAGTTACTAATATATTATAATACCAATAATATATTTATTATTATTGACTATTAGTCAAGTAATTTAAAGCTTTAATTAAAATTTTCGTATTTTTTCAGACGGTTTAAGCTTTTATCAATATATGCTATGAGAATCACAAAAACTGCTTCTAAAATTTTGAAAAATTACTGATTAAGGGAGTCGAAAATTTATCTTTTATTCTAGAATTCGTAAGTAACAAGTTGTACCATTAAAAATGTGAAGGTAGGAAACAGGCTTAATATAAATAAGTCTTAGATAATATTGACACTGCCTTGAAAAGTATAATAACGGAATTTAGGGATTGTGTGTTAATTACCCATATTTCTCATTCATTTTTTGAACCCATTCATTTAAATCTTCAATAAAAGTTTTGTAAGTTGATTCTAGAGATATTAAGTACTCGTCCCAAAATTCTACTTTGGCCATTACAGAGCTCTTCAATTCTTCTGATAAAAAATGTATGTTAGGACAACTGCTAGCCACTTTTGTAATAAAGTTATTTTTCAATCCTTCTACGCCATAACCATTTATTTTATCACAATAGTCATTAAGCCACATTAAATCACATTCATCTATTTCTCTAATTTTTAAATACTTAATCCTAAGTTCGACTAATCCAGTAAATGAATATTCTGATTCTATAAAACTAGTTCTTAGAAACTTTTGAGCTTTTTTTTCTTGGTTGTTGGAATATTTTTTTATCTCGATTTCTTCCTTTTTTCTAATTGCCTCTTCTTTCGCAATTTGATTTTTCAACTCTTGATATGGTCTATAGTCTGGGCCACTGATAGGTTCCCTTTTAAAATGACTATCAGCGGTGTAGAGCCAGGTTTTTTTAATTGAAGCCATTTGTTACAACATTTTGGAAGAAATAATTGAAACCCTTAACACTTTACAATATGATTTAGTAACAGATTGACCTAAATATAATACCTGTTTTAGATTTCAGCAAGTAGGTATTGTATTGAATATGTTCACGATACTAGCTTAGGTTAAAGGTCAAATTGAAATTTGCCTTGGTCCGTTCATTCTTGTTCCCACTCTAAACCTATTTTATTTTCAATAATTGGTTTCATTAACAAGAGAAATTTAGTGATGATGATGACGTTTAGTACCGTTTAAAATCAGCAGGTACCTTTAGTTAAATCAAGTGGATTTGAGGCAAATATTAAGTTCTTAACTAGGGAGGCCTTAGAATTTATTCGTTAGAAATCCACCCAAGTCATTGTAGTCATGTTTACCGAAAGGCCTACAGAGGTCTTACAAAATGATGAAGAACCAAGGGTCAGGTGATTCTAAAATTTGAAAGGATGCTATGCTAGACGTATATTAAAAGTAGAGTTGAGGTGTAGTTTTTGTAAAGTGCGGCTATAATTTGCTAGACAAGCCACCCAATTACTCGTATTACGGGGTGGTTTAAGAGGAGCAAGGTGGACTTATGACTCACAGCTAATAACTCCACTAGCCAATCGTCCTTTTTTTCGTTCGGTTTTCAGTTTTGAATGGTAAAGCTTGACCATGTGTGTGGCTGTTATAAATGGTATTACCTAAAACCATACTTTTCTACAGTTTTTAAATTAAGTCTCGCAAGAAATTTATTTCTGTCTGTTAATTCTTTTTTTCCTTCTATCAGATCAGCCATAAAGCGGTACTTATAGACATCTAGTCTTTTATTTTTTTTGTCCCATTGTACAATTCTCTCAATTAGTTCCATAGTAATTTCAACATCTTCATTTTTTTTACTGATGTCGTCATTAAAAAATTCATCCATATCAAAAAATAACTCGGGGTTAAGTTCAGTAACGACATTCAAAATATCTTCTCCTTGATTGCGCTCAATCTCAGAAATAGCTCTATTGTTTCTTATTTTGCTGCTCAGGGTAGAAGCCATGTCATACTGATATTGACTAAGATTTTGAGTTTCTCTTCCCCAACCTTCTATTTTCTTCCAAGTTTTTGTGTGTATAGATCTTAGTCGATTTAACGAGGCTTCGATTTCTGCATTTTGAGTTTCATCCTCCGTTATTTTTTTTCTTTTTTCGGATGATTTATTTTCTACGTCGGCTTTTAAATTTCCCAAATCAATACCAAAACTCTCACTCTTTATCGCGGCCCAACATTCTTCTTTTTTCGCCCACTCTCCATACAAGGAACCAGGTGCTTGGCTTTTGATGTAATCTTCAATTCTAGACATTATCTCGTGTAGCTTACTCTTGAGAGTATCACTTAAAGATTGTTGTTTCCAAATTTTATATAGATCAATTTTATAATTCATTTTAAAACCTAACCAAGCTAAAGAGTAAGGAACAGTGATGTAACGCATATCGCCAATAGAATTAGGTTTTACGCCATATACCTTTTCGGCAGTTGAAAATAAAATTGCTTTAGCTATGGCATCTTCAAACCAAATATTATCAGGTTTGAAACTGAAATTATAATTTAAAAATTGGGCGTAATTTTTTTGACTTCCTCTAACAACAATATGAGGCCCTATCGCTAATTTTTTTCCATTGTAAACTTCTTCATAAGAGTTAATATATTTAGCTAATGATTCTTTAGTAAACATTTGACTTCTTGGATTTTGTTTGTCAAATAGTTTGCGTTTTGATTGGGTTATTCCAAATCTTAAACGTTCATTTTTGTACTGCCCCCTTGACCGCTCAAAAAACCAGCGTGTTTGAGTAGTTTCACCAGAAATTGGTGGAGCCCAAATAGTCCGTGAGAGTTTTTCAATTAAGACGTGATTTTCTTTGTTAGAACTCAAATCAGAGGCTGACACTCTATTTTGCGTATTAGCATATTCTGCAATGCGACCAACTATTTCAGAAAAATTCTCTCTATTTTTTACAATAGTAAGTTTAACAGGAACAAATACATTACTTATGTCAACTTTGTCTTTTTTCCAAGTGTGATAAACTGAGGCAGTGGTTTGACCACCATTTACAATTTGAAAATCCTTCACTTGAGCAACAGCTTTACCTTGATTATTTGGCAAATCTGTAATGGTAACTTCTTCGGCAGTAGCAGCAATACCATTATTGAAAGCCATAAACATGTGTTGCTCTTTTAAAATAGTGTTACGAATTCCTTTGTTTATTTTACCTGTGAATTGCAGAAATGAACGGACATTTTGTTCTAAAAGCCTAGCCCCATATTGTTCATAAATATCTGCTAGTGCAAGACCTGGAATAATTGCAAGCCAAGATTGATAATCAGAATTTTCAGTTTCATTCACAATACAGGGAACTTTATACCCTGACTGTTCAAAGTTGATTTCAATAGGTACTCTTGATTTGTCTGAAAGATTGAAAAGATAGTTTATATCAATCGTTCGATAAAAAACTGTGTACCCTGCAACTGTATCAGAAGTTTTTAAATCAGCTTTTACTTCACCATTAGTAATTAAGAAGATATTTACTCGAGTTAGATATTCTTTAACTTCTGGAACATTCGCTAAGGTTTGAGCAAGGTCAAATATTTCTGAACTTTCCTCAATTTCATTTACATAATCTTTATAAATCGCATTTCTGAAAAACTTAACAGCTCTATCAATAGTCTTTTCTGCATCTCCTTTTGTAATGCTTTGTATGGAGGAATCACCATTATATATGGTAACAAACAAATCAAGTGTTTCATAATTTTCATACAGAGAATAGCCGTTGATTTTATGTTCAACACCTCTTTTGCTAATTTTTTCATCAAAACAAACTCGATAGTTTTCAGTCTCACCGGCATCTGATAAGAAAGACAATGCTAGTTCTGAAAAAACTTGCTCAGGGTTTGTCCCTTCTTCCTCTGTAATTAAGGTCGAGTTAATCTCTTCTTGAATGTCTACATAGAACTTTTGTATTTCTTTGTTTTCCATAAAATGCTACTTTATCTCTTTAAAAAGAGTTTCATGACTAATTCTCCATTCCTCTGATTCTGATAGAACAATAGAATATCTTACATCTCCAACACCTATAGGAATTAGATTTTCAGTTATTCTTGGGAAATTACCTGAAACCTGATAGAGGTTTTCTTGACGAATAGTGTAACCTCTCTCATCGTATAGAGGTTTATGAATATCGTAATATCCCGATTCCAATAACTTTAGCTTAAATAGGTTGGAAGCCATTGTATTATCATTCAATATTTCAGAAACATCCTCAATTAGTATATTCAATGATTCTCCATTTCCCACTCTTACATCTAGCGAAAGATGAAATAAAAATATTTTTTCAATGATCGAATCGTCTAACTGTCTTTCACTCGTGATATGAATTTTTTGATGATTATTACCGTGGGTAGTTTTTATTTCTACCGCCCAATTAGAATATTGAAAGTCTTGTATAGATTTTTCAGGACCAACCCAAGATTTGAGGCAATAGTTT
This sequence comes from Peijinzhouia sedimentorum, assembly GCF_049340005.1. NCBI lineage: Bacteria > Pseudomonadati > Bacteroidota > Cytophagia > Cytophagales > Peijinzhouiaceae > Peijinzhouia > Peijinzhouia sedimentorum. Next base: position 87,864 of record NZ_JBMPIY010000005.1, read on the forward strand.
TTATCAGATGAATTGTTCAAGAAAAAACGTAAAAAATAAACCTCTCCATAAAGACCTCTTTGTGCTTCGTCTGATAAACCTTGCTTACCAACTTTTTCAAACAAGGATTGCCATTTAGCTAATCGCTCAAATAATTTTTCCGCTAAAGTTTCTTCGGTTGTTACATCCGATACTCCAAAAATCAAATCTTCACAAAGGGTTGAGAATATGTTTTTATGTTGTTTATTTAGAAGAAGGATTAGTAAAAACTTTTTTGCTTTATATTTTTCATCAGGTATTGTTTCAATCTTGATGTCTTTGAGTTTGTTCCAGTGGGTTTCATTAAACGGGAATGTAGCACTTATTCTAAATGCGATACACCTTAATTTTTCTGGAGCTTTTAATGCAATAAAAATATCAGGCAACACTTCTGCCGAATACCGCTTATAGAGCAGACCGAAATGCTTAGAAGTTTCACTTTCTAAACCAATCCAAATATTTTCAATCTTCGTCATAATTGTAATCCTCTTCTGTCTCCTCCCAATCTAGATAGTCAATTAATTGGTTGTGAGCTGCATACCTAACTTTAACATCACTTGGACTTTCTGGAAAGCTAAAAGCGAAAGCAACAAGTGGCACATTGTGATCTAAATCGATGTATTGTGGATCCAATAGATATATCATTAGTAGGCCTGTCCTTGGGTCTCTTAAGTTTCTAATTCTACGGCCCGTAGGGTTCTTAGGAAGTGACTTAAAATCAACGAATTCGTGTCTAGGTGAAATAATTTGCGAGTTGTTTACTAAAAAGAGATTGTCCTCTATCGGATAAGTATTCTCTTCACTACTCCTTTTTGTTAATCCAATATCATAAAATTTATTACCAGTATTCAAGGGGAAATTAATTGCACTTTTGTCTTGGCTACTGAAAATCGCTACTGTCCAATTTGTTAATTCGTTTTTGGAATTACAACCTGAAATATATTTATTTAATAATGGGACATTGATAGTTTTCAAATCTGAATGAAATTCAAAATTTGATATGAATTCATCTATCAAAATACTTACATTAACATTCTTAAAAATTAAAGCATTTTTATCAAATTTTGGTTCTTCAAGTTTGCCAATGAAACTTTTAAGAATATTTAAATTTCTTTCTGCCTGTAATTTTCTTGGGAAAAGAATAGTTGTTTGAACTAATCTGCCTGAGTAACTTAAATCAAAATAAACAACATTTTTGAGTTTGTTAAGTGAGGTAACTAGTAATGTGCCTGGGAATGTCCTCACTTTTAAGGCATACTTTTCTGGTGTTGATTTAGCATCTTCAGACATGTACTCAAATTCCTGTCGCAATTCATTAGAAGCATCTGTAATTTGGCAATACCACCTGTTTAATTCCACACTTGTAAAGAGCCTACACAGATCTACATAACCTCCTCGGTAACCAAACCAACGACCCATTTGCATCAAAGTATCGTACATTCTTGATGCTCTTAAATAATAACTAACGGAAAGCCCTTCCAAAGTTAATCCTCTAGAAAGTTTGTTGCCACCAACTGCAATTACTGAAAGACCATTTTTGTGATCAAAATAGTCTAGTGCTTCTCCTGAACCTCCATGAATTGATTTAACTACGATTCGCGAAGAGGCCTCATTCAAATGCTGTAAAACTTCACTCCATTTATGAACTTGAATTTGTGAGTCTAAATTTTTTAGATCAGAATTTAAAATTTTTTTAGAAATAGAAACATATGATTTGTTTTCGGTTTCATCTTGTTCAAATGTTGACTTTAATTCACTCAAAATTGCTGAGTCATTTTGGTCAATTCCTCTTCGATAATACATGAATTGATTGGATACCAATTCGGTAATATGATCCTGCCACCGCATAAAGCGTGAGACATGAACTAACATTGAATTGTGTACAGTGGTTTGACCTCTCAATCTTCGAATGGCACAAGTAATTATAAAACAGCGGATAGCCTGTTTTAAGGAATCAGGTAGAGATGATGGTAGTTGGTCATCTTTTTTATGTTTATCAGGAACAAACTCATTGTAGTCACTTATTCTATTTACAATTGGCAAAACTGTATTTGAGGCCTCATCTTCTTTTAATGGACTAAATCCAAATACTTTTTCTGGTCCAATATAGTTTGAAGGAGCAGGTATGTTTTTTATAAAATTTCTAGGGAATAAGTTTTGGTCATCTAAAGGAATAAAAATATTAGCAAAAGGAGTTGCTGTATAACCTACATATGCATTTTTCCCAAATAAGTTAAGAATTTGAGTAATCCAGCCATTTATAGAACTCTGCCTAAAAGGGTCGTTAGAAATATTAATAGAAGCATTATCTGCTTCATCATCAATCAACAGCAATGATTTATTGCGAATTACTCGACTTAGCTCTGTGTCTTCATCTGCCTGAGCAGCCAACCATTGATAAATTCTTCTAAGTACGTGTGGATTCTTTTTAATGACAGCAATAATTGGATCTGGTGTGTCAAAATTTAGACCTAATGCATTTGCAGCCCCTTGTGTAAAATCACCTTTTTCAAGACTTGAAGTTAATGAGTGTGCAACATTTGATTTGCCAAAACCTGGCCTTCCAACACCAATTTTTATGCTTTTTTGATCAAAAGCTCTTGTATGTTGTGTGTCAAAACCAAGAAAACTTTCGTCAATCCTAATTTGTGTCTGACTTCTCAAATTATTGTGAATACCCGCCATCACGATTATTAATCCAAACCCTGCATCAGCAGCTTTACATATAAGACCTGTATAATTAGCTGTTTTACCTGATTGAACTTCGCCAACTACAAGCCCCTTTTTATTCACTTTAATTTTTTCAGTTGGGTCAAATAAATTATCAAGAATACTATCAGTTATCCTATCGAGTTTGTTGATAACATCTGGTGCGAAGTTTTTTTCTTCTTCAAGGTACTGTCTGTAACAACCCCAAAAACCATTTGCGAAATCAATTTTAGCTCGTTTTTCACTCAACCAAGGTAAATTCTCATCTGCTTTTTCAATAGATCTAAATTCATCTTGCCGGATTGTAAAAAGTTCTTCTACCTTTCTAATTAACATTTCTCTTGAATCAGAGATAGGTAGATTCATTTTCATAAAAGTATCAACAGCGGTTTCGACCTCTTGAACAGTGACAGAAGTCTTTCCAAAAAGTAATTGACGAATTATTTTTATGGGGTCTATGTTACTCATTGGCTATGAATTCTAGGTATTCGGGATAAAAATTAAATGGTTCTGTATTAAGAATTCTGGCTTTTGCCTTTTCAACTGATAATCCAGTGGAAACAAAATCACTGAAAAGCTTTAGCATTGTTTCTTTTATTGCATTGTGGTCTATGCCTTCGAAAGGTTGTCCGTGTGGTTTTTCATTTTCGCTTTCTTGAAGAGTGATTAAGGGAACTGGAATTGTTTCCTCAATGAACTGAATTACCTTTTCAATATCATTTTTCATATCGCCAGCTTTGGCAAGCAATCCATTTAAAATAGGATGGTTGCGATTGATTTTATAAAAACGCTTGCCATGTCTAGCCCTTTCTTCCCAAAAGGGAAAATATTCATCCGAAGCCAATTTACGTTTTAGGACTTTTCCCTTGTGTCGATATACTTCTACTGCCTGATTTCGAACCTCCTTTGCAAGTGATAAAATCTGTTCACGGTAAATTGAAGGGGGTCTTGCAATAGATTTCTTGATGTCAATTTGCCAACTCTCATCAAAGTTATTTGGTAAATCTATTTGAATTCTACAAAGGTCATAATGCCCTTCCCTTTTAAAAAGTCCAAGCCAGTCACCTGCAACTAGCAATCTCCTATTTCGATAAACATAAAAACCTTGATGAGCAGTCCAGCTATCTTTTGGCCCTTTACCATAATTATACTGTTCGGCTGAAAGTTTAGAACGGTGTGGTAAAACAAAGCCTTTGATTCTTATTGAGCCGCTTTCCAATTTGGTTTCTGGCTTGGTTTGCAGACCATCAACTCCAATCATAAATGGATCCCAAGGCTTTATTTGACGGTCACGGAAAAAGATTTTTAAACCTTCATCCATATATCTATGAAAAACCATTGATAAGTGAGATTTAACATAATCCATGGTTTCCAAAAACTTACTTTTTGCTTCTTCACTATCTTCGGAAGTATCTTTTGTAAGTCTATCTAAATCCCACCAAATAACACAAGTACCAGTTTCTACGGTATTAATTATTTGAATCCAATTTTCTTCGTTTCGAATAAATCGAATTAGTTTCCAAGCTTGTTCTTGGTTTACGTAATCTAAATCCCATGTCCAAAAGGCAGGCTTAAAATCCTTTGATTTTGAAAAGACTGTAAACCGTCTTGATTGTGAAAAAGAAGCCGTCTTTAATCCTAATCCAAAGCGACCTAAATCGTCATGACTTCTGATATCTAAAGGATTTTTACTTCCAGGCCGCATTGCTTGAATAAGTTGTTCATTATTCATTCCTATTCCATCATCCAAAATGGATAGGGTAGTCATTGAGCCCTTCCAATCATAATCAATCCATATATTTTTAGCACCAGCTGTTATTGAATTATCAATAATATCAGCAATTGCAGTTTCTATAGAATAACCAATTGCACGAAAGGTTTCTATCATTGAACTTGCTTCTGGCTCAGCAAAAGTGGATTGAATGTTGGAGTAGTCAATCATTGTTAAAGTATTTGTGTTATCCCAAGTCTACTAGAATAACTACTATATTCAACTTGTATTTCTGAAAGTAGCTCCTTGTTAAAGATTTTAATATTCTCAAATCTGTCTAAAAATATTTTCTCTGGAACAGAAAAACTGTATCTGAAATCAAACATTATTGTTACATCATTTAACAAGTCTGAAAAATACAAGTGCTCATACTTTTTTAATGAGTCGGGAAGATTGAGGTTGTTGAAATTAATTTCATTTTTTCTTTTTCCACTAGGATTTCTAAAAGCATTATATATGATTATTCCGCTTAATAATTTTATATTTTTACCAAATTTTTTTTGAGCAATGTCGCAAGGTCTAGAAATAACTAATACTATGTCTTCTATTTTAATATTATTTTGATTTTGAACTTCAAAGAGTTTAATCAGTTTTGGGTCGTCTTGAATAGAGTATAGTTGTTTAAAAAAGCGATGATTGTTTTTAGAAATTAAACCTGGAGTTATGATACTCTGAGAAACCTCATTGTCAATTTTAAAATGAAACCAACTGTTAAGTTCTTTGTCTGCATCTGAATTATTAACTTCTTGAAGATTATAGAGAGATTGTTGATTTAACTCGCTTATTACAGTATTAACATTCTTTTTTGTATTTGAAATTAAAACGGTATCTAAGGCATCAAACAAAATACTTCTTTTGTATTTATAGTCATTACTTTCTTTTAGTGATGTCCCACCGTGAGAAATTATAACTTTCTTTAACTTGTCGACAAGGGAGTTTGGATTTTTCGTCAAATTCCCTATGATTTCGTTTGAGGATTGCTTAACAGACTTTTTCCAAATTAATATTTCTTCTAATGCAGGAGTAGCTTCTAATTGTCTGTTTAAATCTTCGATTAATATGTCAAAATTGTATTTATTTTCATTAGGTACTTGAAAATCTATTTTACTTTTTACAATTGTTAAAAAGGGAGTGCAATTATGTGTTGTTAATAGTTCTGAAACTTGTATAGCTTTGCTTTGGTCTTTTGTCCACATAATCAATATAAAGAATGATTTTTGCTTTACAATTTGCCTTACCCAACCTGCACATAATTCAGAATCAAACACATTTGAATAATGCAAATCTAAAAATATCAAACTGACATCAGAGTATGGTGACAAGGGATATGAATCCCCATCAACTAAATCAGGATTGAATACTTTACAACCGATTCCTTTTTGTGAGAAGAACTCATAAATGCCTTGAATTTCTTCTCGAACATCATCAACAATAACAACATTCGGCTCTAGGTAATTTATCATATTTGTCCTTTATTAAACACTAATTTCACAATTGCCCCATCAAACTTTAATGGAATTCCTAATTCGTATGCATCCTCATTGTCTGATATGATATCAAATTTCCCATATTTTAGCATAATAGTATCAACTAAATAAAGACCTATTCCAATTCCATCTGCTTTTCGGGAGAAAAATGGTCTAATTAATTCTGAAATGTCATCTTTAAATCCTGGGCCGTTGTCTGCTATTAGTATGATAATTGATTCATTTTCTTTTATAGTCTTTAAATAAATCTCTTTTGTGTCCTTATAGACAGTGTCAAGCCAATAAATACTATTATCAATAAGATTCATCAGAACTGTAATAAAAAATCGTTTGTCGCATTTAAGAGTTTTAATTGACTCGTCTATATCAATGTTATAAGTAATTTTCCTATCTAATAATTTTAGTTTATAGTTATTAAATGCACGATTTATAGACTCTTTAATATCTAAATCTTTGTCGCCACCTTTTCTTAGAACTGAAATAATCCCTTCTGTGTACTGTTTTAATTCTTCAACTTGGTCTGCAATGACTTCTTTTTTTAATGGATTTGATTTAACGGTCTCTTCCATTCTAGGCACTAATTTTTCTATTTCGTGTAAAGCCACAGAAGCAGTCATTCCAACCCCAGCAGGTATTAAAAGAATTTTTTTATCTTCTTCATATTTTTTTTCGATGGATTCAGCTTCTTCTAAAATACGTTTCTTTTTTTCATCATTATTTAAATCTGTGTCATCAAGTAACTGTTTAAATAAACTAATCTTATCATCAAAAAGTAGTTTAGTTTTCTTTTTATTCAATCTATACCATCTTTCTCTATCTTTCTTTCTTTCGGATTGAAATTGAATTAGGGTATAATCAAGGATGTGCTTAAAAAGGAGAAATGATTTGTTTTCAACGAACCCTTCTCGGTTAGTCTTTTCTACCAAAGAACTTGATTTTTCAGAATCAAGATAAACGTATCCTAATACCAAGTTATTAGAAAACCAACTTGGGTCTTGTACCCTTTTTAAGTCAATTCCCAACCAATCATTTCCTTTTTCACCGTAATCAAAGACCCTTAAATCTCCTTTATAGACCTTAATTCCTGAATTTTCTTTTAATATCTTTTTTATGACTTGTGGTTCATCTGTATAATCTCTCATTGAGTCAGAATCTAAGTCGAAAGTATTTAATTCAAACATTAAACTGCCAAAAGGTATTTTTTCTTCTTTGTCAAAATCTATAAGAATTTGTTCTAATTGCTCTTTTGGATACTCTTTTTGTTCTAGCTCTTTTCTTATGAATGGTTTAATATTTCCTTTAATATTCTTCTCGTACAAAGAAGGGTTCTCTTTTTCATTTATTTTTCTAGTTCCTATTTTTGAATTGTTTTTTAAAGAAAACTCGTATTCGAAGCTAAGATTATATTTATCATCTATTAGAGCGTACAATTTGAAAGGAGATTCATTTAGTATGTTACTAGCACTTGGGAAATCTGTAAGCCATTGATTATCGAAACTGAGATTTATTTTAAAATTTGATTCTGAGACTTTAGGGGATAACATTGAAATAGTATGACCTTTTAAATCTCTAGCCATACCTTTAGTCCAAGTCTCTTTTAAGCCACTCAAATGTATATACGTTCCACTCGCATTTTTAAATCTAAAGGTTGTTTTATCTTTTCTTATCTTCCACTTAATTGGAATATCTGATAAGTGTCTGGATTGATTAAAGTCTTTCCAGTTTATAAATAACTCGATTTCATAGTCTGCTAATTCTTTTGAAATTATTTTTTTGCCATTTTCATCATGTTTTATTAATAAAGGTCTAGATATCAATAATATTTTGGTGCTCAATTTATGAACTGCAAATCGACCAACCCCTTTTTCACCCATAGGGATTCTGTTAAAAATTGGCGATTTTGATATTTCCCTTATACCCTCTTTGTTTACAGGTTTTCTAAAGTCAGAGCCTGGTTCAAGCCAAACATCTTCTACAATTTCACTTGTCATTCCAATCCCATCATCTTCCACTACTATCGAAGCTTTTTCCAGATTATCAACATCCCGAAAATATACATCAACCTTATTAGCATCTGCATCATAGCTGTTTTTAACAAGCTCATATATTGCCATTACTGGACTTTTAATAAGCTCTTCTCCAAGTAATGTAAGAATATGTGCCTTTGGCTTAAAATGTTTCTCTTTAAATTCTTCTAACATAAAATTTCTTTTATTTTCTCTGCAATCGCTTTCGCCATCAAAGGTGGTACAGCATTGCCTATTTGTTTAAATGCAGCTGTTCTATTTGCTGCTTCCTTTTCTCCTTCAAAATAATAGTCATCTGGAAAAGATTGAAGGCGAGCAGCTTCTCTTACGCTGATTGACCTATTTTGCTTAATATCAGGGTGAATATAGTAATGACCGTCTTTGGCAATATGGGCTACTACTGTTTGCGAGTAGGGTAAGTCAGAAGCAACCACTTTAAATCTATCAAAAAATGAAGTGCGATTTTGATGAGTCTTTAATCTTTCCGGTAAATCATTGTAGTTTAAACGTTCCTGTTTTTTCTTCCATTTCTGAACGGCAATTTTGTAAATTTCTTTATCTTGATCTCTATGTGGTCTTGCAATATGTTGGGTTAAAATATCAATACCATTGCGTAAAGCGTGAGATTTTAAATATTCCGTTGTTTCAGTTTTGTATTTTAAAAATCTGTCTGCTCCTTCACCAGCTTTTATTACAGGTAAATCGTCCAATAAATCTTTAACTAAATAATTGTTATCACTTGTAATTTCTTCCAAGTTTGGTATACTGATATTTTCGTTTTTTTGCCAACCAAGAATGATAATTCGTTTTCTGTTTTGTAATACTCCAAAGTTTCTTGCTTCAACTGTATGCAATTTTATTTGATAGCCTTTTTTGTTAAAAATCTTTTCCATCTCTTCGAGATAGTATCCACCTTTTGCAGACTTTAATCCCAATACATTTTCAAATACAAACAACTTCGGTTTGTATTTTTCTAAATATTCTGCGTATTGAATAAATAGATAATTTCTTGGGTCACCCTCCATTTTTGTTTTCGATCTAGATCTTCCTACTAATGAATAAGCTTGGCAGGGAGGCCCTCCAATTATTAAGTCAACCTTTCTTTTTCCTAAGCTTTTCTTTATTTGGTGGTGAATAGTTTCATTGTTTTCATCTCCAATAGGAAGATTAATTACAGAATTCAAGATTTCCTTAGGTACACTTAAATACAACTGTTCACGAGTTATCTCACCTTTTAAATAAGAAACATAAATTTTGTATTCATTGTTGGTTTTCAAGTAATGGTAAGCCGCTCTTGTTCTCAAAGTATTACAAGCTGAATTTTCAATTTCAACGTGAGAGATAGGCTCAAAACCAGCTTGGATAAATCCCTCAGAAAGTCCTCCTGCTCCCGCAAATAAGTCTATGAAATTGTATGTCATTATAATATTTTTCTTTGCCTTAAATTTACTTGTTTATTCTGTCAAATCGAGAAAATTCATTTTCTTTTGGTTGCGAAGCGGTCGCTTTTGCGACTAGGTAAACAAATGTTCCTGAATGTGAGATTGGGATTTTATGTCTGTCGTTCTTTTTGTTCACTGTTAATATCTTTTTACAATGAGGTATAGAATTTTTATTAACGCAACTGTTGCGTTTATTCCAATTTATCAGGCGCAGTGTTTTTATTATTTTTCAATGTTTATCTTTAAATTTAATGTATAAATTTTGAATAAGCAATGGGTGTGAAATTAAAGAGAATTAAAATCTCTTGTAGGAAGACTTGGATAAAAAGCAAAGACTTTTGAATGAAAGGGACTGCAAAGGGAAAATAAAGACCTTGTCATGTAGTTCGAGAAACAAGGTTATCACCTGATAGTTGAGGATAAAATTATGTACAAGAGGCAGAATCTATCAAAGAGAAGAAATAAAAAAGGTTAAGGAGGCTTATTATTTTTAATAATTGGTCTTCACATATTCAAGAAGTTCAGGGTACCTGGCTAGCTTTATAATAAATGATTTGGTTTTTTCGTCTATCATTCTACAATCTTTTGTAGTATCCCATGTAGCCGGATATCCATGATCATTTATCAAAATCCCATCTTTAAAGTGTAGTCCCTTGATGTAGGCTTTAAATGTATCGAAATCGGGTTTTGTGATTGAATGAATACAGGAAAGAACTTTTGCTTGCGGTGTTTCGCTATTTCTATTCAGCTGTAGTTGATTTTGTTTCCCTGATTGCCAAGTCCTGAAATTTCTACAATCAAGTTTAATCAAATAGTCTCCAAGATCGTTTCCTTTATTTTTATCCTCAATCGGTGCTAACTTCTCTAATAAGTCTGAAAATATAAAATGTGTGCCAGGCAATCTACTTTCGTACTCAAGGGCTTTATTTTGCCATTCAGTAAAAGTTTTACCATCTTTAGATAAGTCAGGAAATACATAAACAGAACGCCCTTGCAATACCTTGAGTTTATCAAAAGAGAAACTACTCTTATTGTAAACAGCCATCCAAATAAGATTTTCAGCTTGTTCAGGAAACCCAAAATATAAGGTTCCATATATTGCTGTTTTGGGAGCTTCTACCAATGCAATTGGGTTAGTTGGAAACATCGTTAGTAAGTGCTCACCAAATAGACAGGAAACCCGTTTATCTTGGGCCAAATAAGACTCCAACCATTCAGGAAAAGGCTTATTGTTTTGCCTATGGTCTTTCTCAATTATCGAGTGTAAAAAGTCTGTTCCTGTAGTGTGGTTTTTTGTATCGAATTGCTTCACCTGAACAGCTCTAATATTTAATCCCTTATCAATAAATGGGAATGTCACGGCTCCTTTCCTGTAACCTTTCGCAATGGTGCCTAAATAGTACAATGAAATAACCTTTTCAATCGCTTTCGCTTCAAATGGAAAGGGAATGTTTTTCAGCAAGTTTTGAATAAAGATATTCTGACCATAGCGTTTCGGGTTAAGTGTTTGTTTGTAGGTTTCTGTATCAAAATTTATAGGTTTATTTTGTTGAATGGACGGTATAGCTTTTTTAGGCCTTGCTTTCCATTTAGTTGTAAATTTTGAGTGGTCGCCCTGTACTTGTCCTTGTATTTCTTTTACATACCCATCCAAGTATGGGTTGAGGTGGAGCGAACATTTACTTTCACGGTCGCATCGTCCGTATTGATCAGGTAAATACTTGTTCGTTTCCGTATCAATGTACCGTACCAACGTCTTTTTATTACAGTATGGACAAAGATGCTTTTTACTGCCTTTTTCAAGAATGTATCTGTATTCAGTCATTACCTAAACATCTTTGTAATTTGCAAAGGCTTATATAAGGGATTGCAAACTTGCAAACGTGAAAGGATATTTGCAATATCGCCTTGCAATCGTGCTTTGCAAGCTTGCAAACGGTTGATTTTAAAATACTTCACTTGAAACTAATTTATAGTATAGTGTTTTTTCTTTAACCTCTTTATAAAGCCTACAGCTTTCTCCATTTTGATTGAGAATTTCAATATTAGAACCTATAATTTCCTTTAATCTATCTTCAATAGTGCGAGGACTAGCTTGAAAATTCTTGCATAGCTTATCAATGAGTTCGCCTCTAGTAATTGTAGTCCCATCACCCAAATACATTTCAATAAATTCGATTATATCCTCGTTTCGTGCTTTATGTTTTCTGTTATTGACTACTGTTGAAACCTCTCCTGCATCGGCTAGAATAAGTCCTTTTGCTTCATTACAGTATTTCATATAGAATGGTGTATGCCTTGCAGTACTTCTGCATTTCAGATACTTCACTCTAATTATTTCAGTATCATTTTGATTGGCATCCTTTTCAAATCCGACTTGAATTACAGTACTTGCTTTATTCATTAATTCAGTACCAAAATGCCCTCTTGCTTTATCACTTTTTGGGTTTTCGTGTATGAGGCAAAGGAAAATAACATTATGCTCATTGATAGCCATATTCATAAGGTCTATAAGCTCCATGCTCTTATCAGTTTTGTTAAAATCCTCAATACAGTCGGTTGATACATCGAGTACAATAAATAAAGGGTTGTCGGTGATCTTCTTTAAATAATTTAAGTATTCGTCTAAAGCAGAAAATCTTTCTTTTCGATTAATTTGCAATAAACTTATGTACTCAAAGTTTATTGGGTGGTCAGTTTTATCATACCCAGCTTTTAATTGAATTGATTGTAATGCAAAAGGTAACTGTTCAAATAAGTTCCTTTCCGTATCTACATATACGATTGTATGGGTTTGATCAATATTCAAGCGGTTAAATCCAAGTAGTTCGTTTTGATTTCCTTTCAACTTGAGTAATGAAGCGCAAATATTTTCGGCTAACCTACTTTTATGCACACCTGCTTGTCCTTGAATTACATTTATAGTATGTGGAAATATTACTGCATTTTCACCCTGCCTTAAAACTGGTTCTGAAAATTTAATGTCCTTTGCTTTTAACTCTTTTAATTTTTCATGAGTGGCAATAAGTGTGGTGAGGTTTTTTGAATGTTTTGTTTCTTTCAGGTCATCTACGTGCTTAATAATGGTTTCCGGCTTATTAAGATCATCAAATTGAGGGTTCAAATCCGTTTTCATAACAAAACGGCCTCCTGCCCGAACTGATTTATTTCATGGTCTAGAATTGAAATATTTCGTGGTATTTCCGTATATTTATGTACTGTTTTTGATTGGAGACTCAAACAGAGGGTGGCATCAAAGGGAACTATTCCGATTGGTGCCATTTTTTTTATGGCTGTCATAGGATTAGTATTTGACTGTTTTTGTTTTGTGCAAAGAGGCTTCTAATTCTTTTGCTTTATAATAAACCCTCCCGCCAATTGAATAAGATTGTAGTAGTCCTCTCCGGGTCCAGTCATTTAAACTTACGAGACTGATTTTTAAAATTTCTGCAGCTTCTTTTCTGCTTAGTATTGTTTCAGGCTCAAGGCTTGCATTGTTTGGCATCAATGTGATAGCATCTTTAACTGCGGAATCAATCATTCCTTTTATTTCCTCTGGAGTGAATGTCGAAAATATTAACTGGTTAGCTTTCATTTATCTTATTTGATTAGTTTAGACAAATCTGATAATTTGAAATGCGTCAGTCGTGCGCTAAAAATGCGATTTTGCGCTAAAAATGCGCTAAGACTTAAAGTGTTGGAATTCAGTGAGAAATTTTAATGATATGGGTTTCTAGTCTTTATAAAATTCTCAAAATCGGTTATTTTATACTTTTTTGGAAAAATCGCAAGGACTAATTCAAAGAGACTTTTAGGTAGTTTTTCTTGGTCTCGGATATTCTTGTATAGCTGTTTAAAATTCCATGAAATAAAAGTTTTATTAGTCTCCACTTTGACAATTGGATAATTAATTTCTGGAACTATCAAACCATTGGAAAAGTAAGAAGTAACCCATTCAATAATGTTTTTATATTCTTGGTCCATTACAGGTATTTTATCATACCGCGGACACTTTTTTTCTAAAAATGTTAATCCTTTTTTTACTTTTAACTCAATGCTGTTGATGGATATTTGTTCTTTTACCTCTCTTACATATTCAATAGACCAATCATTTATATGATATTGATGGTCTATAAAATTACGTCCTAAAGGAAGACCTTCCTCTTTTGATAGTTTGTTTACAGACCATTCTCTATAAACTTCCTCCCAATTTTCTGGTAAAATCAATTCTTCATTGCTTAAATATTTATCGACTTTATCTAACGTACTTTCAAAGTCTTGTTTACTGTTCTCCCTCCATAGTCTTAAAGATTCGGAAACCTCCCTTCGTGTCTCGGATATTGGATTTAGAGTTTTTCTGAGTTTAACTATAGTGAGGTAATCCAACCAATTAATTAAGAAGGGTGCTTTTTTTGAATCGAGCCAATCTTTCAGGTTTAACTTTTTCGGTGTTCTGATTTTTATATAATCTTCATATTTATAATGTTCTAGCCATTTATAGTCTGAGAAATTTTCACTAATTCTGATGCCCTTTAGTGCAGGTCTGAAGGTTTTGAACCCTGTTTTTTCTTCTAATTTATTCTCATTTCCACTTATTAAATTCTCAATCTCAACATCCTTAATGACATCACCTTCTTCATTGAGCATATTTTTCACTTCAGAAGTAGCAATAATGGATAGTGCATTCAATAAAGTATTATAGGCCTCATTAAAGCATGCTTCATTGAAGTCTCTATTTTTGCCAAATGGATCATCTGCAATCATGTAGCTAGTAAATGCAGCTACATCACTATGCACATAAAACCAACCTTTCATTTCCTCGATAGATGGGCTAATTTTATTCTTCTTCTTCATAATCAATTTTTTAAATTGTTTCAAGGACAAAATAAGGAAATTTTGTCTTTTGCCTGATATTATCCTTTAATCCAATGTTTCCAAAAGAGTATTGGGTAGTTTAGTAAATCTGAAGCCTATTATGAAAAAAATAACCTTTCACAAAAAAGAAACTCTGGGACAGCTTGCTGGAGACTGGAGGAAGCGACAAAAGCAAAACGAAAAACTTATGTTGCAGTACGCAAAGCAAGGGATGAACGTGATAATAGAGGACGAACCTATGTATGAGAGGCAAATCAAACCGAAGACAAAAAAAAGTAACTGAACTCTCTGTTATATAGGATACATTGGTTGATATACTTGTAAAAGACTTGGCTGCCTAACTTCTTTACTAAATAATTGACTCAAACAGTTCTTACCTTATCTTATTATCGCTTTTAATTTCTAATTTAGTTTAACAGGTGACTTAACACCTAACTTATAAAACCTTCTCACAATCAGCGATTGTTTTATCAGTGAAGTTCCCCCTTTCAATTCCTTCCAGATTATCATTGCCAGTTGTTTGATCTGGATATATATTTAAGCAATCCATAATGTGGTCTGAGTTATTGTAGTCGCCCCTTTTTCTTATTGAGATTAGTCTTCAATAACCCACCATTTGGCAGATATCCCAGAAGTCTCTACTGACAATATATTATTGCTTGTATTTAGCATCATTGACCATCGGCTTCTATTTCTGAATTAATTAAAAATCATTATAATCCTCATCCTCAAATTTTTCAAGATAAAGAGGGTAATCTGCGTCGCCAATTATTGTCTTTATTTCTTTCCTAAGACGATTGATATACATTTTCCTTTTTTCAGCAATAATCCTTAATTCAACCTCTCTTTGTTTGGTGCTTTTATGTAGGTACTTTTCTTTCTCTAAATCACCTTTTGCTGAAAAATATAGCAAAGCATAATTAACTGTAATTAAAAGAATTACTAAGCAAATGAGTAATGGGATAGTACTTATTATAAAATCTATCCAAAATTCAAATTCAGTCATGATTGTATTTATTTATAAATCACCATAATATTCATCTTCAAATTCGTCAAAATGGACAAAGTAATCGGAGTCGCCAGTCATACATTCTATTTGTTCTCTAAGACTTTTAATGTAATTATTTCTTTTTTTAACAGTATCTCTTAATTCATCCACTCTTTCTTCGGTGTGTTTACGTTTGTACTTTTCTTTCTCTAAAATATTTTTTACTGAAGGATACTGAATGGCATAAATAAAAAAAAGTATAAAAGTAAATCCAAAGTAAATAAATAATGGGATATTACTTAATATCGATTCTGTCCAAATTTTAAATACTTCCATGATGACTATATTTAATATAATTTTCTTTTTGAAAGACCTATTTTTTTAACCCTTATAAGGTTTTCATAAACTCAAATGCTGAACTTCGTATCTGAATGAAATGTCAAAGACATGGAAGCTATTATTGCAAGTAAAAATAAAGAAATAAATTTACCGTTCAAATAGACTTACTTGAGGAGTAACTATGTTCTATTAAAACAAATCTCATCATAAATATATTATAAAATTAAATTTTTATTTAAGGCATTATACTGAAAAATAGTTGGTGAAACCTCTCTAGCGGCTTTGACTATCAATAAGTTACGAAGAGTTTACTGAAAGCGGTTTCAGTAAACTTTTTTTGTATATGAAAACTCAAAAAAAAGTAGATGCTGGGCATGCGGAAGTTTAGATGTAATTCGATGGGGAAAGCAAGCAGGGAAGCAGCGTTTTAAATGTAAAAACTGCGGTATTTTTTCTACCCGAAACTCCAAAGAGCAAACCCTTCGAAATCGGTTTGTATGGTTTAGAAAATGGGTACTTGAGCGGCAGACTTTTACCCATCTTTGTCGAGATAGTGGCCTTTCTAAAGACACGCTCCAAAAGGTATTTTACACATATCTTTCTCGTTCTCCTTCGGTCAAAATCATCAAGCGGAAGGAAGTAAATCTAAGAATAGACGCTACCTACTTTAAACGGTTTTGCGTGGTCTGCTATCAAGACAATGAAGATGGTTATACGCAGCTGATACGCTTTTCTAGTGGAGAACATTATGAAGAAATCAAAGAAGATCTAGACAATCTTATTCGCTTAGGAATTCACTTGGAAAGTATTACCACCGATGGGCATAAAAGTATTTTGAAAGCCATAAAAAACGTTCTTCCTGATGTGACTGTACAGCGCTGTTTGGTGCATATTCAGCGTATGTGCTTGATTTGGCTGACAAAATACCCAAAACATATCGCGGGACAAGAACTACGTAAGTTGGTGTTGCTCTTACTCAAAATCAAAACAGCAAACGATCAACTTGCCTGGACAAGAGCTCTTGAACAATGGTATCAACGCCATAAAGACTATCTCAATGAAAAAACGTATCAACCAGAAACAGGGAGATATTGGTTCACACACAGGCTACTAAGAAGATCCTATCAAACGATAAAAAGAGCCTTACCTAATATGTTTCATTACTTGATCAATCCAAAAATACCCTTTACTACAAATGGAATCGAAGGTTACTTTAGCCACTTGAAAAACCATCTAGATGTTCATCGCGGCCTGAGCTTGCAGCACAGGATAGACTTCATTAAATGGTACATATATCTATCCAATAAAAAATGAGTTTTTCTAGCCATGAAGCATACCAAAAAAAAGGAAGGTCTGGCAGAATTTTACCAGACCTCTTTTTTCGTTTATGCACTGACCTTATTGCTGATAAGTTGGTCTCCACCAGAGCTTATTTCCTCTTCAGGTCAGCGGCGGATATCACGGAATATTAAGTTAAAAGTCACCAACTATTTTTCAGTACATTACCTTATTTAACCATTTTGAATAGCTACTAATTAATCAATCAACCGAAAGGTTTTACACTTAAATATTAACTAGTTATTAACTTTAAATTCTGTGTTCAACTACTAACTAGTTGACTAAAATTAATTAATTGTATCTCAAAAGTATAGATAACCTCTTTAACGATTTATGATTACCGAAGGCGAATAAATTATAATTATCTAGCTACCAGGTTGAGAGTCCATCTTTAGGCTTTAACCGTGAATGGTTGCATCAGTTAAAAAGCAGGTCTTACAAATTCTGCCATACCATTGACTGAAACAGTTCTTAACATATCCTAAAATCTCTACTTATTGGCTTTATTTGAGTCCTGCCATTCTCTCCTTAAGCTCCCTATTTTGCATAAGGTGTTCTTCATTTTCACCTTTTCATGGACACTTGGTAATAGATTTCCGCCTCTGCCAAAACCTTCTAATCCCTGCACATAATGTTGAATCTCGTGAACGAATAATCTTCGCAAACCGTTGAGATTTTTCGTTCCTTTAAGGATTTCGCTATTTGATTTACCTTTTGCGAAATCTTGGGATTTGACGGTTTTGATTGTTTCCGTGGATTTGTCGTATGTGGCTTCTGTGGTTCTGTCTTTTTCATTTTGTATTAATTTGAATTTTAAACCTGATATTTGAGGAAAGGAGAGCACAATATTAGTGTTTTGAAAAAAAATTCTCTATAAGTTCTTTCTGCATCATCCTTAAGCCCTTGGCTTATTTGTGAAGTGTCCAGAATTTTTTACTCATGTCAAACTACTTGTAAATAAGTATCTCTCCAAACGTTCTGTAGTCTTTTCGCGGCCTCCTCCGGTGTCACTTTGATATATTTCAAAAAGGCCTGTTCTGTCTTATGACCTGTTATTTGCATGATATCAAATGAAGTCATCAATCCTTGTTTGTATATATTGGTAGCAAATGACCGTCTTGCCGTATGGGTGGTTACTAATTGCCATTTAGGGATTTTACGATTGATTTTCTGTCCTCCCTCTACTTGATCCACTTCGATAATTTGCTGTAGGCTTGGCACCATTGCAGTAACTTCTTTCAAATATTGGTTGGTCTTTTGGTTACTTATTGCTTTTGGTAGTCCCTCATTTCTGGTCATTATTTCCTCTACAATAGGATGGACAGGAATAATGACAGGTTGTGCCGTTTTCAAGGTTTTAATTCTGAAAAAGCCATCCTCAATATGTTTCTCATTTAATCGTGAAAAATCGCTATACCTGAGGCCTGTATAGCACCCTACAATGAATAAATCCCTTATAGGCTCCAATCTCTTGTCGGTGGACAGATCGAGGCTCCAAAGCTCTGCAATTTCCTCCTCATTCAAGTATATTGAGAAACCAGTAATTGAGAAAACCTTAAAAGTGGATTTTTGAAAACTCATGTTTGAATTGTAGCCATTTTCCGTGGCGTATTTCATGAAAGTTTTAACTACCTGTATATATTTTCCAATGGTATTGGGTTTGTAGTTATGTTTATTGAGAAACTGTAGAAATTTCTTGTAGAAATTTTGGTCAATGGTGTCAAAGTCTAGAAAGTATTTTCGGCCAAACTCTTTTAGTCGTGTTTCTGTAGTTCTGTATTTTTTAATTGTTAATTGAGTAAATCTTTCTCCTGTATCTTTCAATCTTTCTCCTGTTTCTGATTCTTTAATAAACCTGGCAAACAGTTCCATGAATTTGGGCTTGGTAGCAGATTCACTATTCGGTTGAGGAGCATCCGGATTAATAGCCTTTATAATTTCCTCTTTGAGCTCTTTCGCGGTTGGAGGCCTCTGCAATTCCTTCTCAATATCAATTAAACATTTTTTAGCTGATTCTTTTATGTAGTCTAAAATCTGATTGAAAATTTTACCCTGAGGAAAGTCCTTTACTAATCGGGCTTGCTGTTCTGCTTTATTCCAAAACCTAGGGTGGATAGATTTTCCAGTAGATATTTTAAGCTGCTTGTTTTGGTGCCATATAACGAGTTGAATCGGACTTTCTTTTTCTGCTTTGGGTTCTCTAAGGTAGAGAGTGAATTTTGCCATGATTATCTTTCTTTTGGTTGGGTACCTAAAGATAATCAAAAAATATCTCGTGGATGGTTTCGTGGATGGTTTTCTTTAATGTCTTTTAATTATTCTGAATCTCATCTTACTATAAAATGTTGTAAACTATTGTAAATAAATGCTTTATAGTAAATTGAAATAAAATGAAATTAAAAGGTTGTAGCCCCCTACGGGCTACCAAAAACCCTCTTTACATACTGTAGAGAGGGTTTTCTTTTTTGGCGGATGTGTTATCAGAAAATACACGCTCCTTTCTCAGTTTTCAGACAGACAGTTTGTTAGGTGAATAGGGTTTCAATGAAGCAACCAAGTGAAATATTTCCTTAGCCTATTTGTTGCTGTCGTAAAAAACAATCATCCAATTATGTGTTATTCAATTAGGAAATAGGAATGGGAAATATTAGTTCAAACTCCCAATTAACCGCTTGAAGTTGGGTTCTTAAATCTATTAAATTATTTATCAGGTCATCAAAAGAAGGCTTGCTTTCTTCGTATATCATATCTTCCTTCATTTTGGCGTAATCAGCTTTCCAATTGGTTATCACATCTTGTGGAGGAATGGGATTCAAAGTTTTGGGATGATGATTATTGTAATCTACTTCACCAACTCTTGAGAACTTGTATCGGTGGGCGACAATTGTTTCGTACAATTTTTTATCATTGACTATTTTTTTAGCTATCCCAGCTTTGGAGAGATAATATACATCGTATAAATGCCTACTCAATCTATCCACTCTTATTTTTTCTTCTGGACGGTGAAATTCTTCATGTAGTAGGAATAACTTTTCTAAAAAAGTGCGTTCAGGATTTACTGTAGGGACTTGAAATAATGGCTCAGCAAAGTCTTTATCTACATACACTTCATCTACCAATGAGCCAAAAGTTTGGATAGAAAATGGTTCTCTTAAAGACCTACAGCTCACTTCTATTTGAACCCGAGGTAATATATATTCGGTAGGTTTGGATATAATATTTGGATAGTATATTTCAATAATTCTCGGATCCTGGTCACTGTCTTTTGCATCAATCACTTTAAATTTAAGCGCATTAAAGCCTTTTTCTTGAAACTCTTTTTGCAATTCTTCAAAGAAAGTCCCTGTGGTATAAATTCCTGCAACCTTTCTTAGCTTGGTAATTTTTGATTTAGAAATATCCCCTTGATAACCTTCAAAAAATTCCTTGTCAATCGCCAAATCTATATCTTCTGAGAAGCGATGTATCAATTTCCATGCTTTACTTAGCGATGTGCCACCTTTGAATACCAAATGTTTGGCTATATCCATCTGAAAAATGATTTCCAAGGTGCGACTTACCCACCAATCTTTCTCTACAGCAAAGGCTGACATGCCGGTTTGTTCAGCTATTTGTACATAGGCATTTCGTTTGGTGCTTTCAGGAATATTTAACCATTTAATCATTATTATTTGTGTTTAAAGCTTTACGCATAATGATTCTAATCCATTCAGGGGCTAATTTGATGTCATGTTCTAAGCGGTAGGGTTCTTCTTTTTTTAGATGCTCCAAGATGATTTTTATCTCATCTTCAGTTGCTTTATCTTTTCCTAATTCCTTTAGTGCTTGTATAACCAAAGTGCTAATTTTACCTATAGTTGCTAAATTCCTCGGAGTGGTCTTCTTAAATACAATCTTCCTTTTTCCCAAATCTATTTTTCTTGCCGAACCATCTGTATAGTACACCACATTTATCGGCACTTGCGTAGAAAGCCCCAAAGCATTTAAGGCTAAACCACCTGTAGGTACTATCCTTGCGTTATCTCTTCTGCGAATGGCTTCGGCAATTTTTTCTGTACTTGGCTTTAATAGTCCTAAAATTGGATCTACCGCCAAGCGGGAATAAATACCCCTTGCAACCCGGTGGAGTTCTTCTCTTTGCACCAAACGTTCTAATGCTTTTGCAACGGCTTTAGCACTTCCTAGATATACAAAGTCATCAACAAAGAATAGCGAACCCTTACTCGCTTTCTTTATTTTTATAAGTATTTTATCATCAATGCTTTGTAACATAATTAGTATTTATTATGTCGCAATAATAGCAAATATTTGCGACACATTATGTTTGTTTGTTGTCACAAATTTTGTAACAACCAGAATTGCCTAATTACCGTCTCCATCACCAATCGGCTTCCGAATTTTAATATTTTTCCAACTGAGACTTCTTACCACCTTTGATTTTCAACGCTTCTGCTCTGAGCAAATTTCTTTTGCAAGACCAATGAATTATCATCGACATAAATGATTCTGTTATATCAATCTTATATCCTCTAGAGGTATTAATTATCACCTCACACGCTCAATTTCCATTTTATCAAAATGAATGAGCAAATATCTCAGATGCTAAATTGGAGTGGTTTGCAAAGGCTAATTCCAGTGGGTATTTTCTTGGTGCCACTCAAATTGAAATTTTATATTTCGGCTTTTGTTGAAAGAGGATCAAGAAAATGGCTGTTCATCACAACTGTAAAATCATGGAAAAAACACCTGTTTATTGATGAATGTTTCGGCTTTCCTTTAAAAGAAAAAAGTAAGTCCAGCTCTAATAAATAGTGGGTCGCCAGGAGTAAATGTAAGTTCTGAAATACCTTCAGCTTCGCCAATAAGTCTTGTTTCTGCATCGAACTGTGCTTCGTTCCAATCTTGATTGAGAATGTTCATAGCATTGAGACTTATTTCATATCTTGGCCTAGTGAAGGAGACTCCTCCATCCAAAAGGAAATATCCTTCGGCAGTTACTGAATTATCTTCATTGGCGGGCCTGTCTCCTACATAACGATAGCGTAAGCTTGCTTTCAATCCATTATTCCATGAGCCGGTAAGTCCTGCAATGCTAGTAAACCTTGGAGCAAGCGGAATATTGTTCTCACCTTCTGCTTCATCAACCAAGCGTCCTTTGGCATAATTCCCATCGAAATCTACAAATAGCCAAGGCAACGCTTGGTATCTAATTGATAGATCCGCGCCATATCGTTGTGTTCTCCCGCCAGATTCCACTACGGCTTCGTCACCTACAAAAATCAACTCGTCTTCCAATCCCAATTGCCAAATTGCAGCATTGATAAATAAGTTTTTTCTAGGTTTCACAAAAACGCCCAAGTCTGTGCTAATTGCTCTTGGTAGCGTATTGCCAGAACCCTCTTCAACCACTACTTGAGCTTGATTGGAGTGAAATCCACTGCCTGATTTGAAATAAATCTGCAAGTTCGAATTTACATTATAGTAAAGATTGAATTTTGGATTTAGGATAGAAGCGCTTGCTGTTTGCTTTTGATATAGGCTATCTAGTTTATCAGCCAATTGGAAGGAAAATGCATCAGCTCGCAAACCAATATTTACATTCCATTTTGGACTTATATCGTAAAACAAGTTTGTGTAAAGTCCTGCATTTGTTTGATCTATATCACTCAGCACTCTTGCATTGAGGAATGTATAGCGAGCCTTTACATTTGATAATTCACGATCGCTGATATCATCATAGCGTATGCTGAGTCCTGTTTCTGTTCTAAGTTTTTTACCATTCACCAGAAAGTCATTTTGGTAGGAGCCATTGTAACCATAAATGTTTCTACTCTCCTTTTGCACTATGGCATCACCATCAATTTCATCGTTCAGAAAATAGGTAAAGTTGGAAAATAACTCAAAATTGTAATTACTAAAAAAGACTTGATTTCTAAAAGTCGATCCATCCTCATTCACTTTTGTCACTATCACATTTGCATTGGTGCGGTCGGTATACCCGCCTTCTGTATCGTCAATAGCACCAAAACGACTGATTAGTCCTTCACGCACTGCTCTTACGGGAATTTGACCGGAAGCATCCCATTCGCTTTTGAAAGTGGAAAATGACATTGAAACTGTTTTATCGTTTCCAATAATGCCATGATATTTCGCCATAAGATTTATACGATTGAAGTTTTGTGGACTATCAAAAGGGCCGTCAGTCATGCTGTAATCAGCAGCGATATATGCATTTTGGTTTTTGCTGGATGAACCCAATAAGTCAAGTAATGCTACTGTTCTAAAGGAGTTGAAACGTCCAGCTTCCATTTTAATGCTACTATTCTCCAGAGCATTCTTGGTTTGAAAATTTGCATAGCCAGCAGTATTGAAATCGCCAACATTGCTCGAGTATGGCCCTTTGTTAAAGTCAACATAATCAATCAATTCTGGAATTACAAAGTGCAAGTCGGCATAGCCTTGTCCGTGAGCATGTGAAACCATATTCACAGGCATACCATCTACCGAAAGTGTAATGTCCGTTCCATGATCTACATCAAATCCTCGAAGAAAAATTTGCTCAGCTTTGCCACCTCCCGCATGTTGAGCTGTAACCAAACCTGGAATCATCCGAAGCACATCTTGCGAGGACTTAACTGGTCGCAAGGCAACATCAATTTTCGAAAGCGTAGTCATTATTTCTTCCTTCGAATTTGGGCTAACAATTACGATTTCTTCTAAGTTGGTACTGCTAGGATCTAGATTTATTTCAAAAAATTTTGTTTCAGTACCATCAATAGCAACATTCAATGTTTGAGAGTTATAAGCGATATAAGATACTTTGATTTGGTATGTACCAGCAGCTAAATTTGAAAACTGAAAATTACCCAATGCGTCCGTAGAAATAATCTGTTGATTGTCATTTAAAATCACCGAAGCTCCAACCAAAACCTCTGAAGATACTGCATCAGAAACTTTTCCTTTTATGATAGAATTTTGGCCAACTGCACTGAATTGAGCAAATGCGAATGTTGTCAGGATTAAAACTATTGCCTTCATTAAAGTTTAATTTGAAATATTGATTCAAATATATGGTACCTGATAAAAGCAGTTTACTTCTTTTAGATAAATGGAAAATCGGGATGTTGTAAGATGTTATTTTGTATGATTAACTTAATCTGATATTTAGCTCTCATACAACTTAGGTGAGGACTTGAATTTTCACTTTCATATTTTATATATTATAACACTTTATCAAAGCAATTGAATTGTGCGCTTTAGATTTTTCTTATTAGAGATTACAGGATAGACTAAATTGAAACTGTTTTAAATCATTTAAATTTGTAATAGGATTCCAAATAAATGAATATGCAATTGAAAAAAATAGTAAAGATATTGTCGATAAGCATTGGTGTGATTTTCATTATTCTGCTAGCTCTTTTCTTTTGGGCGCATGGTCAATTGCATAATCGAAATATTCCGGAATTGGCTGAAGATAGGCGGGAGGAATTCAGTACCGTAATGACATTTTTCCCACACCCAGACGATGAGATTGCCGTGTCGGGCACCTTGCATGAGCTTCGGAAATCAGGTTCGAAACTTATACTAGTTTGTATTACAAAAGGAGAAGCAGGGCCAACTGGCGGTTTGGTGGAACAATCGCAATTGGGCAAATTAAGAGCTCAAGAATTGACAAATGTTGCGGAACTATTACAAGCTTCTAAACTGGAATTATTAGATCTGCCGGATGGCGGATTGATTGATCTGCCATTTGATTCATTAAAGACTTTGGCTAAGAATTTTATCGATTATCATCAGCCGGATTTGGTAATTACTTACGATTCCGAAGTGGGTTTATATGGTCACGATGATCATTTGCTTACCGGGAAAGCAATGGAGGAAGTATATTTGGAGAATAAGGGTAATCCAGGTTTTCCTGTAAAGGAGCTTTGGCAAGTAACACTTAGTCCTAATCAGATTAAAATAGCCTTAAAATTATCAGAAGGTTTCAAAAATAGATATCCTCAGGATGGGGAGGAAGGTTTGCCTTTGCCTAGTTTTTACATTTATACCCAGTCAAATTTTCATCTAGTAAAACAAGGAATGGAACTGCATAAAAGTCAGCGGGAGGTTTTTCAGGACTTAATGCCCTATTACGATCAAGTGCCAGCTTTTATTTATAGCCGTTTGTTTGATCGAGAGTATTTCTATCGGGTGGAATGAGAGCAATAAAAAAGCCACCTCGATTGAGGTGGCTTTTGTTTATGTTTAAGATCGTTGCTTAGTTCAAGAACTCATCAAAAGTGATAGAGAAGTAATACATTGAACCAACTGATGGGTTACCCCAAGCCTGTGTGTAGCTAGGACCGAAAAGGTTAGATCCACCTAATTTGAAGATAGATTTCAAGCTTTTCACTTTATAGCTTACTTGCGCATCTATAGTGCTGATTGAAGGTATTACACTCAATCCAGCAGTGTTAACAGCTGGCGATACGAATGAAGATTGCCATACAAATTCATCCTGCCATCTCCATACGATATTGAATCCAAAGTTTTCGAATACTTCTCTATTAGCAAAAGTAAGGTTCGTTCTGTATTCAGGAGTGTTGAATGAGGTTATAAAGCCTTCTAAATCTTCTTGGTTTGTTAATGCATTGTAAGATATGTTACCGCCAAGTCTGTAGCCTTGAGGCAAAGCGTAATCTAGTCCAAGTGCCCATCCTTCAGATTTAATGTCTTCTTGACGATTCACAGGCATAGAATACACTTGACGAGTATTAGCACTTAACAAGTTCAAACCTAAATCAGATGCTGGGCCTGAACCAGGATTTGCATCTTGAACCAGGATTTGACCACCATTGAAATTCTCGAATGTGCTATTGTAATAATAAGCATCAATCAATAATTTGTTTGCAATCAAACTCTTATAACCAATTTCGTAAGTTTTAACTCTTTCTGGTTTCCACTCAGAGAATTCATAAGGAGTCAAAAGTTCCTGATTTGCCGTAGCGGCAAGAACTGGAACTAATTGCGGTACTAAAGCAGCGATTGCAGCAGGTGCATTTTCAGGAGCGATTTGGCCCGCCTGAACCTGTTGCATTACCAAGGCAGTTGCTTGAGCAACGGCTTGTTGTTGTAAAGCTGGGTTTGCAGCAGAAGCTTGTACAGCACCACCAAATTGAGTTACAGTGTTAAGCGTATAAACTGGGTTTGAGTTGAAGTTGTAGCGTTCTCTGAACAATGGTAAACCACCAATCAAACGAGCCTGCGGAGTCGCAAGGTTTATATACTGATCCTGTGTAGTAGGAATACGGAAACCAGTTTGGTAAGACAATCTGATGTTGTTTGTATTAGCAAATGTATAAACAGCAGATGCTCTTGGAGACCATTGTCCTTCAAAGTTTTCATTCTTGTCATAACGAGCAGAAGCAGATAACTTTAATGCATCACCCAATAATTTTTTGGAGCCTTGAATATATCCACCATACTCATTGATGGTGAATTCACTTCCATCTGTGTCTGTTGCAAATAGAGTTCCTTCTGAATTAAGAGCATATTGACGAACATTTGCACCAACAATGAATTCAGCAAAACCAATTTCATTTTTGAAGTTGTACATACCTTCACCATGGTAAAGGTTTGTCTTATCAACGAATTGAGCACCTACACCTTGAGCATTGCCAGGAATTGGCCTGCCTTTGATCGCATCAGCAGCTTGGTCAAATGCACTTGTGCCTGGCTGCAGTCTGTTTCTGTCAGCAAATGCTCTTGCCGCAGCATGAGCAGCATTAGCATCGCCAGTAGCGCCGAATGCTTGAGCATAGGCTCCAACATATTCAGGGAACCACATCTGACTAGGGTTGTAAGCTTCGTTTATACCTTGACCTAAAATACCTACTGCATAAGCATCGCCAGATCTCTCTTGAGTAGTATAACCTCTCAAATACCAGTTATCACCTCTTAATTCAACTTTGTACTGACCCATGCTGAAGTTTGCAATTGAATATCTGTCAGCACCTGTATAAACAGTAGTACCCATACCATAATTACCTTGAAGTATTGCTTCAACTTTGTTAGTAATTCTATAATGTAAGGCACCGCTTAGCTTTAATGATTCAGTATTGTAATCGGCCAAATCTCTTTCAAGGTATCCGGTTCTTGTTAAAGAAGTACTTGGGATAATTGCTAAAGCTGCTTCAGGTAATGCTCCCGCAGCCACCATACTTTGTGCAACAGAAAACATATTTACTGCATTTTCATCACCATAAATATTTACACCATTGTAGCCTGGATTAGCTCCTCTGTTTCCTGATTGTAAATTATAGCCATTGGCAAAGCTTTGATCGCGGAAATCATTTGCTTGCCAATCATCAGCTGTCAAATAGCCAATGTTTGCTTTGAAAGCAACTTTGTCACTGAATGCCTTAGCATATCGAGCAGCAAAATCATAAAAACCAGTATTTGGAGTTGATCTTCCTTCTTCTGCCATTATACCAGTTTTCATTGAAGCAGATAAGCCTTGATATTGAAAAGGGTTTTTACTATTCATCAGTAGAATACCATTGATTGCATTCGGGCCATAAAGGGCTGAAGAAGCACCCGGAAGTAATTCCGCACTCTCCAAATCTAATTCCGAAATACCCACAATGTTACCAACTGAGAAGTTCAAGCCTGGAGCTTGGTTATCCATACCATCGATCATCTGAACAGTACGAACGTTGCCATTAGCATTGAATCCACGAGTGTTGAATGATTTAAAGGTGAGGGACTGTGTACTCATCTCCACACCTTTTAGGTTTGCTAATGCATCGTAGAAACTTGGAGAAGCAGCTTCGCGAATAGCAATGATGTCCATTTTCTCAATTGAAACAGGTGATTCAAGAATACTTTCTTCAACTCTAGAAGCAGAAACAACTACTTCTTGACCCAAGATGTAGCTTTCTTCCATTTTGATATTCAATCCTGTAACGCTTGTTGTAGTGATCTCTAGCTCCTGCGTACGATAACCAACAATCGAAAATACTAATGTAAGTGGGGGTTCTTGGTTAGCTGTAATCGAGAAATTTCCTTCGATATCGCTTATGGTGCCCGTTACTCTACCCTTTACATAGACGTTTGCACCAACAAGTGCTTCGCCTGATTGAGCATCCGTCACTTTACCCGATATAGTGGTAACTCTTTGCGCCTCTGCATTTTGCCATCCAAAAGCTAGGCACACAAGAAGCATAATGCCAAGCTTTTTAATTAATGAGTTTACGTGTTTCATTTTTTAGGGTGTTTTAATTGGGATTGTGTTTTTTCATTCTCGTTTAACCGAAATCTATATTTTCGCATTAATTTAGATTATTTTTCGAAAAGATAAGACCCTTAGTTTAAATTTTTCAAAAACTATTTATTCCAAATTAATATTTGCTTTCCTTAGGAATTGCCTAATCAATCGAAATTATAGTCGTTAAATTAATTTTCAACTACCTTTTTTCTCCTCTTCCTTTAAATATTGCACCAATCGATCGCATAGCTCATTTGTTTCTGCAGCCATGTATTCATCACCAGTGCTATTCAAAATACTTTGAGCCAAACCTCCTACCGTGTCTATGAAGAATCTTTTCATTTCATCTACAGGCATGTCCTTAGTCCAAAGATCAATTCTTAATGTATTCCGATTCTCATGATCCCATATATTAAGATTGATAGCATTGGTTTCTAAGGGGCCGGGAGTATCCTTATCATCAGCATCCCAAGTGATTTTCGACGGGATATTATCTGCATCCAGCTCGACAAGTAGTTTGATTTCTGATTTTTTCATCTTTTTATAATTTGAGCTTTTGTTGTTTTCTCTTGTTAACCTTCACTTTAATAATTAAAAGCAATTTCTGCCTTTACATAACAAAAGGCTCTGTTTTAGATATAATTATCCGCAAACAAAGCCTTATTTCCTATTCAAGAAGTGAATTATGTTTAATTGATTTCCATTTCAGGAATTTCACCTTCCACAATTAATCTACCAGCTGTAGAAGCAATGATGTGGTCAACACTTACCCCAGGAGCTCTTTCGATTAATTTAAAGCCACCCTCAGGCAATACATCAATTACAGCAAGTTCTGTTACAATTCTCTTCACACAGCGGATTCCTGTGATCGGTAATGTGCACTCTTTTAGCAGCTTGGATTCACCATGCTTGTTTACATGTTGCATTGCTACAATAATGTTGTCAGCTGAAGCTACCAAATCCATAGCACCGCCCATGCCTTTCACCATTTTGCCAGGAATTTTCCAGTTGGCAATATCTCCATTTTCGGCTACTTCCATAGCGCCAAGAATCGTCAAATGCACATGACCACCTCTGATCATGGCAAAACTCTCTGCTGAGCTAAATAATGAGGAGCCGGTCGCCATTGTTACTGTTTGCTTTCCTGCATTTATCAAATCAGCATCAACATTTTCTTCTGTAGGGAAAGGCCCAATACCCAATAGTCCATTTTCAGATTGGAGTACCACTTCCAAATTGTCTGGGAGGTAGTTTGCAACGAGGGTAGGAATGCCAATTCCCAAGTTTACATACATCTTGTTCTTTACTTCCTTGGCTATTCTTTTTGCTATTCCGTGTTTGTCTAGCATAATTTCAAATTTTGTAGTTTTAGATAAGGGAAGGCCTTATGACCTCACCGTTCTTTGCTCAATGCGTTTTTCGTAGTTTTCCCCTTTGAAAATTCGCTGAACATAAATGCCTGGGGTATGGATTTCATTCGGATCCAATTCACCAGCGGGTACCAATTCTTCTACTTCGGCGATGGTGATTTTACCAGCCGCAGCCATCATTGGGTTGAAATTACGTGCGGTGCCTTTGTAGATAAGATTGCCCGCGGTATCGCCTTTCCATGCTTTAACCAATGCAAAATCTGCTTTAAGACAAGATTCTAATAAGTACAGTTTACCATCAAACTCTCGAACTTCTTTGCCTTCGGCGACTTCGGTGCCTACGCCGGCAGGTGTAAAGAAAGCCGGAATTCCTGCTCCTCCCGCTCTTATTCGTTCTGCCAATGTGCCTTGTGGTATCAGGTCAACTTCTAATTCTCCACTAAGCAATTGCCTTTCAAATTCGGCATTTTCACCTACATAGGAAGAAATCATTTTCTTTACCTGGCGTGTTTTTAATAATAAACCAATTCCGAAATCATCTACGCCGGCATTATTAGAGATACATGTAAGGCCTTTTACGCCAGACTTCAATAATGCTTGAATACTATTTTCGGGTATACCACACAAGCCAAAGCCTCCTAGCATCAATACTGCATTTTCGGGGATATCTGCAGTGGCTTCTATGGCGTTTTTTACAACTTTATTTATCATGACGATTTATAATTTCATTGTTGCCTAAAAATATGGCTTAAGAAAGGATTTTACTAATATTTGATCTTGCTCAAGTTGTTCTTTTAGCTGTTCTACATTTTGGAATTTGAGTTCAGCGCGCACTCTTTCAATTAATTCCACTTTGATACTGCTATTGTAAATATCTGTCGAAAAGTCGAAAATATTGCATTCGATGCTGCGTTTAGCATCGCCAATTGTTGGTCGGTTGCCTATGTTGAGCATTCCTTGAAAGATGCCTTCAGCCAACGATACTTTTACAGCATAAACTCCATCTGCCGGCACAAGTTTAAATTTTTCGGCTATATCAATATTGGCTGTAGGGAAGCCTATTGTCCGGCCAATCCGATTGCCTTCTACTACTTTGCCGTTAAGAGAATAATGCTGACCTAGATAGCTATTTGCTGTTTTCACATCACCGGTTTCTAAGGCCTTTCTGATTTTCGTAGAGCTTACAGCTATATTGTCAATTTCTTGTTTGGAGATTTCCTCGACTTTGAAACCGTATTCTTTTTCATTTGCCTTCAAATGCTCAAAACTACCTTCTCTATTTTTACCAAATCTATGATCGTAGCCAATTACCAGCCTTTTTGTACCGATTTTCTCCAAAAGCACTTGTCGCGTAAATTGCTCACTTGTAAGGTTCGAAAATTCCTTGGTGAAAGGAATTGCCACCAAATGATCTATACCCAATTTTAGTAATATTTCTGCTTTTTCTTCAAAAGTGCTGAGCAGTTTCAGGCTATCATCATTCGGAAATAAAACTAGACGTGGATGTGGCCAAAAGGTAACAACAACCGTTTCGCCTTCAATTTTCGAAGCAATCTCTTTCAACCTTTGAAGGATTTCCTGATGCCCAATATGCACCCCATCGAAAGTGCCAATGGTGACCACCGCATTTCGAATAGGTTGTATGGAGTCCAGGCCTTTGTGAATTTTCATGCTTTCTTTAACTCCTCTATTTTTTGAATTAAATCATCCAATTGCCAAGCATCTTCTAATTTGAAATCTCCAATTCGGGTGCGACAAAGGCCGGATAAATATGCGCCAACGCCCAATTCTTTTCCAAAGTCATTTGCTAAGCTTCGAATATAAGTTCCTTTGGAGCAAACTACACGGAAATGAACTTGTGGTAAATCAATTTTAGTGATTTCGAATTCGGATATCGTTACCTGGCGAGATTTCATAGTTACTTCCTGCCCAGCGCGCGCCATTTCATAAGCGCGTTTGCCATCTATTTTCACTGCTGAATGGGCGGGAGGATATTGGGTGATTTCGCCTATAAAAGGTTTTGTTGCGGCCAGAATTTCATCCTCCTTCAAATGATCAATGGGCTGATGATCCACCGCTTCTGTTTCGGCATCGTATGAAGCAGTGATTTTCCCTAATTCAAATGTGCCTGTGTATTCTTTTTCTTGTGCTTGATATGTATCTATCTCTTTAGTTTTTTTGCCTGTACAAATAATCAAAAGGCCAGTAGCTAATGGATCGAGAGTGCCCGCATGACCTACTTTTTTGATGCCAACTTTATTGCGCACCTTTTTCACCACGTCAAAGGAAGTCCACGTATAAGGCTTGTTAATTAGCAATATAGCGCCTTCCACAAAATTGAATGATGAATTGGTCATAGAGATGAGATAATGGCAATAAGGCCGACAATTACACAATAGATGGCAAAGTAGCCAAGCTTGCCTTTTTTAACAATGCGAAGCATGATAGAGCAGGCGAATAATCCTGATATAAATGCAGCAATAAAGCCAACTAGCAATGGTATAAATGCACTGGAGGCTTCAGATCCACCTTCGTTTTTAAGAATATCTAAAAGGTTGGCGCCAAGGATGGGTACCAATACCATCAAGAATGAGAATCGAGTCGCTTCTTCTTTATTTACGCCCACCATCAATGCAGTGGCAATAGTGGCCCCTGAACGAGAAATACCTGGAATTACCGCAATAGACTGTGCAATACCGATAATAAATGCTTTCAGAAAAGTGATGCCGCCCAACTTTGGTTTGGCTAATTGACTCGCACCTAGCAAGACAGCAGTTACCAACAACATAAAACCAACAATCATAATATTACCAAAGAAAATTTCCTCCAATTGATCTTTGAAAAAGAGTCCGATGATCAGAACGGGGATCATGGAAACTGCCAATTGGAGAATATAAATAGTGGAGGGATTGAGCTGGAATTTGAAGGCCTCCTTAAGAAGGGACCAAATATCTTTTCGGAAAACGACTATAGTGCTTAATACTGTAGCACCATGCACTACTACGGTAAAGCTCAAATCTTCTTGAACTTCTACGCCCAATACGGCTTTGCCTAATTCGATATGTCCACTACTGCTTACCGGAAGAAATTCAGTCAAGCCTTGCAAAATGCCAAGGATGAATGCTTCAAATACACTCATTTTTCTTCTTTGGCCTTATAGAGGATTGCATACAATTGAAACAGAAAGCCTACCATCACGACAATAGGGCCTAATGTAAGGCCAATAAAGCCAAAGCCGTGAGGTTCAGTATCCAAGTTCATTATGATGAATCCTGATATTAGAATGGCTAAGCCAATCAACATCAAGTGATAGTTTTTTCTTTTGAATCCGAGGTTTCCTGTCTTCTTCATTGTTTCAATTTATTTTCCCAAACGCTTAATTGCTTATTTCGCTTGGGTATTTAAGATCAATATAATTCGTCTAATGACATCTTTAAATACTTGCGTACAGCATATAAAGTGCTGAACAAAGCTATAAATATTCCCACTAGCAATAAAGCACCAAACAGAATTAAGGTTTTTTCTTGGTCTTGTACCAGCTCAAGCTCAGGCAAAGCACGAAGCGCATAAGTTAGCAATGCAGCAAGTAATCCCCCCGCTAGTAACCCTGAAATCAATCCATACAACGATGCTCTGGTGATAAAAGGCCGAATAATAAATCCTTGAGTGGCACCCACTAATTGCATACTTCTAATCAAAAATCTTTGAGAAAATAAAGCTAGTCGGATGGTGTTATTAATAAGTGTGCTTATGGTGAATAATAGGAGTAAGGCGCCTACAGCAAGCGCTATGGCTATTTTTGTGCGGTTTTTATTAATGACCTGAGCCATGCTTTCAATGTAAGTAACTTCATACACTTCGGGCATTGCTTCAAGCTCTTCCTTGATTGTATTCAACTGACTACTATCCTGACTTTCGATTGCTATCTTAAAGGTGATTGCATCGCGAAGTGGATTATCGCCTAGAAATGTTAGAAAATCCTCACCCGTTTGTGCGATCAAATCTTCTGCAGCATCTTCCTTTGAAATGAAGTTCATCAAAGCAGAATCTCCTTTGTGGAGTACATAATCTTTCTCACTTATCTGGGACTGAAGCCTGTTTGCTTGATTTTCTGTAACATTGCTATTTAGGTAAACCTGCATTTCGAGGTTTTCCTGTATATACTCTACCAATTTGTTGGTATTAATCAGTAGCATGCCGAATAAACCAAGCAGAAACAAAGCTAAAGTGGTACTGAAAATCACACTTAAGTATGGATAACTGCCTACTTTGGTTCGCTTATATTTCTTTTGGGCTTTCAATGTTTTTTGCCTTGCTTTATTTTGATCTGTATTATTTTGTCTTCTACAATGGCAAATATAGAAGAACCATTGGTAGCATTGATATTTGCCGTGCCTGTAAATGCGCCAAAAGCCGGTAAAATTCCAAAATTGGTATTGAAATAGAAGCAAGCTAAGGTCATGCCTTGCCTCCCGCTTCCTTTTATGTAAATAGATGGATGTATATGACCAGCTAAATTAAACAGTCCTTCCGGAATGTCTTTTTGTAGTATTGGCGAGTGACTCAATAGAAACGGTTCAAGTACCAAATCCTTGTTTATGTGCTTGAAATTCTCAGCTTCGTATTCTTTTGCGCCCAATATATCATGGTTTCCCATTACCAATATAAACTGTGTGCTTTTGAAATTCTTAATCCAATTTTTAAAACTAAGCCACTCCAAATTCAATTTACTGTGAAATAGATCGCCCAATAAATAAACCTTTTCAACTGCATACTTTTCAATTAAGCTAGCTAGTTTTTTTAAATCTGTATCATGGATGGTGGAAGGAATAGGAATCCCTGCTTTGCGAAAATGCCCCGCTTTGCCCAAATGTAAATCGGCAAGTAACAAGCAATTTTTTTCTGGCCAATAAACTGCCTTTTCTGGAAGCAGCCAAACGGTAGTGCCAGCAATATCAATTGTAAGACTTTTGTTTACAGTCAATTTTGTCATTCGAATTTACAATCAGAATTATTTATACTAAATTGCATTGGTTTTTAAGGTCAGTGGGTTTCATTTTGTTTACAGCAATTTACATTTTTAACCCAATCCTATGAACCAACTTGCTTCGTCCGAAATGGTGATAGCTACGGCTATCCTTCTCACTTTATATGCTGCGCTTATTTTGTTTTTCGTCGTGCGTGGCGCATTAAAGATCAAAAGTATTTCTGATTATGCAGTAGGAAACATCGCTTTTTCTCCTGTTGCAGTGGGCTTGTCATTGGCTGCTTCGATGACGAGTGCCGCCACATTTATTATCAATCCCGGTTTTGTGGCATTATACGGAATCAGTGGCTTTTTGTCTATGGGCATTGTGCTCCCGCTTGCTGCTTTATTCTCACTTTATTTCCTAACAAAAGGTTTCCGTAAGCATGGTCAAACGGTAAAAGCACATACAATGGCGCAATGGATGGGATCGATGTTCAAAAGCCAAACGTATAGTGTGTTTTTTGGTTTCTTGTCGCTTCTGTTAATCACCTTTATCATCCTGATTGTAGTCGGACTTACGAAAGTGATCTCCAGTTCTTTGAATGTAGAGGAACTATATGTAATGATCGGCTTGGTGGTTTTTATTTTTGGCTATATGATGTTTGGTGGTGCCAACTCGATGGTATATACGAATGCGCTACAAGCCGGACTTATGCTCATTGTTGCGGTTGCATTACTCGGTTCTGGTTATGAGCATTTTGCGGGAGGGATAAAAGGTTTTCTTGGCAAACTTACCGCCATCGACCCGGCATTGGCCAAACCTACCAATCCGGATAGTTTTTTATTCAGAGATTACTTCGAGATTATATTTTGCCAAATAGTAGTTGGTATTGCGATCGTTTGTCAGCCACATATTATTACAAAGTCGCTGCTATTGAAAAATGACAGTGATGTGAAAAAGTATCTTTGGGTTGGGCTTTCTGCTGAGTTATTATTCTTCTTTGTGGTTTTCGCAGGCTTATACGCTCGTATCACTTTTCCAGATTTGACCATCAATGGCTCAGCCATGAATGTTGATAGTATTATGTCGGCTTTCGTGGTAAGTGAATTCCCGGTTTATGTGAGTATTATTTTGGTGTTAGGATTGATTTCGGCTGGCTTGTCCACGCTGGAAGGACTTATTCAATCACTTTCGACAACCATCACTTCGGATATTCTGAAGCCGCTATTAGGTGCCAAACTAATAGAAGGCAACCCAAGCGCCAAACTCAATAGAGAAGTTATAATCAATCGTTTTGTGATTGTTGGGCTAGCCATTGTAACAGGTTTTTTATGTTATGATCAATTGATCAATCCTAATTTAAGTGTAGGTATTTTCGCTCAAAATGGAGTATATGCCTACTTCTCAGCAGCTTTTGTTCCTGTGCTTGTGGGTACTTTTATGCGTAATGCCGTTCCTTTAATCGTGCCTGTGGCTTCTTCAATCACAGCAGTTATTGTGCATTTTTCGATTTATTACGGAGGACTCACTTCATACATGCAAGGGCCAGTTCGTAATCCGGGTATTGCTGCAGCTATTGCCATTCTTGCATCAGTTGTGGTCGGCCTCATTTTCTACTTTATTACTAAAAAGAGAAACTAAATTCATTGCGATTATTAAAACCCGTTTTATATGAAAACTTTAATAGCCTTAATATTCCTTCTACTTCAATCAATTTTTTCTTGTGCTCAAGTAGAGCCTGCGGAGTCAGATCCATTTCAAGAGATTCAATACTTTGCGGAGGTAGAAAAAGTAAGTCTTTCTGATAATATCGAAATTGCTTTTACCGATACGGGTGAAGGGGACAAAACATTGATCTTTATTCATGGGCTTGGTGGTTATCTGAAGCACTGGCAATACAATGTGCCTGACTTATCCAAAGAATTTCGTTGCATTGCAGTGGATTTGGCTGGCTACGGCAAATCCTCCAAAGGAGATTACTCAGGCTCCATGATTTTTCATGCTGAGGTGTTAGCTGAGTTTATTGAGAAATTGGATCTGCAAAATGTATGGCTAGTTGGTCACAGCATGGGTGGGCAAATTAGCATGACTTTGGCTCTTGAAAACCCATCTCTGATTGAAGGATTAGTATTGGCTGCACCTGCCGGGATCGAAACTTTTACTGAAGTGCAAAAGGGTCTTTTTAGAAATACGGTAACTCAAACTACCATAATGAGCACTTCTGATGAGCAGATAAGAGCCAATCTTAAAATAAACTTTTTGGAGGAACACCCTTTTATTAATGAAATGGCAAATGACAGGATTGCAATCAAAGAGTCACCCTTATTCGCATCGCATGCAAAAACTGTGGCTGGAGGTGTAGCCGGTATGGTAAATGAACCTGTTTTTGATCGCTTGGGCGACTTGATTCAACCATGTTTGGTTATATTTTCTAGCGATGACGCCCTTATCCCAAATCGGTTTATGAACCCAAATTCCTCAGCTCAAATATTAGCGAATACAGCAAAGGAACTTATCCCAAATGCGGAGATAAAAGTGATTTCCGGTGCAGGTCATTTACTGCAAGTAGAAAAAGCATCGGAGTTCAATTCTATTTTGAGAAATTTCATTATTTCCAGATAGCATCCGTTCTGAGTATAAATATTCAAAGCTATCAAATTTGATTTTTTCTAATAATAAGAATCTTTATATTTTAAGTAATTTCTAGTTGAGATATTGTAAAATTACCAAAATATAGCTTTAAGTAATGTTTTTCATTCCTATTGATCAGAAATTACAGTAAATCTTCAATATAAATATTCTAATATTTGCTCTTTTTTCTTATTTATAAACTGTCTAAAGAGTATATAAATATTTTAATATGGCCATTTTTACCATTTAAAGATATCTCTTGTAACTCGCTGATTTTCAATTGTTAACAAAGTTGTTTTTCTTCAAGTTGCAGAGTTAAAATATCTAAAAATTGTATTTTGGCAGAATTTTATCTTTAAAAATCATTTTTCATCAAAATTATATTTTGCAATTCAATTTTACTTTAAATAGCTTTCGATTGCTGTAAATAAAATTAAACCCTAAAAATTATGATGAAGAAATACCTTATGTTGACCTTACTGCTATTGGTAATTTCAGGCTCTGCATGGGCTCAAACTGCCAGTATTAAAGGTAAGATTGTCGATGCAGAAACCGAAGAGCCATTGATTGGCGTGAACCTTAAATTGGAAGGCACCTCTCGAGGAGCGGTCACTGATTCCAATGGTGATTTTGTGATTGCCAATGTACCCACGGCAGTTTATAAATTGGTAGCAACCTATGTTGGATATGCTACTTTTTCCAGCGTAGTAGCAGTGTCTACTTCCGATGTTGATCTTGGCCAAATAAGCATGGGTCAAACCTACTTATTGGGGGAAGAGATTGTTGTGTCAGCAACAAGACGTCCTGAGAAACTTACCGAAGCTCCAGCAGCCATAAGCGTAATTACAAGTAGAGATTTAGAAGAGTTGCCATCTTTTAATGTGGGTGAATTGTTGAATAAAGTGCAAGGCGTTGAAGTTGTTCGTTCAGGTGTGATTGGCATTGGTATCAATGCACGTGGATTCAATAGCGCATTTAATGTGCGCATGTTCCAAATGAATGATGGCAGAAATGGGATGCTCCCAGGTGGTACAGGATTGCCAGCCGGTTTCTATAATACCATTATCAAAGAAGATATCGAAAGAGTAGAAGTGATTTTAGGTCCGGCATCCGCACTTTATGGACCTAATGCACATGCAGGAGTTGTTAATACGATCACAAAGGATCCTCGAGCAAGTGAAGGTACCACAGTAGTATTGGGAGCAGGTAACCAAAATGTTCTTTCCACCCGCCTTCGTCATGCTCAAGTATTGAACGATAAATTGGCTTTCAAAACAAACTTCGAATATACCAAAGGTACTGACTTCGAATTTGTTGATTCTGTTTATGTAAACAATGTAGGCGTACCTGAATTAGATCCAAATTTTGATTTTGAAAGCTTACGATTTGGCAGTGCACTTTATTATAGTGTAAATGATGATGCAGATATCATTGTAGATTATGGTTTTGGTCGTGGATCAAACATAGGTGTGACTAACCTTGGTCGAAACCAAATCGAGGATTGGACATTCAGTTATCTACATGGTAGATATGTTTCGCCAAGAATATTTGCGCAAGTGTATAATACTTGGAATGATGCTGGAAATACAATTCAAATCAATGGTAGAACAACCAATTATTACACTTTGCTAGCTCAAGGTAAAACACAAGCAGAAGCCCGTGAATTATCTACTAAACCAGTTTCAGAAGGTGGAGTTGGTTTCCCTGGCTTTATCGATAATAGCTCTCGCTTAAATGGTGAAGTGCAATACAATAACAATTACGAAGGCTTCAATTTTATAGTAGGCGCAAGCTTTCAGCGTGATCAAGCATTTAGCGATGGCACTTATCTTTATGATGTAAATGGAGATATAATCATCAATCAGTTTGGTGGAGTTGTTCAGGTAGAGAAAGATCTTACAAACAACTTGAAATTCACAGGTGCGGCTCGTGTAGATAAGCACGACTACTACGGTACACAATTTAGTCCTCGTCTAGCTTTGACAATGAATGGAGCGGGAGGTACTTTCCGTACTACTTATGGTCGAGCTTATGCTGCTCCATCTATTCAGTTCTTGGAGTTTTTGTTCCCATTTGCAGGTGGTGCAATCATCGGTTCTGGTCAAGGACTTACTGTGCAGGAGTTTAGTCAAAGCTTAATTACTGGCGAGACTACATTGGGAGCAACACGTGAAATCGATCCCTTGAAGCCAGAAAGTGTACAAACGGTAGAGTTCGGTTACAAAGGAAGTCCTGCTAAGAATGTATTCTTTGACGGTACATTATGGTATTCAGCTTCAAGAGATTTTGTAAGCCCTGCAGTAAGCTTATTCGCTGTAAATAATCAAACATTTGCTATTGAAGGCGAAAAGATTATTGCAAGAGGAGATACTCCTATACCTGCAGAATACGGAAATTTACATATTACTTACTTAAACTTCGGACAAGTGAATAGCTGGGGAGCTGATTTTGGTGTAAACATCGGTTTGAATGATAACTACAGTATCGGTGTGAAATACTCATACTTTGATTCTGATATTACTGATGATGATAAATTTGAAGATGATGAGAATCTTCAAAGAGTATCTCCAGCAGTAAGAGAATCGCTTAGATATTTAAATGCAGCACAAAACCGCTTCAATTTCAACTTCAGTGCTAGAAATTTGATGGACGATAAGCTTTTTGCATCATTAAATGTGCGAGTAGTTCCTGAGTTTGATTTCCGTTCTGGGCAGCAAATAGCTACTGCAGCTGGTGCAAATTCAAGAGTTCCGGGCTCGCTTTACAACTACGGTCCGCTTGGTGGATTCACTTCAGTAGATTTATCTGCCGGATACCAAATTAGCGATTATGTAAGTTTTGGGGCAGGAGTTTCCAACTTGTTCGATGTTGATCAAAGAGAATTTGTTGGTTCGCCAATGATCGGCAGATTATTCAGCGCCGAATTGAAGCTGCAATTGCCTCCAATCAAAAGAAAAAATTAATTGTAAATAGGGTTTCTGTAAATTGAATGGAAGAAAAGTACCGATATACTTGTCGGTACTTCCTTTCAGTTTTGCAATGAGTTTTATTGACTTAATAGAATTCCTTGCTTGATTTTTAAATAATCGAAAGCGATGCAATCAAAATATATTCAAACAAATGGTGTAAGGCTTCATTATTTGGAGGCGGGGCGGGGTAAGCCTATAATTGTGATGCATGGTCTAACGGCAAATGCAAATGCTTTTGACGGACTTATTACGCATGGTTTTGCAGATTTAGGTCATATCTATTCAGTTGACTTGCGAGGAAGAGGCAAGAGTGAACAACCTCCCGCTGATTATTCGATGAAAGCCCATTCCAAAGATATTATCGGGATGATGGATTTATTGGGTTTGGAAAAGGTGATTCTTGTTGGGCATTCATTTGGAGCCTTAATGAGTTGGTATTTATACAGTCTAATTCCTCACAGAATAGAGAAAATTGTTTTTATTGATGCAGCTGCTAGACTACACCCTGATACTCGAGAACTACTCCAGCCTACCATGAGTCGCTTAGGTAAAATTTATACTTCTTACAAAGAGTATATGAATTGGGTTCGTGAAGCACCATTTTTAGCAGATGCATGGGATGAGGATATGCAATCGTACTTCGATGCCGATATTGAGTTTTTAGCTGATGGACAAGTAACATCAAGATCAAAACCAGTGCATATTATCGAAGCCGTAAATGGTGTATTTGAAGAAAATTGGGAGCCATTGATTAGAAACACGAGTATCCCAAGTTTGCTTATAAATGCAACTGGAGCCTATGGAGATGAAAATTCGCCACCTTTGCTGCCAAAGGAATTAGCCAAAGAAACTGTAGAAATGATGCCAAATTGTCAATATTTGGAAGTTGAGGGCAACCATCAAACAATGATGTATGGCAAGGGAGCAAAACAGATAGTGCATGCCATCAAAGATTTCTTATCTAAATAAGTTTTCCTACATTTCTGTAAATGATTACTTAAGATGGAAAAGCCGGTTCAAATAATTGGAGCTTACAACACCAAATTTGGTAAGCTTGAAGATCAAACCCTCTATTCGCTTTATGCAGAAGCTGCTATTGGAGCGATTGAGGATGCAGGAATTGAAGCCAAGGACATTAATGGCATATTTGTAGGAAATTATAGTGGTGGAGCATTTAATAATCAAGAACATATTGCGCCATTCGGAGTGAATATATTGCCTGAGCTTAGGCATAAACCGATGTATAGGACCGAAAATGCTTGTGCATCTGGAAGTTCAGCAGTGCATATGGCCATTATGGCTATTCAATCAGGAATGATGGATACGGCATTGGTAATTGGTGTAGAAAAGATGAACACCCTCAATACCAAAGATACTACCAGAGCTTTGTCTATGGCATCCTACTGGCCGATTGAGGGGAATGAGCAATACACTTTTCCAGGGCTATTTGCCGAATATGCCAAAGGCTGGATGGCAAAATTTGGATACTCTGAAACCCAATTAAGGAATTGGCTAGCACAAATATCAGCTAAAGCATATACCTATGCTGTGGACAACCCTTTAGCTCATATTCAAAAAGCTCGTACTGCCGAGGATATTTTGGCTTTGCCAGACGAAAAAAATCCAATGATTGCCTATCCACTACGCTTACACGATTGCTCTTTGATATCAGATGGCGCCGCTGGAATAGTAATTTCAAGGGAATCTAGATTAAATTTGAAATCTAGTGTAGAAATAGCTGGATTTTACAATGCTTCTGATTATCTTGACCTCGTAAATGGCAAAAGACCAAATTTTCTACTTGAAGGAGCAGCTTTTGCAGTAGAAAAATCTTTAAAAATGGCGGGTGTCAAAATTAAAGATATACAGGTAGCTGAAGTGCATGATTGCTTCACAATAACTGAGCTCCTTATATATAGCGCTATGGGTTTAGCAAAAAGCGGGAGGGAGTTTGAAGTTTTAGAAAGTGGAGATGTTTTTTTGGGTGGCAAATGTGTAATCAACCCTTCGGGAGGTTTAAAAGCAAAAGGTCATCCAGTTGGAGCTACTGGAGTTTCAATGCATGCCCTCATTTATAAGCAATTGCTAGGTGAAGCCATTGGCAAGCAAGTAAAAAATGCTGAAATTGGAATGACGCTAAATGTCGGAGGTTCCGGAGCGTCTAATATGATATCCGTAATGCGGAGGATTGCCTAATAGAATCCATTTTTTGCCCAACATGATTGGATTTCTTTAAAGGGTAGTTTAGGGACAGGAGAGGAAGTTGCGAAATTTCCTCTCTCTGTGTCCTTAAATTTAAACCAAGTCGATTTCTATACCCGTCTTCGTTCTTACTTCAAACAAATCAGTTCTTCTGTCAAGCAAGTTTCTTACACTTCCTTGTAAGTGCAATTCCTTCAAAAGATCTAAATCTACATCTACAATCAAGGTCATCTCTGTATTTGGCGTAGTTTCCGCCTTTACTGCATTGGTAGGAAAGGCAAAATCTGATGGAGTAAATACCGCTGATTGAGCATACTGAATATCCATGTTTTCTACATTGGGTAAGTTACCCACGCAACCTGCGATAGCTACATAGCATTCATTTTCAATTGCTCTTGCTTGAGCGCAACGTCTTACACGCATATAGCCATTTTGAGTATCAGTAAGGAATGGTACAAAGAGAATTTGCATTCCCAGCTCTGCATAAAGTCTAGCTAATTCTGGAAATTCCACATCATAGCAAATCATAATTCCGATTCTGCCACAATCCGTGTCGAATAAGCGAAGTTTATTGCCGCCAACCATACCCCAGGAGGTAATTTCACTTGGTGTAATATGAATTTTATCATATCGTTCAACGCTTCCGTCTCTACGACATAAGTAACCCACATTTAGTAATTTGTTTTCCTCTAGCAGAGGCATGCTACCTGTGATGATATTTACATTGTAGCTCACCGCAAGTTCGGCAAATCGCTGTCGAAGTGGTTCGGTGTATTTTGCTAATTCACGAATTGCTTGTGCTTCGGACAAGTTATTGTAAGGAGCCATCAATGGAGCATTGATGTATTCAGGAAAAAGGATAAAATCTGACTTGTAGCCACTTATTGCATCCACAAAAAACTCTACTTGGGTTACAAGCGCATCCAAGTCCGGGAATGAACGCATTTGCCATTGTACCAAACCTAGTCTTACAACCGATGGATTTCTATTAAGAATCGGCTCATTTTTTTCGTAATAGATATTGCTCCACTCCAAAAGTACAGCATATTCTAGCGAAGATTTATCGCCTGCTAGATAGTTTTTGATAATCTTTTTTGGATGAAAATCATTGGCCAATTGAAAGCTCAACGTAGGGTCGAAGAGTTCTTGTTTTTTTACCTTTTCGATGTATTCTCTAGGAGTCATTTCATAAGAATACTTGCTATAATTAGGAATTCGGCCTCCCATCATTAATGAGCGGAGGTTCAGGTTTTCGCAAAGCTCTTTTCGAGTATCGTACAGTCTTCTGCCCAAACGCAT
The DNA here is from genome assembly GCF_049340005.1 of Peijinzhouia sedimentorum. Lineage (NCBI taxonomy): Bacteria > Pseudomonadati > Bacteroidota > Cytophagia > Cytophagales > Peijinzhouiaceae > Peijinzhouia > Peijinzhouia sedimentorum. The sequence continues at coordinate 131,547 of NZ_JBMPIY010000005.1, forward strand.
TCCTCTATATTCCGGATGAACGAACATCTCTATTCCATATAGTACATCTCCTTTTGGATCGTGCGTATCGAAAGTGTAATTGCCCGTAATTTCCTTGTAGGAATGGTTTTTCTCAGCAAGTTTAGCATTTACAATTATCGAAAATGCACAAGCCACCGCTTTTCCATTCACAATCACACAAAGTTGCCCTTCTGGAAACACGTCCATCAATTTTTCTAATTGGCTTTCCCGCCAGTATTGTTCCTGCATACTTGGGTAAGCCTCTTTCATTGTCTCCTTCAAATCGAGATAATCGTCTAATTGAAGGTTTCTTAACTCTATATTTAATTGATCTGTCATAATCTCAAATTTAAAATACGGGAATCTCAAGCATTCATTTTTAGCTTTTGAGCAAACTCCTCCCGCTTTTACAAAATTACTTCATTTATGATGTATAAGATTTATTATCTATCATAAACTTTGCAATTGAAATAGGAATAGGTTCAATTATTATATTTTCGCAATTCCTAAGGTTTTAAAATAAGAATCTAGAGCCAAAAAACCAATTTTGCTTGGCTTAAGCATAATCGGTAGGAGAATTAATGATGCATTTGTAAATTAGAACTTCAAATGCCACAAATTGCTTTTATGGATATTTTATATGCAAAGAATGTCGTCGAAATTTTACTAAATAAGGAGCATTCTTATTTGCGGATCAATTGGGAAGGAAAAGTTGCTAAGCAAGATTATATCGACGCTTTGGAATTTTGCATTCAGTATTTGCAAGAGCGTGATATTAATAAAATTTTGGTCGATCAGCGGCAAATCCTCCCACTTACACCCGATGAGCAAGCGTGGCTTGTAAGATCATGGTTTCCAAGGTTTTTGGATCCAATTGGTGGCAGAGCCTATTTGGCAATAATTTCTTCTCAAATGACTTTTCGGGATTTGTCGAGTAAAAGCATTGCGAAAAGACTTTTGGATAAATACCATGATTTGACTATTCAGTATTTTAGTGCGGAAACTCCTGCGATTAAATTTATCGAGAATCCTGAGTTGCAGGATTAGATAAAAAAGCCAGAAAAAGCAAGCATCAAAGCCAAGGTAGATAGTGGAATCACTAAAGTAGCCACGCCAATATCCAGATAGGATTCCTTATGGCTCAAACCACAAATGGCTAATAAAGTAATGACCGCTCCATTGTGCGGGAGGGAATCCAGGCCGCCACAAGCCATTGATGCTACTCTATGCAATAGCTCAGGGTCGATGCCTTTTTCTAGAGCTAATTGATAATACTGATCGCCCAATGCTTCCATGGCAATAGACAATCCACCCGAAGCAGAACCAGTAATCCCAGCCAAAATATTTACTGCTACTGCTTCGCTGATCAGCGGATTTTCTGGTGAAAGCGACAATACCCAATTTTTGATAATGGCAAAGCCCGCCAAGGAAGCTATGGTAGCTCCATAGCCAACTTCCGATGCTGTATTGAAAATGGGCAAAAGTGATCCATTTGCACCTTTTACTAGTGATTGGTTAATCTTTTCTAACCTCCCGCCTAGACTAATTAGCAAAGCTATTATCCCAGCCACCATTGCTAATATCATCGCCCAAAGTCCGCTTATACTTTCGGCTGAAATACTGCCAAAAGCAGTTTCATTCAGAAAACTCAAATTCCAAGAAGGAATCACATAATTCGCCAAAAGGTAATTGGCAATGATAATTACTGCTACAGGTAAAACTGCTAATGGAAATGCAGGTAGTTTGGAGGAACTTTTTGGCTTGTCAATTTCTGCATGCTCTCCATATCCCTCGCCCTTTTTTCTTGCAGCTTTTTCTCGTCTGGCAAACCAATATAAACCCACTGATAAAATGATAGCTGAGGCAATAAGACCAAAAATTGGAGCAGCGAAAGCATTGGTTTGGAAATAGGGCATAGGAATCAAATTTTGGATTTGAACCGTTCCTGGTAAAGCAGTCATCGAGAATGTGAAAGCGCCTAAAGCAATGGCTCCCGGAATAAGTCTTTTAGGAACATTTGCCTCACGAAAAAGAGCTGCTGCCAATGGATATATTGCAAATGCTACTACGAATAAGGATACTCCTCCATAAGTGAGGACTGCACAAGAAAGAACAATCGCTGCAATTGCATTGGAATTTCCTAGTCGCAACACAATCGCTTTGGCAATGCTACCGGCTGCGCCTGTTTCCTCCATCAATTTACCGAAAACCGAGCCTAACAGAAATACAGGAAAATATTTGATAACGAAGCTACCTAAACCCATCATAAAAATTTGGGTGTAAAAGGCAAGTAATTTGCCTTCGCCATTAATTGCTACAGCCAACAAAGCAAGTATTGGCGCGATGATAATTACACTGTAGCCTCTGTAGGCTAAGTACATCAAAAGTAGCAGCGATATTAAAATCCCGATTATCTCCATTGAAGCTTGGATTTCTTATTGAGCTGTCCAGCCGCCTTCAACTGGAATACTGGCTCCTGTTATCATTTTAGCTGCATCAGATGCAATAAACATAGCCAAAGCTGCCAGATCATTTATTTCCACAAATTCCTTTATGGGTTGTTTGGTCAACATCACATTTTGGATCACCTCTTCTTCAGTCATGCCATGTGCCTTTGCTTGGTCGGCGATTTGCCCTTCCACTAGTGGAGTTTTGACGTAGCCGGGGCAAATAGCATTTACCGTAATTCCGCAATTTGCGCCTTCAAGTGCCAGCGTTTTGGTAAGGCCCGTTACGCCATGTTTGGCCGCCACATAAGCGCTTTTAAACGCGGAGGCTCTTAAACCATGCGCAGAGGTAATATTTATAATTCGCCCCCAGTTTCGAGTTTTCATTCCTGCCCATACAGCCTTGCTAGTATGAAAACAAGAAGTCATATTCACTCCAATGATCGCGTCCCATCTCTCGGTTGGGAACTCCTCAATAGGTGATACAAACTGAATCCCAGCATTATTTATTAGCACATCTACTTTTCCAAAAGCCGTTTCTGCTTCGGCCACCATATCATAGATTTGTGCGGGCTCGAGCATATTAGCAGGTGAGTAGATTGTTTGCACTTCAAATTCATCCGAGATGGATTTTGCGATTTCAACTCCATTTTTCTCAAGCCCATTCAGCAGTATGTTATTTCCAGCTTTCGCGAAATATCTGGCGATGCCTAGGCCGATGCCACTTGTGCTTCCTGTTATTATTACGTTCTTCATGATTGTCGATTAAAAGCTTTAAAATACCATCAAAATTGCGGTTTTGGTAGCTTTTTTGCATAATTGGATAGAAGGTTGATTGGTGAATCTTTCGAAGAAACACTTTTTAAACAATTCCAATATTTCTTTCTTTACTAGGTATAACTATTTTATGAAAATGATTCGATCAGCTCTTTTTGCACTAACAATTATTTTTTTGACTTCTTTCACAAATAATCCTGATGAGGAACTGATTGGCGTTTGGTGGAATACTGAAAGGGATGCGAAAATTGAAATCTATAGATGTGGTGAAGAGCTTTGTGGAAAAGTTGTTTGGCTGAGAAACCCAAAGGACGATGATGGAAATCCCGTGAAGGATGAGAATAATGTGAACTCTGAAATGAAAAGGCGGGAGGTAATGGGTATGAATGTGCTTGAGGGATTTAGCTTCAATGGAAAAGATCGCTGGGTAGATGGGGAGGCTTATGACCCTAAAAGTGGTAAAACTTACACTAGTTATATCAGTCTTAAGGATAAAAATACTCTAGAGCTTAGAGGCTATATAGGAACTCCTCTTTTAGGTAAAACTGTGGTTTGGAAAAGAGATAGATAGAATGCTGAAATCTATTTTCAGTATTCTACAGTTAATGTAATTGGCAAATGATCTGAGCCTATTTTTTGGCCTTTAGTTCTGATTAGCACATTGAATTCGCTGCTAAACAGTGCGTGGTCAATTGGGAAAGCAGCAGGAATAAATAGAGCTGGCCAAGTTGCTTGAATCCCAAAGCCTTTTCGTGAATCTCGCAAATTTGTTTCAGCTAGAAGATTTTTGAAATGTGGTGAATAGGGACTGCAATTAAGATCGCCTATAAGCATGATTGAACCTTCTATTTCATTGATATATTGAGTCATATTTTTAAAATGCTCTGTTCTTAATTCCAATCCATTTGGGTGTTTTGGCGGATAAGGATGCGTAGCAATTAGATTAATCTTCTTTCCATTCTGAGTAAGTTCAGCTGTAAAACTAGGATGGCCGGTTTCAGACCAAATATGCGTTTGGATATTGTGTAAAGGGATTTTGCTATAGATCCCAAGGCCGAAATTATCGGTGCGTACATCCTCCCGCCATTCTAGGAAGTTGTTTTTAAGCGAACTCATTGCCTGTGCCCAAGAAGGTGTCAATTCTACAATAATTAGAATATCAGCATCTTCAGATCTGATAAAATTCTGAACTCTTTCATAATTCGAATTGGCCGACCAAACATTTATCAATTGAACCTTGAGTTGGCTAATTTCGCCTTCTACTTCAATCTGCTTAGTTGGCAACATTACCAAGAATACTTGTAGGGCAGGAGGGATAATGAAAAAGAATGCAGATAGGGTAAAAATCTTTACTTTTTTGAAAAGAAATATAAGTGCAAACAGTGCAAATGCTATCGCAAATTGGAGTTGGAAATTGACCAAAACTTCTCCCAACCAGAGCCAATTGGCAGTGTAACTCAGAAGGTATAATATGGCTAAAATCGCAAAACTAACCTTCAGGAATTTGAGCATCAATATGTATTTTTAAGAAAATTACTTTTCTGTGGATTTCAAAAATTCAGCTAAATACTGTCCCCACACAGCGGGAACTGAATGTGTACTATGGCCAATTGTTTCATCTGTAATTGGCAAAAGGATAAATTTGCCATTAGGCACTCTATCAATCACTTGCTCGGTGAGTTCCAATTCTGGCGGATTTACCTGATCATCAGCTGAATTGATAGAGAGTAGTGGAGCCTTTATTTTCTCCAAATGAAGGCTAGGATTATAATCTCTCGAAGCATCAAATGCATAAATCAAATCGTTTGGATCAATTGCACTGAAATAGCTATCAACTCTTTGCTTCAAATAGGCTTCGGCACTTTCTCTAGTAGGGTAATTTTTTTGCCATTGTAATGGTGAACTTGTCATCATTATTAAAGTGTGCATTGCTTGTTTATGTCCAAGCGGCTTTGTTTGATAATTACCATTTGCCCAAGTTGGATCGTCCATTATGGCATCCATCATCATTTTGCGCATCATCCTATTACGACCGGCAATTTCTACAGGTGTGCTTGCTAGTGGCATAAGCGCATCCATAAAATCTGGATATAGATAGCCCCACACCCAAGAATTCATTCCACCCATCGAAGTGCCCATTACCAATCGCAAATGATTCACTCCAAGTCCTTCCGTAAGCATTCTATGCATCAGATTTACCATGTCGTCATAATTGTAGCGAGGGAAATTCATGCGTAGTCCATCACTAGGTTTGCTACTGCGTCCATGACCAATTGCATCTGAGAGAATGATGAAATATTCATTAGCATCTAAAATTTGGCCTTTGCCAAAGAGATTACCTGCGAAGCGATCCGACAAAAAGCTGGAGCCAGATCCTGTTGTGCCGTGCATTATGAGTACTGCGTTGGTAGCTTTGCCATTTGCATCCTTTTTGAGTGTGCCAATGGTTGTGTAGCCAAGCTTCACCAAATCCATTTTCTCACCAGTATGGAAAGTGAAATCTTTAACCTCAATTATTCCCTGCTTTGGACTTGGGTAATTGTTTTGAGCTTGAGCAATACTATAAAGCCCAAGTAGTAAAGCAAAAGTGAAAATGTACTTCAGCATGATTTTATTCCTTTTGGGTAAAGCTCTTGAATGAGTCTGAATTGGTTTCGATCTCTTTGAGCCTTGTAATTACGCCAAGTACGGTTGCTTTTGCAATAGCAAATTGACTATCGGTACCGTTAGCGTAGCGATAGTCAATTTGAAATATGCTTTATAGATTAGGCTCTTTTCTTTTGCAAGAACCAATAAGCTAGAGGAATGAAGAATATCGCTGTAAAAGTACCGATAGTTAAACCGCCAATTACTGAATAGACCAACGGTCGCTGCAAATCAGCACCCAAACCAGAAGAGAACACTACTGGTAGTAAAGCAAGAATTGTAGTTATTGATGTCATCAAGATTGGCTTTAATCGGATCGTTCCAGCACGCAACATAGCTTCTTCGAGAAGTTGATTATAAAATTCGCTTGTTGCAAGTTTTCTGCTGAGTCCTTGAGCTTGAAGTTTTTCTTGCATATAGCGATTCATGGTGTCCACTTTCAAAATGGCATCATTTACCATAATACCAAGCATTACAATCATACCTATGGAGCTCATAATATTCATACTCTCGCCCATTGTAAGCAATACTAAAAATGCTCCACCCAAACCAAGCGGGAGGGTAAGTACAATAATAATAGGTTGTGAAAATGACTCAAATTGAGCAGATAAGATAAAATAGAGTAGTACAACTGATACAATGAGAATAAAGATTAGCTGACGAAGGTTTTCCTTATCATCGAATATTCTGCCTTGGAAATCTACTAGCAAATTATTGGTGCCTGCGAGTTTTACTAATTCATTTGAAAGATCTTCTTCATTTTCAAGCTCATCCCAAATAATGGAGTGGTATACACCATTATCTGAGGCAGTTAAATACTTATAATCTTGAGTGAATTCGTAGTCAATGAATTGATCAAGCGTGTAAATTCCATCTTGATTATTGCGAACAGTTACTCTTTTTAGCGTATTACTTAAGTCATCATTTACATCTCGAATCACCACAGGTGTAACTTCCCCAAATCGCTTTATCTCAGTAACTAAGTAATTACTAAAGCTATTTTTGATTTTTTCCTTTACATCATTCTCGCTCAAATTGTAAAGCCTAATTCTATCGCTATTGATATTAAGTTGCAATACTGATTCTCTGATTAAACCATCTCCAAATATGGGTACAGAATCGTTTGTAAACTTTGCAGCTTCATAAGCAAGGGGTTCAATTTTCTCCCACTCAATCAGTTCACCACGACCTAGATTTCTAAATCTAGCTTCGAAATATGGTTTTTCAGAAGCAAATAATTGATCAAATGCATTTGGTGCATCTTCAATTTGGATGGTCGCAAGTGGGAATCTCAAACTGAAATATTCACGAAAATATTTCTCTGCTTGCTGCTTTTCATCCATATTCGGAAACATGAAATAGATAAGCGCATTCTCCACGCTATTATTTCCTTGGAAAAGAAGAAATTGATTTATCCCTATATCGCTTTCAGAGATTGATACTTCGTAAGGAATAGCATCTAAGAAATTCATCACTCTTCTGCGGTTTTCATCTACCTCTATTGGCTCATTCCAATTAATAGTAACCTGGGTTTCCGTCTTCTCTATTTCTGGTAAACCAGCTGTAGGTAAAAATAGGCCTAGAAGAATGGCAAATGGAATCAATAGAAAAAGAATGATAAATACAGGAGCCTTGTAGCGTAGAGTAAATCCAAAAGCCTTTTTGTACAGCCTGTGAATAAATAGGAAACCCTTGCTGTCATCCGCATATTTCTTTTTGCTATTCTCGAAGAACAATCGGTAAAGTAATGGCAATACGATAAAGGCAACCAAGAGTGATACACCAAGTACAATTGCTACCGACACTGCCTGATCGAAAAACAATGCTCCCGTAATGCCGCTAAGGAAAATCAATGGTACAAATACAGCAAGGGTAGTTAATACGGAGCTGATAAGTGCAGACATTACCTCATTAACACCTTTCACACACGCATCGATAAGTGGAAGGCCTTCTTTACGATGCCTCGTAATATTATCGAGTACAATGATGGAATTATCAATAAGCATACCCAAGCCCAAAGCCAAACCACTCAATGAAATGATATTGATGCTTAGACCAGTTACTCTAAAAAGTAAAAAGCTAATAACAACAGAAAGTGGGAGAGAAATACCAATAATTATTGGCAGGCGAACACTGCCAATAAATAGAAACAACACGGCGAATGCGAATGCACCACCAAATAATAAACTCGTTTGTAAGTTGCCAATACCTGCATTCAGTAGGATAGATTGGTCTTGAGTAACTTCAAAATCAATATTTGGGTAATCGTCTTTGAAATACTCAATTGCCTCATAAATACGCGGCATCAATTCATTCATTTTGGCACTGGCTTGTTTATGCGCTGTAATGACCAAGCCAGCATCTTTACCTATTAGGTGGTAGCCAAGTATTTTTTCTGAGCCAATGGAGATTTTAGCAACATCTCTCAATTTCAATATAGTACCATCTCTTGCTCTTACTGGAAGGCTTTCAATTTCTTCAGGGTTGTCAAGACGGTTGGCTACTTTGAGGAAATAGCGGTATTGACCATCAGCTACGGATAGAGTAGAGAGTTCAAGGTTAGCTGTTTGGATGGTTTGAGCTATATTAGCTTCTGTTAGACCGAGGGCTAGTAATTTCTCTCGATAGGGTTCTACTTGGATTAAGCTTCTTTGTAGGCCGTTTACATCCACCAAACTCACGCCTTCAAGCTGTTCAATTCTCTTTTTGAGTACCTTCTCAGTAAGTTCTGATACATCGGTAAGGTCTGCTTCGCTGCGAGGTTTTACTTGAATGCGAATTACAGGAATATCAGAAGTGTTGATTCGAACTATTTGTGGACGAGTAATATCTCTGGGTAAGGTTTCGGATAACCTATCCATTTTCTCATTTACATCGATGTAAGCTAGATCCATCTGAGTGCCATAGGCAAATCGCAGATGAATGGTGCCGGTTTCGCTGCCAGCTTTGCTTTCTAAGTATTCTAGTCCCGAAACCGTCCTCAATCGCTCTCTAATAGGCTTTAGGATATTATTTTCCATGATTGATGGTGAGGCATTTGGGTAATTTGCCTTTACCACAATTTCAGGAACATCAATTTCAGGCAATAAGGAAACAGGTAATTGTAGAGCGGAAAGTACACTGAAAATGATCACCAAAATGGTTGTCATAATCACCGCAATAGGACGTTGGATTAGAAATTTTACCATGAAGTAAAAAGCTTAGTTTTCAGTTTGGACTGTAGCAGGAGTAACAATTGCCACTTCCGCATCATGAGCAAGTTGTAAGTTGTTGGTTAGGATTACCTGAGCTCCAGCTGAAATACCTTCTAGGATTTCTATCTCTACGCCATTGTCAAGACCAGATTCTACATAATTCCATTTAGCTTTTCCATTTTCAATAGTGAATACAACCTCCCGCCCTCCTCGAACGGTCACTGCTTTTTTAGGGACAATCACATTTGCCGTTTGCGGTACATGAATCACAGCATTGGCATTCATTCCTGGTATCAAACTGGAACTATTAGCAATGGCGATTCTCACCGTTACTAACCCATTTTCATTTACAAAAGGATTTATCTCCTTTACAGTACCTACAAAGCTTCCCGAATTTCTTGATACAGGATATACATCTACCTTTTGCCCAATTTCCACAAGCGAAACATCAGATTCTAAGATATTAGCATCCAAAACCAATGAATTAGGATCATAAATTCTGCAAAACTCATTACCACCGCTTGCCATTCCACCTTCACGAGTCATCAGATTGGCTACAACTCCAGAAATAGGTGCTTTTATAAATGTTTTTTCTAAGTTCAATTCGGCTTCTTCGATGTTCAGCCTAGCACTTACAATATTATTTTTCAACTCCAGATTTCTTTTAATAACCTCGGTGAATTGGCCACTTCCATAATTCAATGAGTCGTTTTGGAAATTCACATAACTTTGATCATAACTCATTTTAGCCTTTCTAAGCGCCATTTTCTCATCCTCATTCTCAAGCTCTGCCAAAGTTTGGTTTTCCCTTACTACTTGGGCATTGACCACATTCAGTTTTTTGATTACAGCACTTTTTTCAAAAGGAAGAATGATTTCTCTATTTGCTTCTATCTTACCTGACGTATTTACGAGGTATTCAAAATCTTTGATTTGGGCAAAACCAACTTCTACTTCAGTGGCTCGCAATTCCTTACGAAGTTCTTGTGGATCTACTTCTGAGCTGTCTTCTGTTTCTTCTTCACAAGCGAAGAAAAGAGGGAGGATAAGTAAGCAAAGGATTTTTTTCATGAGTTTATGGTTGTGTTCTTCATTTGCATTCTTGATGCTTATTTCACTTTAATAGTTTTAAATAAAAGCATATTCAGATAAACTTTCTCAAAAAAACATTTTTTTTATTAAAACTAAAAAATAAATTAGCAAAAAGATTTTAAAGTTTATCTTTTAATAAAACTATTTCTTAAAATGGATCATCCGTAAATCAGTTTGTCCTTTCGAAAAGCAATCAATGAACGACTTTTTTAGCCCTTTCCGCACGGTTATTCTCTTTTTGGCTTTGAGCTTTGCTGGTTTAGCGCTCATACCCAAACTTTCCGTAGATTTTCTGCCTACTCCGCCGGACCCGAAAATTCAGGTGACTTATTCTATGGCGCGGTCATCGCCTGAAATTGTAGAGCGATTGGTGACTTCACCTTTGGAGAATACACTCTCTCAAGTAAGTGGGCTCAAAAAGATTTCATCAACGAGCAGGGATAATAGCGGTACTATCACGCTTGAGTTTGAGAAGGACGCAGATATTGGTTTTAAGAAATTTGAGGTAAATACCCTTATTCGAAATGTGTATAGCAAGTTGCCAGAGAATGTGTCATATCCATTTGCACAGCAGTTTGGAGGAGATGATAATAGTAGGCAGACCAAGGGTCCATTTTTAATTTACACGATTAATGCTCCTTTTGCTCCGTTTAAAATAAAACAGGAAGTGGAAGACGTAATTCGTAAGCAGCTTATTCAAATGCCTGAACTAGAGGAAGTGGTGATTTCAGGAGCTAGGGATTTGCAGATTACTGTTGATTTAGATTTAGCCAAGCTCATTCAATATAGAATCGATGTAAATGATGTTTCGGCAAGTATTCGTAACAGCACAGGTAGTGAGTTTCCAGGTTTGGCAACGACATCAGCTTCTCAGCAGTTTTTTATTCGAATAGACAAAGAGCTTGTTGATATTGTAGAATTAGAGAACATAATTCTAGGATACTTTGAGGGCAAGGAAATAGCGATAAAGGATGTGGGTAGGATTTTCATGGAAGAGCAGGAGCCCAATAGATATTTTAGAATTGATGGTAAAAATGCTATTAACCTTAGCATTACCCCTCGCGATGGAGTGAATAAAGTAGTTGTAGCGAATGCAGTGAAAGAGGTTGTGAACAATTCTATCAATTTGCTTCCGGAAGGTTATTCATTATTTCTGCAAACAGATGAGTCGGAGTTTCTTCAAAAGGAGCTTAATAAGATTTATAAGAGAACGGGTCTTTCTGTATTGATTCTAACAATTTTCATTTTCTTAGCTAGTCGCAACCCTCGTTATCTCTTAACCATTTTTGCTGGGTTATTTGTAAACCTCAGTCTTGCTGCAATTTTGGTTTATTTTCTGGAGGTTAATATTAATTTATATTCATTAGCAGGTATTACCATTTCCTTCGGATTGATAATGGATAATGCCATAGTAATGGTGGATCACCTCCATAAAAAAAAGAATGCAAAGATATTTCTGGCTTTGTTGGCGGCATCCTTGACGACAATTATGGCCTTGCTGTCAGTATTTTTATTGCCAGAGCAGCTTCAGCGTAACTTAATTGACTTTTCAAAAGTGGTGGCAATTACCTTGGCTGTTTCTTTATTTGTTGCTTTGTTCTTCACGCCGGCTTTATATTTTTTACTATTCAAAGAACGCCTCAAAAGGAACAATCTGCATACTTATCCAAAGCTGCGCAAAAAGGTGAGACTGTTTAGAGGATATTCAAAAATGATTTATTGGCTTGCTAATAGAAGAAAACTGGTAGTTTTTTTGATCGTTTGGCTTTTCGGTTTTCCAATATTTATGCTACCAACCAAATGGGATGGCCAAGAATGGTATAATAAATCTCTCGGAAATGAAAAATATCTTGAGCATGTACGACCATGGGTGGATAAAATTACTGGTGGCTCATTTCGAATGTTCAAAAGAGGGGTTTATGAAAGATCCAGCTATCGTGAGCCAGAGAAAACGCGCCTTTATTTGCGAGCAGGGATGCCATATGGTACTACCCTAGATCAAATGAATTATGTAATTAGCTTTTTTGAGGACTTCTTAGTTGGTTATGAAGGAATTGAAAAATTTGTAACCTCTGTAAATTCAGGGCAAAGTGCTTCTATTGATATTACTTTCTTAGAGGATTATGAGTTTTCGTCAATCCCGTATCAGCTAAAAGGCGAGCTCATTGCGCGCTCACTAGATTGGTCCGGTGTCAATTGGAATGTATATGGAGTAGGCCAAGGGTTTAATACAGGGAGTAGTAATCAGATTCCCAGCTACAGTGTCGAAATGTGGGGCTATAATTTTGATGAACTCGCTGTGCAGGCACAAATTATGGCTGACAAACTTTTAGAACATAGGCGAATTCAAGAAGTGGATATTAATGCCTTATCTGGTTGGCAAGACCGCTCGATGGATGAATACATTCTTTCTTTCTCGCCTTCAAAGCTTGCTTTGAACGGAGTAAATCAAGGTCAATTGCTGAGCATGTTGCGCAATATGAGTAAAACAACTTCTGCGTCTGGATCCATCGAGTTTGATGATAAGCTATATCCTATTTTTGTGAAAACCACAGGCTCTGATAATTTCTCAAGATATCAAATGATGGAAAATGCATTGCCATTGGATACATCGAGGTTAGTAAGAATAAAGGATTTGGCGGAGTTAGAATTTGTGAAAACGCCGAATACGATTTACAAAGAAAATAGGCAATACAAACGGATGGTTCGTTTCGACTATTTCGGTTCTAGTAAGTTTGGTGCCGAGTATCGAGACCAAGTTTTGGAGGAAATGAAAGCAATAATGCCAATTGGCTATACCGCAAAAGTTGGTGGTTATGGTTATTGGTTTGGTAACCAAAGTTCAAATATTCAGTACGGATTAATTGTGCTATTGATGTTTGGCATTTTCTTCATTTGTGGAATTCTATTCGAAAATCTAAAGCAGCCATTCCTAATTATCATTTCTATTCCAGTTTCCTTTATAGGCCTGTTTTTAATTTTCTCTCTGTTCGATTTCAATTTCGATCAAGGTGGATATGCTGCCTTTCTGATGTTAGGTGGCTTAGTGGTAAATGCCGCAATATTTGTCGTGAATGACTTCAATAATTTGCCAATAGCAAATCACAATCGAAGAGTAATAAAGGCAGTTACGGGCAAATGGATTCCGATTATTCTCACAGTATTATCCACCTGCCTAGGTTTGGTGCCATTTATTATTGAGGGTCAAAATGAAGTGTTCTGGTTCTCATTGGCTATCGGAACTATTGGCGGGCTTATATTTTCTATGGTAGCGATTTTTATTCTTTTGCCGATATTCTTGGTGAAAAAGGCTGAATTGGTTTCCACTAAAAGGAAAAGCATTCAACCAGTAGCTTAATGCTTAAATGCATTTGTTACCTCATTTTCATTTCAGCTCTAATGGCTTGTCATTCTGAAAAGGAAATCAAAGTTGTAACAGGTGATTTAAAGGATTTTAAGGTAGATGATATCATATTGGCATTGGATGAGTTTTCAACAGGCAATTCCCAGCTATTCCAGTATAGTCAAATTGGGGATAGTGAATATCTGTTGATGGTAGAGACAGGAGGGATTGGTTCTACCAAAGGTCCAAATATTGATCTTTACGATTTGAGTGATGGAGAAAAGCTGAAAAGACTGCATGTGCCTAGAGAAGGCCCAAATGGAGCGCCAATGCCACCTAAAGTATGGATGCTTAATTTGGACTCATTACTTCTTATTACCAAAAGGAAGAGGTACGTAATGAACTGGGAGGGTGAAATTATTAATGAAATTTAACTGGAAAATTTCATTGAATCGACAGAAGATAAATATCCACAAATCTCTAACTATGCCCATCCAATATTTCTTAATGATGAAATAATTATCGGACTAATGCCAGGGTTATGGGAGTCTGAATTATGGCTGCCTGATAAAAGGTTTATAAAATTATCTACTAAGGAAAATAGGGTTTCAGGATTGATAAATTATAGCTACTCGGAAATCTACAAAGAGTATGATAGAGATATAAATTACATTAAAATGTTTTCTCAGTAAGTGGGAGAGGATGTTTTTGTCTCATTTGCTCTTGGCGATTCCATTTACAGGCTGGATGGACAATAACTTAAGCCAGCTTTTTCTCTTCGATCTTTAAATGATCCTAAGTTTCATTATGTGCCAATTGACGAATTAAAGGGAGGTTTAATTACCATTACTGCGGGCTATTCTGCGGCATATGTTGCTATGCTTTACGATCCATATAGGAAATTATTTTACAGAATTATGAGTCAGGAGAATCTTAGTGCCGGCAATGATATGAGCAAAAGGAAGTATAGTGTTCTGGTGGCTGATTTAGAAGGAAATTTCTTAGCTGAATTAGAATTTTCAAGAAATGAATATCTATTCCACAGCGGATTTATTCATCCCAAAGGCCTTGTTCGGGCAGCAATTAAAGAAAAGGATGATGAACTGGGATTTGATGTTTTTGATATTTAAAAAGCTTTAGATCAATGAGTTTGGTGCCTCCTTCTATAATCGAAATTACTTTTTCTTAGCCGGTAACTTCATCGTCACTCCCAAATTGAAATTAAAAGGATCTGCATTCAAATCATTATTGGTAAAAGGACCGCTAAATAGTAATTGTCCTTCAAGCTTTACATAATCCCAACCTAAACGGAGTGTAAGACCTGGCTCCCAAAACAAATTTCCTTGGTTGTTGCGGATGTATTGAAGCTCTTGTTGTACAGTTTCTGGTAGGCCAATTATATTGGGAGCTTCTCCAAAATTAATATATGAAAAGCGGGAGGTGAAAGCTAGATCCACAACCTTTGTAGTCAATGCAATTTGAGGTTGAGCAAACAAGCGCAAATAGTCGGTGTTTACTTTAATTTGTCTTTCACCATCTTCAGTATAATATTGGTTATTGAGACTTCCATAGCCTAAGCCGCCGTATGTTTCGAATACAAAATGTTTGCCCAAAGGCCTAAAGAGACCATAACCTGCTTCACCAAAATATCCACCACCACCATTTTCTAAATTTATAGCATGCACATTTAGCATTACTGCTCTATCTTCTGTTATAGCATGAGCTCCTTGTAATTCAAAACCAGTTTGGTATAATCCGCCTGAAATTCTTACGCTAGCATGGGTTTGTCCTTGCTCCGTAAACAAAGGCACATTTTGAGCGTTTGGCACATAGTAGGTAGGCCCACAAGATGAAGCAAGAACTGAAACAATTCCGATTAAAGCGATGCTTGAAAATACTCTCATGTAGTTCACAGATTAATTAAGAAAAAAAATCAGAACAAAGTAAAGACTTATTAAGAGAATCTCATTCTTTATTTGCTTCAATAATTTCCATTTTCTTTTGATTTAGGGTTTCCTTAGTTATAAACTTCCCTTGTACTATAGCCCCTTCAATTGTCTGGAAATTTTCAACAGCTTCCAATGGATTCGCATTTAGCAAAACTAGGTCTGCATCAGCACCAACCGTTATTTGTCCAAATGTTTCTTTTTGCTCAAAATATTCAGCAGCGTTCACGGTTCCAGTTTTATAAATCTCAAATGGCGACATTCCAGCTCTTGCAAGTGCAGCCATTTCATGATGCGTTGCCACACCTGGTACATTCAATATTTGTGGTGAATCAGAACCTAGCACAAATGGAACTCCTGCATCATGCAGCATCATTAGCATTTCTCTACGGAAGGCCAGATAATCCTCCAATTTCTCTTTATTCGGTTGCGAATTATCAAACATGCGCTTTTGGCGAAACCAATTAGCTCTCGTTCCAACCGCCATTAGCTTAAATTCTTCCATCTGTTCAAATTCCTGAGCTGATGCAGGTCCCATCCAGCGCTCAAAAAGGCTTTGGGTGGGTACAATCCAAGTTTTTTGAGCTTTGGTCATTTTCACCAATTCATCCATTTTATTTCTGTCGATATGCTCAATCAGATTGACACCAAATAGACCTGAAACTTGTGGATCGAGCAATGATTTGTCGCTTACCAAAGCTTCGATATAACCATCCATGTGCTCAATAGAACGATATCCTCCCGCCAATGCATGCACCAAACCTACATCTACAGATACATGTCCGCCATAAAAAATATCTTCATTTTGAGCTGTTTCGGCGATAGCATCAAATTTCGGCTTATCTAAGCCAGGGTGTAATTTTAGGTGATCATAATTAGCAGCGGCTTGGTCTTTCACCATTTGGCGCCCCTTTTCTGGATTCTCTACCGAAGTGCCATTAAGAGATGGTCCAGCAGCAAATATTCTTGGACCAACTAGTTCGCCATTGGCAATTTTCTCTTTCAGCACCAAATGATTTGGATGGCCGATCATTCCTCTAACTGTAAGCACACCATGCATCACATACAGCCACATGGTTTCCTCTGCGAGCTCCATGTTATTTGGAATGTGTGAATGAAATTCGGATAAGCCAGGGATTAGATACTTTCCTTTGCCTTCAATTATTTGATAGTTTCCATTATTTTGAAAATCAGCAGAATTGGAGATGGATTCGATTTTTCCATTTGAAATTAGAACCGTCTGATTTTCCAGCAATATCTCCCGATCCATAGGAATAACATGGACATCTGTGATTGCTATTTTCTGTGAAAAAGCGGGAGGTAAAAAGAGGATTACTGCAAGTAAACTAAGGGTGAGAATTTTGAAGTAAGCTTTCATGTCAGTTGGATTTTATACCAATTTACGAAAGCTTACGGATGAAATGTTATCTAATTTTAAAAATTCAATGTTTGGCGTATTCAAATACTTCTTCCACTTCCACCAAGCCTTGAGGATTGATTTCTCTCAAAAGTACTTTTTTAGTTTCGTTGATCAGCAGCGGATCATAATTGGCCATTATTCGAATGTAGTTCTCAGTAAAGCCCTGCATTTTTCCATCTTCCACATCCTCTTCGAAGAGCACAGTGAATTCTTTGTCTAAATTCTCTTCGTAGAATTTCCTACGCTTTTTGTCAGATAAAATCCGCAACATTTTGGAGCGCTTCGCTCTTTCCTTCGGTTCCACAAATCCCGCCATCCTTTCCGCCAAGGTATTTGGTCTTTCGGAATAAGTGAAAACATGCAGATAGGAAATGTTGAGAGCATTTAAAAACTCATAAGTTTCCAAAAAATCAGTTTCAGTTTCGCCTGGAAAGCCCACGATTACATCTACGCCAATGCAGGCATGCGGCATGTAAGATTTTATGCTATTCACCTTCTCTACATATAATTCACGCTGATAACGCCTGCGCATCAGCTTCAAAATCTTGTTGCTACCTGATTGTAGCGGCACATGAAAATGCGGAACAAAGCTTCTAGACTTTGATACAAATTCAATAATAGGATCGGTCAATAGATTTGGCTCTATGGATGAAATCCGGAATCTCTCTATGGAATTTACAGTGTCAAGTTGCTTTATTAAGTCAATAAACTTTTCCTCCCGCTTTCCTTCGTTCCAGCCAAAGTCGCCAATATTTACACCTGTGAGTACTATTTCTTTTACGCCTGTTTCGCCAATGGATTGTGCGCTTTTTACAATATTTACAATCTTATCACTTCGGCTTTCTCCTCTCGCCAATGGGATGGTACAGAAAGAACAAGAGTAATTACAGCCATCTTGTACTTTCAAGAAAGTACGTGTGCGATCGTGGATAGAATGCGCTGCATGAAAGGTGTTAGCTTCCGCTATTTCAGAAGCTAATATTATGGACTCAGGTTTTTTCTCAAAAGCGGGAATCAAATCTAAAAGCTGAAACTTCTCCGCCGCCCCAAGTACTGCATCAACACCGGGAATTTCAGCTATTTCCTTTGGCTTTAGTTGAGCATAACAGCCGACTATAGCCACAAAAGCATTCGGGGATATTTTTTGCGCCTCCTTTACAATCTTCTTGCATTTTTTATCTGCATTGTCTGTTACAGAGCAGGTATTGATAATAAATACATCAGGAGAATCGGTGAAATCTACCTTGCGGAAGCCTCTATCTTCAAATTGCCTTGAGATGGTGGAGGTTTCTGAAAAATTGAGCTTACAGCCTAGAGTATAAAATGCCACTTTTCGCATGGCGCAAAGGTACAAAAAAGCTATTTATATTTTTCGCGGGGCTATTTTTAAACCAAAAGGAGTGATTTTTTAATCGACTTTTCAAAAATGACCATTTTTCAGACCCTACAATTTTTAAATTTTTGTAAAAATTTCAGATGATGGGTTAAAAAAATATCCTATAGAGTATTTTTAGACAAAAATTCTCGTAGCTTTGGGTAAAATTTTAACCAACAATGTCAAATCTACGATTCCAAGCAATTGCTCAGCTCCAAAAGAGACAAAAAGTAGTGGTAACACCACCATCAGGTAAAATTTCCGATTACTTCGGAATGAACGTATTTGGTTCAAATCAAATGCGATCTACACTTTCGCCCGATGTTTTCAAAAAAGTAGAAAGTGCCATCAAGCATGGCAAAAAGATTGACCCTGAAACTGCCGATGCGGTAGCAGCAGCAGCCAAATCTTGGGCGATGTCCAAAAATGTAACTCATTATACCCACTGGTTTCAGCCCTTGACGGGACTTACTGCTGAAAAGCACGATTCGTTTTTCGATGCTTCTTCAGGTATTGAGAAATTTAAAGGTAGCACATTATTGCAGCAAGAACCGGATGCATCATCCTTTCCACATGGTGGCATCAGAAGTACCTTCGAGGCACGCGGCTATACAGCTTGGGATCCAAGTTCGCCAATGTTTATTTTCGATGGTACATTATGTATCCCAACCATATTTGTGTCATATACTGGTGAGGCACTAGATTATAAAGCACCATTGCTCAAAGCGATTGATTTGGTGAGCAAAGCGGCAGTAGATGTAGTAAATTACTTTGATCGAGCGGCTACAAAGGCGATTCCACAATTGGGTTGCGAGCAAGAATATTTCGTTGTTGATAAGGCTTTATATTCTGCTCGTCCAGATCTGGTGATGGGTGGCCGTACGGTTTTTGGTCATAATCCAGCTAGAGGACAGCAGCTTGAAGATCATTATTTTGGCTCTATTACTCCTCGTGTATATGACTTTATGCGCGATTTTGAAATAGAATCTTTGAAGCTGGGAATTCCAGTAAGTACACGTCACAATGAGGTGGCTCCAGGCCAATTCGAAGTGGCTCCATTATATGAAGAACTGAATCTTTCATCCGATCACAATAGCTTGCTTATCGACGTTATGAGCAAGGTTGCTGACCGTCATGGGTTGAAAGTATTGTTCCACGAAAAGCCATTTGCAGGTTTGAATGGGAGCGGAAAGCATAACAACTGGTCATTGGTGACGGACACAGGAATCAACCTTTTCCAGCCAAGCAGCAGTGCAAAAGAGAATTTACTGTTCTTGACATTCTTTGTGAATACAGTGAAGGCTGTTTTCGAATACAATGATTTGCTAAGAGCTTCAATTGCTTCTGAAAGCAACGATCATAGATTAGGTGCAAATGAAGCACCTCCCGCTATTATGTCGGTATTCCTAGGCTCTACAATGAGTAGTGTATTGGATGAGCTTGAAGAAAAAGGCAATGTGAAAATCGAAAAAGGCGATAATATGTATATGAAGTTGGGTATTGATAAAATCCCTTCTATTATACTCGATAATACAGATCGTAATCGTACTTCACCATTTGCATTTACTGGCAATAAGTTTGAATTCAGAGCAGTTGGTTCTTCTGCCAACGTAGCAGGACCTATGACAGTGCTCAACCTAATTGTAGCTGAGCAATTGACGCAATTCAAGAAAGAAGTGGATGCCTTAATTAAAAAAGGTAGCGATAAGCGATTGGCAATTGTAAAAGTGCTTCGTGAGTATATCAAATCTTCAAAAGCGGTTCGTTTCGAAGGAGATGGCTATTCTGATGAGTGGGCAAAAGAAGCTGAGAAAAGAGGCTTGAAGAACATCAAAAGTACACCAGAAGCATTTGATGTATTTAATGATAAGAAGACCTTGGATCTATTCACGCGTAATGGAGTGATGAACGAGCGGGAGGTACATGCCCGTACCGAAATCATGCTCGAAAGCTATGTGAAAAACGTTCAAATCGAATCGCGTATGATGGGTGATTTGGCATTGAACCACATTATTCCAACAGCGATTGCTTATCAGAATATTTTGATTCAAAACGCAAATGGCCTTAAAGGTTTGGGGCTTGACAATTCAGCTGTTGTGGAATCCATTCAGACTATTTCAAAGCACATACATGCCATCAAAGTGGATGTGGATAAGATGATAGACGAAAGAAGAAGAATCAATAAGATTGAAGATTCTAAAGAACGAGCACTTGCTTATTGTCATGAAGTGAAGGAGAGATTTTTCTCTGAAATCAGATACCATGTTGACAAGCTCGAACTATTAGTAGATGACGAACATTGGCCACTTGTGAAATATAGAGAATTACTTTTCTTAAGATAATTTGATTGGGGTTTTATAGCAAAAAAGCAGACTGGGGAGTCTGCTTTTTTTTTTTTGGTTAATCTCTTCTTTTTGAAGAGAAATAATCATTAAAGGTATAAATAGGAGTCAACATTTTAGGGGAATTACTTATCGTTCAAATAATCATTGCAGGTGGGTTCGTTTCGTTCATGACACCCTTTCTTCTTAATTCAGGTGGTTGTGCGAGTCTGAATGCCGTAGGTAGTAGGCTCATCTACGGTCGGTAAATTGATTTTGTTGGAAAGACAGCAGGAACTAAAAGTGAATTTTTTTTAATGAGTGTTTCATTTATTTTGAAGATTTGTAATCCTTTCCTTTGCGGTCAAATGTATAAAAACCAGAAAGCTTAAACTCCATAGCTGTAGTTTATGTATCAGGTGCTTGTTACCCCAAACCATTGTAAGGAATACTAATAAGTCTTTGATGGAAAAAGAATATTAGAATAGTTTTCAATTTGTCTCGAAAAAGATTGAATTTGTTTGAAGAAGGAAATACAGCCAAAAAGGGAGACAAATGGGATCACGTGTAAATGTGCGTGAGTAGAGTTGAAAGATCTTAATGTCCTGCTCAACTACAAAAAGGAAATTTTTTAAACATTTATCTAAATGAAAGAAAAAATTATAGACAAAATCAGATTGATCCTACAAAAAGGCTCTGATAATAAAACGCGTGAATCTTCGAGCCGTTTTTTCAAAAAAGGAGAGAAAGCATTAGTCTATGGAGTAAAAACAGCCCAAGTCCACAAAATCGCAAAGGAGTTCCTTGAACAGATAAAAACGTATTCCAAGGAAGATATTTTCGCTATTTGCGAAGAACTTTGGAAATCCAAATATCTTGAAGAGGCAATTGTTGCTTGTAAATTTACAGAGTCTTTAAAAAATCAATATGAACCTTCTGACTTTAAAGTGTTCGAAGGCTGGGTCAATAAGTATGTAAACAATTGGGCAGATTGCGATACGCTTTGTAATCATACGATTGGAACTTTTATTATGATGTATCCCGAATATCTTAGCGAATTAAAGAAATGGGCCAAATCACATAATCGATGGACAAAAAGAGCTTCTGCAGTAACATTGATAATACCTGCAAGAAGAGGGCTGTTTTTAGAGGAGGTTTTTGAAATAGCAGACACCCTTCTTTTAGATAATGATGATATTGTACAAAAAGGCTATGGTTGGATGTTGAAAGCTGCAAGTGAAAGTAATCAAAAGGAGGTTTTTGATTATGTGCTATCTAAAAAAGAAGTAATGCCAAGAACAGCCCTTCGCTACGCAATTGAAAAAATGCCTATCGAATTAAAAACCATGGCAATGAGGAAATAGAAGAGACTGCCCATAACAACTCTGTTTGCTTTGGACACGAATATTGTCTAATTCAGAAACCCACTCCTATAACATTTATGATGTTGTTTAAAAAGCTTTAAGTAATAGATAGACTCGTATTGGAATAGTGTTATGTTTCAAAAACCTTGTCTCGCTGGGAATTTTATCGGTATAAAAATGAGCCCTTCAAATTGGTCGAAAGATAAATTTTATTCTGACTAATCAGATAATTCATCTCAAATAATAATTAGCCTCCCAAATAAGAAATGAGAGGCAATATTTTTTACCCAAAAATTTACTTTGGGTTTGTGCCAAAACCGCTCATGGGCAATGTTACACTGTTTTCGTAGATTTTAAAAAAGGTTGACGGATCTATTTCCAAGAAAATAGTCAAAGAGAACCAAACAGATAAAGGCTGCAGCGGATTTGACAGCTGGAAGCATTGGGTGTCGAAGCTTTTCTGCCATTTCGTCAAGAGTACTTTGGTACGAGATATCTCCACTGGTTTACACTTTGTCATTAGTGATTTAATCATCCTGCATTGCTAAAGCTGCCTCTAAATCTAGTATTGGTTATCAAGACAAGCGCAAGGATACAAACTTATTCAAACATCTTTATTTTTCTCTGTTGAATAGTTTAGGATATCAGACTTCATTGAAGCTATTTAATCTCAAGATTAAAGGTACTGTTTACTTGTTAGAAGCACTGATACCTACTGAAAACCTGCTTTTTGAGAATAGAATTGATCTGCGTCTTTGAAAACTTACTCATTGTGATAACAACGAGCTAAAGATTCTTTAAATTTAGAGAGCCTGAATATTTCAGCTCAGTTCCAATCCATACTATTTTCGATTCACAATATGGGTAAAGGACGCTGTATTCAAAAAATGAAATTTACATGAAAATGAAACAAGCAGCGCACGATCTCATTTCCGAAATGAGAGCTTTCCTTAAAAAAAATAATTTTGAACAAAGCTACCTTGACGATGAGCTGTTAAATGCAGAGTTGTTTAGCTATGAACAGATGGATCGTTTTGGGAAAACACTGGCTAAAACTCACATACTTAGTCCAAAACCTGCGCAAGACCATTTACTCAAAAGGCTTACGGATAATGAATTAATACTGAATCAGGTTCGAAAGCTGATTAGCGATGCTATAAAAAAGAAATACCAAATTTCTCCAGCCAGTGAGTGGCTGATTGATAATTTCTATTTGATAGAAGAGAATATCCGCAATGCCAAAATCAATTTTCCGAAGGGTTATAGCGAAGACCTGCCTCAACTCTCGGGTGCAGCTTCTGGAGGCATGACACGTATCTATGACATCATTCAACAAGTGATTGCTCACAGCGATGGAAGAATAGATATAGAAAGCCTAAGTGGTTTTATTAAATCATATCAGACGATTACCCATCTCAAGCTTGGAGAATTATGGGCAATCCCAATCATGTTGAAGCTTGCATTAATTGAGAATCTCCGACGTATTTCGACTAGGATTGCAATAGATAGGATGGATGCTAACGTAGCGAATTATTGGGCGCAGGAAATGATTGAAACCTCCGAAAAGGATCCAAAGAACCTGATACTTATTATTGCTGATATGGCTCGGTCTAATCCACCAATGGTGGATGCTTTTGTTGCTGAATTGGTTCGGCAACTACAGGGTAAAGGTCCTGATTTGGCATTATCGCTAAACTGGATTGAGAAGAAATTAGCTGAAAGAGGTTTGACCTGCGAAGATCTTGTGAATTCGGAAGTTCAAAAGCAGGCAATCAGTCAGGTGTCTATGAGTAATAGTATTGGTAGTCTTCGATTACTTGATGCAATGAACTGGCGAGATTTTGTTGAGGAACATAGTATTGTTGAGCAAACGCTTCGCAAAGACATCAATGGCATTTATGGATTAATGGACTTCGCTACGCGCGACAGATATCGGCACGTTGTTGAGCATATTGCTAAAGAAAGCAAAATTGAGGAATATGAAGTTGCAAATATCGCCATCCAACTTGCTTATGAAAATTCAGCTGCCAGTGCTACAGATAATCGCTATTCCCACGTTGGAAACTTTCTCATAGGAGAAGGAATTCGTCAAACTAAAAAAGCAGCAAAAACTCCAGTCTCATATATTCAAGCAATTGAATCATTCTTAAAAAGACACAGATTCTTTTTTTATCTGTCATTTGTTCTCTTCACGACACTTTCAATCAGCGCTCTCATTTTAATACTTGTGAATGGAGTGGTAAAAAATAATTGGTTGCTTTTAATAATTGCCATTCTTGCTTTGCTATCATCAAGTCAACTTGCAGTATCAGTTGTCAATTTTATTTCCACATTATTGGTTAGGCCTCATCTGCTGCCTCGAATGGATTTCTCTAAAAAAATCCCTGCTGATTCCCGTACGTTGGTAGTCATCCCAGCAATGTTATCTGACATAAAGGAATTAGAAAACTTAACCGAGTCACTGGAAATTCGATTTCTGGCAAATCGGAATGAAAATTTGCATTTCGGATTATTAACTGATTTTACGGATGCAGAGCAAGAAACACTTCCGAAAGATCGAGAACTTGTTGAAGCTGCAATACAAAAAATTGAAGCCCTAAACCAAAAATATAAAAGAGAAAATAGTGATTTGTTTTTTCTCTTTCATCGTCCGAGACGTTGGAATGCTCAGGAAAATGTATGGATGGGTTATGAAAGGAAACGCGGAAAACTAGCCGATTTGAATTCCTTTTTACGTGGCAATGCTAAAGATAGATTTTCGCATGTCATTGGCGACCAATCTGTGTTTCCGAACATCAAATATGTGATTACTCTAGATGCTGATACACAACTGCCAATGGGCACAGCTTGGAAATTAGTCGGTACAATGGCTCATCCATTGAATCGTGCTTGGTATGATGAACAGAAAAAACGCATCACTATAGGATATGGCATACTTCAGCCCCGTGTTACAAACAGCTTGCCGGATGAAACGGGCTCACTTTACGCTCGTATGCACGGAAATGAGCCAGGAATTGACCCTTACACTCGAGCATCATCCGATGTTTATCAAGATCTGTTTGAGGAAGGTTCTTTTATTGGTAAAGGAATTTACGAGGTGGACATATTTAGAAAAGTATTGGAAGGAAAGTTTGCCGAAAACAGCATTCTAAGTCACGATCTAATTGAAGGTTGCTTTTTGCGATCGGGACTCGTAAGTGATGTACAGTTATTCGAAAAATACCCAACCCGCTACGATTCAGATATAAAGAGGCGTTCTCGTTGGGTTCGAGGTGACTGGCAGATTTTCTCTTGGTTTTTGCCGTTTGTTCACTTGGCGGATGGATTGTGGCACAAAAATCCAATTTCAGCACTGTCCCGCTGGAAAATTTTTGATAATATCAGACGAAGTGTAGTTCCTTTAGCGCTTACTATTCTACTGATTTTAGGATGGCTGATTTTGCCAACTTCCTTATTGTGGACTCTTGTAGTAACAGGTATTATTGTTTTTCCTATCATATTTTCTTCAGCGTGGAACGTCATCCTTAAACCGAAAGATGTTAACATCGCTCGACATGTTATAAATTCCGCAAAAAGTATTCTGGATATCTTTTATAAAACGTTGTTTGCACTAGTCTGTCTGCCCTATGAAGCTTATGTAAACACAATAGCCATTATCCGCACGATTTGGAGAAAGCTGATTACCAAGAAGCATTTACTCGAATGGAACCCTTCGGGAAACCCAAAGAATATTAATAGCATAAGTCCAAGAGCATCATATTCGAGCATGTGGATTGAGATTGTTCTTCCCGCAGTTTTAATATTTTATTTTTTGAATACAACTCCCGAAAAGGTAATCACCGTAGGGCCTATCGCTTTGCTGTGGTTACTTGCTCCACTGATTACCTGGTGGATGAGCAAGCCATTAGCGAGAAAGGCGGCGGCTATCTCCGAAGCTCAAAATATTTTTCTTAGAAAAGTGGCAAGAAAAACCTGGGGTTTCTTCGAACAGTTTGTCGGACAGGAAGACAATTGGCTTCCTCCAGATAATTTTCAAGAACAACCACTTGAAGTGATAGCCCATCGAACGTCTCCCACTAATATTGGACTTTCTTTACTTGCCAATTTAACTGCCCGCGACTTTGGTTATATCAATACTAGACAACTAATTGAGCGAACTGAAAATGCCTTCAACACCATGAATAGGATGGAACGATTTAGAGGTCATTTTTTTAACTGGTACGACACACAATCGCTAACTCCATTATTTCCAAAATACATTTCAACAGTGGACAGTGGCAACCTAGCCGGACATCTGCTTGTATTGCGTCAAGGCTTAATCATTATTCCATATCAAAGAATATTTAGCCCGAAAATTTTTGAAGGTATTCAGGATACTTTCCGTGTGCTAACTGATAACTTGTATGAACATAATGATGAAATATTACAAGATTTCAAAAAGAAATTAAAAAGTGCCTGCAAACAAGATTTCAATAATAATATTATTGAAGTAAAGCAAAAAGCGGGAGAATTGATGCAAACCTTTTTGGTTGTTAATGATCAGTTAAACAGTGATATAGATAGTGAGGCCTCTTGGTGGATGGAGCGGCTAAAATTACAATTGGAGGGTTTGAACGAAGAGATGCAAATTTTCTCACCTTGGGAGCTATTGCAAACTGCGCCTTCTACATTCAAGAGTCTCGTTTCATCAAACATACCTTCAACTCTGACCGGATTGTTAAAGACCTCCCGGGAAATTCAAGAAGAAATAGTAATTCTACAAACATCGACTCACACGATCGATGAATTGGAATGGCTTGAATCATTTCGTACAGCCTTAATACAGTCCATTCAGCAAGCAGAAATGCAAATTTCAAAGGCTGAATATCTTGCTCAACATTGTAGCGAATTGGTGGATTTGGAATGGGATTTTTTGTTTGATGAAACATGTAAGCTATTTACCACTGGCTACAATGTGCTGGAACGATATGCAGATGCTAGTTATTACGACCTGCTGGCTTCGGAAGTCAGACTAGCAGTTTTCACAGTCATTGCTCAGGGTAAACTACCAGAAGAAAGTTGGTTTGCCTTAGGGCGCTTATTGACCAGCGTAGATGGCTCGCCTGTTTTGCTTTCTTGGAGCGGCTCTATGTTCGAATACCTTATGCCGCTTTTGGTTATGCCCACTTACGAAAACACGTTGCTCGATCAAACAACTAAAGTTGGGGTAGATAGCCAGATTAATTATGGCAAAAAGACTGGAAAACCCTGGGGTATTTCGGAGTCTGGATATAATATGCTGAGTGCTGACTCTCATTATCAATACAGCGCATTTGGCGTTCCTGGTTTGGGATTGAAGCGAGGGCTCGAAGGTGATTACGTAATAGCTCCCTATGCTACCGCACTTGCACTGATGGTGTCTCCAAAAAAGGCTTGCAAAAACTTAGAACTACTTCAAGAAAGAGGCTTTGAAGGAAGATATGGATTTTATGAAGCCATTGATTTTACACCATCGCGTTTGCCTCGTGGGTTAAATCATAAGATTGTATATTCGTTTATGTCGCATCACCAAGGAATGAGTTTGCTCTCAATTGCGTATCTATTGCTTGACAAACCCATGCAAAAATTATTTGAAGCGGAACCTCAGTTTAAGGCAGCTCTTTTATTACTTCAGGAGCGCATACCTAGATCTACCACCTACTTTGCACATACAGCGGATGAAGCCGAAATTAGTTTTGAACCAGTTACCATTGAACCAAGAATATTATTCACTCCAGACACCCCTGTTCCCGAAGTACAGTTACTTTCCAACGGTAAATACCACGTTATGGTCACCAATGCGGGTGGTGGTTACAGCCGCTGGAAAGATTTTGCAGTTACTCGCTGGCGAGAGGATGTAACCTGCGATAATTGGGGAACATTTTGTTATATCCGCGATTTGGATAGCAACGAATTCTGGTCGAATACAAGACAGCCAACACTTCAGAAGGGAGAAATTTATGAAGCGGTATTTGCTCATGGCCATGTAGATTTTCGTACATTAAATAACGAAATAGAAACTCATACTGAAATTGTAGTATCTCCAGAAGATGATATTGAGATGCGGAGGCTTCGTATATCAAACAACTCTTCCATCAAGAGAAGTATTGAGATTACCAGCTACGCAGAGGTGGTGCTCGCTCCTACCGCTTCCGATTTGATGCAGCCAATTTTTAGCAATCTTTTTGTGCAAACGGAAATTATCCCACATCAAAATGCTATTCTCTGCACACGAAGACCACGATCTAACCAAGAGAATCCTCCGTGGATGTGCCATTTAATGACAATGCATGGAAAAGTTCCAAAAGCCATATCCTGTGAAACCGACCGTACGAAATTTATAGGTCGCGGAAATTCAATTGTTAATCCGCAAGCTATGATTAATCCAGGGCCATTGTCAGGAACATCGGGAGCTGTATTAGACCCAATAGTGGCAATCAGATATAAAATTACACTAGCGCCGGATGAGACCATTACGCTAGACATAGTTACGGGTGTAGCTGAAACAAAGGAGGCTTGCAAATACCTGATCGAAAAATATCAGAATAAATATCACAAAGACCGTGTATTTGAGTTAGCTTGGACGCATAGCCAGGTGGTGCTGCGACAAATCAATGCATCGGAAGGAGATGCGCAATTGTATAACCGGCTTGCTGGTTCAATCCTGTTTACTAACCCATTATTTCGGGCAGCCAACGCTATTCTTATTAGCAATTACCGTCAACAATCAGGACTTTGGGGTTATTCCATCTCAGGAGACTTGCCTATAGTATTGTTGAAAATTGAGGATCAGGCTAATATAAAATTAGTGAGGCAGTTATTACAGGCGCATGCTTACTGGCGTTTAAAAGGGCTGGCTGTTGATTTGGTAATATGGAACGAAGACCATGGAGGATATCGACAGATTTTTCAAAA
Source organism: Peijinzhouia sedimentorum (assembly GCF_049340005.1). Classification (NCBI taxonomy): domain Bacteria; kingdom Pseudomonadati; phylum Bacteroidota; class Cytophagia; order Cytophagales; family Peijinzhouiaceae; genus Peijinzhouia; species Peijinzhouia sedimentorum. Next base: position 160,405 of record NZ_JBMPIY010000005.1, read on the forward strand.
TGATATACTTGCATTAGTTCCAGTAGAATTACGGGACAGACCGGGAGGCGTTTTTGTAAGAGCGGCAGATCAAATTTCCAACGAAGACAGAATCTTGTTTCAAAGTGTTGCTCGTATCAATATTTCTGATAGCGGAGGCTCATTATCTGAACAGCTTAAACGCAATGCACCCGCTAAGCTGGCAATTCCTTATCTTACAATGGAACAAAATTATTCTCAAGTATTTACGGAAATTCCCTTACCAAAAAATCTGAATTTTTATAATGGAATTGGTGGCTTCTCTCCCGACGGAAACGAGTATGTCATTGTCACGGATCGTAAAAAGATAACTCCTGCGCCCTGGGTGAATGTCATTGCTAATGCTGGTTTCGGAACGATAATTACTGAAAGCGGAGGCTCTTACACTTGGATTGAAAATGCACATGAATTAAGATTAACACCTTGGAATAACGACCCAGTAAGCGATACTTCAGGTGAAGCCTATTATCTTCGAGATGAAGAAAACGGGCACTTTTGGTCTGTCTCTCTGCTACCTGCAGGTGGAGCTTCGTCCTATATTACGCGCCATGGATTTGGATACAGTGTTTTTGAACACAATGAAGACGGTATTTATTCAGAAATGACGGTATATGTTGATTTGGAAGCAGCTATCAAATTCACAGTTATTAAAATTCGCAATCAATCTGGAAGAATGCGTAAGCTATCTGCTACTGGATATGTAGAATGGACCCTTGGGGATAATAGGGCAAAAACTGCAATGCATATCCGTACTGAAGTGGATGTAGACACTGGAACAGTGTTTGCGAAAAATCCTTATAGCACTGAATTTTCCAACCGTGTGGCATTTTTTGATACTGACGCCAAAAGGAAGACTTATACGGCTGACCGCACGGAATTTATTGGTCGCAACGGAACCTTGCGAAATCCTGATGCCCTGTATCGACAAAAGCTGTCAGGGAAGTCTGGACTAGCTTTAGACCCTTGTGCTGCGATACAAACGCCTTTTGAATTAGCGGATGGTGAAGAAAGGCAAATTATTTTCACCCTTGGTGCAGGAAAGAACAATCATCGTACAAGAGAACTTGCACAGAAATTTCGTGGAAAAGAGGCAGCGTCAGAAGCTTTTGAAAAAGTGAAAAACTATTGGAAACATACCCTCGGTACCTTGCAAGTAGAAACTCCGGATGCGGCCATCAATGTGATTACAAATGGCTGGCTTACTTATCAGATACTTTCATCAAGGCTTTGGGGTCGTAGTGGATTTTATCAGTCGGGCGGGGCATTTGGTTTCAGAGACCAGTTGCAGGATGTGATGTCATTACTTCCAATAGCTCCACAATTGGCGCGTAACCAAATATTGCTAAGTGCATCACGTCAATTTATAGAAGGAGATGTACAGCATTGGTGGCATCCTCCCATTGGTCGTGGTGTCCGCACTAGGTGTTCAGATGATTTTCTCTGGTTGCCTTTTGTAACTGCTCAATACATTTCCTTTACTGATGATAGAGCTATTTTAGATGAGCCTGTGAAATTTTTGGAAGGAAGATTACTAAACCAGGGTGAAGAATCTTATTACGACCTTCCAGTTCAGTCCAACGATACGCTACCACTTTATGACCATTGTGTTCAGGCAATCAAACATGGATTTAATTATGGTGAAAAGGGATTGCCATTAATTGGTGCCGGTGATTGGAATGATGGTTTAGACAGAGTAGGAGATAAAGGCAAAGGCGAAAGCGTTTGGATGGCATTTTTCTTTTATGATGTTCTGATCCGCTTTGCAGAAGTTGCCAGGATGAAAAACGACGCTGTGTTTGCCGATGAATGTGAAAGACAAGCCTTGAACCTGAAACAAAATATTGCCTTGCATGCCTGGGATGGAGAATGGTACAAACGCGCTTGGTTTGACGACGGAACCCCACTAGGAAGCTCACTTAGCGAAGAGTGTAAAATTGATTCGATTTCGCAAAGCTGGTCTGTTTTATCTGGAGCGGGAGGCACGCAGCATTCCCTCATAGCGATGGAGTCGGCGTATGAAAATCTGGTGAAAAAGGAAATTGGAATTATTCAACTGTTAGAGCCGCCTTTTGATAAATCTAATGTCTATCCAGGATATATTAAAGGCTATGTGCCTGGTGTGAGAGAGAATGGTGGGCAATACTCGCACGCGGCAGTATGGCTGATTATGGCATTTGCTAAATTAGGTGATAATAAAAGGGTTTGGGAATTATTGAATATGATCAATCCGGTGAATCATGGCAAAACTCCTGAAGAAATTGCTGTGTATAAAGTAGAGCCGTATGTTATAGCCGCTGATGTGTATGCAAACGAATCCCATGCCGGGCGTGGTGGTTGGACTTGGTACACAGGCTCAGCAGGTTGGATGTATCGATTGATTGTAGAATCCTTCCTTGGACTGAAACAGGAAGCTGGTAAACTAAAACTTGCCCCTTGTATCCCAAAAGAATGGGAGTCATTTAAAATTCACTACCGTTTTAAAAGTGCAGTTTACCATATCACGGTTACGCAAAAATCAGGAATTCCGACTATGCAGGTTGTGGTAAATGGAGAGGTGCAAGAAGATAATATGATAAGACTGAATGATGATGCAGCTGAACATGATGTTCAGGTGGTATTAGTTACAGAATAAGAAGGGATAGATTTGAAAACATTCACTTTAATGAAACCTTCTTTTCATGTTTTCCTTTAACCGGAACTGTGGTTTTCTTTGTTCAGATGGTTTTTTATAAGATCGCTCTGAAGTTTCAGTATTATTATCTGATCCTTTCTGAGTAGAAACTGTACTACCTTTGGCTGGTTGATTTATTGACTTGTAATCATATTGCTGATTTTGGTTGTCAGTCTGGGTATTATTCATTTCAGTATCCCTTAAAATAGTGTAAACAAAAGTATTTGTAATTTCATAAATAGACGTTACATGCTTTTTTGAAAATGTTGCTTAATTCACAGGTTTTTCACTTCTATTTCAGCTGTTAAAAAAGATCAATTTCTTTTTTCAAAAAAGCTTTTTCAAGGTATTAATAACTGTTATTATCAGCTATGGTCTGGAAACAATCTGGGTTAAAAAATGAATTTGGAACAATCTAGAAATGTATTGAATTCTAGATTTAGAAAAGCTGTTGTTCTATACAGATTTTGTAAATGTAGAAAGTAGTGAACTGGCAAAGGATTGTAAAAGTGGAATTAAACTCCCCAATTTAATTTTTTTGACTACCTATATCTTAGGTGGAAGGTGGATTATTTTTTTGGTTTAAATGCGCTTGTAATCTACTTAAACCTCCCGCTTTTTTATATTTAAAGAAGAGCCAAAAGCAAAGATATGTGTTTGCAAAATTTGTAAAGTATTACATCTCCATGCTTGTTCAAATTTGGAATTAAAAACTTGTTAAATAAACACTTACCGTTTTTATCAACATAAAAACCCTTTAACCTTCAAGAAAAATTTTAGTATTACAAGAGTTGCCGTTATAATTTCTGATATTACTAAAAGTTAATCGAGTAGATTAAATTATCTGCCGGATGCTGTTCGATTTCTACAATGAGATTACCACCTGAATGAACATGAAAGAGAACAAATCAAAACCTGCTACCTCTAGTACGAGCCCGAAATCAAGAAGGAAATTTCCTGTAGTGGCTATTGGTGCGTCAGCGGGAGGATTAGAAGCAATGATGGAGCTATTAAAACATCTTCCAGCAGACACAGGCATGGCTTTCATTTATGTACAGCATTTAAGCCCTGATCACAAAAGTATGCTGACTGAGATATTGTCTAAAAAGACAAGAATGCTAGTGCAGGAGATAGATGACATGGATAAAATCACGCCCAATAATGTTTTTGTGATTCCGTACAACAAAGGAATTGAAGTAACTGATGGACATATAAAATTAATTCCACGATCAGAAAGTAGCGTAGCAATATCGATTGATATCCTTTTCTCTTCACTTGCACATGCACAGAAAGAAAGAGTGATAGGCATAGTTCTTTCAGGTAGTGCAAGCGACGGCACATTAGGTTTAAAGGACATCAAGCATGAAGGCGGATTAACTTTTGCTCAAGATGATAGCGCAAAATTCACCAGCATGCCTCACTCCGCAATTTCCGCAGATGTGGTAGACTTTGTTCTGTCACCAAAAGAAATTGCACTAGAGCTAGCACGACTAAGCAAACATCCATTTGTTAAAACTGAGTCTACAAAATCGAATAGTGAAGACTTAATTGACAATAGTAACCCTGATTTAAAAATTATTCTCAACCAGTTGTATAAAGCTACAGGTGTTGATTTTAGTGCCTATAAAATGAACACTATCAAAAGGCGGATTATTCGTAGAATGTTACTCTATAAAATTGCTACGCTCAAACAATATGCAAAACTGTTGACCCAAAAGAACGAAGAAATTGACATTCTTTATCAGGATTTGCTTATTAATGTTACTAGCTTTTTTCGTGATACTGATTCACACAAATATTTGAAATCCAGTTTGTTTCCGAAATTACTTAAAAGGAAAAACTCAGGAGAGCCACTCCGTATTTGGGTGCCGGCATGTGCAACAGGCGAAGAAGCTTATTCGATAGCAATGATATTGCTGGAGATCCAGGAAAGCCTGACTACTAATATCCCTATTCAGATTTTTGCGACTGACCTAAGTGGAAATGCAATAAACAAGGCTCGCATTGGTGTATATTCCAAGCAGGAGTTACAAGCCGTTTCGCCAAATCGCATTAAGCGTTTCTTCACAAAGACAGACAATAGTTTTCGAGTGAATAAGGTAGTGCGCGAAATGTGTGTCTTTGCACAACATAATATTTTAAGTGACCCACCTTTTTCGCGTCTTGATTTTATCAGCTGTTGCAACCTCTTTATTTATTTGGATACTGCGGCACAAAAAAAAGCGGTCAACACTTTTCATTATGCGTTAAACGAGGATGGATTTTTAATGCTTGGCAAATCAGAAAACATAACCCAATCAGCCAATCTATTTACGATAGTAAATAGCAAGTTTAGGATATTTTTGAGAAAAATTAATTCAGGTTTGAAGCGGATGCCTGAACTTTCCCCCCGCTTTGGACAACATACTGTATCTGATAAAAGAATACCATTAGGAAGTCGAAGTAAATCACAAATAAATGTTTCTGTTTCGCAACAAGGACTGGACGATGCCATTGATAACATTCTTGTTTCAGAATTTCTACCTGCATGCGTTGTTATTAATCACCATCTGGAAATTGTTCAGTTTCGTGGTACAACCGATTTATATCTGACGCATCCAAAAGGAAGAGCCACTTTTAATATTTTGAAAATGGCACGGCCGGAAATAGCTTTTGAATTGCGTAATGCTATTTCAAAAGTCATAAAAACGAATCAATCATATCGCAAAACTGGGATTGAACTGAAAATTAATTCGGATGAAAAGATTATAAGTCTAGAAATTGTTCCACTTGAAATAGAATGGAGCGAACCTTTAATTCTAATCATTTTTACCGAGCATGATCAAGTAGAGATTTATGCGCTTCAAGAAAATAGCGAGAAAAGTAATTCACTCGCGAAAGATCGAAGAATTAAAAAATTAGAGCAGGAATTAGCCACCGCTCATGCGGATGCTCTATCTATCGCTCAAGAACAGGAGGCATTTACCGAAGAATTGCAAAGTGCCCATGAAGAAGTGGTTTCGAGCAATGAAGAGCTACAAACCGTAAATGAGGAGTTGGAGACTTCAAAGGAAGAGATAGAGTCGGCAAATGAAGAACTCTCTACCACCAATCAGGAATTGCAAACTCGCAACGATCTGCTTTCTGAATCTTATGAATACTCGGATGCCATAGTTTCCACTATGCATGAGCCTATGCTTGTTTTAGGAAAGGATCTTCGGGTTAAATCAGCAAACAAAGCATTTTACGAAAAATTCGGCGTCACTGAGGATCAAACCCTTGGTGTGCTACTTTATGATTTGGGTGACAAACAATGGAATATACCTGCATTAAGAGAATTGCTTGAAGACATTATTCCAAAAAATTCTCAATTCTATAATTACGAAGTTAAACACACCTTCTTGGATTTGGGTGAAAAAATAATGTCGCTCAATGCAAGTAGGGTAATTCAAAATACTCATCGCGAACAATTAATTCTTCTCGTGATCGCAGATATTACAGAAGTAAGAAATCTAATAGTAGAGAAAGAATTGAAAGAAAAGGAGTTGCTTAATAAAGAAATAAGCGAACGGAATTCGGAAAAATTACTTTTAGAAAAAGCTGTACAGGAAAGAACACGGGAATTAAAAGAAGCCAATGAATCACTTGAAAATAAGAACAACGAACTTTTAGCGATAAACAAAGAGCTAGAATCATTCACTTATGTTTCAAGTCATGATTTGCAGGAACCGCTCCGAAAATTACAAATATTTGCAGGTATTATTTTAGAAAAGGAAAATCATAATTTATCTGAGAAGGGAAAAAGCTATTTCCATCTTATGCAGCAATCGGCCGAAAGGATGCAGCAACTTATCCATGATTTACTTGCTTTCTCACGTATAAGAGATGCTGAAAGAAAATTTGAAAAAACTGATCTGAATATAATTATTGAAGAAGTAAAGATTGAATTGAAGGAAGCCATTGCTGAAAAAAAAGCCTTAATAGAAGTGAAGGATATTTGTGAGGTCAATATCATTCCATTCCAGTTTCGGCAACTTATGCATAATCTTGTAGTCAATGCGCTTAAGTTCTCCAAGCCTCAAACACCGGCTCACATAATTATAGGTTCCAGAAATAGTATGTCTGAAAAATTAAAGGTAAAGGGGCTTTTGCCCAAAAAGGAGTACTGCCATATCACTGTAAGCGATAACGGTATAGGTTTCGAAAAAGAATTTAGGGAAAAGATCTTTGAGCTCTTCCAAAAGCTTCACGGAAAGGAAGAATATGCTGGTACGGGGATAGGCCTTGCTATTGTTAAAAAAATAGTTGATAACCACAACGGCATTATCACTGCGACTAGCGTAGTGAATAAAGGAACCTCATTTAATATTTATATTCCAGCTTCTACTTAAAACATATTCACCGTGAAAAACGAACCATTCCTTATTCTGATTGCTGATGATGACGAAGCTGACCGTATGGTTTTTGCCGAAGCATTTTCAGAATTGAAAATTAAAACTGTTGTCCGTACTGTAAATGACGGAATGCAACTAATGAAATGGTTAAGTGAGAGAGAACCTCCATTACCTCATTTCCTTTTTCTAGATCTCAACATGCCGCGTAAAAATGGACTAGAATGTTTGAAAGAAATACGAGAAGATGAAAAGTTAAAGGATATTTTCGTAGCCATTTATTCAACATCTGATAGTGAAGATGATATTGAGGAAACATTCCTTTCTGGAGCGAATGTGTATATTACTAAACCCAGTAATTTTAATGTCCTCAAACAACTATTGCATAAGGTTGTTTCGGCTACTTTTATATATGAAGGAAACACCTTTAATAGGAAAAATTTTTTAATGCGGGTTTAAAGATTTTAGAGCTTTAATACATGGGATTCAGCTACTAATGCGGCTTATCAAAGGCTCAAATTATTTGCTTTTGTTTATGTAAATGATTTTTTGGTGATACTATAACAATGTAAACTCCTTTGATGTATGAAAACAAAACTTATTTCAATAGCGCTGATCTTCTTTGTAATAAGTTGTAATGCATTGCAAGAAGACACCAAAGTGGATAGTGAAAAGGATGAGGAAATCACTATCAATCCAGATAGTATTGTGGTTGAAGAATCATTAGAAGCGATCTGGAAATACGACTTTAACGAACAGACTGAAGAATTTGAAGTAAAGCAATTAAGGTCGATTGAAAGTGATGCCATGTCTGGTGAGATTTTAGAGGAAATTATTAATAAATCATGGCCGAGAGTTCAGATTGAATTTACTAGAACTTCTAATGACACAGTATTTATTTCTATTCCAGACAGTGAAGCACTAACACAACAAATGGGCAGTGCAGGAGCGGAGAGTTTTATGATTTCGACTACATTTTCCTTTACTGAATTAAAAGGAATTAAGTATGTTTCTTTCGATTTTACCGAAGGAGACCACGCTAGACCAGGTGTTTATAGTCGGGAGTCGTGGAAAGGAATTAAAGTTAAGTAGAAGAATGTCATTATTGAGGTTAATAAGAACCGTTATCACAGACTCTCAATTATGAGGAGAAGCGGGAGGGACAATCAACACTTCCTCTCTATCCACCATTACTTGCCCAGGAGCACTTCCTTTGGGTTTTCGTATATATTTTCTGCTGGTATAAATTACAGGGCAGAGCGTGTCTGATTTAGCCTTAGAATAATAGGCTGCCAAACCAGCTGCTTTTTCTATTACTTGCAGGGGTACTGGCTTATTGCCTTGCTTTTTGATAATCACATGTGAGCCAGCTACCCCACGAGCGTGGAGCCAAATATCATCTTTATGTGCATATTTTTGCGTAAGCTCATCATTTGATTTAGAATTCTTGCCCACCCAAACTTGATAACCATCAATTTCAAATTCTTTGTAAGGTTTAATCTCGATTTTTGCTTCTGCTGATTTTTCTTTTGTAAATGCTTTCAATCCTCGCATTGCTTCAGCATTAGCAATTTCTTCCTCCCGCTTTTTCCAATCTTCAATCTGCGACTGCTTCAGCAAGATATTTTCTTCTAGTTTGGCTATTTCAATTTTTCTATTCTTTGATTTACGATAGTAGTATTCTGCATTTTTTTGGGGACTCAAGTCTGGTTTCAACTTTATTGTAATTGGCTGATTTCGATAAAAATCATCCAGTGTAACTTCCTTTTCGCCCTTTTTAATCATGTGTAAGTTAGCCATGATTATATGCCCAATTTCCTCAGGTACAATGTCGTCTTTGAGCGAATTTAACCTTATCTCATTCTTTTGAATATAGCTGAGTCCACTTTTTATTTTCTTTTGGATATCACCCAGAAGCGACTTTTTTTGTTGCCTCAATCCACCCACAGACATGGTCTTTTGGTTATAGAAGTTGAGTGCTTCTATTACATCAGTAAACTTATTATAATCAGCTGTTTGTGGCCAAAACCCTAAAGTGATTTTATCATTGATTTGCTCAATAAAAAATTCATTTTTGCTACTCATCGATTGGAAGAAATCTTCCAATGATTTACTTCTATCTACAAGGCTGAGCTCCTGCCAATTATCATTTATAATATACTTAGCCAAAGTATTATCAAGCACTGGAATCGCCTTTTTTAATGACTGAATATCTTCACTCTGAGCAGCAGCTTCCAAATCAACATTCCCAGCTAAGCTTTCGATGGTGATTTCATTATCGGCTTCCATCGAGTTTTTGAACAATGTGATCACTTTGCCATTTTCTATTCCGAGCAAATTGCTTCTTCGCCCATGCATTTTGAACAGCAGCGATTTACCCTCTTCAAAATGAATAATAAACGAGCGATCGAATGGTACCATTTCTATTCTGAGGATTCTAAGGTCTAGAAACTCTTGAAACAAATCGACACTATTTCTACCCTTTCGAGCGAAGTCTGATGGAAATGAAAGTCCGGTTAGTTCTCCATGTAAATTAGCACGGATGGTGAAATCAGCCTCATTATTGGCAAATTGTAGAATCAGTTCCTCCTTATTTTGTGAGAATGCAGCCATCAGTTTCATTCCGATAAGTATGGTCTGAAGCCTATGCACCAGAAGCTGGAGAACGAAATAATTATTATTCATATAGACCTAAAGGTAAATCGAAAGGCCGTCGTAACCTAAGTGGATGTTTTCAGGCAACTTAGCTTCTACATCCTTATGGCGTCCAAGTTTGTGAGAAATATGAGTGAAATAGGTTTTCTCAGCCTTCAATTCTTGAGCAAGTTCTATGGCTTCATGCAAAGTAAAATGCGAAATATGTGGTTCATTTTGTAGTGCATTTAATATCAGCACTTTGGGATTCATGCACTTCTCCTTTTCCTCATCTGATATATAATTGGCATCAGTGAGATATACGAAATCATTGATTCTAAATCCGAATACGGGTAGTTTGTAATGTAAGACTTCAATAGGAGTGATGTTAATTCCCTCCACTTCAAATTCCTGATTGGTGATTTCAAAAGTTTTCAATCGAGGTATTCCAGGATATTTGAACGCTGCAAATATGTAAGCAAATTCTTGTCTTAGTTGCTCAATTACCTGTTCCCTGCCATATACAGGCATGTCCTTGTTGTACTTGAAATTGTAAGGACGCACATCATCTAAGCCAGCGGTGTGGTCTTTATGTTCGTGCGTAAATACTACAGCATCCACCCGCTCTACTCTATTTGTGAGCATTTGCTGTCTGAAATCTGGGCCTGTATCTATCACAATACATTTGCCTTCAATTTCAATCAATGCTGAAGTACGCAGCCGTTTATCTCTAAAGTCAATAGAAGAACAAACCTCGCAATGACAGGTGATTACTGGAATACCTTGAGAAGTGCCCGTACCAAGAAGAGTTACCTTCAAAATTTAAGTTCTGTTTGTATTATTTCATCGTAAAGTTTACGATTTGATAAACTGAAGTTTACCGTACTAGGTTCTATCTCTCTAAGTATTTCTATTAGGCAATTCACTTTTCCTTCCAGAGGATAATACTTGTTGACCACAGCTACTTTATTCTGTTTCAAAAGACAATAACCTGATTTGAAATTGCCTTTTTCATAACGCAATATGTAGTCGGATTCCGCAAATATATCCTCTAGTTTACTTAGGAAGGATTTAGTGTACTTGATCTGCATTATTATGCATCCACATATTTTTTAACGTATTCTACCATTTTATCAAAGTTCAATGGCTTTTGCAAATATTCATTTACACCAGCATTTTTGAAATCTTCAGGTTGATAGTTTTTGTAATTACCAGTGATTACAATAATTGGAATGTTGGCAATTTTTGGATCTTTATGCGCACGGATCGCTTTTGTGCATTGCATGCCATCCATTACTGGCATATTGATGTCCATAAGGATTACATCAAAAGTCTCATCTTTTAGTATATCTAAAACTTCCTGACCATTACGAGCTACGACTAAATCGTATTTTTCGTATTCCATTATCTTTTTGGTAAGATTTATAATAATGGAACTGTCTTCTGCAATAAGTACTTTTTTAGATTTCTCCATTTCATTAGTTTTATTAAGTCAATAAATTTCGATAATTAATTCTGAATTCTAAAAAAAAGTCTTCAAGTTCTTGAAAATGCTGTCTCCAATTTTCGAAATTATTTTCTTTTGTCCTAGTTTCCAGCTTTTTAGCGCAAGTGCTCAGTTTGTCTGCACCTACACTTCCTGCATTTCCTTTTAACGTATGTAAGATACTTTTAGCAATACTAGCTTCTTTATTTGGTTCTACCTTCTTGAGTTGCGAAATAAGTGCACTGGTTTCTTCAACAAAATTCTCATAGATCGGTAACAAATCAGCTTTCCCACCATATTTCGAAAGCTTTTGAACCACCGTTTGATTTAAGATAGCCATTTTTTGATTTACCGACTTAGTCCGGGAGGATTGGCGGATTGATTTATTTCCTAGTTCTATTACTTCTTTAATATTTATGGGTTTTACCAAAAGCTCATCAAAACCAGCTTCCTTCAGTTTTAATTTCTGATCTTCACTAAAGAAAGCGCTATTGGCAACCATAATTGGTCGTTCATTGGGATCCAATTCATTTATTAACTTCACAGCAGTTAAACCATCCATAAATGGCATCTGAATATCCATTAGTACTATGTCAAATTCTTGATTTTTAATATGCTGAAATGCTTCATTTCCATTTGCCGCTAAGTTTACTTCAAATCCAGAAGTTTCCAATAGTTGTTGTACAATCTTCCTATAATTAAAATCATCATCTACTAATAATAAGGAAATTCTCTTCATTATATTAAATTCAGTAATTTTGGGTTTGTCTTTAATTAATCATTTAGCTAAAAGTAAACCACCAACTTCAATTGATTTTCAATAATTTTGAAAAACCTCTTTTGGTTATCATTAGTGGACCTACCGCTGTTGGCAAAACCGACTTGACCATTGAATTAGCAAAATTTTTCGATACGGAAATAATTTCGGCCGATTCTAGGCAGTTTTATAAAGAATTAGAAATTGCAACTGCAAAACCTTCCAGCAAGCAATTGTCCGAAGTTAACCATCACTTCATAAACTCGCTGTCCATTCATCAAAAATATGATGTGATCGATTTTGAAAATGAATCTCTTGCTACAATAGGTAAATTATTTAAAACTAAAAATATTGTCCTGGTTTCTGGAGGATCCGGCCTTTTTATTCGAGTACTATGTGAAGGTTTAGACCCTTTGCCAGAAGTCCCCGATATTGTAAGAGCCATAATCAATCAGGAATATGAGGCGGGAGGATTAGATTCGCTTCAAAAAGAACTAGCCCAAGCTGATCCAGAATATTATGCGGAGGTCGATATTAATAATCCACAAAGAGTTATAAGAGCTATTGAAATTATAAGAACTACCGGTCAGAAATTTTCATCATTTCGAAAAAAGAAGAAAGTAGAGAGGCCATTCCGTGTACTCAAAATTGTGCTTAACAGGGACAGAGAGGAGCTGTATGAGCGTATTAATATGCGGGTGGATATGATGTTTGAGCAAGGCTTGCTGGACGAAGCTAAAGAGTTATTATCCCTCAAAGATTTGAATGCCCTACAAACTGTTGGATACTCTGAGCTTTTTCCTGCCTTACAAGGGGAATATTCTATTGAGGAAGCAGATCGTTTGATCAAACGTAATTCACGGAGATATGCCAAGCGTCAACTAACTTGGTTTAAGAAGGAGCAGGATTCTCATTGGTTTCATCCCGATCAAAAGGAGGAAATTATCAAGCTTATTCGAGAAAATTTAGACGGTTTTGTAGCCTAAAGCTTTTGCGAGAAAACGTGTTGGAGCTTTTGTTATCATTTCATTGTAAACTCTGCTTTCAATAGCCAAGCTTTTCAGGAGTTTCTGCTTATCCGCTTGTAAGTTGTTTAAAGCCATTTGAGCTTGATTTTGCTGCAATATATCCTGATTAGACTTTTCATAAGAATCAATTTCAGTAATAGCACTTCTCAGCGACTTTATCATTTCAAGTCTTTTTTTCATCTGAGTAGAATTGAAAAGACTCCAAAGCAAAATGAATCCACAAATAGCAACAATAGCAGGTATAAATCCCATAGTTTTTCTAAATACTTAATATCTCAACCATACGAATAAGATCCTGGTTCAATGGTTTTTCCTTATTTATACAATCTTCAAATGACGTGTAAACTAATTCATTATTTACAATTCCAGCCATTACATTTTTCTGCCCATTTAGTAAGCCTTCGATGCCAGCCAAGCCTAATCTCGACGCCAATATACGGTCATGTGCAGAGGGCGAACCACCACGCTGTATGTGACCTAATATCGAAATACGGTGATCTTGAATTTCGGGACAAGCTTGTTTTACTTTTGCAGCAATCTCTATGGCATTTCCTTCTTCATCACCCTCGGCTATAACTATGATTGAGGAAGATTTCGCACGATTCCAGCCTTTTTGTAAGGTGTTTATAACTCCTTTTATTGAGGTTTTGGTTTCGGGTACCATTACGATTTCGGCACCACCGCCAATTCCTGATTGGATTGCTATATAACCTGAATCTCGTCCCATTACCTCAATGAAAAACAGTCTATCGTGACTATTTGCTGTGTCTCTAATTTTATCAATTGCTTCAAGTGCTGTATTTACTGCCGTGTCAAAACCAATTGTGTAATCACTTCCATAAAGGTCATTATCAATGGTGCCAGGAGCACCAACTGTAGGGATGCCAAATTCTTCGTAGAAGAGTTTGGCTCCAGTGAAAGTGCCGTCGCCACCAATAGCTACCAAGCCATCAATATCAAACTTCTTTAACTGTTCGTAAGCCTGTTTACGGCCTTCATATTCAAAAAACTCTTTGCAGCGGGCTGTTTTGAGAATTGTACCACCTTTTTGAATTACGTTACTTACTGATCTAGAGTCCATTGGAAAAATATTTCCTGAGATCATTCCTGCATATCCATACTTGATCCCGAAAATTTCAACTCCATGATAGATACTGCCACGAACCACAGCACGGATACAAGCATTCATGCCCGGTGAATCACCACCTGATGTAAAAACTCCAATTCTTTTCATAGCCTCTGTTGATATGTCATTTTTTAATGTGCCTAAATTTAGTCTTTCATATCGAAATTTAAGCTTTCTGAGATTGAATTAATCGAAAAATAACATTCTTGTTTGCTTATTTAATCTCTTTTTTTAGTCTTGCTCTTCAAAATTGAAAAACCTTGGTTTATCAAATCGTTGGTGTCTTTAGATACTTTGCTAATGTAGATGAGGAATGTGAAAATAAGAACCAAAACAGTGCCTCTAAGAATGATGTCTAATGCCAAATTTTCCAGCTCTGGTATGATGTAAGCTAATCCTCCCGCCGCTACACCAAAGAAGATTACGATGATATGAGACACCTTATAAGGCATCATCTCGAATTTTCTGTAAACAAATACTATCCTTAAGATATTGAAAATAACCACACCCAAAAAAGTGGCAAACGCTACTCCACTCAATCCATAATCCTTAATCAAAATAAAAATAAAACCGATTGTGCTGACCAGCAAAACTCCGATTAGCAAACTGTTGTATCGGTAGAATTTAGAATAGGCGATTATTCCATCTACGGCACCACCGGACATTCGCACCAAATTGCTCAGTGCAATCCAAATTACGACCCATTTGCCAGCAATATATTCGGCAGGTAAAATGCGAAAGACATTATCCAAATTGCTAATTAAGCCTGCCACGAGTAAAGTGCCTGCGATAAGTTGAATAATGCTCGTTTTTTCGTAAACATCCTTTACTTTTTTCAGGTCATTTTGAGTGATACCATCGGATACTACAGTGTATGAAATGCGATTGATAACGCGGGAGGGAATAATCACCAGTGTGCCAAAATAGAACGTTGTAGTATAAATCCCTGTAAAGGCTTCGTTAAAGTATTCGTTGATCAAAATGCCATCGATGCGTTGCAATGACAAAGCCGAAAAACCCACCAATAATCCATACAAACTTACTGAAGTGAGATCTCCTAAGCTGGTGCGATTTTTATTATTGGGTTTAGCCGCAATATAAAAATTGTGAATACTTGTAAGGTAAATGATAAGGATAAACGTGGTAATTACAATTGCTGCAGCATAATAATAAATGTACTGATCGAAGGCAATAAGCTCGAAAATGACAGCTGTAAACGGAATAAGAATTAAAATCCGCTGAATGAAATCCTTGAGGAATACTCCAGCTGCTGATTTGTAAATGGCATTTGCGTAAGCCTCCAAATTGTAAAATAGCAAATGCGCCAAGGAAAGTGGAATTATCAGGAAAAAGTACTTTACGAAAACGGGTGAGCTTTCTCTGTTTGATTCAAGCAGAATAGGTTTCATAAATAAATAGCCCAGAAAAAAGAAGACAACACCGATAAGGCTGGCGATTATTATAATTGCAACAAAACCATTATGCCTTCCATCTTCTGTTCTATACTTCGGGAAAAATCGGATAATGGCACTTGGGAAACCTAAAGTGCCCAATTGACCCAAAATCATGCTGTAGGAAATCAACAGATTGATGGCGCCAATTTCGGCAGGAGTGAAGTACTTTGGAAATAGTATGGCAACAGTCGCAAAGCCTAATAATACCCCTGCGTAGGAGTAAATAGTGCCTTTGATAGATTGTTGTTTGATGAGTCCCAATAGCTGAAATTATTTCACGAATTTATGATAGTTTTCGCTCGAATGCATCAATAAATGAACCTGGAGTTAGGTTGATAATTCTTTGGCCTTTTTTCTTGGCGAATTTTTCAAGCGTAAAATAGGCTTCAAATGATATCACAAACTTTTGAAGTACCTCATGTAATTTTCGAGTGTCCTGGCCTTTTTTATACATTGGGTTGGCCTTGGCGCTAGCTTCGTCGTAGAAGTGCTTCTGCCTAAGCATCACCAGATTATTGTTATCTACCCACAAGTCTTTAAGCCAAGAATGATCGGCTCCTATCAAATGGATTTTTTCGTAACCCATTCGCAAAGCCATGATGATGGTAGGAATAAGGACATTATGTGGTCTTGGCATTCCTAGGCCATTATTAATAGCCCAATGGGTAAGACCTTCAAATCCTTCCACCGGAGTGTTATTATAATAATTGACATGGATCTTATTATTGCCTTGAATCTGCTTTTTCCAATGGCTATATTTTTTAGCTTCTACAGGCATAAATATTTCCAAATCCCACTGGGTATTATCGACAAGACCTTTGTAAAAGCCCGGGATAAAATCTCTGTAGAAATCATTAAGCTTTTCCAAGTAAAATTCGGGTGCAGCAGCTACCAAAAATCGCGGTTTCAATTGCGTGTACTCTTCAGTGGTACAGAAGAAATTGACAGTGAATAAATCTGAATTGGCAAGTAAAGTTTTGTGCTCTTCGATACTTTGGGTTAGTGAAGGTCCGTTGCCAAGAATAACGCATTCACGCTTTGTCTTAGCCGACAAGGGAAGTTTATTTCCAAATTTGCTCAGCAACAATATTTTAGGAATGCTCAAAGTCGATAAGAGCATTCTCTCTGCGAAAAGTTGCGGAGCCGATTTCATGGATTAGGCCTCTTGTTTTTTAGTCTTTTTCAATTCCATCATTATGCCGATCATAATCAAGGCAATTACTAGGAAATTGGAAATATTCGCCACTTGGTTGCCCGTATAATATGATTGCGGGTGGAATTTGAACTCAATACTGTGCTGTCCGCTAGGAAGCTCCATTGCCCGTAAAACGTAGTTCGCGCGGAAATGAGGAGTTTCTACTCCATCGATATAGGCTGTCCACCCTTTAGGATAGTATATTTCAGAGAAGATTGCCAAACCATCGCTAGCGAGATTACTCTCATATTTCACAAAGTTTGGTTTGATTTCAAGCAAACTGATTGTGCCATTTGCAGTGTAGCTTTTGTCTGCATCCATTTGGCTTGAAATCGCTTGATTTCTCAAATCAAGTTGTCCAAGTGCCGCTAATTCCTCATCAGCATTTTCTGCTGCATATAAATTTTCTACCAACCAAGCATTCCCATAAGCATTTGAATTGGTCAATACTGCACGTGCCGAACTACCTGCAATGAGATACTTGGTATTGAGCATATCCAAAACCGGCGTGATGGGTAGGCCAATTCCTTGGTTCTGCAATGAATCAACAATTTCTATATGCTCATCTCCCATATAATAATCGATTAGATCTTGATATCTGCGCAACTTGGCACCATGATATCCGCCCACACTTGGATGGTGATAGGATACTCGAGCATCGTTCCAAGGGTTTTGCAAATTGATAACTCTAAAGTGACCTTTGTCTTGGGAGATGAAATTATTGGCTTCTGTTTCTTGAAAAAACTGAGATTGAGTATTTGTAGAGTAATTTTCTTCATTCAAATATCTAGAGCCAACAACCAGCAAATCAGCAGAAACAAATAAAATGAGACCTATAAATAGATAGGACTGTTTCAGTTTACCAACCATAGCTACATAAATGATTGCAATACTCAACCCAATAAAAATAAGGCTTCGTACCCAATCGGATAGATACATGGAAGCTCTATCTTTTTGCAAAGCATCTACATACCAATCTGGGTATCCATTCGCCATTAATTGCTCATCAATTGGCGCACGGAAATCGAGGATTAGATATAGCAAGAACAAGATGCCTAAAATTCCTAATGTGGTAACTGAAGCTTTTTTAAAGATGGCCATTTTCAAATTACTACTTTCGATACTTAGTAGTTTTTCTAATCCTAAAATTCCTAGGAATGGAATTGTCATTAATGCAACGACTACTGCCATGGAAACGGCCCTAAACTTGTTGTATCCTGGAAAGAAATCGAACATTGCATAATTGAAGAATTCTAGATTTTTGCCCCAAGCAAGTAGAATCGAAAGGATAGTGCCAGCTATTATCCAATTTTTCTGTCTAGCGGGTAAGGCAAAAAGTCCTAAAATAAATAGAAAGCAAATAATTGCTCCTGCATATACAGGCCCTGCAGTGCTGGGCTGATCTCCCCAATAAGTAGGAACACCTTGTAGTCCTTCTTGTATCTGCTGTGGAGGGACTCTATTTTGGGTAAATACATTGAACATTTCTGAACTTTCATCGAGATTTTCAACGCTCCCACCACCATAGAAATTCGGCAGTATCAAAGTGAGTGTTTCCATCTTACCCCAGCTCCAATTAAAGGCATATTCCTTATCCAACCCAGAGCCACCTTGTACTGCAGGGTCTTGGGCAGTCAATTCACTTTGTCCGCGGATAGAATAGGAGCTATATTCTGAGGTAGTCCACAAGCGACCAAGCGACATGGTTACAGCTAATATTGCAGCAATTACTAGTAGGCCAATTGCCGGAATTTGCTTCTTCAACTGATTGTCTTTAATCATATAGAAGAGCTGAAAACCACCATATATCAGCAATAGTAAAAATAGGTAGTAAGTGACTTGCAAGTGATTCATCCGGATTTGGATACCCACAGCAATAATAGTAGCGATAAAGCCCCAATAGCGATTTCTGAAGAATGTAGAATGCACTGCTCCTAGTACCAAAGGCATAGTTGCGATAGCGCCAACTTTCCAATTGTGTCCAGCTTCGATACTTATCAAATTGAAGCTACCAAAACCATAGGCAATTGCGCCAACAATGGCCAAATAGGGTCTTACTTTGAAAACAACTAATAAAAAGTAAAAACTTAGCATTGCCAAGAAGGTGAAATTGGCCGGAGTAGGCAAATTGAGAGTCAATACATCTCTAATACCTGAAATAAACCACTCTCCATAATGGCGTGTATTTATCAAGTAAGCAGGCATTCCGCTAAACATGGAATTGATCCAAAGGCCTTCCTCACCTGTTTCAGCTCTATAATCGGCTATTTCGGTGCCAGCTGCAATTCCTTGGAGGGCATCATTCTGAAAAATCGTTTTATTCTCAAATACTATTGGTGAATAGAAGAATACACAGAGAATTGAAAAGATTAAAACGGCAATAAGATGAGGAAGAATCTGCTTTTTGAAATCAATTTTACCCATGGTGATTATTCAATTTCCTGCAAATTAAAAAAATACCGACTTACAGATGGATATTTTTAAATTAAAGATTTCAAATTGAAAAATGCGGGAGGATTATAGGTCGAAGCTTTCTAATGAAATATGCGATAAATCAGCTACATAATTGTCGATGATTTCATTAGGAGAATAGATAAATAAGAATTGATTATTAGCAATGGTATTTATTAGAGGTTCAATTATTTCGTTTGGTACAGCTGGGCATCCGAGGCTTCTGCCCAATCGGCCATTTTGCTGAGCGAACTCCTCAGTGGCATAATCCGCACCATGGATTACTATTGCTCTTTCCATGGCTTTATCGTTTAATCCTTTTTGCAAGCCATTAAGTCTTAGCGAAATTCCATGCTTGCCTTGATATACATTTGCTGTTTTGTAAAAACCTAAACTGCTTTGATAGGATTCGGGAGTGTTGGAAAATTTCTCAGCCATTAAATTTCCGCTATTGCGACCGTGAGCAACTACGGTGTGAATTAATACCTCCCGCTTTTTCAAGTCAATTACCCAAAGTCTTTTGTCAGTTGAAGGTAATCTGAAGTCGATTAGCGTAATAATATATGTGTTTTTGAATTCACCTTCTTCTGTCAATTTTATAAAGCCTTTGATTCCTTTTTCAAATAAACTGAAACTCGGCTTTTCACCAATTAGGCTTTCGTATTGGCTATTGATATAGTTTGTGATCAATCTCTCATTTGAAATTTCAAGTTCGTCTGGATTTGTGTTTGAAGCTTTGAATGAGGAAAATCCATGTAATCCTAAGAAGCATAATGCGAACAGGGCGATTCTAAATTTCATCATAAGGTTGAGTTTTTTAAATCGGTGTATGTTTAATGTATATAGCTAAATTATACTACTAAGAAATTTTTAAAACATGCCTATATTTTGCTATATATGAGGTATTTAGTTTTGAATCAATCCATAATAACCATGCTAATAAGTTCGTTTCTTTACAAGTATTTTGACATCTATGAAAGTCAATGAACCAAAGAAATACTTTAAATCATTTACTATTTAAGAGCCTTTAACTTAATGAAAATTTGAGGAATTTAGTTCAGCTCATAAATTAATCAATGATTACTTGAATTGAATGCCTGTGATAACGAGTAGAGAGACAAATGAGTATTGCAGAAGATGAATATTGTAAAGGAAATTTTATCTTTAAGATGCTTTGGCAAGTTTATGCATTTTATCAAGTAAATTTCAACATCAAACTAATTAAAAAATAGAAGCTCAGCATATTTAATTGTGAGAATGGGTGGTAAAAAAGAAAAGGCTTATTGGAGTTATTAAGTGCTCTGCATAGTTTCACTTCAGATAATTAATTTATAATTAAATATATATTGGTTATGAGATTGCTTATTTTATCAGCTATATTTTCAGTATTCTTTCAATGTACAAGTAATGAGACGAGCACTTCAGAAAGTACTATTGAAGTCGAAATGATTGATTTCAATAAATATGATCACCGGGAGTATTCTGGCTCTTTACCGGATGAGTTGGTGGCTAGCAGAAAATATATTTTACTTGAGAATAACACTATAGAAAGTCAACTAACTTACATTGGTAAGTTAAGATTGAGGCAAGGAAAGATTTATGTAATGGATCTGGTTAATCCAAACCTTTTAATATTTGATATGAATGGAAACCTTCTTCATAAATTTAATAGAAAAGGAGAAGGTCCTGGTTTTTACCAACGCATATCTGATTTTGACCTTGATGAATTGGGTAATTTATATATTCTTGACGGAGTCGTAAAACAAATATTGGTTTTCGATAGAGAATTAAATTATACATTTTCGAAGCGTCTTTCTGTAGATGCTGAAAGAATAGCTTTTGTAGATCAGGATAAATTTCTATTAGGTCTAGCACCATGGAATGTATTAGACTGGTCAGGATTTAGATTCGCATTGGCTGACAAAGATTTTAATGTAAGAGAAGCATGGCATAAATATGAAGACGATATTGACCCGAACGTTGTATTTGACTTTAATTTTGTAAAATCTGGGAATCAAATAACCTTTAATCGACCGATTGATAACAATGTCTATGTACTTTCAGATGTAGGGAGAAATCTAAAAGTTTACAACTTTGATTTTGGCTCACAAAATATGCCTGATGAGGTTAGAAGAGATTTAGAGACTCATTCAAATAGCCTGTGGAAGTATCGTTTTCTAACTAATTTAGTAGCGATTCATCATAATTACATCATGGGCACCATTGGGGAGGGGCTTATGCGCGAAAGAAACTTCCTATTAGACAGGTCTAGAAATCTCGTTTTTTTCGAAAAATCAACTGTTTCTCCGGCTACTACTGACATGACCATTCGGCAAGACTTATTATTTACCCTATCGGATATTGATGGAGATAAGTTGGTTTCATTTTTACATCCAGATAGTTACGAGAGGGCACAGGAATACGGACTTCCTCAAGAGGTTATTTCGCATTTAATGAATGAAGGCTATGTAATTTGTTTGGAAGAGTTGAAATGATCGGTTCCAATTTTCAAAGAATAGCAAGTGTCATCACATAGCTATTAGCTAAGATTTTCGCTTTTTTAACCCATGCAAATTTTGACCAATAAATCCCTTTGGAAACTCTTCAACGCCTGGGAAGCCTAATTTAATATCTCGTCCATCAGAAGGTATATATGCGGTACCAAATAAATAATCCCAAAGGCTTAACGTGATGCCAAAATTCACTCCTGTTTGATGCTCTTTTGGTAAATGATATGCATGATGCCACATATGCATTTTTGGGTTGTTGAATATGTATTTTAAAGGCCCAATATTTACCCAAAAATTGCTATGATTCCAATGCCCAACTGCGAGGGTGAAAATATGAATGATAAAGAAGTTTTCCAGATTGATGCCAATTAAAGCAAGCGGAAGGTATTCCAGTGTGCGATAAACCACGTTTTCCATCCAATGGTAGCGCAAATGAGCGGCAAATCCCATTTCCTCTACAGAGTGATGTACCTTATGAAATTCCCAAAGTCGGGGTGATTTGTGTAATAGCCGATGCACCCACCAATGAATAAAATCTCGTGCTACAAAGCCAATCAGCAAAATTGCCCAAATGGGAAGTTCTTGCACATTGATTGCCACCAAATTGGTAATGCCAATACTTGCCAAACCATCTTTAAATAAATTAACCACAACTTCTGAGGCGGCGTTATAGATGATGAGCGAGAAAAGAAAAAAATTGAAGAACATGTAAAATACATCAAGCCAAAAGTCCTTTCTAAACTTTGGCTGGTTTTTTCTCCAAGGCTTTAGCCATTCCAGCAACAGAAAAAATACTGAGATGCCTATTAGCCAATAAAAATAGTTGTAAGGGCTAGGATTTGTTATTTCATTCCAGAAATAGTTGGCATAGCCAATCCACGCATCTTTGAAAACATCTATGTATTTTAGCATTTTCTGTAAGTTACCGACCTAAAAAGGATTACTTAACTAGTTTGGTTCAGACTGGTGTGGGAAAATGTAAAAATGAGTTTTGATTTGCCTAAATTTCAAGTGATGTCGAAAGAGAAAATAAAGGGAAGTGATGCAATATCATTGTTGAAGCTGGGTAAAGTGGGAGAGGATTTTCTCGGTAAGCTGCCAATGATTATCTACACAATTAATCTTCAGACGAAAGAAAACACCTATTCCAATAAGTATTTCTATGGAATGCTTGGCTATAAAAAGGATGAGTTTTACAGCAAGCCTGTAGGGTTTCTATTAAAACAGATACACCCTGAAGATAGATTGAGGGTGTGGAAGCATTTTCAAGAGTTTGTGCTAAATAGTGTAGATTCTGTTAAGGAAATTCAATTTAGAATAAAGCAAAAGTCAGGTAAATATATATGGTTGCAGTCTAGAGATTTGCCATACGAAACTGATGAAAGTGGCCAAGTAGTTAGTGTAATTGGCTTTGGACAAGATATTACAAAGCTCAAAGAGCAGGAGTTAGAATTGAGGATTTCTAAATTATTGACTGACAAAACTATCAATAGCATAGACCAAGTAATATATGCGATGGATATGTCAGGCAAGTTATCATTGATCAGTAATAAAGCGGAAATTGTATTTGGCGCTTCATCAAAGGAGTTGATTAAGAAAATTGATTGGCTAGATGAATTTATCCTTCAAAAAGATTTGCCTTCGAGAAGAAAGGCTTTCTCTGAGTTAAGTGACACAGGTAGTTTTGTATTAGAATATCAGATCAAGGACAAAAATGGAGAGCTTAAATGGATTCAAGAGTCAGCAAGACTATATCCCGATGAAATTGATCTGAATCAAAAACAAATATTTGGAACTT
Organism: Peijinzhouia sedimentorum; assembly: GCF_049340005.1. Classification (NCBI taxonomy): domain Bacteria; kingdom Pseudomonadati; phylum Bacteroidota; class Cytophagia; order Cytophagales; family Peijinzhouiaceae; genus Peijinzhouia; species Peijinzhouia sedimentorum. The sequence continues at coordinate 183,903 of NZ_JBMPIY010000005.1, forward strand.
TTGAAGATATTACTTCTAAGAGAAGAGCGGAAGCTCAATTACAAGAAAGCAGACAAATTTTTGAATTGGCAGCAAAGGCATCAAACGATGGGCTTTGGCAATGGGAGCCAAGTACAGGTAAATTTTACTACTCAGACAGATGGAAAGAAATACTAGGATATGATGGTGACGAGCTAGCAGATGACTTGGCAACTTGGGAAAGCTTGATACATCCGGACGAATTGAAACAAGCGAGGGAGGAAGCATTATCTGCACTAAAAGGCCGTGACAATCGCTATATTTCATTTCAGCGAATGCGCCATAAAAAAGGCCATTGGGTGTACATTATTTCCAGAGGTTTTCTAATCAGAAATGAAAACGGGTGGGTGGAAAAATTGGTTGGAGCCATCACGGATATTTCTGATATTAAAAAGTCCGAAGAGAAAATTAGAATATCAGAAGAGAAACTGAAAGACGCACAAAAGCTAGCTAAAATTGGTTCCTGGGAATTTGATGCAACAATAGGGAAAATAGATCTCTCGGATTCCTTTTTTGAGGTATTTGGTATCATGGATAAAGATGTGAGGAATCAAATTATTGACGATGATAATAAGTTCTATGAGTTTGTGCACCCTGAGGATCATGACAAACTAAGATCCGTACTTCTTAATTTTACTGATAACAATAACGATTGGGAAACGGAGTATCGAGCAATAGTTGGTCACAGAATTATTTTCATATCCTCTCGCGCTCATTACGTATTTGGACCTGATGGAAATTTGGAAAAAATTCTAGGGACCATTCAGGATATCACCGAACGTAAAATGAAAGAACTAGAACTGCTTTTTGCCAAAAAGGAAGCTGAGGATGCTTCCTATGCAAAAACGCAGTTCTTAAATATAATGAGTCATGAAATACGGACCCCCCTTAATGCTGTAATTGGGATGTCCTATGTGCTATTGAAAGATCAGCCTAAGCCTGAACAAATTGAGAATTTATCAATTCTACGTAAATCTGCAGAGCATCTTTTGGACCTTATTAATAATATTCTTGATTTCAATAAAATTGAATCAGGAAAAGTGAGGTTCGAAGAGGAACCTTTGAGAATGCCTGAGTTTTTATCCTCAGTTCACAAAGGCTGGCTTGCTTTTGCACAAGAAAAGGGAATAGAGTTAAATCTGATAAGCGATGAAAAACTGCCCGAATTTGTGCTTGGCGATGAGGGCAGGCTGACACAAATTCTCAATAATCTAATTAATAATGCGCTTAAATTCACAGAAGAAGGTTCAGTAACTATTAGAGTTGAAGTGCTGGAAAATTTAACGAAGAAAGTATCCATCCGATTTTCTATTGAGGATACTGGGATTGGAATTGCGAAATCAAAGCAAAACGAAATATTCGAAATATTTTCTCAAGTATATTCCACACATTCACGGAGATATGGTGGCAGTGGCTTAGGATTAGCTATTTGCGCTAAGCTTCTTGAATTTCAAGGTAGCAAGGTGAATGTGGAAAGTGAAGAAGGGGTAGGTTCCAAGTTTTACTTCGACCTTACTTTTAATAAAGTAATCGAATCTAATATCCCAAATGAATGGATGGAGCCTCGAATTGAGGGATTCTTAGAAAGTCTTGCAGGGCTAAAAGTACTTGTGGTGGAGGATAATAAAACAAACAGACAAGTAATCAAGTTATTTTTAGACGGATGGAAAATCGACTACAGGTTGGCAGAAAATGGACTGGAAGCTGTAAAAATGGTTCAGAATTTTCGTCCAGATATCATTCTAATGGATATTCAAATGCCTATTATGGATGGCTATGAAGCTTCAGAGAGAATTCGTCAATTAGAAGATCCTTATTTTCACAACTTGCCGATAATTGCTCTTACAGCCTCTACAATGATGGATAGTCGCGATAGAATCATTAGCTCAGGTTTGGACGGTTATATAGAAAAACCTTTCAATCCTGAGAAACTTCACAAAATTTTGTCGAGTTATAAAAAGTGAAATGTTAATTCATTGAATTAAACCTCCCGCTTATTCAGTCATTTTAGTTAATTTTGCACAAATTTTAAGGAAGCTCTATGTTCGACAGTCTCAGTTCCAAATTAGATAAAGCATTTAAGACCCTCAAAGGTCAAAATAAGATTACCGAAATCAACATTGCCACCACTGTGAAAGATATTCGCAGAGCATTGGTCGATGCCGATGTTAATTATAAGGTTGCAAAAGATATTACGGACAAAATTAAGGACGAAGCACTTGGTAGAGATGTCCTAATTTCTGTTTCTCCCGGTCAGTTGATGACCAAAATTGTGCAGGAGGAGCTTACCCAGCTAATGGGTGGCACTAAGTCCGATATTAACACAAAAGGTGATCCAGCCATTATCCTTATCGCTGGTTTGCAAGGTTCTGGTAAGACTACATTCACTGGTAAATTAGCTTCCTACCTCAAAAAAAATGGTCGCCAAGTATTATTAGCAGCTTGTGATATTTACCGTCCAGCGGCTATCAATCAGCTTCAAGTTTTAGGTGAGCAAATAGGAGTAGAGGTATATGCTGAACCTGAAGTAAAAGACGCAGTAGCTATTGCCAAACGTGCAGTAGAGCATGCTAAGAAAATAGGAAAGAAAATTGTAATCGTCGATACTGCTGGTCGTTTGGCGGTAGATGAGCAGATGATGAATGAGATTGCTGCTCTCAAGGATTTCCTTAAGCCATCGGAAACGCTTTTCGTTGTGGATGCTATGACTGGTCAGGATGCTGTAAATACAGCGAAAGTCTTCAACGATCGATTGAATTTTGATGGTGTTGTCCTTACCAAATTAGATGGTGATTCACGTGGTGGTGCAGCTATTTCTATTAAATCTGTTGTAAATAAGCCCATTAAGTTTATTTCCACGGGTGAGAAAATGGAAGCTCTGGATGTTTTCCACCCGGAGAGGATGGCAAGCAGAATCCTTGGTATGGGCGATGTGATTTCCCTTGTAGAGCGTGCGCAGCAGGCTTTTGATGAAGATGAAGCGCGTAAGTTGAATCAAAAAATGCGTCAGAATCAATTCGATTTTGATGACTTCCTCAACCAATTGCGTCAGATCAAAAAGATGGGTAATGTAAAGGATTTGATGGGAATGATTCCTGGCATGGGTAAAGCCTTAAAAGGTGTAGATATTGATGATGATTCTTTCAAGCCGGTAGAATCCATGATCTTGTCCATGACGCCATACGAAAGACAAAATCCTGATGTGATAAATGGAAGTAGAAGAAAGAGAATTGCAGATGGTGCGGGAAGAAATATTACGGAAGTGAATAATCTTTTGAAGCAGTTTCAAGATATGCGTAAAATGATGAAGACCTTCAATAAAATGGGTGGTGGCAAAAGAGCATTATCTGCCATGAATCCTTTTGGTAAAAAGTAATTCTATTGAATTAGAAATTTGGAATAGAGCGGGAGGTTGTCAATTTTGACAGCCTCTTTGTGTTTTCGAGCCAATTATATTAAGTGATTACTTCACTCAAAGTTTTTCTAATTCGGCCTGTAGTTTCGCTACTCGTTCTTCAATGCTCTCCGAACTCAATCTATCTCTCAATCGATCTACCATTATTGGGAATGCAAATGGCCCGGGTTGTAAAGTGTTTTTAATCACAATTTTCTGTTGGTTTATCCTATGAACAGCCTCAAATAGACGGGTTTTATTAATTTGCAGATTGATTACTTCCTCCCGCGCTTGTTTCAAAAGCAGGTTTTCAGGATCGTATTCTTCAAATACATCGAACAGTATTCCGCTACTTGCGTGAAGGTGTTTGAAGGAAATATTTTTGCCAGGAAAGCCTTGAAAAATCAATCCTGCAATTGTAGCAATATCTCTAAAACGACGCTTTGCGAGGTCAGTATTATTAATCGTATGGATTAAATCATCATCCAAATTTTCCTCACTAAATAGATCCAACTCCAATGCATCTTCAATAGGTATGGGAATATCTGAAAGTAGCTCAAAGCCATAATCGTTCATGGCTATAGAAAAGCTAATAGCTTGACTTTGGGAAATCCGATAAGCAATAATTGAAGCGAGGATTTCGTGTATAAATCTACCCTCAAAAGGGAAAATAAAAACATGATATCCTTCTTTGGTTCTTAATTTTTCAATTAGCAAGACGCTCTGTTCGGGAATAATAGATTGAGTTTGCTGCCGAATGAGCAATGGGGCAATAGTTTTCAATTCTATATCATTTGCTTGATCATGATATGCTTCTTGCAGTTTATTTCGAATCAGATTTGATAACAGTGAAGATAAATTCATCCTCCCGCCCATCCAACGTGGCACTGTGTTAGTCTTCCGTTTTGATCTTTTTACAAGTACCGTTAAGTCTTTCACCTGTATGAATTCCAAGCTTCTCCCTGCAAACCAAAATACATCTCCTTTTTTGATCAGGGAAATAAAACTTTCTTCAATTGTACCTAGAAAACCACCAGTCAAATACTTCACTTTCAGGATTGGATCGCCGACTATAGTGCCCATCGAAAGCCTATGGCGCATAGCTGTTTTTCTATTTTCCACTCTAAAAATTCCAATTTCGTCAGGCTCTATTTTGCTAAACTCCTCATAGCTACCCAAACTTTCTCCACCACTAATAAGAAACTGCAAAATCCAGCTCCATTCTTCGTTTTTTAGGTTTTGATAGCAATAGGTGCTTTTCACCTCTTTGAAGGTGTCGTTTGGATCAAACCCGTCGCCAATGGCCAATGTCACCAGATATTGGATTAGTACATCGAAGCAATTGATCAATGGTTTTCGGCCTTCCATGAGTCCTTCATCTATTGCATTACGGAGTGCCGCAGCTTCAATCAATTCTAGCGAATGTGTTGGTAGAAAGTAAATTTTGCTTGGTACACCCGGTTGATGGCCTGCTCTACCCGCGCGCTGTACAAAACGAGCAATTCCTTTTGGTCCACCAACTTGAATGACCGTTTCGACAGGTCTGAAATCCACGCCCAAATCGAGACTACTTGTGCACACAACTAATTTCAGTTTGCCTTGATGCAGGCGGTCTTCCACCCAATTGCGTATGGTGCTGTCTAGCGAGCCATGATGCATCGCCACCAAACCCGCCAATTGCGGCGCCTTTTCCATTAATTGCTGATACCAAATCTCCGTCTGAGACCTGGTATTGGTAAACATCAGCGTGCTATGGCTTTTTTCAATGATTGGCAGAATTTTATCGAGCATTTTGATACCCAAATGACCTGCCCAAGGATATTTTTCGATTTCATCCGGCAAAATGCTTTCAACTTCGATTTGCTTTTTAATATTTGAACGGACGAATTCTCCACCGGAATTTGGGCCTAAAAGCACTTCCATTGCTTCCTCCATATTACCAATGGTTGCAGAGATTCCCCATATTTGGAGCGTTCTTTCAGCGAGGTTGGAATCAGCGGTAGGTTTGGCGTATTTCTTTAAGCGTGAAAGAGCCAGCTCTAACTGAACGCCTCTTTTTGTACCCAGCAATTCATGCCATTCGTCAGCGACGATACATTCCAGATTTTCGAACCATTTGGAAGCCCCTTTTTGGCTGAGGAGCAAGTGCAAACTTTCTGGGGTAGTGATCATCGCATCTGGTGGATTTCGCTTTTGTCTTTGGCGCTCCTTAGTGTCGGTGTCGCCAGTTCGCATGGCTATTTCCCATGGGAGGCCTAACTCATGCACTGCTGATTGCATAGCAGCATGTATGTCAGCTGATAATGCTCTTAACGGCGTTACCCAAATAATTTTAAGCCCTTTTCGGTAAGTGCGCGTATTATTGAGGTAGGGAAGAAGGCAACCTAACCAAATCGCATAAGTTTTGCCACTGCCTGTAGGAGCATTTAATACACCGCTTTTTCCACTATAAATAGCTTCCCAACAGGCTTCTTGAAATGCTTGACTCTTCCAATTTTTTGTTGAAAACCAATCTTTTAATTTGCCTAAGGAATCGCTCATTGATTGATAAAAAAGCAGATGATTAAGTTACGAATTCCTTAAACGAACATTGTATTTCATGCAATGTTTGTTCTCATTGATTATTTCTCAATCTCCTTTTTCCACAAAATAGCTTCTGCTCTAAACACTGGGTCAGCTGCTTGCAATAGCTTTTGCTTTAGACGAGGATTGAAATCAGGATGATCTGCCAAAAACTGACGAATTAGGTCAGCAGCTTCCTTGCTATTATGCCCGCTAAATGAAGCATCAAGCCATGCCTTCGGAAAGAAAATATCGCCTGTGATTTGAATTTCTTCTAGTAGCAACAAAGCTTCCGGTAGATATTCCAGTCCTTGAGTTTGTCTGCTTGGATGATTCAAATAGCCCATTGCTTGCGTTACCCAAGGTTCATATTGGCGATTTTCCGCATTTTTTAGTGATTCAAAGAATGCATTTCTGACCTCAATGTTAGGACTAAGTGCTTGGCTTACAAATTCGAATCGTTTGCGATTGTCAGGGTTTTTGATTCTTTCTGGTTGCTTTGCGAGTATTTCTTCTGTCGCTTCCACCTCCCTCAATGCGATCGCTGCCGCAAGTGAGGTGACATCGCTTTCGCTAAGACTAAGTCCCAAAACAGGTTTTTCCTCCCGCCACCATTTTTCCATGTTTTTGGCTGCTGCCTCACTTATAGCCATTCCTGTATAACTTGAATACCAAGTGCTTTTATCCCCTTGTGCTTCTGTTGATTCCCATTTATCTAGAATGAAACTTTCCCATTCCGTAGCGATTTCTTCTCTCTCACTTTCTCTCAAATATCTCCAATAGATAGACGAAACCATTCCTAATAACCTACTAGTTATCTGCTGCTCAGTTTCTACAGTAAGCCCTTCTTTGAAAATCGTAATTGCTTGAATTGGCGAATACTCATTATTCAATACACTTTCATACAAATTGATGTAGGCTGAAGCTCTTAAAATGGGGTCTTCGAGTGCCGGGATAAGGGAAATTGATTCGTCCGATAGAGGAAAATATCCATATCCCATTCCATCAGCATTTGGGATAATGTAAGAATACTCTTGGCTGAGTGGAATGGAAAAATTGGCATTTTGAATATCAACAGTTATATCCTCCCGCTTACCTGCATTAATGAGCGCAACGGTGAAAATCTGCGGGAGGAATTTCCCATCTGGATGATTTACAATCAATTGACCATTTTCTTGCTTAATTTCTATCTTTGGAAATATAGCATCTTTTACCCATAATTCACTCCAAAGCTTTATGTTCTCATCACTTTGCTCATCGAGTATTTCCACCAAATCATCCCATGTTGCATTACCATGCCCAAAGGTCAAAAGATATTTTTGTAAGGCTATTTGAAATTTATCTTCACCAAGTTTAGCCTCTAATTGTCTCATCATTATAGGTGCTTTTTGATAAATTATTGGTCCGTATAGATTGCCTGCTTGCTTGAGATTTTCTAATTCCTGCTGGATCGGATGCCTACCTTCAGTGCGATCTACACTCATTGCTGCGGGGTGATGGGCGAGTAAAAACCTAAGGTTGTGATTGAGTTCTGGAAATGCAGGATTTACAATTTTGGCAGCCATAAAGTTGGCGAAAACTTCCTTCATCCACACATCATCGAACCAGTTCATCGTCACCAAATCTCCAAACCACATGTGTGCTGTTTCATGAGCAATAAGACTTGCCCTGCCAAGCAATTGCTGTTGGCTCGCATTTTCATCTTGCATTAGGCTAGATGCTCTATATTGGATAGCTCCAACATGCTCCATACCACCATATTGAAAAGGTGGAATCAGCGCAAAATCAAATTTCTGATATGGATAAATGATGCCTGTGTAATCTTCAAGCCAATTCAGAGCTTGCCTATGTAATTTGAAGATTTCCGAAATATTACGTGTGACTTTTGCGCTATCACTTTCACGATGTAACATGGTCATTGCTCGGCCACCGTCGGCATTCGTTACAGATTGGAAATTACCTGCAACAAATGAAAATAAGTAAGTTGGAATTTTTTCGGTTTCTTTATACTGGATCGTTGTTCTTCCATTTTCTGTGGTTTTGCTCCGCAATGGCCCATTTCCCATTGCCTCCCATGCTTCTGGAATTGTTAAGGAAAGCGTGTATTTGGCCTTCATATTCGGCTGATCGAAGCTTGGAAATAAGGTTGATGCGCGATCTGGAACGAGCAATGTGTATAGAAAATCTTCACTGCGATTGAGTGATCTTTCGCCTGCTTCAAATTCTATTTTAATAGCATTATTACCAAGCTGCAAAAATTTACCACTTACAATGATATGTTCCTTTTCATGGACAACCTCAATGCTTTCGCCATTGGCAGTTACGGTTTTCACTTTTTCTGCGGTCTCATTAAAATCTATTGGCAATTGGTCTATTTCATTCAAAAGGTCGAAAGAAATATTAACACTAGCAGGGATTGGATTTTCATTATTCTTAGGAATGTCAAAATGAAGTTGATAAGTTACATTTTCTAAATTTGTTTTTCTGAATTGGGCAAGCTCCCAAGATATACCTGGTTCAAGTGCAGGACTTTTAACTGGGCTTGAACAAGCAAATATGGTAATTGATAATAGGAGGAGGAGTATGTTTCTCATAGAGGCATAATTTGAGAAAAGGTAATAAAAATATCTGTTGGGTGGAAGTAGTATTTTAGAAGAGGCGGGAGGTGAAATTATTTGCCATATTGATCTAATAATTCCTGTAAGTCAGCGAGCTTATTGGCTTCGGTTACTTTTTTATCGTGTCGCCAGCGGAGGATTCTAGGGAATCGTAGTGCAATTCCAGATTTGTGTCTTTTTGATTCTTGAATTCCTTCGAATCCAATTTCAAAAACTAATGCTGGAGTAACCGTACGTACTGGACCAAATTTCTCAAGGGTATTCTTTTTTACATATTGATCTACTTTCCTGATTTCTGCATCTGTAAGCCCGGAATATGCCTTGGCAAAAGGTACAAGTTGATCATTATCCCAAACGGCCAAAGTATAATCGGTGTAGAGATTGGCGCGTCTGCCATGACCTTTTTGAGCATAAAGCAAAACTCCATCGATGGTTAAAGGAGCAATTTTCCATTTCCACCAATCACCTCGTTTGCGGCCAGTATGGTATGAAGAGTTTTTATGTTTTAGCATAAAGCCTTCAGCCATATATTCTCTAGATTTTTTATGGAGTTCGCTTAGGCTATCCCAATTACTGGCTGGCACTGGCTTAGATAAATTCCATTGATAGTGCTCCTCGAGTTGAGCATCTAATTGTTCTAAATGTTTTCTGCGAATTTCAGTAGTTTCAGCGCGAAAATCTTCTCCTTCAAATTCGAGCAGATCATAAGCCATAAAAGCTACTGGAGCATCTTGGAGTAGTTTTTTACTCACTGATTTTCTGCCAATTCGAGTTTGTAATATGCCAAATGGAAGTGGGACTCCATCTTTGAACGGAATGATTTCGCCATCCAAAACAGTTCCATTTGGTATGGAATTTAAAAGCGGATGGAGTTCTGGGTATTTATCGGTTACTAACTCTTCACCTCTTGACCAAATATAGAACATATCCTTCCGCTTGATCAATTGCGCCCTTATGCCATCCCATTTCCACTCAACTATCCAATCTGCTAATTCGCCTATTTCATCTGACTTTTTATCTAATGAATGAGCTAAACAAAAAGGGTATGGTCTTGACAGATCTTCATTCAAATCTTCTTCTAAAATCAACTTTTGAAAAGTAATGAAATAGGGGTCCCAATTGCCCATAAGCCGATGCGTGATTTTAGCAGACTCAATTTGATACAAGTCGGCAATAGCTTTGATTAACAAGTTTTGAGAAACGCCTACTCTAAAGCCACCAGTGATCAATTTTGTGAATACGAATCGCTCTTGCTGTGTCATTTTATGCCAAGAATTGATAATGGCATTTTTCCGTTCCAGCTCATCTAGTGGAGAAAGTGCCGAAAGAAATCCCATCCATTCACTCAGAGTTCTATCCTCCGTTGAACTGCTATCGGGGATAAGCAAAGAGATGGTTTCAGCTAAGTCTCCCACCACATTGTAGGCTTCATCGAATAGCCAATCTGGCAAATTGGCCAATTCTGCAGACCATTGTCTAAGTTGAGTGGTTTTTACAACTCTTTTGGGTTTGCGTGAGGTAAATAGTGCAATTGCCCAAACCTTATCAGCATCAGAAACTCTCTCAAAATACTGTTTGAGAGCAGCTACCTTTTCAGTGGTTTTGTTTGTTTGGTCTAGTTGTAAAAATAGTTGAGCAAAGGACTTCATTTAGTTTTAAACTTAGCAAAAAGTTAATAGTTTATCTTATATAAAAATTGGCTAAAATTGCATTATTAAAATTTAGAAAAGCCAATGGATATTCAATATATATTTGAGCTTTGTGGAACATTTGTATTTGCCATTTCTGGTGCATTGGCGGTGCAACACCGTGAGCACGATTTGTTTGGAGCGGGTTTCACAGGCTTTATTACAGCTATTGGTGGAGGTAGTTTGCGTGATATTTTACTTGGGAGCTATCCATTAGCTTGGATTGGCGATATCAATTTTCTCTATGCAATATTGGTTGGAGTTTTAGTCACTTTTGTATTTTTTAAAATGGTAAATAAGCTCCGTCGCACCATGTTTCTGTTTGATACATTGGGTATTGGCTTTTTTACTGTTTTGGGAGTTGAGAAAGCTCTTTCTCTTGGAGTCAAGCCAGAAATTGCTGCAATTATGGGAATGTTTTCTGCTGTAATGGGTGGTGTCATTCGAGATACATTGACCAACGAAGTTCCAATACTTTTCAGAAAGGAAATATATGCATCGGCATGCCTGGCAGGAGCAATTATGTATCTTTTATTTAATGAATTAGGGATGGCTCGTGAGTATAATTTGTTTGTTTCTATGAGCATTGTGGTGGCTATTCGATTATGTGCTGTAAAGTTGAAATTAAGTTTACCAAGGTTGAATTAATCAAATTTAAAAGTATTTGAATCTTTAAGAAATATATTGCGTACACTAATAAATTAGGTGTTTATTAATGTGAATTTGATTCTCATTAATATTATTAAATCACTGCTTCAATACTAATGAATGTAGTTTATTTAGATTAGGTTTTTGTTTGATAGGATTTACCCAATATTTAAAACTTTGGTTATGAAAAATAAGTTATCATTTCTATTCATGCTTCTTTTTATGGTATTTCAGTCACTTGAGTCTTTCTCGCAATTGACTGGTATTGGATCCGTGATTGATGTAAATGGAAATAAAACTAGAATGAACTATAGAGCTGGTGAAGCAGTGTCAAATGATGCAATTCTTAAACCCTATTTGAGTGAAAATTACCGAGAAGGTGTGGTTACTTTTACTGATGAGTCAACAAAAAAAGGAGCATTTAGATATAAAGTTGATGAGGAGTTGCTTGAATTTCAAGACGAGTCAAAAAATTACGTTAGGAATACTATCCTGAAATTTGAATGGTTAAATCCCGATACAGGTAAAATTGAATATTATGAAAATTTAAAGAAGATTTGGCCAAAATCTGAGTATGGTGGGTTTGTAAGAAAGATTAGTGATAAAGTAATGGCTAAGGCCTTGATAGATTATGTAGCTCCAACGCGTGATCCCAGTTTCGATATGGGGGATCCTAAATCTTATTTAGTGGTAGCAGAATATTATTTTGCATTCATTGATGGTAAACTGGTGGAATTGCCTAAGCCTAAAAATGATTTCTTCAAAATTTTTGGTAAGCATGAAAAGGAGGTGAAAAAGCAAGCCTCTAAAGCTAAATTAAAGCATACTAGTGATGAAGGAGTTATTGCTATTATTGATATTTATGAATCCTTAAACAATAAGTGAATTTAGGAACTTCTAAGTGATTTGTAATCCAAATTGAAATTTCGGTTTGGGTTTTATTTTAGAGATTTAGTTCTTAAAATTATTGTTGATTATTTCTTTCCAAACCTTACCTTTCTCCTCCAATATCTCAACCAATCTAAATTGGTTTCTGGCTCGTATTAGATTATGATTTTCGTATTGTGTTGGATAATATACATCTCCATTTAGGTAATCGGTCAAAAAGCGTAAGCCAATAATTAGGCACATATATTTTGCCCCATTTAGCAATTCTTCTTTTTCATCCTTAGTTATAAGGGTTTTTACTTCTGTTGAATATCCTCGACAAATAGCTTCAAAATATTGTTCGTCAATATTTATTTCACCTAAATTTTCACAATCCTCGTTTGCAGCATTCGATATGGTTCTTACCATATCGCCAAAGTCGAATAGCATGCTTCCTGGCATTACTGTATCTAGGTCAATTACACATTTTACCTTTGGTATACCGCTGTAAAACAATATGTTATTTAGCTTGGTGTCGTTGTGTGTGAGGCGAGCTGGTGTAATCCCGTTTTCAATTTTCTGGGTAATTGATATTAAAAGTTTACTTCTCCTTTGAGCAAATTCAACTAATCCCGTCGCTTCCAATTTTCTATTTGGATTTGCTTTAATTAAAGCTTTTTCAAACTCATTCCATCTCCTTTTCCCATCATGAAAATCAGGAATGGCAGAATGTATGGAAGAAAGCGGGAGGGAGGAAAGGATTTTTACAAAGCGTCCAAATCCCTGAGCTGCTGCGAAGGCATATTCGCTGTTGGGAGCTTTATCAAAACTCTCGCTGCTGTTAATCCATTCAAAGGCACGCCAATAATGAGCATTTTCTTTAAATAAGGTTTTAGAAACTGATTTCCTGAGCTTTAGAAAGCTCATTCCTAAATCATCAAGATCAGATGAGTGCGTGAAATGCTCCTCAATTATTCTCAAGTTATTTTGCAATTCATCCACCATTGGAAATACATTGCTATTAATTCTTTGCAGGAGCATTAAATCAGTTTTACTTCTCAACTGAAAAGTTTGATGAATATGTCCTGAGCCAATTTTTTGAAAGGATTCAATTGATCCTTCTAAATTAAAATGATCTGCGAGTTGAATTAAAAGCGGATTGTCAAGCTCAATGATTGAATTAATACTCATCATTCAATGCAAATGTGGGCTTGCGATTAATCCATTGTCCTCTTGTAAAATCTGGAAATTCTACCGCACTGCTTCCTTTCTCTATTGATATTTCTGAAAGCGGAGATATTGCACTCCATGACGCAGCGTCATAGGCATCGAGTGGAGTTGGCGCTTTCCTTTTTACAGCTTCAATAAACGCGTGAATTACAAAAAAATCCATTCCACCATGTCCTGCACCGATTGCTCTTTGCTCATATTTCTTCCAAAGCGGGTGATCATATTTCTCAAAGTAGCTGGAAGTATCTTCCCATCGGTGAGCTTGTGGACTGGTACCTTCAAGATAGATTGATTTATTTAAGTCCATCCAAATACCTTTTTCGCCCTGAACTCTAAATCCCAGTGAATAGGGTCTTGGTAAATTAGTGTCATGTGTTACGATAATAGTTTCGCCGAGAGCTGTCTTGATTTGAGTAGTAACTACGTCGCCCAATTTCCATCTCACTTTAGCATTTGGGTGATTTTCACCTCCTTTGTCAACTATATAATTGTGCAAGCCTCGACTTTTTGAGGCCATAGAAACCAAGGAAACAAATCTATTGCCTCGGTCAATATTCAAATAGGTGGCTATTGGCCCAATTCCGTGCGTAGGATATAAGTCTCCATTTCTGTAAACAGAATGGTTTGTTCTCCATTTGGCTTCGCTAAATCCTTTTTCACCAAACTCCACTCCACCGCCATAAGCCTGCTTGCCATTATTGAATTTCACTTCCCGTAAATCATGCTGATAGCCACATTCAAGATGAATCAATTCACCAAACATGTTTTGGCGGACCATATTCAGCACGGCCATTACATCTCTACGATAACAAACGTTTTCCAGAATCATGCAGGGCATTCCGGTTTCTTCATAGGTATTTACTAAGTCCCAGCATTCTTCTAATGTATTTGCTGCTGAAACTTCGATGCCAGCGTATTTTCCATGCTTCATTGTGGCTACAGCCATTTTGGTATGCCATTCCCAAGGTGTGGCTATTATTACCGCTTGTATATCCTCCCGCTTCAGTAAATTGAGATAGTCGAAATCATCCTTGCCATAGATTTCCGGTTTTGTTTTACCTGCTTTCTGAACCATATCAAGTGCTAAATTGGTGGCAGCAGGGTCAATGTCGCATATTGCTTTTACGGTACAGTCATCTCGTCTTAATAGCAAATCCAAATGGTTTCTGCCTCTTAAACCTACGCCAATCAGGCCTATGCCGACCAATTTGTCATCTTTTTTATCTGCAGCAAAGCTAAATTGAGGCATACTTGCAAGCCCAAGTCCCAATCCAGCAGCAGCAGTTTTCTTGATAAAATCTCTTCTATTATCTTTCATAAGTTTGGTTTAAGTAAATTGAAAATCGACGAGAATTAGCTTTTTACATAAATGGTATTTGCTATTGCCTTTACAAAGTAAAATTCTGCCAAATCTAATTTCGTTAAAGCAATATTGGTAAATATAAGTTAGACCTTTAGAATGTGAAATCGAAATTACATTTTGTGGTTGTTGAAGATTCGTTAATAGAAGAATTATTGCTGAATGTGAATGGATTGTAATAAAGAATTTTATTCTAAGTTTAGAAATACCTACTTTTGTGGCTCAATTTTTCCAAGCATCAATTTCTCAATATGTCCATTGTAAAAATCTTTGCCGGAACGAATTCTCACGATATGGGTCAGAAGATTGCAGAATCTTATGGTACATCTTTAGGAGGGTTGACAATTTCTAAATTTAGTGATGGAGAAATGTCTCCAAGTTTCACTGAGTCTGTACGTGGGTGTCATATTTTCATAGTACAATCTACCAATCCTCCCGCAGATAATTTGCTGGAGCTTTTGTTGATAATTGATGCTGCAAGAAGAGCAAGTGCTAAGTATGTGACGGTTGTTACTCCATATTATGGATATGCAAGGCAGGACAGAAAGGATAAGCCAAGAGTTTCAATTGCAGCTAAACTTGTTGCAAATTTGATTACCTCGGCTGGTGCAGATAGAATTATGACTTGCGATTTGCATGCAGGCCAAATTCAAGGGTTTTTTGATATCCCGTTAGATCATCTGGATGGCTCATACATTTTCATTCCTTATTTGAAGAGTTTGAAATTGGATAACTTGATTTTTGCTGCTCCAGATGTAGGTGGAGTCGGCAGAGCTCGTTCATTTGCAAAGCATATGGAAACCGAAATGGTGGTTTGTGATAAGCATAGAAAAAGAGCTAATGAAGTAGCCTCTATGCAAGTGATTGGAGATGTAGAAGGGAAAAATGTGGTGTTGGTAGATGACATTGTTGACACAGCGGGTACAATTTGTAGAGCTGCTCAACTTTTGAAAGAAAAAGGAGCAATTTCGGTAAGAGCTATTTGTACTCACCCAATATTATCGGGTAAGGCTTATGAAAATATCGAAAATTCTGTTTTGGAGGAATTGGTGGTATCTGATTCGGTTACTTTAAAGCAACCATCTGATAAAATCAAAGTTCTGTCTGTTGCAGATATGTTTGGAAAGGCAATTGGTTCGGTGATTGATGACCGAAGCATAAGCTCTTTATTTATTTGAGTTTTTTTAATTTTTAATTTATATACAAATGAAGTCAATTGAGATTATAGGGTTTAAAAGAGCAAATCTCGGCAAAACCGAAGCTAAGCAGCTTCGTCTAGACGGTAATGTGCCATGTGTGCTTTACGGAGGTGATTCACAAATTCATTTTCACACACCTGCGATTCTTTTCAGAGAATTAGTGTACACTCCAGAGGTACATTTAGTGAAACTTAATGTTGAAGGCGATCTTTATGAAGCAGTTCTTCAAGATATTCAGTTTCACCCAGTAAGTGAAATGATTCTTCATGCAGATTTCTTATTGCTGAAGGCTGGTAAAATTGTGAAAATCGATATTCCTGTGAAGTTAACAGGTACTGCTCCAGGTGTAATTAAAGGTGGTAAGCTTCAAATCAAATTGAAAGCAATGAAGGTTAAAGGTCTTCCAAAAGATCTTCCTGATTTTATTCCAGTTGATGTAAGTAAGCTAGATCTTGGTAAGTCAGTGAAAGTAGGAGAGGTTGAAGTTAAAGACCTAGAGGTTTTAACAAACTCACTTGTTACGATTGCTACAGTAGAAATACCTAGAGCTCTTAAAGGTAAAAAAGGTGACACTGAAGAATAGTATCACAAGTCTATATAAAAATCCTGCTTCATGCAGGATTTTTTTTGTCTAAATTTCAGCATTCATTCCTTTAAGATTCGTTTGAACTCTTTTTTGAATTGCTATTAATGGTTTTTAACTATTTGATAATGAAATATTTAATTGTTGGGCTAGGGAATGTGGGTGTGGAATATGAGCTCACTAGACATAATGCAGGCTTTTTGGTGTTAGATAGATTGGCCGATGAGCATAAGACAGATTTTAGTTTGGAGCGATATGCGCATAAGGCAGAAATAAAGGTGAAGGGCAAGAGTATTCATCTAATAAAACCAACTACTTATATGAACCTAAGTGGAAAGGCAGTAAATTATTGGATGCAAGAACTTAAAATTCCTATTGAGAATGTGCTTGTAATCACTGATGATATTGCCTTACCATTTGGCAAATTGAGAATGCGACCAAAGGGATCTGATGCTGGGCATAATGGATTGAAAAATATTGCGGAACTGCTCAAAACACAGGAATTTGCAAGACTACGATTTGGTGTAGGGAATGATTTTGCAAAAGGAAGGCAGATAGATTATGTACTTGGGAATTTCCCAAACAAAGAGCTGGATGAGATAGTACCTATTTTGGATAAAGCCTGCCAAATGGCGATCTCATTCTGTACTGCCGGCATTCAGAATACCATGAACAATTTTAACGATTAATTATATGCATCATATCATCCATGCTTCTGTACAGTTTGTGCCGATTTCAACAGAAAATGAACCTTATGCGCTTATAGATAAGGCTCTCGAAGTATTCCAGCAATCAGGGTTATTTATCCAGATTGGTCCACTTGAGACATTTATAGAAGGCACATATGAAGAGGTGATGTCTGTCATTGCTGAAGCCAAAAACACCTGTCTCCAAGCAGGAGCTCAGGAATTGGTAATTAACCTGAGGCTCCATTGCAAAAGAGACTTTGACGTGTCTATTGAAGAGAAAATTGGCAAGTATAAATAAGCGACTGATTAGCTGATTGTAGAGCCAGCTGCAACTTTTTGCTCTGGCACCAAAAGACGGAGCTTGCCGTCCAAATCTTCAGCCATCAATACCATTCCTTGCGATTCCATTCCCATCATAGGTCGTGGAGCCAAGTTGGCCAGCACCGTAACTTGCTTGCCCACTAATTCCTCAGGATTGAAATGTTGCGCAATCCCACTTAGAATTGTTCTTTGATCTAATCCTGTATCAACCAGAAGTTTTAGTAGCTTTTTCGATTTTGGAACGGGCTCAGCAGATAGGATTGTCCCGACTCTCAGATCCATTCCAGCAAATTGGTCGAAAGTGATTATTTGCTTAGCTGCAGGAATAGTTAATTCTGCATTGTTAGCAATATTTTGAGTCTTCGTGTTTTCCAATTTTTGAATTTGGTTTTCGATTTCTGAATCTTCTATTTTTTGGAATAGCAATGTTGCCTCAGCGATGCGATGTCCTACGCTGAGGATTTCATGACCTCCCGCTTCATTCCAAGAGAGGTTTGGTTGGTTAAGCATTACTTTCAGTTTAATGGCTGTTTGAGGTAAGAATGGCTCTGATAATATTGCCAAATTACCCACTACTTGATTCGCCAGATACATTATTGTAGCGGTTCTTTCAGCATCCGATTTAATCAATTTCCAAGGCTCATTTTCTGCCAAATATTTATTTCCGGTTCTAGCCAAATCAATCAAAACTGCCAATGCTTCTCTAAATCTAAATTGATCTAATGAAGCCGTGATTTTTGCAGGAAATTCTGAAATAGCTTTGATCAGATCTTGATCATTTTCTGAAAAACTACCAGGTTTTGGAATAGCGCCATCATAATATTTATTGGTGAGGACGACTGCTCTATTTACAAAATTGCCAAAAATGGCCACTAGTTCATTATTGTTTCTGGCTTGAAAATCCTTCCAAGTGAAATCGTTATCCTTCGTTTCGGGTGCATTGGAAGTGAGGACATAGCGTAAAACATCTTGCTTGTCTGGAAAATCAATCAAGTATTCATGCAACCAAACTGCCCAATTGCGGGAGGTTGAAATCTTATTTCCTTCTAGGTTCAAAAACTCATTTGCAGGAACATTATCTGGTAGTATGTAATCTCCATGTGCTTTAAGCATACTAGGGAAAATAATGCAATGGAATACAATATTGTCCTTACCTATAAAGTGGACAAGTCTTGTATCATCCTTTTTCCAATAATCTTCCCAGTTTTTGCCAGTCTGCTCTGCCCACTCACGAGTGGCAGATATATAACCAATCGGCGCATCGAACCAAACGTATAATACTTTGCCTTCGGCTCCTTCCACAGGAACAGGCACTCCCCAATCCAAATCGCGAGTAACCGCTCTTGGCTGCAAGCCTTGATCTATCCAGCTTTTGCATTGACCGTAAACGTTGGATTTCCATGCTTTATGGCCATCAAGAATCCATTCGCGAAGCCAATTTTCGTATTTGTCAAGCGGTAGGTACCAGTGTTTAGTATTCTTTTTGATGGGCTTGGCGCCACTTAACATAGATCGTGGATCACCCAATTCATCAGGACTTAGTGATGTGCCGCATTTTTCGCATTGATCGCCATAGGCATCTGGATTGCCACATTTGGGACAGGTACCCATTATGTATCTATCGGCGAGGAATTGATTTGCACTTTCATCGTAAAACTGTTCAGACTCTTTTTCAATGAATTCATTTTTATCATTGAGATTTTTGAAGAATCCTGATGCGGTATCATGGTGAGTTGGAGATGATGTTCGAGAATATATATCGAATGCAATACCAAACTCCTTAAAAGACTGTTGTATTTGTGTATGATACTTGTCGACGATAGCTTGCGGAGTGGTTCCTTCTTTTTGCGCTCTTAATGTAATGGGTACTCCATGTTCATCAGAGCCACAAATGAATGCCACGTCGTCTCCTTTACTTCTCAAGTATCGCACATATATATCTGCTGGAATATATACACCTGCCAAATGCCCAATGTGTACAGGACCATTTGCATAAGGTAGGGCAGCAGTTACTGTAGTTCTATTAAATTTTTTTGCCATAATGCTGCAAATATAGCTAAATGGGAGCGTTTGAAAGGATAAAGAACAGAAATTCCTCCCGCCTAACAACCGTTTGTATGCTCAAATCAAAAACCAAACTTTATAATGAGCCGATTATCAAATAGAGTAAGCTGAAAACAGTTATTAAATAGAACTGGAAAACATTTTTATCTATTTTTAGATACCAAAATAACCAACGCCATGATCACATTTTATCAAGCAGAAGAGATTAATTACACATGACGAAGATTAAGTCGCATTACAACGAAAAGTGGGCTATTGTTCCGATGGAACCTGGTCTGCTCAGAAAAAAGTACGCTGTATCCAATTACGGCAGAGTAATAAGTTTTACCTCGGAAGTATTAGAGGGAGATTTGATTAAAGGTACTATCACAGGAGGTTATCCAACCCTCAATTTAAAACCCAAAGGCAGTTATCTCACTTTGTATATTCATAGAGTTGTAGCTGAATTATTCCTTCCTAAGCCATCCGATGATCACCGATTCGTGATCCACCTTGATTATAATAAGAAGAATAACCTGCTTACTAATCTGAAATGGGCTACCAAAGAACAAATGGAAGTTCACCAGCAAGGTAGTCCGTTTGTAAAAGAAAGCAGGAAGAAGCGCCTAGAAAAGCCAGGATACAAAGGACATAAACTTACAACGGCAAAGGTGCGTATGATTAAGAGATTGATAAATGACCCAAACAGAAAAACTCGCATGAGAATGATTGCAAAGCAATTTGGAATCAGTGAAATGCAGTTGTATAGAATAAAATCTGGGGAGAATTGGGCTCATATTACAGACTTTTAATAATGGAACTTTATGAGTAATGCTAAAATCAAATATCTAATTTCTCTTTTTCTGATTTCATTACTTTTAGTTCCAACACTTCATGCTCAATTTGCTTCCTATAAAATAGCCAAACTGAAATATGCGGGAGGGGGTGATTGGTATGCGAACAAAACGGCTTTACCCAATTTAATCTCCTTTTGTAATGAGGAGTTGGGTTTAAACATTTCTCCACAAGAAGATGAAGTGGAAGTAGGAAGTGCCGAATTGTTCAATTATCCTTATGTATATATGACAGGGCATGGTAATGTATTATTTAGCCCTTCAGATGCAGCAAATCTTAGGTCTTACCTGATTTCAGGAGGCTTTCTTCATATTGATGATAATTATGGCCTGTCCGAATTTGTAGTTCCTGAAATGCGAAAAGTATTTCCAGAGTTAGAATTTGTAGAGCTTCCTCCTGACCACCCTATCTACAATACTAAATTTAGCTTTCCTGAAGGTATTCCTAAGATTCACGAGCATGATGGATTGCCTCCACAAGGTTTAGCTCTTGTTTATGAAGGGCGAGTTGTATGTTACTTCAGTTACGAAAGTGATTTAGGTAATGGCTGGGAAGATCAGAAAATCCACAATGATTCTCCAGAAGTGAGACTTAAGGCACTAAGAATGGGTGCTAATATTCTGACGTTTGCCTTTACGCAAATATAATTTCTGTTTTTTTTCTTAAAATACTATCAACTTAGTTTGCAAACTAACCGGATAGTTTTATATTTGGATATTATTTAATAAGTCAAGTAAAACTATGAGAGTATTAACAAGAGCCGAGGAACAAGTAATGCAACATTTATGGGATCTTGAAAAGGGTTTTGTAAAGGATATTTTGGAGAGGTTTGAAGAACCTAAGCCTGCATACAACACTGTTTCTACCATTATCAGAATTTTAGTACAAAAGGGTTTTGTAGACTACAAAGCTTACGGCAAAACCTACGAATATTATCCAATTATTGATAGGGATGCTTACAAGTCTTTCTATTTGAAAAGATTTATATCGGGATATTTCGAAGGATCATTTTCAAGCCTAGTATCATTCTTTGCTAAGGATGAAAACATGGATATAAAAGAAATTGATCAGCTTATGAAGGTCGTTAAAAACGACATCGACTAAGCAGAAAGAATTCTTTGTAAAGGCTGCTTTATGCAGCCTGTAACAATTTATTTAACACCTTAAACATTAAGATTATGGTAGCTTTTTTGATGAGCTCCACTATCTGTCTGGTTGTTTTTTATCTTTTTTACATTTGTATTTTATCCAGACATAATAGTTTTCTGCAAAATCGAATTTATTTATTAGGCTCTTTATTGTTGTCTTTTATAATACCGATTTTGGAAATTCCAACCACACAAAAAAGTGGTGATTTACCAATTTTTGTGAGTACCACCCAGACTCTCAGCGAGGTGGTGATTTATGCGGAAAACGCATCCCCCTTACTGAATCCCTATACAACAGCACTGTTGGCAACGTACTTAATTGGGTTTATGATAATGGGGATTAAGCTTACCTACAGATGGGTTTCTATTCGGCAATTGCTTTTCGATAAAGACCGAAGACTTAGATATTATAAAGGTGCGTGGGTAATAGATACGAATGGCCAATTACCCACTTTCTCTTATATGGAGTATATCTTTTTTGATAACTCCGTGCCTATGGATGAGGCAGACAAAAATCGTATTCTAGACCACGAATTAGCTCATTCCAAACAAGGGCATACCTATGATTTACTTTTGGTGGAGTTCCTTAAAGTTCTATTATGGTTCAATCCACTTATCTACATGTACTCTCATAAAATAGAAGAAGTGCATGAGTACCTTGCTGATGACAAAGCTACACAGGATGGAGATATTAGCACATATTCTCAACTCCTTGCCAAAATGGCACTTCGAAATTTCTCAATAGGCTTTGCTAGGCATTTTTCTAAAATTAAAACACTTAAAAGAATTAAAATGATGCAATTGCCAAAAAAGAAATATGCAGCTTGGAGAATAGTATTTGCCTTGCCGTTAATAGCCTTTATGGTTACCGTATTTTCATGTGAGCGAGTAAATGAGATGGATCAAATAATTGAAGTAGAGGACAACGCAGTATTACAAGTGCCAACTGGTGACTTTAATATTAATGTTTCCACTGCACCTGAACCGGAAGCAAAGGATTTTATGATGTTCAAAAATGGTTCAATGGAAGCTAAAGCTGGTAAGTACTTGGTAGTAGGTACAAACCTAGACACCAAAGAAAAAAATGCTTTGGCTACATCCTTTGTAGAAAGACTTCGTCAAAACCCTGATTCATTCCAAATGATAGAAGTGAAGGATGGAAAGGTTTATGAGCTTGGCGAAGTTTCTGAAATGCCTTCTTCTATGGAAATGCCCAAGTATATAGAAGTTCCAGTAAAGCAGCAAGCGAAGCCTAATAGTGATGGAATTTATGATTCATTCAGATTGGAAGTGCAACCTGAGCCAGAAGGAGGGTTGAGCTCTTTCTACAACTATGTAGGTACTAATATTCAATATCCACAAGCGGCCAGAGGCCAAGGGCTTGAAGGGAAAGTATTTTTGGTGTTTATCATCGATACTGATGGTTCCATTGGCAATGTAGAAGTACTCAAAGGAGTGTCAGAGGATATCGACCGTGAAGCGATTAGAGTAGTTGAAAATGCACCAAATTGGAAGCCAGGTATGCAAAACGATGCTCCAGTAAAAGTAAGAATGAGATTGCCAATTACGTTTAAATTGTAAATATCCCTAAACTGTCAATTAAAGCTAGCTAAAATTATTTGGCTAGCTTTTTTTTATGAATCAAATCAATATGTAATTTGGTGGAACAATTGAGATGAAATAAGTGTAAATTTGATGTCAAGAAATTCTCAATTTATTGGAAATCATTCAAGTATAAAAGGAAAGACGAAATGAAGAAGACATTGTTGATATTACTAGTCGTAGGCTTGTTTGCAAGTACAAGCTGCACCAAAAAAGAAGATATTACACCAGGCCGTAATCAACCTGAGATGATTCCTGCCCCTTAATTCATTGTCAGCCTTTTAAAATCTACCATATCGGAATGAAAAGTAGATTGACTTCCTTGTGTTTATAGAATCAGGAGGAATTTTTAGAATACTGAAGAGAAGCTGAAATAATTTAGCTATTAAATCTGAACCAACTTGAATACAGCTGTTACCTAATAGATAGTGTAGGTTTTTTTTGAACAAAAAAGAATAACAGGCACCTAAAAGGTGCCTGCGTTCACTGAATTGGAATTCTATCCCTCCAGAAGAATCCCTATTTCAGTTAGTATAAGAAGAAATTACCTGGTTGCTGTGTGCCACCTTGTTCGATTCCCATTACTGGATCATCATTGACCAATTGGGAGGTACAGGTTTCACTTGGGTTTTCAAAGCAAGTATAATCTTCTCCTTCTTCGAGATCAGTCACTTCGATCCATGTAACCGCTTGGGTAATTGGGTCGATTTGCTTGCCAAATAGCCTTACATTCTCATCGCTGGAATGCATAGCTTGGGCAAGGAAAATTGCCATAACAAAGGCAATTGTTGCTAGGATACTTTTTAAATGTTTCATAATAGTGGAAGCTTTTTAAAAAAAAAGCAACAAAACTTTAGTTAAAAATTTGCCTACTCTATTTCAGGTTTTCAGCGTTTCCCTCATCGAATGGCCATTCAAATATTTTTCAATAATTCGCTCTTTTTCAATCTGTTGTATGAGAAATATGATGAAAATATGAGGAGGGTTATAATTGAATTCAGAACCAAGTGTTGTTCCCAAGTAAGAGAGCGGATAATGCCTCCACAGCTACATGGCACATGGCTAAAATCATTAAAGAGAACGACAGCAACGTAGGTCGTAAAGCAGGCCATAAGGAAACCGCTTGCTAGCAATGCCTGCTTTTTGGTGTACTCAATGATTAAAAGGAGAGCAATAAGAAGTTCAAGAAACGGGATTAGGAAAGGCAATAGTGGCTTTACAAATTCTGGCAGCAATTGCTGATTCATTTGTTGAACTGTATTGGCCCAATTGATTAGTTTGTCAAAGGCAGTATATCCAAAGAGGAATATTACTATATATCTTACTAATTCGAAGTAGACATTTATGATTGCAAATCGCTCCATTTCAAGTCAGTTAATTAATGTCAAAAGAATAACCTTAGGTATTAAATGGAGGGAATAAATTCGATTAACAGCAGCTAATTCTAAAAAAAGGAGGGATAAAATATTTAGTCATGGGAAGTCGGACTAATACCTACTTCCAAAAATTTCATATAAACATGGCCTAATCATGGCTTCTGGGATACCCGATAATTGAGCAAATTCTGATACGCTAATTTTTTGCGAATGCACTTTCTCATAAAATGCTTTCATTTTCTTTAAAGTCATCTAGGAACATCGAAGACTTCTACCAATAACTCTTTGGATATCATCTTCGTAAATGCATATTCTTTTAGTTTTCACGAATTGAAGAATTTGTTATGCTTATGAATTTAGATATTTGCAAATCAATTTCAAATTATAATATTATAGTAGTTTTCGAAAGGTCTGTAATTCAATTGACTAGTCTTTATTAAAATTCTCAATGTATTCGATACACTTAAGTAGTTTTTGTTTTAGGTCTTTAAGGTGTTTTTCGGAGACATCCTTTTGATTTGTTCTAAGGCTGATCGGTGAGAAATTTTTTCCCTTAGTTGTGAGGAAATACTTAGCTAAAAATCTATTATGCAGAGACTTATTATTAACATGAAAAACATTTGTTTCAATGAAGGCTTCAGTTAATACACTTAGTTGACCTACCGAAAGGTTAGTGGTAATTGTGTACTCTGATAATTCAGCTGATTTATTTGAGGTGTTAGACTGGCTTTTGGATTCTATTTTTGTTTGTATTTTGTTGATTTCCTGTTTGAGCCACTTAGCCAAAAATATACTTGTTGCTTCAAGGTTAGGTACTAATATTCTATCCTTAAGCACATTCAATTGTTTTAAAGAAATTAATAAATCATTTGCCTTTTGGAGACTTGCTCCCATCGTTTCTGGTAAATAAATTTCCTCTAAAAAATTCTCTGTTGCATACTCGTAGAATTCAAGAGTATTAAAATTATGGAAAATGCACCATGTATATAAGTTGCTTTCAGTTTCTGTACCAACTGTGTTGAAGCAAATTTCTCTCAGAAGTCTTTTTAAGTGAATGAAATCGAAATTGCTGGTTTTGGGAAAAGAAAGATTTGAGAAATTTAAAAATGCAGAAAATACGACTCGTTTTAATATTTCATCTCCAATAAATTCTTCAAGCTTGTCTTGTAACAAAGGAATGTGCTCTACTATGTATCGTTGAGAAATTACTGAATAGATTCGATCTCTTAAGAGGTTTTGTGATTGGGTATTATTTATAAAGCTTTCGTAGAAACTCAATAAATCTTCAAGAGAATTATAGAAGTGAAGATTCAAATTCAAGTAATTGTGTTCATTGCTAATTGAATTGAAAGGCAATGAATGATGAGGACTAATGTCATCCCAAAGCTCACCCATTAATGCTACTAAATTTAGGATTTGAATATTCTCGGTTTCTTTATTGTGGTTGCTAATTGGACTGTCTGATAAATATTCAATATATGTCTCTCGAGTTCTCAATAACTCATCATTCCATTTTTGTAATAGATTGGAAAATTCAGAAGCATCCATCTCGGTGCTGAAGGAATTATTGGCTAAGGCGTAGCTTTGATAAATCGTGTATAGATTATTGTATATATTATTCATACTGGTAGGGTTTTAATAAATATTGTTAAAGTAGTAAATATCATAATGTTAAAAAATTACATTGTAGTAAATTTTATTTTAATACAGGAATATTTACTATTCAAATTTTAGATATTAAGAGGATATAAGTGATTTGGTTATATTTTGGAGAGGGGGTGGAGGAAGAATGGTTGATGGAAGAGTTGACGGTTGACGGAGGACGGTTGAGGGGAAGTTGAGGGAGAATGGAGGATGGAGTGTTAAAGAGAAAGTCTCCTCTTGAGAGGAGGTTGGAGGTGTGTTATTATTTGGGAAGATGGAGAGTATTTGATTGGGGATTAGGGCTTGGTTGAGGTAGGATGGAGTGCAGTTGATGGCGTATTATCTCAGATTCAGACGATTTTGCGGGAGGCTCACCTACGGTCGGTAAATTGATTTGTGCTGATCTATTATCCCACGGCTGCTCCTTGGGCTATTATGATGCCATTCCTTAGGAGCTGGAGGAAGTGGGAAGATGTTGATGTAGGATGATTGTTTTGTTGAAGAAAAAGAGTTGAAAGTTGATGGGAAGCGGGATTGAGTTAGTTTCCAGTTAGTTGGAGGTCGCTGCAGATTAGATTGAGAAGTTTGCATGGGTCTGCATCTATTGCTTTGGCTATTAGATATAATTCATCTGCTTTTATTCTTGCATCTTCATTTTTAGCGAGTTCAGAAATTCTATTTTTTCCTATTCCTGTCATTCTAACTATTGCAGCTTGGTTGACAGCTCTTGTATCTAAAAATTGACCCAGCTTAGATCTTTGCTTCATGTTTGACATCAAATATCGATTAAAATTGCTTTTAAGGACGGAAAGTTACTAAAAATGGATATTTATCCTGAAAAATAGGAGAATTATTTTTGCTTTATACTTTTAAACAGTATATTTATCCCTATTAAAGGGAAGAATATGATTTACTTTAATAAAGACTTACAAAAAGTCGAAGTTCATTTAAAGAATAAAGATTTGAGCGACATAGAACGATACTACAATTCTATACTATCTATTCTCAATAAAATAGAGCTGCAAAGCTGTAATGAGGATGATAAAAGTCATATCCAATCTATCTATGAACTTTTGGATGTCTTAAATAAAAATGAGGTCAAGAATGCTTAGAGCAAGGCTCCATATTATCCACCTTATTTTGCCTTCCCGGTTAATGACATTGAATGATGCCCGAGTAAATGTCATTAAAAAACCTACCTGAAAGAGCCTTACGAACTCAATCAATTTAAAAGACACAATTAAATTTTAACCAAACATTAGAAGTATGAAAAAGATAAGCATTTTATGTTTACTGGCACTGCTATGCCTTGTAGTAAAGGCACAGTCTCAGGAGCAAAGCAATAGCATTACCAGTACAGAGGTTACTCCCATAGAAATTGGACAGCAGGTACCCCCAATAGTTATGCAGGAGGTTTTAAATTACGATCAATCAGAATTGAGCCTAAACGATTATTCGGGGAAGGTAATTATTCTGGATTTTTGGGCTAGCTGGTGCGCTCCCTGCATACAAATGATGCCCAAGAACAATTTACTGCAAGAGAAGTATAAAGACAATTTGCAAATAATTCCTATCACGTATGAAGATGCTGCTACTGCGACTAAAGCCATTAGCAGAATGGAAAAAGCCACAGGTACAAGCAACGAATTGCCTTTGGTGGTAAATGAAAAATATGCTCATCTCCTATTTCCTCATCAATCATTACCTCATTATGTGTGGATTGATCATACAGGAAAGGTGCTATCTATCACTAGTTTAGATGGAGTCAATGAAGAAAATATAGAAAGAGCAATAAACCAAAATCAGGTGATAGCTAATGCAAAGGAGAATAGAAAACTTGTAAAAGTCTATAGTGATGAGCCCTTAGTGATGGCTAATACGCATATTGAGGACAAGGAAGTTTTGATGCAGTCCACATTGATGGGGTATATAGAGAATGCTGGACCCATCTGGTCCTATCAGCCTTTTTTTCCGGAAGAAGGGGAATCTCAACGAGTGTATGCGGTCAATTGCAGCATTTTAAACCTATATACCATGGCTTATTCCAAAGCCCAAAAGAGTTTCAATACAAGTAAGATCCGCATAGAAGTCGAGGATCCTGACCCTCTCAACAAGGTAGATGATCAGCAATCTTGGCCTGAATGGATGGTTGATAATTCCTTTTCTTACGAAATTATTATTCCACCTAATCAAACGCATAGAACCCATGAGTTGATTATGGAAGATTTAGCAAGGTATTTTCCGCAGTATACAGTAAAAACAGAAATGCGAGTGGAGGAAGTCTGGGCTTTGGTTCGAACCAGTGAAGAAGAAAAATTTGCGAGCATTGTAGACGATCCTAATGAATGGGACTTATCATTTATGCCCTATAGGGCTTATCTGAAAAACCACAATATGAGTAGGCTTGTGTATGAATTGAACGAAAAGTACTTGAATTATACACGGGTTCCGGTGATCGATAAAACGGATTATGAAGGTAGAGTCGATATCCTATTGGAGGCGGAATTAGGTAAAGTCGATTTGCTCAGAGAGGCCTTGGCTGCTTATGATTTGGATCTGGTGAAGCAGATGGCTGAAATCGAGGTAATGGTCATTAAAGACAGTAAGTGAAGATTAACCCAAAAGGACACAAGAAAATGAGAAAGATATTTTTACTTTTTTTGATTATGCTGAGTACCCAAAAAGGTTGGGCATTGGAGCAAAGCAATAGCATTACCAGTACAGAGGTTACTCCCATAGAAATTGGACAGCAGGTACCCCCAATAGTTATGCAGGAGGTTTTAAATTATGATCAATCGGAATTACGTTTAAACGATTATTCTGGGAAGGTTATTATACTGGATTTTTGGGCCAGCTGGTGTGCTCCCTGTATACAAATGATGCCCAAGAGCAATTTGCTACAGGAGAAGTATAAGGATGATTTGCAAATAATCCCGATCACGTATGAAGATGCTGTTACCGCAACTAAAGCCATTAGCAGAATGGAAAAAGCCACAGGTACAAGCAACAAATTACCTTTGGTTGTAAATGAAAAATATGCACATCTCTTATTCCCTCATCAATCTTTACCTCATTATGTGTGGATTGATGGTACAGGAAAAGTGCTTGCGATCACTGGCTTAGATGGAGTCAATGAAGAAAATATTAAAAGGGCCATAAGCCAAAATCAGGTGGTAGCTAATGCAAAGGAGAATAGAAAACTTGTAAAAGTATATAGTGATGAGCCCTTAGTAATGGGTAATACGCATATTAAGGACAAGGAAATCCTGATGCAGTCCACATTGATGGGGTATATAGAGAATGCAGGAGGTATCAGGTCTTATCAGCCCTTTTTTCCAGAAGAAGGGGAATCGCAACGAGTATATGCGGTCAATTCCAGTATTCCAAATCTTTTTAGCATGGCTTACCTCCCAACCCAAAAGAGTAGTTTTAATACTAGTAAGATCCGCATAGAAGTCGCAGATCCTAGTCCACTCACCAAGGTCGATGAGCAGCAATCTTGGCCTGAATGGATGGTCGATAATACTTTTTGTTATGAGATTATTATTCCGCCGAGTCAGACTCATCGAACCCATGAGTTGATTATGGAAGATTTAGCAAGGTATTTTCCGCAGTATACAGTAAAAACAGAATTGCGAGTGGAGGAAGTCTGGGCTTTGGTTCGAACGAGTGAAAAAGAAAAATTTGCAAGCGTTGTAGACGATCCGGATGAATGGGACTTATCATTTATGCCCTATAGGGCTTATCTGAAAAATCATAATATGAGTAGACTTGTGTATGAATTGAATCATAAATACCTGAATCATACACGGGTTCCAGTGATAGATAAAACGGATTATGAAGGTAGAGTCGATATCCTATTGGAGGCGGAATTAGGTAAAGTCGATTTGCTCAGGGAGGCCTTGGCTGCTTATGATTTGGATCTGGTGAAGCAGATGGCTGAAATCGAGGTAATGGTCATTAAAGACAGTAAGTGAAGATTAACCCAAAAGGACACAAGAAAATGAGAAAGATATTTTTACTTTTTTTGATTATGCTGAGTACCCAAAAAGGTTGGGCGCAGGAGCAATTATACCCCATTTCCGGTACGGTCACGGATGAAAATGGCCTGCCTTTAGTTGGAGCATACATATATGATGAGGATAGAAAATTAGGCAGTATAAGTGATGAGGCAGGTTGGTTTTCGATGGAAGGCCCAGCAGGAGATTATTTATTACAAGTAAGTTTTGTGGGTTATGAGCAGCTTGAGAAAGCTGTAAGTGTTCCACTAGATAAGCCATTAGCACTTATCCTTAAAAGTAGTACCACAGATTTAGCAGGAGTAACCATATTATCTTCTGGCTACCAGGATGTGCCAAGAGAGCGAGTGACTGGTTCTTATTCTTTTGTAAATGAGGAACTAATTAATAGAAGAGTCAGTACCAATTTGCTGGATCGCTTAGAAGATGTAACCAGTGGGCTTATTTTGCATCGTTCGGAAGCAGGTTTTATCGACCCAGTAAGTATTAGGGGTAGAAGTACATTGCTTGGAAATGCAGAGCCTTTAATAATTGTAGATAATTTTCCTTACGATGGTGGGTTAGAAAATATAAATCCGAATGATGTGGAGAGTATCACCATTTTGAAGGATGCTGCCGCTGCATCTATTTGGGGTACGAGAGCAGGTAATGGCGTAATTGTAATCAATACCAAAAAGGGTTCTTTCAATCAGGATATTAAAGTACGATTCAATTCTAATATCAATGTGACCTCCAAGCCTGATTTGCACTATGTGCCACAAATGAAAATTGGTGACTATGTAGATTTGGAGAGGGAGCTATTTCTCGAAGGAGCTTTTGCAGGTGATGTCAATGCGCAAGATAATCGAGGCTTAAGTCCCATCGCAGAATTGCTGATTGCTCATGAAAATGGGCAAATCAGTGAGAGTGAATTGGAAGCTAGTATGACTGCACTGAAAAGTCAGGATTTGCGGCAAGATATGGAGGATTACCTATATCGGGAGCGTGTAGATCAGCAATATAGCTTGAGCCTTAGTGGAGGAAGCAATCGACATCAATTCAATTTTGGCCTGGGCTATGATCATAATCTTGCTAGTATAGTGGGCAATACTAGTGAACGAATAACGCTAAACACAGGGCAGAGCATGCGTTTTTTCAAAGATCGACTAAGGTGGAATACATCCATCTATTACACTGAGCGTTTGCAGAATACCCCCAACGAAGCGCTTACCAATTTGCAATTATCTCAAGGCCGCAACCTCCCGCCTTATATGGCTTTGGCAGATGCGCAAGGTAATCCGATTAGGGTTACAAGAGACTATAGAAGGAGCCTTTTGGATCAAGCACAAGCAGATGGGCTTCTGAATTGGGATTATTTCCCACTTAGTGATTATCAATTTATTGAAAAGACTAATCAAACCCGTGATTATAGAATAAACACTGGATTTAGTGTGGACATTTTACCGGGTCTCACAGGAGAGCTTCAATATCAATACTGGCGGGCAAATATCAGCAATAGGGATTTATATGGTGAACAAAGTTTTTATGCTAGGGACTTAGTAAATCAGTACAGCCAAGTAGATGGAGATGGAAATATTAGTCGTGCTATACCTGTTGGAGGCATACTAGACAGAAGCGACAGAAGCAGTTACAGTCATAATGGACGCGGACAATTACGGTATCAGCAGGCTTTTGGCAATGAGAAGCATCAAATAAATGCATTGGCCGGTTATGAGGTGAAGGTGTTGAATAGTGGAGGAAGTTCGGCCAGATATTACGGTTATAACGATCGAATTGCAGCGAGTTTGCCTGTAGATTTCACAGGTAGATTTCCTTTGTATCATCGAAACACGGAGAGCAGCATTCCTTTGCGCCAAGGGCATAGCGAGCTGAGCGATCGATTTATTTCATACTACGGCAATTTGGCCTATAATTTTGAAAAGAGGTATGATGTTACTTTAAGTGCACGAAAAGATCAGAGCAATTTATTTGGAGTCAATAGCAATCAAAGAGGCGTACCACTTTGGTCTGCTGGTGCAGGGTGGACACTCAGCGAAGAGGGATTTTACTCTTCCCAGTTGATTCCATATTTGAAATTGAGAGCGACATACGGCTTTAATGGCAATATTGATAAAAGCCTTACCGCATTTACAACAGCTCGACGAGTGGGAGTATCTTCAGTAAGCCAATTGCCTTATGCTGAAATCCAAAATCCACCAAACCCAAATTTAGTTTGGGAGCGAGTGGAAATGATGAATATTGGCCTTGACTTTGATGGATTTAATGACCGTGTTAATGGCTCCTTTGAGTTCTACACCAAGAATGGCTTAGACTTAATTGGCCTCATCATTCCTCTTCCATCTACTGGTTTGTTGCGCTATAGAGGCAATACTTCTGATTTGAAAAGCCAAGGTATAGATGTGATTTTGAATTCGGTAAATCTCGATAAAGTAGTAAGATGGGAAAGCCAGTTCCTATTTAGCAGCCAATGGGATAAGGTAGGTTTTTATGATGAAAACCCTTCTTCCATACAATTGCTGCAAAACTCACATCGAGCGATATATCCATTAACAGGATACCCACTATTTGGTCTTTTTAGTATTCCTTGGGCGGGGCTAGATGGCCAGACCGGTGACCCTCAGTTTATACGGGAGGGTGAGGTCTCTACCGACTATACCGATATCTATGTAAATTCCGAACATGAAGACTTAAGGTTTCATGGAAGTGCAAAACCGAGGAGTTTCGGGTCGTTGAGAAATACCTTTAGTTATCAGGGATTTACACTGTCCATGAATATTAGTTTCAGGCTAAATTATTACTTCAGAAGGGCTTCAGTTAGGTATGCTGCAACAAGAGGGTTGGGTACCCACGGCGATTATTATAGCAGATGGCAGGCTCCTGGTGATGAATTGATCACCGATATACCCTCAGTTTCTTTAACGAATAATTTTCTTAGAGATGAGCTTTACACCTATTCATCATCCCTTGTAGAGCCCGGTGATCATATCCGCTTGCAGGATATCCAAGTTAGCTATCTATTTGATCAAAGCCGCATTAAGCATTTGCCATTTAAGCGTGCTGAGCTTTATGCCTATATCAACAATGTGGGATTGATTTGGAAGAAAACGGACATTGATATTGACCCTGATTTTCTTACTAATCGACCATTAAGATCTATTGCAATGGGATTGAAAATTGATTTTTAAACACAGACACAATGAAAAGAGAGAACACATATAAAATCAAAGCAGCAAACTGGAAGATGAAGGTATTAGCTAAGGCGAAAGTATACTTGCCATTGCTGTGCATATTTCTGATGACTTCCTGTGAGGATGAATTTCTAGATATTAAGCCAGACAAGGCCTTGCTCGTACCGGAAAGCATTGAAGATCATCAAGAACTTTTAAATAATATTAGCATGCTGAACGTGGATCCCATACTAAATTTTATAATAAGTGATAACTATGTAGTTTTTGATCGGTATTACAATTTCATGGCCACCCCTACTGAGCGAAATGGCTATATATGGGCTGAGGACGTCTATGAAGGGCAAGCTGTAGCAGAATGGACAAATTTATATCGTCAGATATTTTATGCCAATGTTGTTTTGGAAGGATTAGAAAATACTGATTATTCACCGCAAACAGAAGATCGGTGGAATATGGCACTGGGTTCGGCTCTATTTTTCAGAGCTTATGGCCACTTCAATTTACTACGCATATTTGCACCACTATATGACCCAGGTGATTCAGAACAATTGGGGATACCCTTAAAATTAAATTCATCAATAAGTAATACCCCGCCTAGGTCGAGTTTAGTGGAATGTTATGAATCCATATTTGAGGATTTAGCAATGGCATCTGAATTACTACCTGAGCAGTCTAGTTCAATTAATCAGCCTTCTAAAATGACAGTGGATGGTTTGCTAGCGAGAATTCACCTTTTAAGAAGAGAATATGATATGGCTGGAGAGTACGCACAAAGAGTGCTACAACGAAAGTCGAATTTGGTAGACTTTAATGATTTGAATGTTCACGCATCCATGCCATTTAACAATCATTTTGCAGAGAGCTTTTTCTACTCCCTAGGAGTAAGCTATAGCTTGTTGAATTTAGCGTCACTATCAACAGAACTATGGGAAAGCTACGATGATAATGATTTGAGAAAGTATGCTTTTTTTCTTAATAGAGGTGGCGGTTTTGTCACTTTAAAAGCTACCTATTCTGGTAATAGAAATTTCTATAGCGGTATGGCTACGGATGAGTTTTACTTAATATATGCGGAAAGTTTAGCTAGAGCCAATGATGTACAAGGAGCTATGAACCTAATTAATACCCTTTTGGAGAAAAGGTATGCAACAGGCACCTTCACTCCCATAAGCGCTGCCAATGCTGATGAGGCATTGGATATTGTACTGCAGGAGCGCAGAAAGGAATTAGTCTATAGAGGATGGCGAGGAGATGATCTAAGACGGTTGAATAAGGAGTCGCGCTATGCGAAAACACTAATGAGGGACTTAAATGGCGAAAGCTATACTCTGCCTCCGAATGATCCTAGGTATGTTTGGCCCATTCCCGACATAGAAGTTAGACAAGCTGGATTGGTTCAAAATGAAAGATAAGGTTTAGTGTAGGTTAATTTTGCAGGCCTCCATGGATGTTCTATGGAGGCCTTTTTTTGATGGAGGAAGAGGCGAGTGGTTTTGGGATGATGAGTTGGAATTGTTGACGGTTAACGGGGGACAGTTGAGGAAGAAGCTGATGGGGGATGAAATAGAAGGTTATGGGTGATGGTTTTTGGGAAAAATCATAATTCTGATAATTTATGAAGGAAAAGTTGATGGTGGACAGAGGAAGATTTAAAAAGAAAATTCTGTGAAATAGATTAATCCGCTTAATCCCTAAAGGGTAGGCAGGATTGATTCAGACAATTGCGGGAGGATGATTTGTGCTATTCCATTATCCCATGGTTGAAACTAAAGTCACAGTGCTTCTGGACTATTTTTTTTTTGCTACCCATTGTAGTACCTAACGGCACGAAGGTGATGGCTATTTTTTGCTACTTATTGGTCGTACGGAGATAAGGCTGAATTATTTCTAAAAAACCTATTTTTGCTCTTTCTTACTTTTAAAATGCTCTATTTCCGTTTCCAGAGCATTAATGCGGGAGTAGATGTCTTGTGGACTGCTGAAATCGCTACTCATGAACATTTTAGCCTCCCAAATTTCGACGATTTGATCTGGAGCTATTTTGAGGTTTGGGTAATTGCTTCGGTTATCTATGCTGTCACTTTTGGCGGTAATGAAGCCATATTTATCTATATTGTTTATCAGTCGTTTAACTAATACACCATCGTGTGCTGTGACTACTACATATATACCATCGTCAGTGATGTGGGCAAAATCCTGGACAAATTGGGCGAATACTATATCACCGTGATTGATGGTTGGTACCATCGATAGACCTTCTATCTCGAAAGCTCTAAATATGCCATTATCTAGCTTAGGAACATTGTAAACGGGTAATTCAGCAATATATTCGGGATTCTTGTATCCTTGAAGGTAGCCTGCCCTATCACGTACAGATACCAGTGCTATATTGTTTTTTCCTTTACTATCTACCGTTACGACTTTAGGAGCCTGAAATGAGCCCTTCTGGTTAGCGGAAGTCGCATTTTCCAAATTACTATAATGGGTATTATCATTTTCACTTACCACCGAGCTTTTGTCCTCTTCAATGGAGATAGAGCTATTGTCATTTATTGGAATTGTAATTGACCCTTTACCTGAGAGAAGCCATCTCAAATTCAAATGTTCAAACAGGTTTGAAATATCAGTAATAATATCTGCGCTGGGTTTGGCATTTACCTTACGATCTAGTCTATACAACTTCTCAGCACTTGGATATCCCAAGCGTTTAGCTAATTCATGAGGATTTTTAATACCTTGCAAATCAGCATAATACATTAATCTTTCAAAGAAGCTTGAATTATCTTTCAAAATTGTTTGCAAATTTTCAAATAGGTTTGTATTTTTGAATTATCACGGACACTAAAGATGGACAAAGATAAAAATAAAAGAATAGGAAGCACAAATAATAGATATTCGCTTACAAGAGTAGAGCATTCCAAGCTGCTCAGTTGCTCAGTGAGTTATGAGAAGAAGTTCAGAGCAGGGCTATGCGTATTAAGCTCTAAGAGGGTAAAGTCGCTATGGACAATCTTGCCTATGAGAGCGATGAAGACAGAACTTGAATTGCTAAGGCTCAGGTATAATGAAGTATCTAAACGACATATTGTGCATCGAATATAATGAGCTAATACCTGATGTAAAAGGCAAGCCATTGGATGATTACGCTAACGTTTTTCATTAAAAATACAAATGCTATGCAAACCCATAAAGATGAAACAAACACTATTTGCAAAACCTGTGAAGCTCGGAGGAAAGAATCCCTAAAGGTCATTTTAGATGATTTTTTTACTCTCAATTCCGTTGAAAGCTTCAAGGAAGAAATGTGGAATTGGTTTATTGCAGCCATGTCTAGTGAGGATATCGGTGATTGGTCTGGCAAAAAGCGATCTAATTTAGCCATACTTTATAAGGATTTGGTGGAGCTAGTGGAGAGATTAGATGGCATTAGGTGAGGGTAGGGGTATTGTGGGAGGGAAGAATGGTTGATGTAGGACGATTGCTTAGCGATTGTGAGTTGTAAATGCCTAGTACAAATTTGACTGAATTTCGGTGATAAATGGGGTAGAGAACTTTGTGGCTTCAAGTGGATGTTATGAGTTGTATTTGAAATAAAACAGAAATACTTGAAAAATCAGAGAACAGTAATTGTAGGAGCAAGTACTAATCCCTCCCGCGTTTCGTACAGGGCGGCTTATATGCTGAAAGAGGAGGGAATAGATTTCGTGCCAGTAGGTATCAAAAAAGGCGAGTTGGCAGGAAAGCAAATTTTAGATCTTAGACAAAAACCTGAAATAAAAGATGTGGATACGGTGACTCTTTACATAGGTCCACAAAATCAACCTGAGTGGTACGAATATATTTTTTCATTAAATCCACGTAGGATCATTTTTAATCCCGGTACAGAAAATTCCGAGTTTATCAAAATGGCTTCTGAGAAGGGTATAGAAGCTGAAATAGCCTGTACGTTGGTGATGCTAAGTGTAGGAAATTACTGAAGTTCAAAGGATGGGCTAGTGCTAACTAAACGCAGTAGACCCTCGCTCAAATCATTAGCAATTTGTAATCGAAGGATATTCGATAGCCAATTGCCTATTATCAATTTATACCTATCTACTAATAGCCAAATTCTTTTGGTTTCTTTCCAATAATAGCATGCGAAAACGGTCAAATTTTCGTATTTTTGGCTTTTTCCGAATTATTAGAAATGAGCAACGATAAAAGTAACAAGCAACAGTATTCTGCGGTAAATATTCAAGTGCTGGAAGGCCTCGAAGCCGTACGTAAAAGACCTGCCATGTATATTGGTGATGTTGGAATTAAAGGTTTGCATCACTTGGTATGGGAAGTAGTAGATAACTCCATAGATGAGGCAATGGCTGGACATTGTGATGAAATATGGGTGGATATCAATGATGATAATAGCGTAACGGTAAGAGATAATGGTCGTGGTATTCCTGTGGATATGCACGAGAAAGAGGGCAGATCTGCGTTAGAAGTTGTAATGACTGTACTTCACGCAGGTGGTAAATTTGATAAAGACACTTATAAAGTTTCTGGTGGTTTGCACGGCGTGGGTGTGTCATGTGTGAATGCACTATCTACCGATCTTAAAGCCACTGTCCACAGAGATGGAAAAGTTTACGAACAAGAGTATAAAATTGGTATTCCACAGTATCCAGTAAAGGAGATTGGCGATTCAGATATCACTGGTACGGTTATCAAATTCAAGCCAGATGAAAGTATTTTCATAGTTTCCGAATTCAAATACGAAACGATTGCTACTCGCATGAGAGAGCTATCATTTTTGAATGCCGGGATCAAAATTCATTTGCAAGATTTCCGCGAAATGGATGATAATGGCGAGCCAAAAGGACAGACTTTCTTCTCAGAAGGGGGCTTGGTAGAGTTTGTGCAATATCTCGATTCTACGAGAGAATCATTGATAGCATCGCCAATTAGCATTGAAAATGACAATGGCAGTACTCCAGTGCAGATTGCCATGAATTACAATACGTCCTTCACGGAAAATTTGGTTTCCTATGTAAATAACATCAATACCATAGAAGGCGGTACGCACGTATCGGGTTTCCGTAGAGCGATTACACGAACACTCAAAAGCTATGCAGATAAATCTGGTCTGCTGAAAAATGTGAAGCTTGAAATTAATGGTGATGACTTCAGAGAAGGACTTACAGCCGTAATTTCGGTAAAAGTAGCGGAGCCACAGTTTGAAGGACAAACCAAAACCAAATTGGGTAACTCGGATGTGATGGGTGCAGTAGATACCGCTGTAGGCGAAACACTTTATGCCTACTTGGAGGAGCATCCAAAGGAAGCAAAAATAATCGTAGATAAGGTGATCTTGGCTGCTCAGGCGAGACATGCAGCTCGTAAGGCTCGTGAAATGGTGCAGCGTAAAAATGTGCTTTCAGGAACAGGCTTGCCAGGTAAATTGGCTGATTGTGCAGAGAAAGATCCGGCTTTGTGCGAATTGTACTTAGTGGAAGGGGACTCAGCGGGAGGATCTGCTAAGCAAGGTCGTCACCGTAATTTCCAAGCTATTCTGCCGCTAAGAGGTAAAATCTTGAACGTAGAAAAGGCTCAAGAGCACAGAATATACGATAATGAAGAAATCAAAAATATGATCACAGCTTTAGGTGTATCCTTCGGAAGGGAAGATGATGCAAAAGGCTTGAACATGGATAAGCTTCGCTATCATAAAGTAGTGATTATGACCGATGCAGACGTCGATGGAAGTCACATCCGTACCCTGATTTTGACTTTCTTCTTCCGCTATATGCGCGACTTGATCGATAAAGGATATTTGTATATCGCATTACCTCCATTGTATTTACTAAAGAGAGGTAAAACCGAGAGATACGTTTATACCGAAGATGAAAGAGCAAGAGCCGTAAGCGAAATGGCTAAAGATGGCAAAGAAGAATCTATTCATCAGCAACGATACAAAGGCTTGGG
The DNA here is from genome assembly GCF_049340005.1 of Peijinzhouia sedimentorum. NCBI lineage: Bacteria > Pseudomonadati > Bacteroidota > Cytophagia > Cytophagales > Peijinzhouiaceae > Peijinzhouia > Peijinzhouia sedimentorum. Next base: position 222,913 of record NZ_JBMPIY010000005.1, read on the forward strand.
TGAAATGAACCCTGAGCAGTTGTGGTCTACTACAATGAACCCGGCTACCAGAACTTTAAAGCAAGTAACTATTGATTCAGCTGCTGAAGCGGATCACTTGTTCTCCATGCTTATGGGAGATGAGGTAGCTCCACGTAGAGAATTTATCGAGAAGAATGCTCGATACGCAAAAGTTGATGTTTAATTAACATTGAATTTATAATCTTCCTTCAGGTTTTTGCGTAATTAACATGCAATTATCTGAAGGAAGGATTTAAGGTTATTTCTATTGTACCTCCCGCCTTCAATTCCGATTAATTTTTAAAAGAACTTAAAAGCCATAGCTATGAAAGCTTTAAAGGATAAAACACTTACACTCATTGAGCAAAGTAGCCTGATAAGCAGGGATTTAAGTTGGCTTAAATTCAACCAGCGTGTGTTGGATCAAGCTCGTAATAGTGATCGTACACTTTTCGACCGACTCAAATTTATGGCTATTACATCATCTAATCTAGATGAGTTTTTCCAAATACGAGTTGGGAGTTTGTACAATTACCTTGATTATGGAAAAGAGCGAATTGATTATTCGGGACTTAGAGAAATTCCATTTAGAAAGAAATTGCTTGAAGAAGCACAGGCCTTTACTCGAAGACAAAATGATTATTTCAGAAAGACTTTAAGGCCATTATTTGCGGAGAATGGTTTTCAGATATTAAATAATGGAGACCTTAATGATGAGGAAAAAGAGAAGGTAGAGAATTACTTTAAGAAGACGATTTATCCGATGCTTACTCCCATGGTGTATGATTCGTATCATACATTTCCGGTGCTGATGAATAGTATTATAATTTTGGCTGTCGTTTCAAGGATTCCTCATGAATCGATGGAGAATAAAAAATTATCCTTTGTTCAGATTCCACAAAATATTCCAAGATTTTTTGCAATAGAGCGGGAGGATCAATTGGTCTTTATCCCGATAGAAGAAATAATAAAAAGTCATATTCATTGGCTATTTCGCAATATCGAAATCCTTTCTGCCGATGCGTTTAGAATCATTCGTAATGGTGACTTTACACTAGAAGAAAGTGATGATATCGAAGCGAATTTCTTGGAAGAACTGAGAGCTAAATTAAAGACGCGTAAAACTGGTAGAGTGGTTCGTTTGGAAGTGAGCGATCATTTCAACTCTTGGGTATTGAAGGTGTTGAAAAATCGCTGGATGCTTGAGGATGATAATGTGTTCAGAGTTCCAAAAGATAGCATATTTGATTTTAGTGGATTGATGCAAATAGTTGGTCATCATGAGTTTAGTGATAGTGTGAGTACATTGCCTAAGCAAGTGCCACCGCTAAGTTATCCTTCAGACTCTGAAGATATTTATGATGTTTTGAATGATCAAGATGTATTGCTGCATCACCCTTATAATAGTATTGAGCCGGTTCTTAATTTACTTGAGAAAGCCGCTGAAGATCCCAATGTATTAGCGATCAAAATGACGATTTATCGTTTGGCTAAATCATCAAGGGTAACAGAAGCATTATTGAAGGCGGCTGAGAATGGTATTCACGTTTCGGTGCTTTTTGAAGTAAAGGCTCGATTCGATGAAGAGAATAATATGCGGGAGGCGAAAAAGCTGCAAAAAGCCGGCTGCTTCGTAATTTATGGGTTTGGAAATTATAAGACGCATACCAAATTGATGATGATTGTGCGTAAAGAGGAGGAGAAAATAACTCGTTACGTCCATTTATCTAGTGGTAATTACAATGAGAAAACAGCCAATTTATACACCGATTTGGGCTTGCTTACGACCAATGAAACCTATGCAAATGATGTTTCGGAGTTTTTCAATGTAATTACAGGTCACTCACTTCCAAGCCAATATGACTTGCTGATTACTTCTCCACGTGATATGCGTCAGCAGTTGATCTCGCTTATTCGCAAAGAGGCTGAAAACTCTAAAAATTGTTTGTCAAGTGGGATCGTAATTAAACTTAATTCACTAGAGGACAGTGAAACTATAGAAGAGCTTTATAAGGCTAGTCAAGCAGGTGTAAAGATCAAATTGATTGTACGCGGAATTTGTTGTCTAAGGCCAGGTAGGGTGGGCTTGAGTGAGAATATTTCAGTTATTTCAATAGTTGGGGACTTTCTCGAGCACTCTAGAATTTTCTACTTTCACAATAATGCGGCGCCATTGGTTTACACAGGAAGTGCCGATGCAATGGTAAGATCATTCGATCGTAGAGTAGAGTCTTTGTTTAGCGTAATTGACCCGATGTTGAAGCAGCAAATTATCAATTTGTTGTACTACAATTTAAAGGATAATGTAAATGCCTATATCCTAAAAGAAGATGGAAATTACCATAAGAAAGCTTTAGGAGGCCATGTGCCATTTAATGTTCATAAGGAATTTTTCAAAGTAAAAATTGCTGATATTTATAAAGCTAAGTTATTTCCAGATAAAACTGAAGCTCCTAAAGTAGCAGTGAGCAATTCGGAAGAGGTGAAGAATGAGGCATTGGAAGGTTGAGTTGAATGTTTTTCAATCTGTCTATATCGATGTTATGAGCTTCTTGAATAAATCTATTGTATCAATTTTGAAAGATTGGAACTAAATTTTATTGTAATTGCATAAATTGCACTATGACAGATAGGGAACTTGCAATTCGTATAGTCGAGTATTTCGAACGCTATATTTTCAAAAATCATATACGAGCTTCATTAAAGACGCATTCGAAGCTTAAATCTTACAATATCAATCCAATTGTTGTAAAGTATCTCTCAAAAATTCTTGTAGGTGAATATTCTCCGGAAGGTGTTGCAAAGGCATTATACTATCCTAGAGTTTTGGGTACTTCAATTAACACTTCTTTTGGCACTCGCATTCAAAGTATGTTTGTTGAGTTAGGAATTGCAGAAGGCTCGCTTATAAAAGGAATGGACATTGAGTTTATTGATAAACTTGACAATAGAAGAAAATGGTGTCAATTAAAATCAGGACCAAATACGATTAACTCTGAGGACGTAAAACCATTGACTAGGAAATTTACTAACACAATTAATTTGGCTAGGACAAATAGTGCTTTCAAAGGAATTAGCAATACCGATTTCATTGTAGGAGTATTATATGGTGAGTCTAATGAATTAAGTATGCATTATAAACTTATAGACCAAACTCATCCAGTCTATATCGGTAAGGAATTTTGGCATAGGGTTACTGGTTTTCCTCACTTTTACGCCACATTAGTAGCAGCATTACACACAAGTATTAATAATATTGATTCAGAAGATTTAATAAATAAGGGCTGTGAAGAGTTAGCCGAAGAAATTAGATCATCACCGCTTTTTGACTTTTAACTTTATAATACTGGTTTAAAAATTTAACGATTGAGTAGCCCACTTCTTCTCCTAAATTCACTGGCACTGCATTACCAATTTGCTTGTATTGCTGAGCCATAGATCCACTAAATTTCCAATCATCTGGAAAGGTTTGTATTCGAGCATATTCTCGAACAGTGAAAGGTCTTGTTTCATCAGGATGACACCTTTCAGTTTGTTTTTGAGCTGGACTACAAGTTAAAGTAAGTGATGGCTCATCCCAGCCAATTCTTCTTGCCATTCCTGTTTTTCCTCCGCCTAGGTAGAAACTTCCACCCATATATTCTTTTTGGATTTCTATTGGTAAATCTCTCCAATAGCCTTTTGGAGGAATCATATCAAGAACTTTCTTCTTATATTCTGGATAGGTTACACCCGCAGATTCTGGTACATCAGAATCATAAAGTTCACCTTTCTTTAATGCATCTTCAAGTGTAAAAATTTTATGATGCGGTTGAGGGTAATTATACTCTAAATCAATATCCTTTCTTATTCCAACTAAAATAAGTCGTTCTCTTTTTTGGGGAACTCTGTAATGAATAGCTTTTAATACTTTTACAGGAACAACTTTGTACCCTATTTCATTTAAAATAGAAACCATTCCTTGCAAGGTTTTACCCTTATCATGACTCAAAAGTCCTCTTACATTTTCACCAATACAAATAGACGGATTTACCTCTTGTACAACTCTAGCAAATTCATAAAAAAGAGTTCCTCGGGCATCTTCTAATCCTAATTTCTTTCCTGCGTAACTGAATGCTTGACATGGAAAGCCTCCAGTAACTACATCAACTTTATTGTGATAATCACGAAAATCAAAATTTTTAATATCACCCTCAAGTACATTCCAGTTGGGTCTATTATTTCGGAGCGTATTGCAAGCCCATTTGTCAATTTCATTCAATGCAATACATTTTAAACCTGCTCTTTCTAGCCCAACTGCCAATCCTCCTGCTCCTGCAAATAGTTCTAAAACGGAATACTCATTTTCAGCATTAACTCGGTTAGAAACATCATCAATAAGTATATCATTAAATAATGATCCTAATAATTTTTGAACATCTGATTTCCTGTAAACTCTGTAATTAGATACTGGCTCTCTTACAGCCTTTAATATACCTTCATTATCCCATCGCCTCAAAGTCTCCTTACTTTTGCCAATCAATTCTGAAGTTTCCGTCAACGATAAATAATTATTCATAAAACCAAGTTAGTAAACCTTACACAATGGTTATAAATTTAAGAGATAATTTTTATCTAAGAAAAATTTCTGACAGATTATTTTTTTGGGCATACAGTATCAACTTTGAAGGCAACCCCCAATTCCCTCAACCAACAACCCTCTCCAAATCACTGATAATATCTTCTGCATTTTCTAAGCCTACAGAAAGTCTTAATAAGCCATTGGTGATATTTACCCTCCCGCGGTCTTCTTGCGAAAGTTTAGAATGTGTGGTGGAGGCAGGATGTGTTATGATCGTTCGAGTGTCGCCAAGGTTGGCTGATATCTTAATCATTTCCAGCTTATTGATCTTCTCAAATAGACCAGCTTCACCTGTTTTCAATTCAAAAGTAACCAAGCCTCCACCCATTTTCATTTGCTTGCGAGCAATCTCATAGTTAGGATGAGTAACTAGAAATGGATATTTAACCCATTTCACATTGGGATGATTTTGTAGCCATTCAGCAATTTTAAGGGCATTTTTGCAATGTCGATCCATTCGCACATGGAGTGTTTCCAAGCTTTTGGAGAGAATCCAAGCATTGAATGGTGATAGCGCAGGACCCGTATGACGGCTTAGGAAAGTAACTTTTTCGATCAACTCTTTCGATGCCAAAACCGCTCCGCCAAGCACCCGACCTTGCCCATCTATAAACTTCGTGGCCGAATGAGTAATGATATCAGCGCCAAATTTTTGTGGATTTTGCAGATAAGGTGTGGCAAAGCAATTGTCGATATTCATCAATATTCCTTTGCGCTTACACAGCTCGCCCATAAATTCCAAGTCGAGCAAATCGAGCCCAGGATTACTTGGTGTTTCTGCAAAAAACATTTTGGTATTAGGCTGGATTGCCGCTTCCCAAGTTTCGGGCTTGTCTATATCTACATAGGTTGAAGTGATGCCCCAACGAGGTAAAAGCTGCGTGAGAATTTGGTGGGTAGAGCCAAAAAGTGATCTTGAAGCCAACACATGATCGCCCGATTCCAAAAAGCTAGCAATACTCAAAAACATGGCGGACATTCCTGATGCAGTTGCAACGCCTGCTTCGGTTCCTTCCAACAAGCAAAGTTTTTGAATAAATTCGTTCGTATTGGGATTAGAATAGCGCGAATAAATATTGCCTTCAATGTCGCCATTAAACATATCGCGAGCCATTTCTGCCGTTTCGAAAACAAAGCTAGAGGTGGGAAAAATTGGAGCAGAATGTTCTTGATAAATGGTTCTGTCCATTTGGCCTCTGATGGCGTCTGTTTCAAAGTGCTTTTTATTCATTCCAATTCAATTTCTTATTTGACGGCAAATTAGTCCATTTCTAAAATTTAATCTTAGTTAACATCCAATTTCTTTATCGGATTATAATTGCCGCTGGCTATTCTTAACCAACATCATTTAATTGGGAATTTTAACAATTGAATCAAATTCAAATTGTATCATTGTAAAAGGCGTTTTCTATAGCCCTATTATGAAAGAATTATTAGACAAAATACATATACAGGCTGAAACAGGTAAACCAGAATTACTTATTGAACTGGTGCAGGAGATACGGCCGAGTAGTGTAAATAAGCATGAAAATGCAGATAAAAGGCTTAATGCCTTGATATCAATATTAGAGGAGAATGAATATTTAAGACGATCATTGAGGAGGTATTTGCGGGAGGTTTTTATGACTAATGATCCCGTATCGTTACTTACTGAAACAGGTATTTTATCCAACAAAGGTTTTTTTGCTGAGGGATTTCAGAAATTTGCACAATACTTCCTCCCTGCTGCCAAAGAAGAAAATGTTCTACAAGGCATATTGAATGAAAGCTTCCATCGCAAGACTGATTACAGATGGATTGAAAAAATTCCTTCCAAAACGTGGGAGCACTTATTTGAATTGCTTTCACTTGATAAAGAAGCCAAATATTCGTTTTTGCAAAAGGAGCTTTTCCACTACAATAATGCATTAGAAATCATCTCCCACCGAATAGCTGGTATCAGCCTCGATCCGGATCTGATCGATCGTTTTCCATTACTCGAAAAGCCAGAATCTCCTTTCCTGCTTCAAAACAGAAAAATTGTTTTGCTCCTCAATAAAATCACTTTAGGTGGAGTAGATTCCTTTTCATCTGGTGATTATAAGGAGATTTTGGAAGTGCTAGAGAAATGCGAGGAAGTCATTACCACCCTTCGCCATGAGCAACATGAAAAGGGTGCTGAATTATCATTGACTTATCTAATCCAGCGGTTGCATCAGCATACGGATAGGCTCAATGTGCTTTTGGAAATCCTCTATCATCAGCGTGAAAAGGACAAAGTATTTCCACTCGTTTTTTTATTCAAAAAATTAGTAAAAGCTGAAAATCGTAAGAATAATCTAATAGACCATTTTTACGCAAACGTGGGCTTACTGGCATTTCAGATTACCGAACATGCAGGAAAAACAGGAGAAAAATACATAACCCACGATTGGAAAGGCTATAGCAAAATGCTGTTTTCCTCAATGGGTGGAGGTTTGATCGTTGGGATTTTGAGTTGCATCAAAGTGCTAATCTACTACCTGCGATTGGCGCCATTTGGTGAAGCATTTTTGTATAGCATGAATTACTCATTGGGCTTTATTGGAATTCACTTGACCAAAACTACCCTTGCTACCAAGCAACCGGCCATGACTGCCACCAAGATTGCGGCTTCATTGGATGTAAAGGGAACGGAGAGGGAGGCACTTTCCAGTCTATCCAATTTGATAGTAAAGGTGTTTAGAAGCCAGTTTATTGCGTTTGTAGGCAATGTGGTAATTGCTTTCCCAGTCGCATTTTTGGTGGCTTATGGCTATGCTAGCTACTTCGGTGAGCAAATAGCGAAAGACGACAAAGCGATGCAATTGATTACTGAAATTCATCCATGGGAATCATTATCCTTGTTTTATGCCGGGATTGCTGGTGTTTGTTTATTTCTATCAGGAGTCATTTCTGGCTATTATGACAATAAAGTAGTTTTTGCCCGAATTCCACAGCGATTACGAGAGCATAAGAAACTAAAGGCAATCATGTCTGAAAAAACTTTAGAGAAGTTTAGCAATTATATTGACAATAATCTTGGCAGCCTTACAGGTAATTTTTTCCTAGGGATATTCTTAGGTTCTATGGGCACCTTAGGTTTTATATTCGGGTTGCCACTGGACATCCGTCACATAACATTTGCTTCTGGTAATTTTGGGATTGCAATGTTTGTGCTTGGCGATCAGATTTCATTGAATACGGTCTTGGTGTCGCTACTTGGAATTGCTGGTATTGGATTAATGAATTTTCTGGTAAGTTTTGGTTTAGCAATATATGTGGCAATACTTTCTAGAGGCGTTGCATTCAGTCGAGTTGGTTTGCTGTTCAGGCTAATTGGCAGGCATTTGTGGAGACATCCAATGTTGTTTTTCTTTCCTCCCGCCAAAGACAAAAAGGATGGAGGTAATGAAACTGCAATTACTGAAAAAGGGACATTCACTGAATCCTAAATAAATTTAATAGGTTTCCCGTTTTCAGCTATTATTTTTGCACCATGGCTGAACAAATTCTTATCCTTGATTTCGGTTCTCAATACACGCAACTCATCGCTCGACGAGTAAGAGAACTCAATGTTTATTGCGAAATTCACCCTTATAATCATGTGCCTGAGATTACAGATGATATAAAAGGAGTAATCTTATCGGGAAGTCCTTGCTCTGTATGGGATAAGGATGCACCCGATGTGGATTTGAGTGGAATAAGAGGGAAAATCCCTGTGCTGGGTGTTTGCTATGGAGCGCAATTGATGGCGCATAAAAATGGTGGGACAGTATTGCCATCGGAAATTCGTGAGTATGGACGTGCTAAGCTTAGCAAAGTGGATACTCACTTCGAACTGCTAAAGGAAATGTCCTTGCACTCCCAAGTTTGGATGTCGCATGGAGATACTATTCGAGAATTGCCGGATAACTTTCATGTGATTGCAAGCACACCTTCAGTAGCGGTAGCTGCTTTTAAAATTAGTGATGAAGACACTTATGGTATTCAGTTTCATCCTGAGGTGACGCATTCTACAGAAGGAAAGAATTTGCTCAGAAACTTTGTGGTTCATATTTGTGATTGTTCACAAGATTGGACTCCGGAGATTTTTATAGAATCAACGGTACAGAACCTTCAGGAGAAGTTAGGTAATGATAAGGTAGTGCTTGGCCTTTCAGGTGGGGTAGATTCATCTGTAGCTGCTATGCTTATTCACCAAGCAATTGGCCAAAATCTCTATTGCATATTTGTGGATAATGGTTTGCTAAGGAAGAACGAATTTGAAGATGTGCTTCATTCCTATCTCAATATGGGACTGAATGTGAAAGGTGTAGATGCAAAGCAGCGATTTTATGATGCATTGAAGGGAATAAGCGATCCAGAAGCAAAGCGGAAGGCAATTGGAAAAACCTTTATCGATGTGTTTGATGAAGAAGCTCATCGAATTCAAGATGTGAAATGGTTGGCTCAAGGCACAATATATCCAGATGTGATCGAGTCCGTTTCTGTAAAAGGCCCGTCGGCAACTATCAAATCGCATCATAATGTTGGCGGATTGCCAGAAACGATGAAGCTGAAAATAGTTGAGCCTTTAAATACGTTGTTTAAGGACGAAGTACGAAATGTAGGAAACAGCATGGGAATAGATCCAAAAATCATTGGTCGTCATCCATTCCCTGGGCCTGGACTGGCAATTCGTATTTTGGGTGATATCACCGAAGAAAAAGTGAAAACCTTGCAAGAGGTAGATCATATATTCATTAATGCTTTGAAATCAGAAGGACACTATAATAATGTGTGGCAAGCAGGAGCTATTTTGCTGCCAATACAGTCGGTTGGTGTAATGGGCGATGAGCGTACCTATGAAAAAGTAGTAGCCCTAAGAGCAGTTTCGTCCGTTGATGGAATGACAGCTGATTGGTGCCATTTGCCGTATGAGTTTTTGGCGGATGTAAGTAATACCATTATTAATAAGGTGAAAGGTGTGAATAGAGTGGTGTACGACATCAGTTCTAAACCTCCCGCCACCATCGAATGGGAATAAAATATGAAAAGAATCTTATTAGTTTTAAGCCTTTGTTTGCTGTTTTTGTCTGTTGATGCTCAGGATATTAGAAATAATTTTTCAAGAGCAAAAGAGCAATTCAGAGTAGGTAATTTCAATCAAGCTAGTCAGTTATTTGCATCTGTAGCAGAGCTTACAAGCGGAAATCCCTATTTGAATTACGCCATTTTTTATCAAGGCTTATCACAGTTCAAAGCAGGCAATATTTCAGCTGCCAGAGATTTATTTGTGCAATTAGAAACTAGATCGCCAGGTTGGGAGCGGAGAGAGGATTTATACTATTGGCTTGCGAAAAGTGAATTTGAACTAGGTAAATACCCTCAAGGATTTAATGCCTTGGAGAAAATTCGCAGTGCGTCTGCAAAGGAAGATGCCAATGCAATGGAAGCTGAATATGTTGCTACAATCGAGTCTGTAGAGCAATTGGAAAGTCTATACCGAAGCTATCCTGATAATGCTAGATTAGGTCTGGAATTAGCACAGAGATTGATCGTAAATACGGATAGAAACTCTCAAGCTAGAGTAAAAGTACTTCGTGAGAAATTCAATTTCAAGGTAGAAGAGTTAATAGATACTCCTGTAGCTACCGAAATGAAAAATAGCTACAATGCGGCTGTGGTGTTGCCTTTTTCGCTTCATTTGCTAAAGGCGGGAGGTACCTATCGTAATAGCCAATACATGGATTTCTATGCAGGGTTGAAGCTTGCAAATAGGCAATTGAGGACGCAAGGAATTAATATCAATTTGTTCAATTACGATATTGAAAGCCGAGATATTTCTTCACCATCATCTATTTTGAATAGACCAGAGGTTAAAGGAATGGACTTTATGATTTATAACCAACTAGGTGGCACGCAAGAGAATGTAGCCACTTATGCAAGCGAAAATTTAATGCCTCTTGTATTGCCATTTGGAGGTGGCGTAGAGGATATAGTCGATAATCCTTGGGCTTTGATGATGCGACCTGGGAACGAAACATTATCGAAAAAAGTGATTGAGTTTGCTGATAAGTCATTCAATAATAAAAACGCTGTAATCATTTACAGCACATCCAAAAGAGATGAAGAAATAGCCAATGCCTATAAAAAAACAGCTGAGAAGCTTGGTTTCCGAGTGGTAATGATGGAGCAAATTTCCGGGCCGGATGGCTCATCAATATTTCAGAGATTGTCAGAAACCCGACAAATGCCAGCACCTACCCGCGACGATCCAAATGCGACACGAGCTGTGCCTGCGATGACAAAAGAGGAAATTGGCCATATTTTCTTAGCTACTGAAAACCCGGCAGTAATTGTAAGTGCATTGAGTTTATTAACGATTAGAGGCGACAAAGTCCCAACATTTGGATTCGACACTTGGTTAGACAGATCAAATATTTCAGAGCTTCAATTAGAGCGACTTGGAGTTTATTTGGTAGGCTATAATGGAGTTCAATTTGGTGGTGAAACACTCAAAAAGTTTAGAGAAGAGTATGTTCGATCGTATGGAACCATGCCTACTACCTATTCCTCTTTCGGCTATGATGCCATGTTGCTAATTGGCAAGGCCATCAAAGAATACGGAACACAATTCCACATTGGACTCAAAAGTGAAGGACTAATATTAGAGGATGTACTATCAGGTTATCAATTTACCCAACAAATTGATAATCAATATGTCCCAATTTTTAAATTAACAAACGGAGTATTACAAGCTGTAAATGAGTAAATTAAATTTATCCACAAGTAAGAACCTTTTTGACAAAGCCAAACAATTTATCCCAGGTGGTGTAAACTCTCCAGTTAGGGCATTCAAGTCTGTTGGAGGCGATCCTGTTTTCATAAAAAAAGCATCTGGTGCACATCTTTACGACGAAGATGGCAATTCCTATATTGAACTAATCAATAGCTGGGGGCCTATGATTTTGGGTCATGCTCATCCGATGATTATAGATGCAGTGCAAAAAGCTGTAATCGATGGTTCGTCTTTTGGCGCACCTACAGCCAGAGAAGTTGAAATAGCTGAGTTAATATGTACCATGGTACCATCTATTGAGAAAGTACGCATGGTAAATTCAGGTACTGAGGCGACTATGTCGGCCATTAGAGTGGCAAGAGGGTTTACAAGTCGAGATAAGTTCATCAAATTCGAAGGCTGCTATCACGGTCATGGAGATTCATTTCTGATTGCTGCGGGTAGTGGTGCGGTAACGCTTGGTACGCCTGATAGTCCGGGAGTTACCAAAGGAACAGCAGCTGACACAATATCTGCTCGCTATAACGATTTGGAGCATGTGAAAGAACTTGTTCAGCTTCATAAAAATGAGATTGCCGCCATAATTATTGAGCCTGTAGCAGGCAATATGGGTTGTGTGCTACCAAAGGAAGGATTTTTAGCAGGCCTTCGCCAAATATGTGATGAAGAGGGAATCCTTTTGATTTTTGATGAAGTGATGACTGGTTTTCGTTTGGCAAAAGGCGGAGCACAAGAAATGTTTGCAGTAAAGCCAGATCTAACTACGCTTGGCAAAATCATTGGTGGCGGCATGCCCGTTGGTGCTTACGGCGGGAGGAAAGACATAATGGATTTTGTGTCTCCACAAGGTCCCGTTTATCAGGCTGGAACTTTATCTGGAAATCCTGTGGCAATGGCTGCAGGTTTGGCAATGCTTTCACATCTTAATAGCCATCCGGAAATTTACAACCAGCTTGATGCAATTGGCAATAAATTAGTAGCAGGAATCCAAAATGGACTTGATGAGTTTGGATTGAATTTCACTATCAACCATTTAGGCAGCATGTATAGTTTGTTTTTTACTGATAAGCCTGTGTTTGACTTTGAAAGTGCTAAGCAATGTGACACTGTACTATTTGGAAAGTATTTCCGTGCCATGCTCAATAGAGGCATTTATTTAGCCCCAAGTCAATTTGAATCATTGTTCCTCTCAACAGCCTTAACTGACGATTTGATAGATAAAATCATCATAGCAAATAAAGCGTCTTTGCAGGAAATAATGGAGGGTTAATTCTAGCAAATTCATAATACACAATCTTGAAAAGGAGCTGCTATGCGGTTCCTTTTTTTGTTAGCTTGGCTTTATGGTGTTAAAATAATATTCTACTCTATATCCTAAAGTGGAATAGGGCAAATGTATTATGTTATCAAACGCTATATTAAGTTCCAATAAGTTTACCTTACAATTTCAATTTGATCAAATGTCATATAATCATCATTCTGATTATATAAATCTTTCCTTAGTATATATAGTCCATCCTCAAATATCAGATTGTAGTTAGGGTCATATCCGGCATCAATTATTTTTTCACCAAGAAAATTGAAGTTCTCATCGATGACAACTAGTGAGTAATCTCTTAATCCACTGGTGCTTGGATCCAAATAGGCTTCTGAGGTCTGACCTTTTTTGATAAATACATAATACAATTTCTTGTATTGATCAAATAGTACATTGGAAACTTCAGCTGTGGTATATTCATATTCCATCCATTTTTCTCTCGGCATCACTTTAAGTTCAGTTGAAAATGGAGCAAAATCATTAGTTAATTCACTTCCTATTGGATGATGCGTTATTGAGCCATCCGCTTTTACTTCGATAAGCGTGTCATATGCGCCAATTGCATATACAATACTGTTGGTCAAAGGATTGAGTGTGTGACTAACCTTGAACTTTAATCCTTCTCCTCTGTATCCATTGTCAAGCTGATTAGGTCTGGACAGAAAGGAATCCAATTCATTTTTTTCAATATCATAAACGTAAGCGGAGTTGATTTTATAAGTCTCATCTACCTTAAGGTCTTCCATAGTTTGAAATTTCCCTTCAAATAGGTTCGCAGTAAAGTATAACTTGTTCTCTCTAAATAGAACAGGTGTGCTATACAGCGTAAATGGACCTGTACCCGTTTCAAATTTGAATTGCACATCATCCATATCATATTGAAATCGATGTGTCACCAAAATTCCTTCTGACAGATCCGCAATGGAAATACGAAATTTATTGGGTTCATTAAAATAAGCAATGTTGCCTCGCATTAATAGGCCTGTATTATAACTTCCAAATATTTCATCTTTGCCATCTTTAGGCATTGAAATTTGATTTATTAATTCGCCAGAACGAGAATATGTTAGTATCCTATTATTTAAGAATTCATACATATAAATTGTATTTGATAGCTGATCATAGCCGAATGAGCTTACACCACTCAAGCTAGTTTGACTATCAAGTTCTAAAACGAGCGTCCCCTTAATTTCTAGTTCAATCCCTATGGCATTGCTTATTTCTGCTCTTTCATTTTCTGTGTTAGGAGATCCACAACCTGATAAAATCAGGAGGAATACATATATAATTAGATAATTGTTTTTCATTGCTTGAACATGGCAAACATTTAAAATGTCTATACATCTATTTAATCAATTATGAAGCCTTCGAAACTTACAAACTGAGGTGAGGTTTCAAAATTGCCATAAACCATTACATCTTGATAAAAGAAGCCATATCTAATTTTATTATACATAACTCTGATTTTGAGTGAATCGCCAGGGTTTGTAAATTCATTCATTATTTCTCCTGCAGTACAGTCACATGAAACTTCAACATGATCAATAACCAATTTACTATTGCCTTTATTGATTAAAATAAATTCAGTTTCGATAAGTTTATCGCCTTTAACTCTTCCTAGATCGATTTTTTGGTTCAAAAATTCAACCTTAGTTAGTTGAGAATTAGTGTTTTCAATTAGCTGTGGAGTTTCAATTGATTCAATATTTTTATTACCCAAAAATCGGTATAGAACACTAATAATCAGTAGTATGGCTGTAAATATTAAAATGTATTTTAAATTTTTCATTCCCATTATTATATTTTGTCTTTAAGTTTAAACCTCATCACTATTGGGTTATCTCCATCTTTAGCGTTTTTCAGCACATTATATAGCTTGATATCAATGCTTTTTAACCCTTCCAGAAAAGTGTCTTTTTCTATACGATGTAAGTAATCAAGTCCTTCTTGAGTAGA